>JAAELT010000193.1 GCA_024226315.1 bacterium | reverse complement strand
TGGTTGTGTTGTTGATTACCGTGCCATTGGTTGGCTGGGTGACCGACTCGACGCGCAGGCTGTCGCCGTCCACTTCAGAGTCATTCGCCAGCACGTCCACTGTGACGGCGGTGTCCTCGTTCGTCGTCTCTGTGTCGTCGGCTGCCACCGGCGTATCGTTGACGCAGGTGACGGTGACGTCCACTGTCGCGACGTCCGCGCCGCCGTTTCCGTCCGCAGCGGTGTAGGTGAACGAGTCGCTGCCGCAGTAGTCGGCGTCGGGCGTGTAGGTCACGTCGGTCGTGTTGTTAGTCACTGTGCCGTTGGCGGGCTGGGTGACCGATTCGATGCTCAGGCTGTCGCCATCCACGTCGGTGTCGTTGTCCAATACGTCCACTGTGACGGCGGTGTCCTCGTTCGTCGCCTCTGTGTCATCGGCGGCCACCGGGGCGTCGTTGACGCAGGTGACGGTGACGTCCACCGTAGCGGTGTCGGTCAGCACGCCGTCGCTGACGACGTAGCTAAAGCTGTCGATGCCACAGTGATCGGCGTCGGGTGTGTAGGTCACGTCGGTTGTGTTGTTGATTACCGTGCCATTGGTGGGCTGGGTGACCGACTCGACGCTCAGGCTGTCGCCGTCCACGTCAGAGTCATTCGCCAGCACGTCCACTGTGACGGCGGTGTCCTCGTTCGTCGTCTCGGTGTCGTCGGCGGCCACCGGGGCGTCGTTGACGCAGGTGACGGTGACATCCACCGTAGCGGTGTCGGTCAGCACGCCGTCGCTGATGACGTAGCTAAAGCTGTCGATGCCACAGTGATCGGCGTCGGGTGTGTAGGTCACGTCGGTCGTGTTGTTGATCGCCGTGCCGTTGGTGGGCTGGGTGACCGACTCGACGCTCAAGCTGTCGCCGTCCACGTCAGAGTCATTCGCCAGCAC
>JAAELT010000192.1 GCA_024226315.1 bacterium | reverse complement strand
GTGTCGAGCCGTTCATGGTGCAGGACGGTGTCGGCCAGGGGGTCGTAGGCCGCCCACGCGTCCCACATCGCGGCCGCGCTGTGGTAGAGGTTGCGCGCGTGCACCGTCGGCCGCGCGAAGTCGTTGCGGATCGCTTCCAGCGTCTCCTCGTTCCACTCGCGGGCCACCGAATGCTGGCCGAAGGCGGCGGGCGCGGCGATCACTGCGAGCAGCGCCCAGAGGCACCAGGTCGAAACGAATCTGGTTCGCGGGCTCCGATTCATGAGTCTCCTCCTCCGGGTCGAGACCGGGCCTCCTAGTGTACCGCTTCGGCCTCACCTCGAACAGAGTCGTGGTTGGCTTGGCACTGACCAGGCACTCCGCTGTGCTCAGCCTGCCATCGCGGCGGCACTGGTCGCGGCGTTGAAGGCTGCCGGGTTGGGCACGTCGAGGCGCCACTCGGCGCTTCGCGCCAGGCGCGCCAGCAGACGGACCTGGCTGTCCGCGCGCAGATGGAGTGCCTCGACGGTCGCGGTCAACAGCTCGAAAGTGACGACACCCGCTCGGACCCGGCGGACCAGCGGCTGCAGACCCGCCTTGAGGTAGATGCCTTCGACCTCGGGTCGGCCGACGGCCACGACGCGCCGGCCGCCGCGGCCCTCGACCCAGCGCAGGGCGGCGTACATCAGAAGCGACGCGATGCCGCGACCCCGATACGGCTCGACGACGGTCAACAACCGAAACTCGTACAAACCGTCGTCGGCCGGGAAGGGCAGGTCGGTCAGAGAGAGATGGTCCTCGATCGAGTAGCGCTGCTTCCGCTCGCCCGGTGGCGTGACGCTGATGAAGCCGACGACTTCACCGTCCCGCGACGCGACGATGTAGGTGCTGAAGGCATCGAGAGGATCAGAGAGCACGCCGTCCGGATTCTCCTCGTGCTGCCCCAGTTCCCGAGCGTAGATCTCGTGGCGAAGCCGATAGATGGTGTGGTGATCGCGGTCGGTCGCCAGGGCGATCACCAACCGGCCGGAGCTTTGTACATCATGGGCCATCGTTCACCTCCTGAGCAGAAGCGCGCGAGCAGGTCACGCTTAGATGGCCAGTTTATGCCGCGTCGCGGCAAAGAACACCACCTCGACGGGTAGTTTGTCGCGACCAGTCCAGGAGCTCGGACCGATGCTAGGCCGATGGGGCTGGGCCGGGAAGTC
>JAAELT010000191.1 GCA_024226315.1 bacterium | reverse complement strand
GCATGGCCCGCGAGCTCGCCCGTGACGGCCGTTCGGTAGTGGTGTGGGGGGACTTCAACGACTTCGACGGCCGCACCCTCGACCGCTCGGGCAATCGGCCGATCACCCGCGTGCTGGAGTGGATCCGCGACCTCGACCCCGGCGATCCGAGTGACGATCTGGTCAACGTCGCGGAGCGGCTGCCGAGCCGGCAGCGCTATACCAACGGCCGCGACGCCATCGACCACGTGCTGCTCAGCGCCGACCTCGCCGAGCGCATCGTCGAGGTGCGGATCCCCCGCGATCACGATCCGCACGCGGTCACCAACCACTACCCCATCGTCGTCCAGCTGCGGGTCGCGGAAGTCGAGGGCGGGATTCACAGATGATGCGGAAATCCCTGTGGAAAACCAGGTGGAAAAGTGGCCGAAGGCTAGTACCTGTAGGGCTTGGACCAGATTGCACAAGGAATTGTGCACAGACGGGTAAGTCGCTTGAAATCAATCGCTTACAGAATCAGTGTGCACGCACGGCCGGAGCATTCCGGATCAACGCTCACGAGTTTTCCACAGGAAAAAGCTCATGCGTCACTTGAAGGAATTCCTAAGCCCTTGCGGCGTCGGTATTTAGCTGAGCCGTGGCCAGACACAAGGCTCATTCAGCGGCAAACTCCGCCAGGGCCTGGCGGAGCTCTTCGGGCACCGGCGTCGCCACCTTCCGCTCTCCGTCGGACCGCATGCAGGCGATCCGCTGCTCGCCGCGGGCCACCAGCTCCTCGCCGCCGGCGGTGACGCGGAAGTACTCGAAACGCATCGTGACGCGGTTCTGCACGATCTCCCCCAGGCGCATGCGCACCAGCACCTCGTCGAAGGCGGCGAGCTCGGCGAAATAGTCGCACGAGCAGGAGGTGGTGACCAGGGCCAGGCCCTGGCTCAAGGCGTCGAGGATCCCCGGGCAGTGGCGGCGCAGGAAGAGCTCGCGGCAGCGCCCCTGCCAGCGCAGGTGGTTGACGTAGTAGACGTTGCCGACCAGGTTGGTCTCTTCGAAGCCGACGACGTGCCGGTACTCGAACGCGCGGGAAGACGACATGTCGGATGGATCCCTGGACTCGATCTGACGACAAGGGCACCGGCTCCGGAGGGCGCGAGACCGTGCCTTGCGGCTCATGCACGAACCGTGATAACTTAGCAGATAGCTTACACGAGGGGAATCAGGCTCGAGGATGGCACCAGACCAAGGAGGTGCGCGATGATCCAGCACGACGTCAACCCGATCGGTGGGACTCTGGTCCTGTATCTGGCGGCAGCCCTGGTGCTCGCCGGCGGCGCTCTAGCCCAGCCCGACGACCCCTGCGTGGTCGAGGACGACGGCTCCGGCACGGTCGTGCTGCCGCCGCCCGGCTGCGCCTACCTTACGGGCGCCGAGGTGCACATGATCATCGACGGCCTGCCGCCGCCCACCACCATCGAGCTCGCTCCGATCCACCAGGACTTCATCTGCCGCAAGCTGGGGGAATGCGGGGTGCCCGGCGGCACCTTCCCAGGCGGCGAGGTGGAGGACTTCGACTCGCAGGTGATCTTCGAGCTCAACGGCACCGGCGACCTCGACGGCTTCCACCGCATCCTGGCGATTCCCGTCGCGGTTCAAACCCACACCGGGCCGCGCACCCCCGGCGATCCGGTGCAGACCTTCCCCACCGACATGTTCCTGCTGCAGGGCGACCTGCCGCCGGGTGACCCGGACTTCGCCCAGCTGCAAATCCAAGCCGGCACCGGCTTCGGCCTGCCCAGCCCCGGCCAGACGACGCTGACCCGGCTCGGGCCTCCGGGCAGCGACTTCCAGGTCGACAGCTTCTTCGACGTCTCCTATACGATCACCTTCTTCGGCAACCCGGCCGGCGCGCTCGGTGAAGCAAGCGGTTCGACCACCGGCACCCTCCGGGTCGAGGCCGCCGGCGAGAGCGACCCCTGCGTCGTGGTCGACGACGGCACCGGCACGGTCGAGCTGCCGCCGCCGGGCTGCGACTACCTGAGCCCGCAGGAAGTCCACATGATCATCGACGGCTTGCCGCCGGGCACCGAGATCGAGCTCGATCCGCGCCATACCGCCTTCCTGTGCGAGGATCCCACCGGCTGCGGCGAGCCCGGCGGCAGCCTGGGCGGCGAGGTGGAGAACTTCGGCTCGACCCTGGTGCTGCAGCTCGCGGGCACCAACGCGCTGGGCAACTTCCGGCGCACCCTGCGGGTACCGGGATCGGTCGTAACCCACACCGGGCCGCGCACACCCAGCGATCCGGTGCAGTCCTTCCCCACCGACATGTTCTCGCTGCTCGGCACGCTGCCGCCGGGCGATCCGGACTTCGCGAGCCTGACGATCACCGCCGGCAGCGGTAACGGCCTGCCCAGCCCCGGACACACGACACTCACGGACTTGGGCGACGGCACCTTCAACGTCGACAGCTTCTTCGACATCACCTACACGATCGACTTCCAGGGCGCCCCCGGCGGCGCCCTCGAGGGACTCTCCGGCTCCACCACCAGCATCGTGCGGGTCAACGCCCGCGCCGGCAAGCAGGACTCGGTCGAGGACGACAACGGCCTCGGCACCGTCACGATGCCGCCCGAGGGCGGCGAGTACGTGAGCCCCGACGAGGTGCACATGATCATCGAAGGCCTGCCGGCCGGCACCACCATCGAACTCGACCCCAGCCACTGGTCGTTCTTCTGCGAGACAACGCCGTGCAGCGTCACCGGCGGCGGCCTGGGCGGTGGCACCGAGCTGTTCGGCTCGACACTCGAGATCGAGCTGCGCGGCACCGGCGCCCTGACCGGATTCCAGCGCAACCTTCAGCTGCCGGCGACGACGCAGACCGACACCGGCCCGCAGAGCCCCGGCGCTCCGGTGCAGGAATTCGACACCGAAATGGTCAACCTCACGGGCAACCTGCCTCCAGGAGATCCCGACTTCGCCCAGCTGACCATCCTGGCCGGCAGCGCCAACGGCTTGCCGAGCCCGGGCCACACCACCCTCACCGACCAGGGCGACGGCACCTTCGTGGTCGACAGCTTCTTCGACATCGATTACCAGATCGACTTCGTGGGAGCGCCGGGCGGCCAGCTCGACGGCCTGTCGGGCTCGACGCAGGGCGAGATACGGGTCACCGCCTGCGACCGCCAGGGCCCCGAAGCGCCGGCGCACAACATCACCATCGTCAAGAGATCGGAGCCGGAGGATCCGGTCGACGTCGCGTTCACCGGCCTGGCCACCTTCTCGCTCGACGACGACGCCAATCCGACCCTGCCCGATCGACGGACCTTCAACAACCTCAACCTCGGCACCCACACCGTGACCGAGACGGTCCCCGCCGGCTGGTCGCTGGCCTCGATCGATTGCGACGATCCGGACGGCGGCACGACGGTGGACCTGGCCGCCGGCGAAGCCTCGATCGACCTCGATCTCGGCGAGGCCATCACCTGCACGTTCATCAACGTCGAGGGCGATCCGGCGATCTTCGCCGACGGCTTCGAGACCCGCGACACCTCGCGCTGGTCGAACACTCAGCCCTGATCGCTGGGAGATCCGGCGACGTTTCGAGACGTCGCCGGATCGGGCCTCCGGTCGCCCCCGGGCTGGAGAAACCGCCCTGGTTTCTGTACACTGCGCTCGCACGCGCCGCTCTGTTCGGAGGACGAGATCCACCGGTGCCAACGGACGCCCTCCCCTCGTCGTACACCAGGTTTATTCACGCTCTGCTGAGGATGAGAGACGCTCGATGGTCGGGAGAATCGATGGATCGTAGAAAGTTCTTGCAGCGAGGCCTGGCGGGCGCGGCCGGAGCCGGCTTGATCTCCGCCTGCGGCGGCGGAGCCGGCGAAGAGTCGGCCGCCGGTCCGGCGGTCCACACCCGCAAATCGGTCACCTGGCGGCTGGCATCCAGCTTCCCGCGTTCGCTGGACACGATCTACGGCGCCGCCGAGGTCCTGGCGGACCGCGTCGAGGCCATGTCCGAGGGCAAGTTCCGCATCCGCTGCTACCCCGCCGGCGAAATCGTGCCGGCGGTGCAGGTGATGGACGCCGCCCAGCAGGGCACCGTCCAGATCGGCCACACCGCGAGCTACTACTTCATCGGCAAGAACCAGGCTCTGGCGTTCGACTGCTGCGTGCCCTTCGGCATGACCTCGCGCCAGCAGGCGGCCTGGCTGATCGAGGGCGGCGGGTTGGAGCTGATGCGCGGCGTGTTCGCGGACTTCGGCCTCACCACCTTCCCGGCCGGCAACACCGGTACCCAGATGGGCGGCTGGTTCAACCGCGAGATCAACGGTCCAGGCGACCTCAAGGGTCTCCGGATGCGCATCCCCGGGCTCGGCGGGCAGGTCATGGATCGTCTCGGGGCCACCGTGCAACTGCTGGCGGGTGGCGAGATCTATCCGGCGCTCGAGCGCGGCGCCATCGACGCCACCGAGTGGGTCGGCCCCTACGACGACGAGAAGCTCGGCTTCCACAAGGTCGCCAAGTACTACTACTACCCCGGCTGGTGGGAGCCCGGTCCGTCGTTGTCCTACCACGTCAACCTCGCGGCCTGGGCCGAGCTGCCGGTGGCCTATCAGGAGATCTTCGCCACCGCCGCCAGCGAGTCGGCGACCGTCATGCAGGCGCGCTACGACCAGCGCAACCCGGCGGCACTGGCGCGGCTGCTCGCCGAGGGCGTCGAGATGCGGCCGTTCTCCGACGACCTGATGCGCGCCGCGCGCGACGCCTCCTTCGAGATGCTCGAGGAGCACGCCTCCGCCGACGCCACCTACCGCAAGATCTACCAATCCTGGAAGCAGGCTCGCAGCGACGCCTACCGCTGGTTCGGCACCGCCGAGCTGGCGTATTCGCGCTTCGCGTTCGGAGACTCGTGATGGACTCGTCGATCATTCAATCAACCGCCAAGGTCGGCGTCTACTGCGACGTGGCCAACATGTACCGCAACGGCGGACAGCGCATGCAGTACGACGTGCTGCGCGAGTTCGCCTGCCGCGACTGGGCCGAGCCGGTGCGTCTCAACGCCTACGTCACCTACGACGCCGAGCGGGCCAAGCGCGACTTCAACTACCGCGATGGCGCCAAGAGCTTCCACTCCAAGCTCCGCGACTACGGCTACAAGGTGATCGTCAAGGAGATCCGCTGGTACCATGACGACTCGGGCAACCGCTTCGGCAAGGCCGATGCCGATCTCGACCTGGCGGTCGATGCCCTGCTGCAATCCGAGAAGCTGAACCGCGTGCTGATCGCCTCGGGCGACGGCGACTTCGTCAACGTCGTGCGGGCGCTCCAGAACCGCGGCTGCCGGGTAGAGATCGTGAGCCTGGACAACGCCTCGAACGCCCTACGCCAGGAAGCCGACCTCTTCATCTCGGGCTTCCTCATACCCGGTCTCATCCCCATGAGCCACACCCCAGGAGCCGATCGGGTGGATCGGGTGGAATGGGGCGAGATCGGCTCGCGGGTGCGCGGCTGGTGCTACTGGCACGAGGCCGACCGCGGCTTCGGCTACCTGCGGTTCCTGCAGGAAGTCGGCCCGGGTCTGTGGTTCACCGACGCTCGCCACCCCGACTCGCCATATGAGACCGCCTTCTTCCACGACTCCAACCTGCCGCCCCACGTGCGCGCTTCGCACCTCCCGAGCCGCCGGCACGTCTTCGAGTTCGAGCTTCAGCCGTCGGAGAAAGCAGACGGCCTGCAGGCGCTCGATCTGGAGTTGGTGAGCACCGGCTGAGTCCGATCGACCGTCGATCGGACTCCCGCGCCGTCCCGGAGACCCCGATCGCCCCTCGATCGCCGTTCCCGGCTCTCCTCGAAGCTCCGATCGACCCTCGATTGCCCTGTTCACGCTTTCCAGACACCGCGAACGACCCTCGATCGCGTGATTCGCCATGGCAATCAAACATGAACGAGAGTCGTTCAGCAACCATGTCTCTGCCGAAGAGGCCAAACGACCCTCGATCGCCCTCTTCCGATTTTGCAGAAGGCCCGAACGACTGTCGATCGCCATCATGTATCGGCGACAACTAGAGGATCTATCCCCGCAAAGCAGAAATATGCCAACAAGGCATCCACTTTGCGGTGCGAGGAGCCTCCTCGGGCTCACTCAGGGCGACGATTGTCGAGGACCGCTTCGTAGATCTCGCGCAGGACGAGCCGGCATCCGATAGCCGGCAAGTCGAGATCGCTGTCGACGTCGTCGGTCTCCCACAGCTCCCAGCGGTCCTGGGACTTGCGGGTGAAGCGCTCCACGTGCACCGTGTCCTGAGCGAGGAGGACGTACTCGGTCAGGGACTCGACGGACCTGTAGTGAGCGAACTTGCGGCCCCGGTCGTAGTCCTCGGTGCTCTTGGAGAGCACCTCGAGGATCAGGGTGGGGTTGAGCAGCGTATCGAGCTCGGCATCGTCGAACCGCGGCTCTCCACAGACCACAACCACGTCCGGATAGGTGAAGAGGTCCGTCGCGGGAATCCGTACCCGCAGGTCGCTGGCCTGAACGAAGCAGCCGCGCCCGCGCAGCTGGGCAGGCAGTGCCGCGAACGCATTGCCGGCCACCAAGCCATGCCGCCAGCTCGCGCCGCCCATGGCGAAGACCTCGCCGTCGAGATACTCGTGGCGCTCCTCGGCCTGGCGTTCGAAAGCCAGGTATTCGGCCACGGTCATCCGGTCTTCGGGCAGGGCAGACATGAGCTCAGTCTAGCACGGGGTGTTCGTGGCTCAGTCGTCCAGCAACCCCGTCACCAGCTCCGGGAAGAGAATGATCAGCACCAGTCCGATGAGCTGGATGGCGATGAACGGCAGGGCGCCGCGGTAGATCTGCTCGGTGCGGATCTCCCTGGGCGTCACCCCGCGCAGGTAGAACAGCGCGAAGCCGAAGGGCGGGGTGAGGAAGGAGGTCTGGAGGTTGACGGCGACCATGACGCCGAACCACACCATGGGGATTCCCAGGTCCAGCGCCGCCGGCGCCAGCAGCGGGATGATGATGAAGGCGATCTCGAAGAAGTCGATGAAGAAGCCGAGGATGAAGATCGCCAGGTTGGCGACGATCAGGAAGCCGACCACCTCTCCCGGCAGGCTGGTCAGCAGGTGCTTGATCCAGTCGTCGCCGCCGAGGCCGCGAAACACCAGCGCGAAGGCGGTGGAGCCGATGAGCAGGAAGACGACCATGGAGGTGAGCTTGGTGGTCTCGTCCATGGTCGCCCGCAGCGCCTTGAGGCTCAGGCGACGATGGAAGAGAGCCAGCAGCATGGCCCCCGCGGCGCCCAGCGCGCCGGCCTCGGTGGGCGTGGCGACGCCGGCGAAGATCGAGCCGAGGACGAGCACGATCAACACCAGCGGCGGCACCATCACCAGCGCCACCTGGCGCAACAGCTCGGCCGAGGGGATGTCGCGCTCCTCCGCCGGCAGGGCCGGCGCCGCGGACGGGTTGAACACCGCCACCCCCGCCACGTAGGTGGCGTAGAGCCCGGCCAGCATGATCCCGGGCATCAGCGCGCCGACGAAGAGGTCGCCCACCGAAATGCCGAGCTGATCGGCCAGCACCACCAGCACGACGCTCGGCGGGATGATCTGACCCAGAGTGCCTGCGGCGGCGATCACACCGGTCGAGAGCTGCGTCGAATAGCCATAGCGGCGCATCACCGGCAGCGAGATCAGGCCCATGGCGACCACCGACGCGCCGACCACCCCCGTGGCCGCCGCCAGCAGGGCGCCGACGAACACCACCGCCAGCGCCAGACCGCCGCGCAGCGGGCCGAAGAGCTTGCCGATGGTGCGCAGCAGGTCTTCCGCCAGCTTCGACTTCTCGAGCATGGTGCCCATGAAGATGAAGAACGGCACGGCGAGGAGCACGTAGTTCGACATGATGCCGAACACCCGCTCGGGGAAGGCGTAGAGCAGCAGCCAGTCGAAAACCCCCATCTGCACCCCGATGGCGGCGAACAGCAACGCCGTGCCGCCCAGCGCGAAGGCCACCGGGTAGCCCGAGAAGATCAGCGCGAAGGCGGCCACGAACATCCACGGGGCGAGGCCCGCCTCGCTCACAGCAGCACCTCCGGTCGGGCCTCGTCGGCGACGTCAGCGGATTCCAGGCCGCGCAGGATCGCAACCTGCCGGATGAGCAGCGAGAGGCCCTGCATCGCCAGCAGGGCGAAGGCGACCAGGACGACCGCCTTGATCGGATAGCGCAGCAAGCCGTCCGGATCCGGCGACACCTCGCGCACCTTCCACGAGTTGCGCACCGAAGGGTAGGACATGACCAGGGCGAAGACGGTGAACGGCAGCAAGAGGAGAAGAGTGCCGGCAAGGTCGATCCAGGCGCGGCCGCGGTCGCTCAGCCGGCCGTAGAGCACGTCGACCCGCACGTGGGCGTTGCGCTGCAGGGTGTAGGAGGCGCCGAGCAGGAAGATCAGGCTGAACAGGTACCACTGGAGCTCGATGTAGGAGTTCGAGCTCAGCTGGCGGTCGAAATAGCCGCCCAGGTAGCGCAGCACGGTGTTGTAGGTGCCGATCAGCACCATCGCCAGGGTCAGCCAACCGACGAAGCGGCCGATCCGTTCGTTCAGGCGGTCGATCGCCCGCGCGAGCCACAACAAGAATCGCATCCGATCTCCGGGGTAGAATCTGGGGGCGAGGCTAGCATGGCCCAGCAGGACGTTCCAGCCGGCTCTGAGTCAGCATGCACACGCAGCGGTCGCGAGCGCCTGATCGGATCAGGGGATGGTGGGGGATCTCCGTTATGATCGAAGGTGATGCCGAACCGCTCCCGCTCGTTTCGCGCGTGTCTCGAGCTGCTGGCGTTCGCGAGCCTGCTGCTGGCGGTTCCCGCCCGCAGCCGGGAGGGCGTGCCGTCGCTGGCCGGCGTCGCGCTTGCGCCGCCGGCCAGCGAGCTGATCGAACCGGGCGACGATCCGGCTAACCGCGTCGAGCCGTTCTTCTACCAGCGGCCGCTCTTTCTCGCCGCCCTGGCTCTGCTGGCCGCGGCCGCCGGGTTCGGCGCCTACCGCTGGCGAATGCGGGCGGCGGAGGCCAGGCATGCCCATCTCGAAGGGATCATCGCCCGCCAGCGGGCGGCGGAGCGCGCCCGGCAGCGCTTGATCAGGAAGCTGGAGACGAGCAACGCCGAGCTCGAGCGCTACGCCTACACCGTTTCCCATGACCTCAAGAGCCCTCTGATCACCATCCGCAACTTCCTGGGGGTGCTGGGGCAGGACCTCGAGCGAGGCGATCACGAGCGGGCGAAGAGAGACATCGCGCGCATCCACGCCGCCGCGGGCAAAATGGGTCAGCTCCTGGAAGAGCTGCTCGAGCTGTCGCGGATCGGCCGCCTGGTCAACTCGCCCGAGGAGTTGGCGCTCCGCGAGCTCGCGGAGGAGGCCTGCGATCTGGTCTCCGGAGCGATCCGAGAGCGCGGGGCGAAGGTCGAGGTGGCGCGCGATCTGCCATCGGTCCGGGGCGACCGTGCTCGGCTGATCGAGGTCTATCAGAACCTGGTCGAGAACGCGGTCAAGCACGCGAGCGGGAACGAGGCGCCACGGATCGAGATCGGCTGGCGGCGCGACGGAGCGGAGCCGGTCGCCGGCGACCCCATATTCTTCGTCCACGACGACGGCATCGGCATCGAGCCCGAGTACCACGACAAGATCTTCGGGCTCTTCGAACGCCTCGACCCGGCGGTCGAGGGCACCGGCGTCGGGCTCGCCCTGGTCAAGCGCATCGTCGAGGTCCACGGCGGGCGGATCTGGGTCGAGTCGGAGGGGGCGGGACGCGGCTCGACGTTTTGCTTCACGCTGCCCGGTTGAGAAGCAACTCCAGGCGGGCCGGTAGACTGTTGGTGACCTTTCGAGCCATCAAGACCGCGGACAGCTGCCTGTCGGCGCGACCGCGCGACCACGCGAAACGCCTGGCACGCGAAACGCCTGGGGCAGGGCCGCACCGCGGGTTGCGGTAGGTTCAATGGAGAGGCATGGAGACGATATCAGGATGACGTTGCCGATCATGGTCGAGGCCTGCGGAGGCCGGTTCGCTGCTTCGCTTGCCGGTGCGCCCGGCGTTCGCGTCGCCGCGATCCCGGGCGGCTCGAGCCGGCCGGCGGCGCTGGCCTGGAGATCCCGGCGTGCCTCGTTCTAAGGTAGACTGAAAGCCAGATTAGGAGAGTCGATGATGACCGACACGACCAGTTCCTCGGCCGAATCCGCACCAGCGACAGACCAGACTCCCGCCTGCAAGAACGGGTCCGACCGCTGGTCCGCCCCGCTGTCGACGGATCTCGACGACCCTGAAGCGGTGCCCTACTTTCTCTGGGACGAGCCGATGACGGTACGGGACTTGCGCCGGCGTCTGAACACGGCGTCGGCGCCGGAGAAGGCGCGACTCCTCGGAAAGATCCTGCGCGAGGCCAGGGACTGGGAAGTATGGAGATTCACCACCCCCGACGAGGTGACGCGGCTGTGGCCGAGGCTTGCCAAGCACCTGGGTCGCCGGCGCTCGTTCTGGGAGTTCCTGCTCGGCGAGTGGTGGCAGCAGGGACGCCTCGCCATCCATGTCTCTGGATAGCTTCCAACGGCGCGTTCTGGAGGAGTTCTTCGAGCGGCAGAGCCGGTTCTTCTTGACCGGTGGAGGTGCTCTGG
>JAAELT010000190.1 GCA_024226315.1 bacterium | reverse complement strand
GCCCAGCGTCGCGCAAGCGACTTCATGGCTGATTCATGCTGGGCCCAGTCATGCAGCGTAGCCGGATCGAAGTCCGCTCCATTCGGCCACACGACCGTGTGTACTTCGGGGTCGATGCGAACTTGCCCAAACAACGTTTGATCCCGCAGCGGCCCGTAGACCTCCCCCTCGAGAATCGCCTCGAGGTCGATCTCCTGCTCCGTCCCATCGTCGAAGCCGACTCTGAGCGTATAGTCCCTCAGGACTTCGACTGAAGTGATGCGGTATATGGGGTGAATCATCGGTGGCTCGCTAGCGAAGTGGTCGTATCTTACCAGGGGGGTGGCCCCCCGCCGGCTGGCTCACTGGCCACCCCCCTCGCGACGAAGCCGGACCGAAGCCCCTGACCCGGACCCCTCGACCAAGAACCTCCGATCGTCCCGTAACGCCTCCAACAGCCTTTCCTCCGAGAATGCGCAGTACCCCCGGCCAAGGAGCCTGCAATACAGCCCCTCGACGTCATTGACCGCCCGCTCCCGGGTCAGCGCCTCGAAACACGCCTCCAAGGCGTCGGCATCCAACCGCACCACCGCCGGCACTTCAACCCACTCGAAGTCGCCCTCATCCCGCCCCAGGGCGAACAGCGCATCCAGGATCACCCACTGCACCGCCTCGAACTGCGGCGCCTCGCGGTACAGCGGCTCCAGCAGCTCGAGCGCCTTCTCCGGCTCTTCGTTCATCACGTAGGCCTCGCCGAGGTCTTTCACGGCGTAGGCGTCGCCCGGCCGGCGGTCGACGATGCGCTCGAGGTAGGCCACCAGGCCGGGGTAGTCCTCGTGCTCGATCAGCTCGACTTTGACTTCGAGCTCGTCTTCCAGCTCTTCGGGGATCAGATCGTCCTGGACTGGCCCGGTAAGGGGGGTTCGAGATGAGATCACGTCGCGGCTCCTCTTCAGGTCCATGGGTGTACCGCCCGCTGGCGGCGCGGGCCTTCACCCCATGTAAGACGTGAAAAGGGCTTGCGATCTCGAAGTGCGCTCGAATTTCGTCGGGGCAGCTCGGCGCGGTCAAAGTGGCGGCTGCCGCGCCGACAGGATTTCGACCGCACGATCGGTTATTGCTCTCGGCGGGCTCGGAAGCGCGGATGCGCACGGCGAGGGCGCGGTTCCGGCGCTCAGAATCGCGAGCCTGGCCTCAAACAAGACCTTTTCGACGACCAGAATCCCACACCCTCCTCAGTTGAGCACACTTCGACGCCGTCCGAAGTCGACTCATTTCCATTGGATCGTCATCCATCGTCACCGAAGTGTGACCAACAGGAATAAGTCGCGATCGATCGCCGTCGAAGTGTGTTCAACGCGACGAGATCGTCATCCATCGTCACCGAAAGGCGACCAACTGGGCCCCTCAGGCCCTCCGCGAGCCCGATTCCGGGCCGCGTCGACGCATCGTCACCTATCGTCACCCATCGGCGGAGGCGCTGATTTCGCAAAATTCGAGTGCAATCCGACCGGCACGGTCGGAAACTCCTCGTGATCTGCGACTCGGCGGCCCAGGTGACGATGGGTGACGATGACGATCGAAAATCATCGTCATCGTCACCGGTGATGATGGTGACGATGGCATCGTCACCATCGTCACCCCGGTTCGCGTGAGGAGGGCCTGCGGATCCCCGACGCCAGGGAGCAACGCGAGGACGGCTGAGCACCTGACGAGGTCGCTCACTTTGGCCATTCTGACCCCAACAGCTGGATTCCGGCCCGGATTGTTCCTTCTGACCCCACTGACGGGCGCCGGCGGCCCCACGTAACGGACATGAGCCAAAAGCCCGTTACTGTCGATCCCCCATTGTTCTTTTTGACCCTCATGAACGGTCGTGGGGATTCCCCATTGTTCTTTTTGACCCTCAGGAGCGAACGTGGGGGCTCTCCGGCGACGGAGGCCAGCGCGGCGGCGCCATGTACGCGGGGCCGAGCCGCCGCGGGCCGTGCCAGGGCCGCGGGTCGCCGTGTTCGGGCTGTGGTACCATCTCCGGCGATCGACGGACCGCCGAGCCGCCGATTCCCCGCCCGCAGCCCCAACGACCGTTCCCCCGATCCCGATGAAGCTCCCCGCGTACGTCCGTATTACTGTCTTCGGCGCCATTACTGTCTTCAGCGCCACTGCTGTCTGCTGCGCCGCCGCCCTCGCGGCCGCGCCGGGCACCGCCGTGGCCGAGGACGGCATCTTCGCCGAGCTGAAAGGCGCGGGGCTGGACTTCGTGCACTTCAACGGCATGTCCGGCCGGTTCTACATGGCCGAGATCAACAGCGGCGGCGGCGCGCTGCTTGACTACGACAACGACGGCGACCTGGACGCCTACCTGGTGCAGGGCCGCATGTTCGGCGACGAGGCGATCGACAAGGCGGTCTTCCCACCCAAGCACCCGCTGCCCCTCACCGACCGCCTCTACCGCAACGATCTGAAGGTGGCGAAAGACGGCACGCGCACCCTGCGCTTCACCGACGTCACCGAGGAAGCGGGGCTGAAACCCGGCGCTTACGGCTTCGGCATCGCCGCCGGCGACTACGACAACGACGGCTGGGTAGACCTCTACGTGACCCGCCTGGGCTCGAACTCGCTGCTGCGCAACAACGGCGATGGGACGTTCACCGACGTCACCAAGGCGGCCCGCGCGGACGATGACCGCTGGAGCGTGCCGGCGGCGTTCGTGGACTTCGACCGCGACGGCTGGCTCGATCTCTACGTGGGCAACTACCTGCGGTTTTCGTTCGACAAGCACAAGATCTGCCGCACCGCCACCGGCGCCCAGGATTACTGCGGCCCCTCCGCCTACCCCGGTGTGCCCGACCGGCTGCTGCGAAATAGGGGCCGGGGCACTGACAAGGCCGTCACTTTCGAAGACGTCAGCGCCAAGGCCGGCATGCTGCGCGAGCCGAGCAAGAGCCTGGGCGTGGTGACGGCGGACTTCAACGGCGACGGCGCGGTGGACTTCTACGTCGCCAACGACCTGACGCCCAACCAGATGTGGATCCAGCTCGAGGGCGGGCGCTTCTCCGACGAGGCGCTGCTGGCCGGCGCGGCGGTCAACGCCAACGGCAAGGCCGAGGCCTCGATGGGGGTCGACGCCGGCGATTTCGACGGCGACGGCGACGACGACCTGTTCATGACCCACCTGGTGCGCGAGACCAACACGCTGTTTTTGAACGACGGCGAGGGCATGTTCGAGGACGCCACCATCGAGACCGGCCTGGGCGTGCCGAGCTGGTCACACACCAGCTGGGGCTCCGCCTGGTTCGACTACGACAACGACGGCTGGCTGGAGATGATGATCGCCAACGGCGCTGTCAAGATCATCGAGGAGCTGGCCAACGCCGGCGACCCTTATCCTTTCCACGAGACCAACCAGCTGTTCCACAACCGCGGCGTATCGGGGAAAGGCAAGGTCGGTTTCGAGGACGTGACTGCACAGGCCGGCAAGGTGTTCGAGCTCTCCGAGGTCAGCCGGTCGGTCGCCGTGGGCGACCTCGACAACGACGGCGACCACGACGTGCTGCTGGTCAACAACAACGGCCCGGCGCGCCTGCTGATCAACACCGTGGGCCAGGACCGCCACTGGGTGGGCCTGCGCCTGCTGGGCAAAGACGTACCGCGCGACATGCTCGGCACCCGCGTGGCCCTGATCCGGCCGGGCAAAGACCCGCTGTGGCGGCGGGCGCGCAGCGACGGCTCGTTCGCCGCCGCCAACGACCCGCGGGTGCTGATCGGCCTGGGCGACGCTGCCAAGGGTCCGGTGGAGATCCGCGCCCACTGGCCGGACGGCAGCGTGGAACAGTGGCGGGACGTCGCAATCGATCGATATACGACCCTGAAGCAAGGGTCCGGAAGGAGTGTTCCATGACCCGCTTCGCGAGCACATTATTCAGCACTCTCCTGATCTTCCTCACCGTCGCTGTTCCGGTCGCGGCGACCCGCGAGATGCCCGAGGGGGTCGCCGCGCGCCAGCTCACGGTGCCGAAGCCCGACCTGAGCGCGATGGAAGAATCGGCGCGCGCAAAGATCGAATCCACGCAGAGCTCGCTCGAGGACCTCGCGCGGCGTGACGACGTCGACGACACGGAGCTCTCCGAGGCCTTCGGCCACCTCGGCCGCCTGATGCACGCCTACCGCCTGTTCGACAGCGCCGAGGAGTGCTACCTCACCAGCCAGAGCCTGGCGCCGGGCGACTACCGCTGGACGTATTACCTGGGCGTCATCCGCAACGTCAAAGGCGACCTCGAGGCGGCGACCGTGGACTACCGGCGCGCCCTGACGGAGAAGCCGGAAGACCCGACGACGCTGATCCGGCTCGGCGACGCCCTGCTCGAGCTCGGCCGCGGGGACGAAGCCCGGCAGAGCTTCCAGCGCGCCAGGGCGGTGGATCCGGATAACGCCGCCGTCTACTACGGCCTGGGCCGGGCGGCGGGCTTCGCCGACAACTTCGAGCGGGCGGTGCCGATGTTCGAGAAGGTGCTCGAGCTGCAGCCGGACGCGACGGTGATCCACTACCTGCTGGGCCAGGCCTATCGCAAGCTCGGCGACATGGAGAAGGCGCGCGTGCACCTGGGCCAGCGCGGCCAGGACGACGTCAAGGTGCACGATCCGCTCGGCGACCAGGTGGCGCGGCTGGCTCTGGGCACAGCCTTCGAGATCGTGATGTCGCTGGCCAGGTCCGCCGACGACTACCCCGACGAGGAGTTCCTGGGCTTCGCGCTGTCGCATTTCGGCGACGTGCGCGGCTCGATCGACCAGCTCAAACAGAGCCTGACGCTGCAGCAGGAGGCCGACGCCAGCTCCAAGGAGCAGAGCCGGATCCACTACGTGCTCGGCGGGCTGCTGGTCAACGACGGCCGCGACGCCGAGGCGATCGAGCAGTTCGAGCGCGCGCTGGAGCTGGCCCCCGACCTGGCGGACGCACGGGTCAAGCTGGGCAACGCGCTGGCCCGCCAGGGCAAGCTGGAGGAGGCGATCGCGGCCTACGACCGGGTCACCGAGCTGCAGCCGCGCAACACCACGGTGGCGCTCAAGCGGGTCTCGGCGCTGATGGAGCTCGGGCGCGACACCGAGGCGCGCCAGAACCTGGAGATGCTGGCGGTGCTCGAGCCCGAGTCGAGCGAGGTGCACGTGCGCCTGGCCACGATTCTCGAGAAGAGCGGCGACGCCGCGGGCGCGATCGAGCGCTACGGGAAGGCCGCGGAGCTGCAGCTCAGCCTGGTGGAGCAGCCCCAGGTGCATTTCCGCCTGGCTTCGCTGCTACGCCAGCAGGACGACAACGAGAAGGCGATCGACCACTACCGTCTGGCGCTCGAGGCGGACCCGGAGTTCGTGCCGGCGCTGGGCGGCGTGGCGAGCCTGCTCGCTCAGCTCGGCCATATGCAAGAGGCAGCGAGTTTTTTCGGAGCGCTGTCAGAGCTGCAGCCCAACCAGCTGCAGACGCGCCTGGCCGAGGCCACGACGCTTATCTTGAGCGGCCAGCATGCCGCCGCCAAGACGCGGCTCGAGGCGGCCCTCAAACGCTTTCCCGGCGACATGCGGGTGATGGACGTGCTGGCGCGCCATCTCGCCGCCGCGCCCGACCACGCGGTGCGCGACGGGCAGAGGGCGATCGTGCTGGCGCGCAGGTTGTTCGACGAGGTGCCCTCGGCCGAGAGTGCCGAGACCCTGGCGATGGCCTACGCCGAGGCCGGCGATTTCACCCAGGCGGTGAAATGGCAGAAGCAGCTGGTCGACGAGCTGGTGACCGAGAGCGATCCCGCCCTGGCGCAGCGCCTGCGGGTCAACCTCTCGCTCTACGAGCGCGGCGAGCCGTGCTGCGCGGAGTGAGGGAGTCAGCCCACGGGTTTCGGCGGCTCGGTGGCCATGGCGATCTCGGCCGGTGAGGCGGCGCGCCACGGCTCGTCGCGCAGGTAGGTGAGGAGGCGTTCGCGCAATGCCTCGGCCCGGGGGGCGTCGCCCAACTTCTCGGCCTTGGCGATCATCTCGCGCTGAAAGGCGACCGCGTCCTCGAAGCGGCCGAGCTCGGCGTAGGCCATCGCCACGGTCTCGCCGGTCTCGTAGGTCTTCTTGATGTCGAAGACCTTGAGCGCCAATTGCAGCGCCAGCTCGCCGTGCCGTACCTTCTCGAGCGGCGCGGTGGCGCACAGGCGGGCCAGGGTGTGGGCCAGCTGGCCGTCGCGCGGCAGGGCGGTCAGTCCCTCTTCGAGCTTCTTGCGCGCGTCGACGTACTTGCCGAGAAACAGCAGCGAGGTGATCTCGCCTCGGCGCGCCGCGCTGTTGGTTGGATCGAGCTTCACGACCTTGGCGAACACCGGCCCGGCCTCGTCGAAACTGCCCTGCGCCGCCAGCGCCGCGGCGAGCTGGAACTGCCGGCCGGCGTCTTCCGGGGCGGCCTCGGCGGCCTTGCGCAGCTGGCCGATGGCCTGCTCGATCTGTTTCAGCTGCTCGGCGGTGGGCTCGGCCGGCGGTTGTATCTGCGCCAGCGCCGGCCACGAGGACGCCAGCAAGAGCATGGCGAGAAGGTTGAGGATCGTCTTGGTGTTCACGTTCCGGGCTCCTGGCGTGATTCTGACAGATCTTCGGCTCGCGACAGGTTCCTAGCCGCCGCTCATCACGGCGATCACCTCGTCTGGCGACTGCACCCGCCACGGCCGGGCTTGCTCGTAGCCCTGGAGCTGCCGGCGCCAGTGGTCGGCCATGCGCGATCGGCCGGAGCCCTCGGCGGCGGCCAGCAGTTGCCGCTGGAGTTGCTGGGCCTCGAGAAAGCGCCCGGTCTCGGCAAAGGCCATCGCCAGGGTCTCGGCGCTGGACGCGCCTTGAGTCTCCTGGTGGACGCGGGTGGCGATCGACAGCGCTTTTTCGCCGTTGCGCACCGTCGCCATGGGGGCGGAGGCCAGCAGCCGCGCCAGGGCGTGCGCCAGCTCGCGGTTGCGGGGCATGGCCTCGAGGCCGCCTTCGAGCCGCTCGCGCGCTTCCGAGTAGCGCCCCTGCAGCAACAGCGCGGTGGCCTCGGCGCGCCGCGCCGGGCCGTGGTGGGGCGCGGCGTCGAGCACCTGGGTGAGGTCCCCGAGCGCCTCGTCGAAACGGCCGAAGTGAGCCAGCAGCGCGGCCTTCTGGTAGCGGGCGTCGATGTTCCCGGGATCGGCGGCGACGGCCTCGGAGTATTTCTCGAGCGCCTCGGTGAGCTCACCCGCGCGCGCCAGCTTGCCGGCATCGCCCGCCAGAACCCTGGCTTTCTGAGTCGGATCGTCGGCCGCCAGGAGCAGCGCCGCCGCTCGCTGCTCGGCCGCCGCGGCACCATCGCCCAGGTGCTCCAGCGCTTCGGCGAAGCGCAGCCGGGGCTCGGGGTCCTCGGGGGCGGCCTCGACCGCTCGCTCGAAATCGGCGATCGCCTGTTGGCGCTGGCCGAGGTTGATGCGCGCCGTGGCCCGCTGGACGAGCGCCCGAGAGATGTCGGGATCGGCGGCCAGGATCTGGTCGTAGTGCCCGATCGCCTGCTCGAAGTCGCCCCGCCGGGCCAGGGCATTGGCCAGCTTGAGCCGCGTGTCGAGGCGTTCTGGATCGAGGTCGAGAGATTTCTGGAAGGTCGCGAGGGCCTCTTCCTCTCGGCCCTGCAGCACCCGCAGGCCGCCGAGGATGCGCAGCAGCTCGGCGCGCTCCAGGACGTCTTGCTCCGGATCGCCCGAGGTGCCCTGTTGCAGGCCCTGCTCGAGCTGCTCGACCGCGCCGTCGATGTCGCCCATCTTCTCGAGGCTGAAGCCCAGCGCCTTGCGGGCGTCGAAGATGGTCGGATCGATGTCGAGCGCCCGGCGGTAGAAGTCCGCCGCCTGCTGGTAGCGGCTCTCGCTGAAGGCCTGGGCCCCGCGCACCAGGTAGATGTCGGCGGTGCGGCCGAGGCTGGCCACCGAGCTGAGCTGGGGGTCGGCAAACTGCACGGGCGCTTCGCCGCCGCGGCCGAGGTGGTGCTCGGCCAGCTCCAGATCGCCCAACTTGCGGTAGGCCAGGCCGAGCGCGTGGTGCACGCTCGAGGCGCGGGGCTGGAGCTCGAGCGCCCGCTCGAAATGCAGGGCCGCCTGATCGGCATCGCCGCGATCGGCCGCGACCTTGCCCAGGCCGTCGAGCGCCGCCGCCGAGTCGGGATTCTGTTCGAGCACGCGCTCGAACAGTGGTTGTGCCTCTTCGCCGGCCCCGAGCTCGATCCGCACCCGGCCGAGCCGGATCAGCGATGGCGCGTCTTCGGGTGCCAGCTCGAGAGCGCGTCCCAGCACGTCCGAGGCTTCCTCCAGGCGCCCCTGGATCTCGAACAGATACCCAAGCAGATAGAGCCAGCGGAAATCCTCGCCCGACAGGACGCGGGCGTTGGCGAAGCAGGCCTCCGCCGCGTCGAGGAAGCTGTAGGTGAGGTACAGCCTGCCGAGGTCGCCGTAGGCTTCGGCACGTTCGGCATCGTCGCTCAGACCCTCGAGCTCGGTCTGTTTCTCCTCGATCTGCTGGCGCACCGTCTCCTCCGCGCCGCTCAGGTCGGGGGCGGGGATCTCGCGCAGCTCGACCGTCTCTGGCGTTTCTTCCGGCGTCGAGCAGCCCGTGGCGAGCACGAGCAGGGCGGCGGCGATGGTGATGGCGTGCCTGACCATGACATCTCAATCATAGCCAAGCCGGGCTAGCCGCACGGGAATGAAGGCCCGTGTGGGTTGGCACGGCGTTCAGTCCGCCGGAGTCCCCTCGCCCTGGCGCAGCGTCGTGTAGCGGCCGGCGGGGACATCTGTCCACGTCTCCTCGCTGCCGTCGGGCCAGCGCACCAGCACGCGGTCGACGGCGCCTGAGTCGCCGAGGCCGAAGATCACCCGTGGATCGTTGGAGGAGCCGAAGCTGCCGTCGGTGCGCACGCGGCGCCACAGGGTGGGCCGGCCGGCGCGCTCGACGGCGACCTGGGCGCCGAGCATGTCGCGCGCGGGTGAGCCTGAGGTGAGACGCAGGCCCAGCCACGAGGCCTGGTGGCCGACGCGGTTGATCAACAGGCGCGCGGGGCCGTTGTTGTTGACGATCAGCACGTCGGTATCGCCGTCGTTGTCGACGTCGCCGAAGACGGCACCGCGACTGGTCTCGGAGAGCTCGAAGACCTCGCCGCCCTCGGCGGTCGTGTCCTCGAATCCGCCTGCTTCGCCGGTGTGGCGGAAGAGCTGGTTGGGCTGGTGCACCGGAAAGGGGTCCTTCAGCCGGGCGAGTGCCTCGATCTTCTTGACCGCGCCGTTGGTGATCAGCAGGTCGAGCCAGCCGTCGTTGTCGTAGTCGAGCCAGGCGGTGCCGAAGGAGGTGAAGGGGCGGCTGGCGGCGCTCAGTCCGGCATCGATGGTGCGGTCCTCGAACAGGCCGGCGCCGTCGTTGACGAAGAGGGTGTTGGTTTCGCCGGTCAGGTGGGTCATGAACAGGTCGAGGTCGCCGTCGCCGTCGAAATCGGCGGCGTCGACCCCCATCGAGGCCTCGGCCTTGCCGCGCGAGTTGACCGAGCAGCCCGAGAGCAGGGCCTCGTCGGCGAAGCTGCCGTCGCTCTGCTGCATCCACAGGTTGTTGGGCTGGCCGTCGTTGGCGACGTAGAGGTCGGGCCGGCCGTCGCCGTTGAAGTCGGCGGCCACCGAGCCCAGGGCACCGCCGAAGCCGGAGCGTATGCCGAGCTTCTCGGTGACGTCTTCGAAGGTGATTGTATTGCTGGCGGCGCCGTCGGCGCCGGTGCCGTCCACGCCGCCGCCGCGGTTGCGGAACAAGCGATCGGGCTCGGCCTTGAAGGCCCCCGGGCCGCAGTAGTCCTGGGTGCCGATGAAGTCCTTGCAGATCGGCCGGTTGACCAGATCGGCGGCGATGTAGTTGCCGACGAAGAGGTCGAGCCAGCCGTCGCGGTCGTAGTCGAGAAAGACGGCGGGCACGCTCCAGCGGTCGTCCTCCGTGCCGCTGCTCTCGGTGACGTCGGCGAAAGTGACCTGGCCGTCTACCGTGCCCTGGTTGCGCAGCATCCGGTTCGAGCCGAAGGCGGTGACGTAGAGGTCGGGGAGGCCGTCGTTGTCGAAGTCGCCGGCGGCTACGCCCATACCGTAGTCCGAGGCGGTGAGCCCGCTGCCCTCGGTGACGTCGGTGAAACGGGGCTCGCCACTCTCGAGGTCGTTGCGGTAGAGGCGGTCGGTCACCGGCACGGGATAGCGCGGCGGGAAGATGGCTTCGGCAATGGTCTTGCCCGGCCCCAGCAGGTTGCCCTGCACGAGGTAGACATCGAGATCGCCGTCGCCGTCGAAGTCGGAGAAAGCGCCGCCCGAGCCCGTGACCTCGGCCATGTAGAAGTCGCCCGACATGCCGTTGAACTGGACGAAGTCGAGACCGCTCTCGCGGGCCCGATCGACGAAGATGCCTGGGCCGGCGGGGGTGGATTGCCCGTCGCGGATTTCGGCCGGCAGGGCGCGACCGGGACCGGGCGCGTCCTGCCGGCAACCGAGCAGCAGGCAGATCGACGAACAGACCACCACGACGGCGCCCGGCCGTGATTCGTGGACCTTTCGTCCGGACGGATTCTCGCTCTTCATGGGCGCAGGATTGTAACCGACCGCGGCAGCCAAAACTGGACCCCACGCACCGGTTTGGTGTAAGATCGCCGCTTCACGGTTGAAACTGCCTCTTCCTGAATCTCGGGACCAGCTGTCGTACCGAGATCATCAGGTCCTACCTATCGAGGGCCGAGCTGCCCTCACGATTCAAAAAAACCGATCCAAAATTCAGAATTTCGGGCCTCCCAAACGACTTCGACTTCCTCCTCAAAGGCTGTCTGCAATCTACCTAAGTCACTGACTGGCAACGACTTGGCAACGAGTAGCCAGCATGGACGGAAGATGGCGCGGGCCTTGCAGGCAAAAGGGAGCGTCCCCGAAACTCAACCGCTGATGACAAGATCCGATCCATTCGTCCACAGGACGAGTTCGACTATTGCAAAGTCAACCGAGCTGCTCCGGTCCCGGGGCCTTCGGGCCACAACCCGCGAGCAGGAGTTGTTAACCGCTTCCACGAGGAGAGAGGAAGCACTACGGAATGGAGTTATCCGTATGAAGAGAAGCAACAGATGGACCGTACTCTGGGTCTGCCTGATTGCCAGCGTTCTGCTGGTACCTCAGGTACTGGCGCAGAATCCCACAGGTACCCTCAAGGGCAGCGTGACCGACGATTCCGGCGCCGGCCTTCCCGGCGTGACCGTCACCGCCACGTCTCCCAACCTGCAGGGTGAGCGCTCGACCCAGACCAGCATCAACGGCGACTACAAGCTCGCCTTCATGCCGCCTGGCGAGTACAAGTGCAGCTACGAGCTCGAAGGGTTCGCGACCAAGATCCGCACCGTGGTGATTCCGGCCGCCCAGACCAAGGTGTCCGACATCCAGATGCAGATCGCCGAGGTCGTCGAAGAGATCATCGTCACGAGCAACGTCGAGACGATCTCCGAGACCAACACGCTGGCACAGACCACCACCCACGCCGAGCTCGAATCGCTGCCGATCAACCGTACGCCGCTGTCGGCGGTCAACCTCGCCCCCGGCGTCTCCGACACCGGGCCGAGCAGTGAGCCGTCGATCCTCGGTTCCTTCTCGTACGAAAACCTCTACCTGATCAACGGCGTCGAGGTGAACGAGAACATCCGCGGCCAGTTCCTGCCGCTGTTCATCGAGGACGCGATTCAGGAGACCACCACCACCACGGCGGGCGTCTCGGCCGAGTACGGCCGTTTCACCGGCGGTGTTGTGAACGTGATCACCAAGTCCGGCGGTAACGACTTCTCGGGCTCGTTCCGGGTCAACGTCGACAACGACGATTGGATCTCGGACAAGACCGACAAGATCTTCAATCCGGATTTCGAGCAGGTCGACGACCGCAACGAGATCTACGAAGGCACCTTCGGCGGCCCGATCTGGAAAGACCGCATCTGGTTCTTCCTCGCCGGCCGCGACCGCACGGAATCGTCGCAGGACACCCTGCTGGTGACCAACATCAGCTACCCGACGTCGGACGAGGAGACCCGCTTCGAGGCCAAGGCGACGATCGCCCTGACCCCGAGCCACAGCCTGATCGGCTCCTACCTCGAGATCGAGCGCACCCGCGCCGGCTCGACGTTCGGCAACGTGCTCGACCTGCGCAGCCTCAACGATCGGCTCGATCCGCAGGACATCACGACCGGCAACTACACCGGCATCCTGACCTCCAGCTTCTTCCTGGAAGCGCAGTACTCGGAGCGGTTCTACGAGATCGCCACCGGTTTCGGCGGACCCCCGGACCTGATCGATGGCACCCTGATCCGCCACCGGCCCACCGGCCGGCGCTTCTGGTCGTCGACGTTCTGCGGCACCTGCGAGCCGGAGATCCGCAACAACGAGGACTACCTGGTCAAGGGTTCCTACTTCCTGACCACCGAAGGTGCCGGTAGCCATGACCTCACGTTCGGCTACGACAACTTCTCGGACATCCGGTTCTCGGTCAACCACCAGTCGGGCAGCGACTTCCAGGTGTGGGCCGACGACATCGTCGTCGACGGCTCGAACAACATCTTCCCGGTGTTCTCGGGCGGAGCGACCTGGATCGTGTGGTGGCCGCCGGTCGGCCTCGACATCGCTCAGGAGACCGACTTCGAGACCCGCTCCTACTATGCCAACGACAGCTGGCAGCTGAACGACAAGTGGAGCTTCAACATCGGTGTGCGTTACGACGAGAACGACGGTGTGGACTCGAGTGGCGCCCTGGTGTCGGACGACAGCAAGGTCAGCCCGCGTCTGGGCCTCTCCTACGACGTCAAGGGCGACGGCGACCTGGTGATCAACGCCAGCTACGGCACCTACGTGGCAGCGCTGGCCAACACCGGTAACGTCGCGGACGGTGCCTCCACGGGTGGCGCTCTGGCCGGGTTCTTCTCGACCTACGGCGGCCCGACGGTAAACACCAACTGCGCCGCCAACCCGGGCTCGTGCGTCGGCTCCGACTCCGCGCTCAACACGCTGTTCAACTGGTACTTCGGTGCCGGCGGGACCCAGGACGTCAACGACATCCTGAACGGCCTGACCTCGCCGCCGAACCTGTTCTACTCTTGCATCCCGGGCGCCACCGCCGTGATCCGCGAGAGCTTCGTGTCGCCGTCGACCACCGAGTTCACCGTCGGCGTGACCAAGCGGCTCGGCAGCAAGGGCCTCATGCGTGCCGACCTCGTCTTCCGCGAGTGGGAGGACTTCTACTCCCAGAAGAACCAGCCCGGCGACTTCGCCACCAACGTGAATGGCGACATTCTCGGCGACGTCCAGGAGATTGGTAACTTCGGCGACGATGTCCTCGAGCGCAACTACACGGGTCTGCTGTTCTCCAGCCGCTACCGTTTCACCGATCGCTTCACCCTGGCCGGTAACTACACCTGGTCGGAGAGCGAGGGCAACATCAACGGTGAGACCGGTGGTTCGGGTCCGGTGTCCGCGTCGCCCAATCAGTACCGCGAGTACTCGGACAACAGCTGGGCCTTCCCGGTCGGGCCGCTGTCCAGTGATCAGGAGCACAAGCTCCGGGTCTGGGCGGTGTACGACATCCTCGACAACGAGCGTCACAACTTGAACGTGAGCCTGCTCGGGAACTTCTTCTCGGGCACTCCGTACAGTGACGACTTCGCTGTCGACACCAGGCCGTACGTGACCAATCCTGGTTACGCACAGCCGCCGGCGAACGTCAGCTACTTCCCCACCGGGCGGGGCGCGTTCGACACCGGTGACGTCACCCGCTTCGACGTGGCGTTCAACTACACGTTCCGCTGGAACATGTGGGGCAAGTCGTTCGAGATCTTCCTCCAGCCGGAGGTGATCAACCTCTTCGACGACGACGCGATCGACGCGCGGAGCGCGAACGACGACGTGTCGGACGCCACTGACGGTGCAGCCTGCCCGGCTTCGCCGACGGGCTCCTGTCTGCCCTTCAATCCGTTCACCACGACGCCGGTGCGCGACGTGCACTACGTCTACGGTGACGACTACGGTCAGGCGGACGAGGCGGACGACTTCCAGGAACCGCGGACCTTCCGGTTCTCGGTCGGCTTCCGGTTCTAGGAACCGTTCAGCTCGCTAGCCTCGGCTAGCGTCGGAAAGCCCCGATCTTCGGATCGGGGCTTTTCTTTTTCTGGGCTCGAGCGCCTGGGCTTCTTGCCCTGAAAGGGCGGGAGAATAAAGCCCGGGGCTGGCGCAAGGAGCGCAGCGACGCAGTGTGAGCCCCGGGTGATGAGCCCTGACAATCCCTCGCCCTGTAGGGGCGAAATCACGTCCCGGGTGGCGCTCTATTCCACCCTTACAGGGTGGGCCGAAGGTGGATCTGCCAACCCGGGGCTTACGCCGCGTCGCTGGAGGCTCCGCGGCGCCAGCCCCGGGCTCTACGATTCGGCCCCTCCGGGGCCATCAGGTCTATTGGCGGGCGCGCCGCGCGAGGTCCAGGTTGCCTCTCGCCCCGGCATGCTCGGGATCGATCTCGAGCGCCCGGGCGAAGCGCTCCGCGGCCTCCTCGGAACGGCCCTGCCGGAGCAGCAGAACGCCCAGGTTGTTGTGGGCGTCGGCCGAGCCGGGTTTGAGGCGCAGAGTCTGCTCGAGGTGGGTGATGGCACCGGCGAGATCGCCGCGCTCGAGCAGCAGGGCGGCCAGGTTGTTGTGGGCGTCGGCGAAATCACCGTCGATCTCGAGCGTCCAGCGATACCGGGTGATCGCGTCGTCGACGCGGCCCAGGAGGTGCAAGGCGTTGCCAAGGTTGAAGCTGGTCGCCGCTGACGGCCTGAGCTCGAGCGAGCGCTCATAGTAGGCGAGTGCCTCTTCGGCCTTGCCGGTGGCCGCGAGCAGATCCGCCAGCACGGCGTTGGCCTCGGCGTCGTCCGGACGCGCGGCCAGAACCTTCTTGTACTCGTCCGTCGCCTCGGCCAACTTGCCCTGCCGGAACAGCAACTGGCCCAGGGCCAGGTGCAGGTCGGTGCTCTCGCCCTGCTCGGCAAGGGCGTGGCGCAGGTAGCGGGCCGCGTCTTCTTCGAAGCCGTCCTCGGCGAAACGCTTGGCGACGGTCTCCAGGCTCATGGCCTGCGGCTGAGCGTACCAACGGCCGGGAAAGGGCGTCGCCAGCTTGCGGCGCTGGGTGACGGCGGCACCGAGGTTGCGGACGTCGGTGAGCAACGTGTCGACGTCGATCGGGCCGCGATAAACCGCCGCCAGGCGCCCGTTCGAGTCGATCAGCAGGCTGGTGGGAACGGCGAACGGAATGCGGCGCGAGAACATGCGGTCGTGCAGCAGCTGCAGCTTGTCGAGCAGCGGCCGCCGCGCCAGACCGAAGGTGAAGGAGGCGTCGAGACGTTCGACGAACGCCCGGGCCTGCTCGGGGCCGGTACCCTTCTCGGGATCGAGCCCGTCGACGGAGAGCGCCAGAATCTCCAGCCCGGCGGAACGTAGCTCACCAGAGCGCTTCTCCAGATCTCCCAGCTCGGCGGCGCAGGGCAGGCACCAGCTGGCCCAGAAGTTGAGCAGGGTGGGTCCGGCGAGGCGCGGGCTCAGGTCGACGGTCGCGCCGCCGAAGCTCCGGTAGGACACCTCGGGAATCGGCGGCCGCGAGACCAGCAGCGCGCGCCGCGGCGTCGGGGCGGGGCCGGCGGGCGGCTCGGTGAGGGCCAGCTCGCTCGGGCGCGAGGGAGTCTGCCAGCGCTCGGCGCCTTCGCCACTGTTGCCCTGGAGAAGCTGATAGCGGCCTCCGGCTTTCAGGCCATGGAACGTCTCGCTCTCACCTCCCGGCCAATGGACGACCAGGCGATCGACCTCGGCTCCCGGCTCCAGCCCGAAGTGCAGCCAGCTGCTCGACTGCGCCAGAAAGCCGCTGCCCGCGCGACGGCTGCGCACCAGGCGCACGGACTCTGCGTCGCCGGCGCGTCGCAGATGCAGCTCGGCCCGGGCACCGACCGCGTCGCGGTTGACCGTGCGCCCGACCGGCAGCACCGCCAGGTGCCGATCATCGCGCGGGCGGTCGTTGCGCAAGAATCGCAGCTGCGGCGCCGTGCGGTTGGCTACCCACAGGTCGAGGTCGCCATCGTGGTCCCAGTCGACGGCTGCGGCGGCGCGACCGTCGTCGATCAGGTCGAGCCCGGAGGTGGCCGAGACGTTGGCGAAGCGCTCGCTCGCGCCGGCGGGGTTCAGGAAGGCACAGTGTCGCTCACGACCGCTGAACGAGCGCCCCTCCTCGTGGAGTCGGTAGACCGTGTCGAATGCACGGAAGTACTCCGCCGCCGATTCGGTACTCTCGGCGCTGGCCGGGGATCGCGACACGACCTGTCGCCAGAAGAAGCTTCACAAGTCGTCCTCGGCGGGTGCCGTGAGATAGCCGTTGGCAACGAACAGATCTTCCCAACCGTCGTTGTCGAGATCGACGAAGATCGAGCTCCAGGCCCAGCGTCCGAGGGTCACTCCGGCGTCGAGCGAGGCGTCCGAGAAGGTGACGCCGCCGGCGTCGCTGCCGGCGCGGTTGAGAAACAGCGAGTTGCCGCGCGCCAGGCGCTGGACCATGGCCTTGTCCTCGGCCGACATCCCCGGCTGGAACTCGTTCTGGAAGGTGATCCGGTTGCCGGCGGAGGAAAACATGTTGCCGACGTAGAGGTCCATGCGGCCGTCGCGGTCGGCATCGCCCCAGGACACCGACATGCCGGAAGCGACGTCTTCCACCCCGGCCCGCGCGGCGACGTTGACGAAGCGGGGCGGGCCGCCCTTCTCCCGGTCGTTGCGGTACAGGCAGTTGCGGCCGAAGTCGTTGGCCACGTAGAGGTCCGGGTCACCGTCGAGGTCGAAATCCTCCCAGGACGCGGCGAAGCTCCAGCGCCGGTTGTCGGCGTCGAGCCCGGTCTCGCGCGTGGCGTCGGTGAAACGCCAGCCGCCGTCGTTGCGCAGCAGAAAGTTCGGCGCGCCGTTCTCGGCATCGTGGTACGGCAGCGGTTTCGGCACCACGTCGACCGTCGCCCCAGGATCCTCGGGCAGGGGTGTGTAACGGCTGGCATAGAGATCGAGATCGCCGTCCAGGTCATAGTCCGCCGCAGCCAGCGAATAGGCATAGCTGACCTGGCGAAACGCGATGCGCGGAGAGAAGCGGCCCTTGCCGTCGCCTTCCATGAGCAGGAGCGCCGAGAACGTGCCGACCACCAGATCCTTGTCGCCGTCGTCGTCGAGATCCACCAGCAGCGCGCTCTGGCTGCGATCCAACCAGTCGACCCCCGCCCAGGCGGATCGGTCGCTGGCCGTGCCGTCGGGTTTGTGCAGGAAGAGGCGGTTGGGCAGACCACCGGCCTGGGGTGCGTAGAGGTCCTCCAGCCCATCGCCGTCGACGTCGCCGATCGCCAGCCCGGTGTGGCCGACGAGGTCGGGGCCGAGAGAGGCCTCGATCTCCCCGAGCCACGACCAGGTGCCGCGCCGCAGCTGATCGTCCCAGGAGGCATTGTGGCCCAGGACGCCCGCGGTTCGGTCGCTGAACAGCGTCCCGGTGTCGCCGTCGAACCGGTTCTCCTCGAAATCGCCGACGGCCTTCAGGCGCCGCAGCCGGGGACTCTCGCCCTCCGGAGCGAGCGCCCATTCGGCCTCCCAGGTCGCGTGCTGCTCGATGCTGCCCGAGGCGGTGCGGCCGGTGAGCGAGAAAATCTGCCGGGTGGTAGCCTCGCCCGCCCGCAGGTCGACGTGGACGATCTTGAATTTGACGCGCGGTTCGGCGTGGTCGGCGAGCGGCCCGACGAGCCGGTCGAGGGCCGCGGCAAGGCCCGCGGCGCCCCGATACCGAAGGTCTTGCGCCGCGCTGGCCCGCGAGACCCGGATCGAGCCTCTGTTCCAGACCTCGCGCAGGTCAGTGGGACGCAACTCGGCGCCGGCGAAGTCCGCCGTCACCAGCTCGCCCAACCCCGTCCTCGATGCGTCCGACGGATGCCCGAGATAGTCCTTGATGCGGCGGAGCTGGGCACCCGCGGCGCTCTGGAAGGCCTCCGTCCGCCATCCGTCCTGGCCCGGATCGTCGCGCCGCGGCACCGGCGTCGACGCAGTCTGGGCGGACGCCGCCAGGCAGACCACCGCGACCAGCAACGCGGCCCCGAGGACCAGGAGCGCCACACGTAACGAAAGTGCCGGAAGACTCGGTTTCATCGTCTGTTTCAGTATAGCAACAGGGCGTCGAGGACGCTGACTGGGATGAGCCGCCGCGCTGGCGTGGTGAGATTCTCGCCCTTCGAAAGCGGCTCTGCTACTCTGACAGTGAAGGACTGAAAACTCGACTTCCCGTGTGCCGCACCGTTTCTGCCGGAGGAAGACATGCCGAAGAGAGTATTTGTCGTCGCGGCGGCCCTGATGGTCTTGCTCGCCGCCGTTTCCCTGCACGCCCAGGGCGATTCCGGTCTCTTCTTCGACACCGTCGACGTCTATGTCGTCAATGTCGAGGTGCTGGTCACCGACAAAGAAGGCAATCCCGCGACCGGCCTCACGCGCGACGATTTCGAGATCTACGAGGACGGAAAGTTGGTGGAGCTGAGCAACTTTTTCGCGGTCGAGGGGCGCCAGAGCGTGCTGGCCGGAGAAAGCGCGGAGTCGGCACCGGCTCCCGCGACCCAGCGGCTCAACCTGGTGGTCTTCATCGACAATCTCAACATGCGGCCGGAAAACCGCAACCCGGTGTTCAAGAACCTGCGGAGCTACCTGGAAGAACAGCTGGATTCCCGCGACCGCGTGATGCTGGTGGTGCTCAACGACACCGTGCGCGTCGCTCAGAGCTTCACCAACGACGTGAATCTCCTGCTTCAAACCCTCGATCGGCTCGAGAAGCAAGCGGGGAGCGGTATCCGTTTGAGTGCCGAGCGGGCCATGCTCCAGCGCCAGATTCAAAACGCCGACCTGCCGCCCAATCCGGGCAACACCGCAAGTCCCATCCAGGTCGGGCTCGCGGACTTCGACTCCGCCCAGAGCCTGGCGCGGACACTCGGGCGCGACGTCGTACAGCTGGCCGAGGTCAGCACCCAGATGGTCCGGGCCTCGACCGATGCGATCGCGCAGTTCACCGACTCGCTGGCCGGGATGAAGGGCCGCAAAGCGGTGCTCTACGTCTCCGACGGCCTGGCGCTGCGGCCGGCCGACGCGGTGGCCCAGGCCTGGGTCAACAAGTACGGCGACTGGATCATGCTCCAGGATGTGCGCGGGATGAACGACGTGCTGTTCGAGCTCACCTCGATGGTCGGCTCCTCCAAGTACGACACCTCGGATCATCTCGAGAGGCTGAGCGCGGCGGCGAGCGCCAATCGGGTCGCTTTCTATCCGCTCTCGAACGGCGGCCGCATGTCCCGCGGCGGCTCGGTGTCGGCCGAGTTCGGCGGCTCGGGAACGGCCAGCGGCCAGGGGGCATACTCACAGGACGTGATCGCTCTCGAGAGCTTGAGCCTCGAAGGCTCTCTGCTGCAGCTGGCGGAGAAGACCGGCGGTCTGGCATTCACCCGCACCGCCAACATCGCCGGTCTGCTGGAACGCATGGGGCGGGATTTCGACAGCTTCTACTCACTCGGCTACAGCCCGCCACACGCCGCCGACGACGAGTTCCACGAGATCAAAGTCAAGGTCAAGCGTCCGGACCTCGAGGTGCGCCATTTCGTGGGCTACCGGGAGAAAGATCCCCTCGCCCGTCTCCAGGACCTCACCCTCTCGGCCCTGCACTACGACCTGGAGGACAACAAACTCGAGGTTCTGCTCGATCCCGGTGAGCAGGTTTTGGTCCGGGGCGATCAATACAACGTCTCGGTCCTGGTCAAGATCCCGTTCGGGAAGCTGCTCCTGATACCCCAGGCGGAATTCCACACCGGCCAGGTGTCGCTCTACGTGATCGCCAGGGACGAGGGCGGCGGCGTCTCGCCCTTTCGCCGGGTCGACCTGCCGATCCAGATTCCGAACGCGCAAATTCTCGAGGCTTTGACCCAGACCGCAGCCTATCCGCTGCAACTCAACATGAAGAGCGGCCCACAACGGATCTCGATAGGGGTCCGCGATCATCTGGCGGACGTCGATTCGACCGTCAACCTCGAGCTGAACGTCGGCGCGATTTCTGGTGTGACCACTGAGTCTTCCGGGCGGTAGAATCGAGATCCAGGTCTTTGAATCACTCTCGTCGCCACCCCCGGGTGGCGACGATTTCGTCAGGATCCCAATGAGCACCAAGAGATCGCCGATTCCATGGTCGAGGCGCCTGCAGACCATGGCCGTGTTGGTGGCTGTACTCGCCACGCCTGGATCGCTGGGCGCACAGCAGGAGGTCGACTCCTCGACCGCCGACGCACTCGGCGCGCCCACCATCGATCCCTTCATGACCTCGCCGGTCCTGCAGGCACACAAGCTCCGGGGCCTGACGGCCGAGGTCGCGAGCCTCGTCCTGCGTGGCGAAGTGGGCGGCGACATCGCCTTCGAGGCTCTCGCTACGCCCCTGCGCGGCGAGGGCGGCAAGGCCCACGTACCGTTTTTTGTCGAGATCGACGGCCCGACGTTTCTCGAGTCGAACCAGAGCAGCACGGCTCGGGTCGAGATCTATGCCTACGCGCTGGGCGCCGATCAAGGGGTCGCCGGATACCTTGCGGAGGTCTTCGTCGTCGACGTCCAGAAGCTCGGCGAGGCGATCTGGCAGAGCGGCCTGAAGTACTACGGCCACCTGGAGCTCCCGCCCGGCCGGTACAACCTGCGCCTGGCGATCCGGCACTACCAATCAGGCGCATCCGCGCTGCGTGAGATCGAGCTGGAGGTTCCGGCGTTCGACGAGGCACCGGGGCCCGTGCTGCCGCCGCCGATCTTCGCCCCGCCGGCCGCCCGTGATGTCTGGCTGCCGGTGCGCGAGTGGGCGCACGCCGCTCAGTACCCGTTCCTGGCCGACGGGCGGGCGATCAGCCCGGCGGTGCGACCGGTGTTGGTCGCCGGCCGCCCCGCCCAGGCAAACCTCTTCGGCTATGGCCTGCCGGCCGGAGACCTCCGGGGGAAAGTCCAGTTCCTGCAAGGCGGCGTGCCCGTGGCAGGCACACAGATGCGCCTCGAGAGGCTCGGCGCCGCGACCGGCGGCGACCTCGAGGCCTTCGAGATGTTCTTCGATTCGCCGCCGATCGAGCCCGGCATCTACGCTCTGCGAGTGGAGATCGACGGCGGAGCGGCGACCACGCCGACGCCGGTGGTCGTCCTCCAGGCGAGCACCCGAGACCGTGGGCTGCTGTGGACCGACCTGCGCGGCCAGCTGAACAAGGGTGCCGCGCACAGCCAGCCCGCGGCCACGGCCGCCGCTGTCCCGGACACCGAAAAGGAGATGAGCCGGGCGGAACGGCGAGAGGACAAGAAACGCGTCCGCGAGCTTGCCTCAAGGTATCGGTCCACGCTCTCCACGCTCGGGCAGGGAAACTGGCCCGCGGCGCGGTCGGCGCTCCTGGATCTGGAGTCGAGCATCCTGACCGACGGCTCGCTGCAGCAGCTGCGCGCCGCGCAGCTGCTGGTCTCCGAGAAGCTGGCGCAGAGCGACGTCGAATGCCTGATTCCCGTGCTGGTGCTGCACGGTGAGCTCTACAGGGCTTACCGTCAGCGCAATCTCTTCTCTCTGGGTTCCAACTCGCGGGCGGTAATCGAGCTGCTGGCCGAGCTCTATGCCGAGCGCGGCGGCACCGAAGGTTCGCGAATCGTCGCCGCGCGTGCCCTGGCCAGCCTGGCCGGCTATCTCCAGGAAGCCAACCTGCCGTCGAACAGCCGGCGCCTCTACGAGCGGGCGCTCGCACACGATCCGAGCAACACCGCGGCGCTCCTCGGTCTGGCCACCAGCTACGAAAGGTATGCCGAGTACTCGCTGGCGATCGAGTCCCTGGAACGGCTGGTTGCGGCGCATCCAGACTCCGGTGAGGGCCTGCTGCGCTTGTCGATCAATCTCGATCGGGTGGGGCTCAAACCGCGCGCCCGGGATCTGGTGAGCCGTGTGATCGAGATCGAGGCTCCGGACTGGATCCGCTCCCTGGCCTATCAGCGACTCGCCCGCGCCATGGTGGACACCGGAGATCTCGAGCAGGCGGCGCAGCTCCTCGAACGGAGCCTGGACGAGAACACCGACCAACACGGCTCGATCTACCTGCTGGCGCACATCTACGACCGCCAGCGCGACGCCTACAAGGCGCTCGCGCTGCTGCAGGAGAAACCCTCGGCCAACGGCAGCGGGACGACGGAGCGCAAGCGGTACGACAGCTGGCCCGAGGCTTCGCTCGAGGCTATGCGCGAGCAGTTGATCGAGGCGGGCAAGGTACGCGCGCCGTTGATCGCCAAGATCCTGCAACGGGAGACCGGACCATGATGCTCCAGACCGTGAGGCGTGTTCGACCCTTCCGCATCGCGATCCTGCTGGCGGTGCTGGCATGGCTGACCCTACCGCCGCCCGGCGGCTCCCAGGACGAGGAATCCGAGCCCGCCGAGATTCTCGACGTCGGGATCAAGAGTCCGCCGCCCGCGCAGCCCCAATTCGGCAATGTCGAGCTCATCGCCGACGTCTACCCGCAGGAAAACGCAGCACGGGTCGAGTTCTACGTCGACGGCCGACTCGTCGGCGAGCTCGAGGGCCCGCCGTTCACGGTCCGGGTGGACGTCGGCCAGGAGAACCGCGAGCACCGTTTCGAGGTCAAGGCCTACAGCGCCTCGGAGCAGTTGAGGGAGGCGCTACTGGTCTCGCCGGCCATCCATGTCGACAGCGAGATCACCGCCGAGCTGCAACAACTCTACGTGACCGCGACGCGAGGCGAATCCAGGGTCTTGAACCTGGCCAAGGATGACTTCGCCATCATCGACAACGGAAACCGCCAGGAGCTGGTCACCTTCGCGCGCGGCGACGTCCGCCTCACCGCGACGATTCTCATCGATTCGAGCGCCAGCATGCGCGGCGAGCGGCTGCGCTACGCGCTGCGAGGGGCCACCGCCTTCGTCGACGGCATCAAGCCCACGGACGACGCGGCGATCCTTCTTTTCTCCGACCGCCTGTTGCACTCGACCCCGTTTTCGCACGACACCGCGCTTCTGACCTCTGGTCTGGACGGCGTCCGCGCCGCCGGTGGCACCGCGCTCAACGATCACTTCTATCTGGCGCTCAAGCTGCTCGAGCACGAGCAGGGACGGCGGGTCGTAGTGCTGCTCTCAGACGGTATCGACAGCCACAGCGCGCTGCGCATGAGCGAGGTCACCTGGCTGGCTCGGCGCAGCCGCGCGCTGGTCTATTGGCTGCGTACCGATCCCGGCGACGAATCGCAGAAATCGCGCTCCTCGGCCTGGAAGAGTCCGGCGGGCTACCGCACCGAGTACCAGCAGCTCACCCGCACGATCCTCGAGACCGGCGGCCGGGTCATCACGCTGCAGCGCATCCAGGATGCCGAGGACGCGTTCCGCGAGATCCTCGAGGAGCTGCGGGAGCAGTACGTGCTCGGTTACTACCCGACCGTCAGCCGCGGCGACGGGTCCTGGCACCGGGTCACCGTGCGGGTGCGGAAGAGCGGCCTGCAGATCAGGACCCGGGGCGGGTATGTGGACTATTGAGACCGTCGCCAGCGGTGGTGAACGTCGATTTTCGACGTTCCGTCGTCGCCAGCGAGCCACCGAGCCCGCAGATCTAGACTGTGAGCCCGGGCGCGGTAGGATCTCCTCAAGTTGCTCGAACCAGAGCAGTTTCAGCTCTCAGGAAGTGAGGAAAATCGCATGAAAAGCTCGATCTGTCTCCGCACCCTGCCATGGGTCTTCGCGACCGTGCTCGTGGTCTTCGCGACCGCCGCGCAGCCGCAGAGCGATTCGATCTTCGTCGACCGGGTCGACGTCAACGTGGTCAACGTGGAGGTCTTCGTCACGGACAAGGACGGCCGGCGGGTCACCGGGCTCGATCCGGATGACTTCGAGATCTTCGAGGACGGCCGCTCGGTGGAGATCTCGAACTTCTACTCCGTCGCGCGGGACGATCGGGTGACGGAAGACCTGGCTCGGGACCGCGAGCTCCTGCGTTCGAGGCGATCCTCGCTACCCCGGCGCCAGGAGCTGCCCGAGGATCAGCAGCTCAACCTACTGGTCTATGTCGATCACTTCAATCTCCACCAGTCGAGTCAGAAGCGCGTGCTCGACGATCTCGAGGTGTTTCTCGAAGACCGGGTGACTCAGGGTGACAACATCATGCTGGTGGGCTACAACCGCAAGGTCAACGTCGTCCAGAACTTCACCCGTGATCGCCAGAAACTCGAGGACGGGCTCCTGAAGCTGCGCAAGGTGGCAACTTCCGGCCAGATCGACGACGCCGAGAGAATCCGCACCATGCGCCTGATGTTCCCTGGCCCGCAGACGTTCACCGGCAACTCGGCCCGACTTCCCGGCGACGACGAATCCGCCGCCTACCAGCTGCTGCGCTCCTACGTGCAGAAGGTGCGCTCCGATCTCCGTTTCTCGACCTCGGCGCTCGAAAGCGTTGCCCGTTCGCTGGCCGGGCTTCCCGGCCGTAAGGCGATCCTCTACGTTTCCGATGGCCTACCGAAGCGGCCCGGTGAGTCTCTCTACCAGCACTTTCGCGACATCTACGGCAATTCGCTGCCGTCGTCGTCGACCCTCACGATCGACCCGATGGTGGAAGCGATCGTGGAGAACGAAGCCCACCTCATGAATCAGATCGTCCGCCAGGCGAACGCCCACCAGATCACTTTCTACACCCTGTACGCGCGCGGCACCGGCAACGACACCAGGTCGGCTGAGTTCATCGACATCAGCGCTTCCTCCGGAGGTCGCGCCACCCTCGACATCATGCGGACGATGAATCTGCAGGAGCCACTGATCGACATGGCCGAGGCCACCGGCGGCTCGTCGATCCTCAACACGTTCAACTTCGATCGCGCCTTCGCCGATCTGTCGGCCGATTTTGACAGCTTCTACTCACTCGGCTATCGATCTCACCACGGCGGTGACGGCAAGTACCACAAAATCGAGGTGCGGGTGAAGCGATCGGACCTGAAGGTCCGCCACCGGACTGGTTTTGTCGACAAGCCGGAGGTCGAGCGGGTCGCCGATCGCACCCTCTCCTCCCTGATTCTCAAGCTGGAGAAGAACCCCCTGGGCATCAACATCGATTTCGGCCACCCAGAAAAGAAGAGCAGCAGGACCTACCTGGTGCCGGTGATGATCCGGATTCCGTTCCGCGAGATCACCCTCCTGCCCAACGGCGAGGTCGAGCAGGGCCAGCTGAGGATCTTCCTCGCCGTGCAGGACGAGGAGGGCGGCATCTCCAAGACCCACGAGTTCCCGTACCCCTTGACGGTGCCGCGGGATCAGGTCGCCGCCGCCCGCGATCGCGAGATCGGCTACTCCACGACCTTGAAAATCCGCCGCGGCGTGCCGAAGATCGCCGTCGGCGTGTGGGACGAGCTCTCGGGAACCGAGTCCTTCGTCCATAAGAGCCTGCTGGTCGGCGAGCGAGAGTCCAAGAGCACACGCCGCGGACCCTAGGTCCTGGAGGAGGCCGTCCGGGTCGGCCTGCTATCGCGGGTCTTCCAGCATCGAGCTGGTCTCGGGCATCTCGTCGTCGAGTGCCAGCTCCGACATCCCGGCCAGCGCGCTATCCGCCGGCTGAGAAGCATCGAAGAGCACCGCGCCTTCGCCCATCTCCCCGATCCGGTCCCGAAGATGGGCGACCAGTTTGTCGCGCCTCTTGAGCATCAGGTTGACGCGCACCGGTGAGACTCTCGAACGCAGCTGCTGTGACAGCTGCTTCTTCTCGAGCGCCTGGAGCTTTTCCCAGACGCCGCGTTCACACCAGATGATCCTCTCCAGGCGGCTGTCCACCGCGGCGGACTTCTTGAACGACCGCGTGTGGTCGATGAACCACAGCCCCCACTGCGGGTCGATGAGCATGTTTCCCTGGTTGCGATCGAAGTTCGAGATCAGGGCGTCGAATAGGATCATGGTCTGCTTCTGGCGCAGCCACTGGAGCGGTTGCGGCGGGCTCTCGCCGGCGTCTCTGCGATCTTTCTCGGTCCTGGCGCCCTCGACCCACAGCTGCATGGTGCCTTCGGTCAGCTGGACTCTGCGGTTCACGCACGGCGGCACGTTGTCGATGCCCAGCAGCCGACTCACTTCGTAGGCGGCGCATTCGTAGACGTAGCTGTCGTGGAAGTCCACGACCAGCTTGCCGTCGAGCTTGGCTCTCTTGCGCTTGACGTCGACGATCCGGAAGATCGCGTTCGCTTGCACGCCGTCGTGCTCGAGCAGCACCTTGAGCGGCCGGTTGGACCCGGAAGTCAGCTCCTTCTGGGAGACGGCCCGTGCCTCACGCAGGAAGTCCAGCACCTGCTCTTCGGTCTCGAAGGGCAGGGGCTGGCCATCGGATCCAAGCCAGTGTCTCTCGCTGTTCGGCGCCGTTTCCTGACCGGCGGCGGCGACGTCTGCCGCCGGCAGAAACAGCGCCGGCAGGAAGAGCGCGGCCAGAAAAACGCGGGCGAGCGGCCGCTTCTGCATCCGCAACCGCTCAGTTCAGATAGCCGAGCATATCTTTGGCGGTCGCCGCGTCCGGATCGTCGGGAGCCATCTCGATGAACTTCTGCAGATGCTGTTTGGCGGCATCGGTATTGCCCGTGCCCACGTGGCCGACACCCAGGTGGTAGTGGGCCTTGGCGTATTCCGGATCGATCTCCAGCACCTTCTCGAACTGTGCGATGGCGCCGGCCGTGTCACCTTCTTGGAAAAGCCCGGTGCCCTTGTTGTACAGCTCTACCGCGAGCACCTGGGGGTCCGCTGCCGCCAGAGCGTCGAACGCCGTCTTGCTCTTCTCCTCGTCACCGAGCTCCCGGTAGGAGTCCCAACGGATCCGGAGCGAGCGCTTGCTCTGCATCTCGGCGGGATCGAGAGCGAGGTGCTTCTCGGCGTACTCCGCCGCCTGCTGCCACTCGCTGGCCTGGAAGTGGATGACGGCGAGCGCGCCGAGTGCCGCGGTCAGGTTCGGGTCGAGCTCGAGCGCCTCTTCGAACCTCGCCTTGGCGCTGGTGTAGTCTCCCAGTTTGACCGCCTGCACGCCCTCGTTGTAGATCATCGCGATCGTGTCGGAGTCGCCCTTGGCGGATTCCTTGAGCTTCATCAGCGCTTCGTCCGCCTCCGCCTGGTTGCCCAGGCCCTTGTGGGCCTCGTAGGCCATGCGAAAGCCCCGACTGTTGGCTGGCTCGATCTCCAGCAGCCGGTTGGCTGACGTCAGAGCTGCCTGGTAGTCCTTCTCCTCCAGGTATACGCCGGCGAGCGCGGAGTGAGCCGCCGCCATTTCGGCGTTCTTTTCCACCGCCTCGAGGAACTTGCCCTTGGCGCCCGCCATGTCGCTCACCTTCAGCAACTCGACGCCTTCGTTGAAGACCCGCTCGGCGGGCGAATACCTGATGCGACTCTCGCTACCGCCCTCCCCCTTGGTGGTCACCACCTGTCCTTCGGTCAGGACCACCTCGCGCAGGGTGGTTCCCCGGATCGTCGGCTTGATCGGCATGCTGGCGGGCTGGTAGTCCTCGTACTCGAAGTTGAAGTCGTAGGTCTTGGTGGCGTCGGTGAAGCTGACGGTCGCTCTGCCTTTCTTGTTGGTCTTGGCTTCCTCGCGGAACTTGTTCAGCTCGTCGCAGGTGACCACGATATTGACGCCCGGCAGAGGCGCTCCCTTGTCGCTCGTGACAACGACAGTCACGCGGCCGTAGGCCTGGGCTTCGGCGATGCCGCTGACGACCAGGAACAGGGCCAGCGTCATGAGAAAGTGAGCTCGTATTCCTCGTTTCATCTCGTTCGTGCCTCCTTGTAGGGCGCTACAGGTCGCCGGGATTCTCGACACAGACCATCCCGGCCTCGTCTTATAGAACGCTGAGGCAGCACGGCAGTATTCCTGCTCGCCGGACACCAGGCGGGCGCGGCGCGGCGCCAACGCTGCCATCGATCTTCTCGATTCGTTGACAAGTATCGCACAAGCAAGCGTGCGCACAAGCACGGTTGCCGCTCGGTCGTCTTTCGGACTTCATCCGCCGTCGAGCGGCGTGTAGACCAGATCACCCATGACCGAGTCCCGCTCGCCCGGCTGGATTCCGCTCTTGATCCGGGTCACCATCCGTCGATCGAGATGGGCCGATGCGGGGAGCTCGACGCCCGGGCCGATGAGGCTGTCTCGCACGGTGCTGCCGGCACCGACCCGGGCACCCCGGAGCAGCACGGATCTCTCGATGCGCGCGTCACCGCGAACGGCGGCATCTGCTTCGATGATCGCGCGATGGACGCTCGCCGCGTCGTCGACCTCGGCGGAGGGCGAGACCACGCCGCGCGATTTCAACCCAGGGAGCCTGCGGTCGGCACGGGCCCAATCCAGATTCGCTTCCAGGTACCGCCGCGGCGTACCGATATCGTGCCACCTGCGTCTGGTGACGACCGTGTGGATCCTCTTGCCTTCTTCGAGCAGGGGGATGTAGAGGCCGGCGATGATGTCGGCCGGACCTTGCTCGACACGTTCCAGGAGGCTGGCCGAGAGCACATGGGCGCCAGCAAAGATGTGCTGTTTGGCGATCTCACCCGTCGGCTCGCTGTCGCGCAAACGCACGACGTCGCCGGCGGCGTCGACACCCACGGGACCACCCAGCACCCGATCCGGGGGTTTGCGGTGCAGCAGCAGAGTCGCTTCGGCACCCGCTCGCAGGTGCTTCTTGATCATGCTCTTCCATGGCCAATCGCACATCGAATCGCCATTGGCCAGGAGGACGAGATCGGCATCGGCGAGGTGATCCCGCAGCGGATGGAGCGCGCCGAGGGTGCCCTGGATCTCCTCCTCCCGCGAGTAGGTGATCGGCAGGCCGTGAGCCTCCGGCCCGAAGTGGTCTTCGATGTCGTCGGCCAGATGATGAAGGTTGAGTGCAGCGGAGCGGACGCCCGCCCGCGCCAACCCTTTCAGGGTATGGCCGGCCACGGCTTCACCGCACACCGGCAGCAGGGCCTTGGGCAGGAAGTGAGTCAGAGGCCGCAGGCGAAGACCGAAGCCCGCGGTGAGGACGAGCGCTCGGAGCCGTGGGGCGTTCACTTCCAGCCCGGGCGGCGGTCAGGAGACCTGCGTCGTGGCCAGTCGATCGAGCAGGCGAACGACCGCGCGGATACCGCCATAGAAATTACCCAGGTCGAGCTTTTCGTTGGGCGAATGCAGACAATCGTCGGAGAGGCCGAAGCCGAGCAGGAGGATCGGCACCCCGAGCACCGAGGAGAAGGTGGAGACGATCGGGATCGAGCCGCCCTCGCGTACCCGTACGGGCCGCTGCCAGATGTCTTCCATCGCCGCCATGGCCGCGTCGACCACCGGACCCTCGGTGGCCAGCAGGACCGGCTGCCCTCCGTGGTGGGAGGTGACCTCGACCTCGACGCCCTGGGGCGCGATCGATTGCACGTATTCGGTGAAGAGGCGCTCGATCTTCTCGAGATCCTGGTCTGGCACCAACCTCATCGAGACCTTGGCTCCGCCCCAGGCAGGTAGCACGGTCTTGGCTCCATGGCCCGCGTAGCCGCCGAAGATGCCGTTGACGTCGCAGGTCGGGCGAACCCAAGTCCGCTCGAGAGTCGTGTAGCCCTCCTCGCCGAACAGCTCCGGGACACCCAGTTCCCCGCGGTACGCCTCTTCGTCGAAGTCGAACGCCGCGAACTCCGAACGCTCCCAGTCCTCGATCTCCAGGACGTCGTCATAGAAGCCGGGGATTAGAATCCGCCCGGTCTTCGCATCGCGGAGCTGACCGACGATCTGAGCCAGGGCGTTGAGCGGGTTGGTCACCGCGCCGCCGAAGCTTCCGGAATGCAGATCGCGATTCGGTCCCGTGACCTTGATCTCCATGTAGGCCAGGCCCTTGAGTCCGTAGATCAGCGACGGCTGGCCCGGGGCGTACATCGCCGAGTCCGAGATGAAGACCGCGTCGCAGGCCAGCAACTCTCCAGCGTCTTCGGAGACGAAGTGATCGATGGTCTCGCCACCGCTCTCTTCTTCACCTTCGATGATGAACTTGACATTGATCGGCAACGAGCCGCGCTCCGCGAGCATCGCCGCGACCGCCTTCAGGTGCGCGAACGACTGCCCTTTGTCGTCGGTAGCGCCGCGGGCGTAGATCCGGTCGCCGACCACGGCAGGCTCGAACGGCGGATGTTCCCACAATTCGATCGGATCGGCCGGCTGCACGTCGTAGTGGCCATAGAACAGAATCGTGGGTTTGCCGGGAGCCCCGGACCACTCGCCGTAGACCAGCGGGTAGCCGCCGTGGGCGCTGTCGATCAGTCGCGCTTCCAGGCCCGCGTCCTTCATCAGGTCGACGACGAAGCCGGCGCACCGCAGCACATCGTCTTTGAAAGCCGGATCCGTCGAGATCGAGGGGATACGCAGGTACTCCTCGAGCTCTTCCAGATAATCCTGTCGCTCTCTCTCGACCCGGTCCAGGACGTCTTGACTCGTCGTCGACATTCGCTTCTTTCCTCCGCTCGCTCGAATGAGGGCAGATTGTAGCAAATCACTCTGCTTCGGCGGGAGCCAGGGACGACAGCCGGCGCAGGTTGATGGCGTTGACTACCACGTGCGCCAGGACCGCGGACAGGATGTTGCCGCGGTAGAGCACCAGACCGCCGAAGGCCAGCGCCGCGACGAAGGCGAACAGCGTCCACCAGCGGTAGACGGGGCCAGGCCCGAAGTGCACGATGGTGAAGAGCACGGTCGCCCAGCCGAATCCCCAGCTGGTCTGGACCGCGCCGCGAAAGAAGAGCTCCTCGGCGAACCCCGAGATTAGAGCGAGGGCCAGGACTTGACTCTGGTCGAGAACGCCGATGTGCCCCGCCAGCAACGTCTCGAGCTCGCGCATGGCAGGAAAGAACCGCCTCGCCACATCCCAGATTCCAACCAGCAAGAGACCCGCGGAGAGGCCGAGGACAGCGTCGACCCACCAGCTCCCGACATCGACGAAGAGCGCCAGCGGCACGGCGCGATGGCTCCAGCCGATCCAGAGCACTCCGGCAATGGCCAGGGCGAGGTAGAAGCCCCAGGCCAGGCGAAAGAGGTCGGCCTGGTCCGCTGCATCCTCGGACGGTTCGATCGGCGGTTCAGTCGGCAAGCAGAGTCTCGGTCAGAATCTCAGTCGTCGAAGCTCTTGCCGGTTTTGCGCCAGTCGGAGAGAAAGCGCTCCAGGCCGTTGTCGGTGAGCGGATGCCGATAGAGTTTCTGGAGCACGTCGAAAGGCAACGTCACGACGCCGGCGCCGAGCTGAGCGGACTGCACGACATGCATGGGGTGACGAACAGACGCGACCAGCACCTGGGTTTCGAAATCGTAGTGCTCGTAGATCTCGACGACTTCCTCGATCAGCAGCATACCGTCCTGCCCGACGTCGTCGAGGCGACCGATGAACGGCGAGATGTATGCCGCGCCGGCCTTGCCGGCCAGGAGGGCCTGGGCGGCGGAGAAGCACAGCGTGACGTTGGACTTGATGCCTTCCGCGGCGAGCGTGCGCACGGCGCGCAGTCCCGCCGGCCCGAGCGGCAGCTTGACGACCACGTTCTCGGCCAGGGCGGCCAGCCGCCGGCCCTGATCGAGCATACCCTCGTAGTCAGTGGCCAACACCTCGCCACTCACCGGCCCCGGCACCAGCCGCGCGACTTCCAGCACCGTCGGCAAGTACGCCTTGCCCTGTTTGGCGATTAGGCTGGGATTGGTGGTGACCCCGTCCACCATGCCCCACTCGAGCCCGGTTTCGATCTCTTGAATGTCCGCGGTATCGAGAAAAAACAGCATCTGGGTTCGCTCCTGTGACTGAGGTCTTGTCCGTTTCGAGAACCGGGATCGACTCGTCAGTTGATCGGTTCGCCTTCGGGCGGCTCGCTCTCGCTCTCTCCATCGGCCGGCTCGCCCTCGGCCACCATGTCTTCGGCCGGCTCGTCTTCGGCACCGGCGGAATCCTCGATCCGGGCCTCGATCTCGTCTTCTTCTTCGACGATCTTGGCGACCGCGACAAGGCGATCCTCGTCGCCGAGGTTCATGACCTTGACGCCCTTGGACGCGCGTCCGACGGTCCTGATGCTGTCGTCGATGGGAATCCGGATCAGCTTGCCGCCCACGGTGATCAGCATGGCGCTGTGACCGTCACGCACCTGTTTGACGCCCACCACCGGCCCAGTCTGGTCGATGCGCTTGCGATCGAGGTTGAGTATTCCCTTGCCGCCACGACTCTGGCGCCGGTAATCGTCCAACTTTGTTCGCTTGCCGAAGCCGCCGGCGGTAAAGGTGAGCAGGTCGCCCTCTTGATCCAGCACCGCGAGCGACACGACGCGATCCTCCGACCGCCTTCCGAGGTTGACGCCGCGCACGCCGCGGGCGACACGCCCCATCGCCCGGACTCCTTCCAGCTTCGAGCCGTCATCCCGGATCTCGGTGGTCTCCGGGAACCGGATGCTGTAGCCGCCGGCGGTCGCTAGCAGCACGTCGCTCTCGCCGTCGGTCAGCCGCACGTCGAACAGACGGTCGCCGTCGTCGACGACGATGGCGATGATGCCGCCGACGCGGGGATTCGAGTAGGCCTCGAGCGCGGTCTTCTTCACCGTTCCGTTCTCGGTAGCAAAGATCAGATAACCCTCCTCGAAGTCGCGTACCGCCACCGTGGTCGCCACCTTCTCCGTGGAATCGAGCTCCAGCAGATTGACGATCGCCTTGCCGCGCGAGGCCGGGGAGAGCTCCGGGATCCGGTGCACCTTGATCCAGTGCACCCGTCCGCTTTCGGTGAATACCAGCACGTAGCTGTGCGCCGAGGCGATGTAGAGGTGCTCGACGAAATCGTCGTCCTTGGTCTCCATGCCCTTGCGGCCCTTGCCGCCGCGGCTCTGCTCACGGTAGATCGCCAGCGGCGAGCGCTTGACGTAGCCGGCCCGAGTGACGGTGATTACCATGTCCTCATCAGCGATCATGTCCTCGATGGAGATGTCGTGAGCGTGCTGGATGATCTCCGTGCGCCTGGCGTCGCCGTAGGTCTCGCGGATTTCCAGCAGCTCCCCTTTGATCTCGTCCAGAAGCATCTGGTCCGAGCCCAGAATCGCGCGCAGCCGCTCGATCAGCGCCATGATCTCGCTGTACTCCTCCACCAGCTTCTCGCGCTCGAGTCCGGTGAGGCGTTGGAGGCGCATGTCGAGGATCGCCTTGGCCTGAATCTCGGTGAAGGTGAACTGCTTCATCAGCGATTCGCGAGCCTCGTCCGGCGTCTGGCTGGCCCGGATCGTGGTGATGATCTCGTCGATGTGATCGAGGGCCTTGAGCAGACCTTCCAGGATGTGGGCCCGGTGCTCGGCCTTGCGCAGATCGAAACGTACCCGGCGGATGACCACCGTCTTGCGGTGGTTCAAGAAGTGTTCGAGGATCGGTTTGAGGCCCAGGACCTGAGGCTGGTTGTCGACGATCGCCAACATGTTGATGCCGAAGGACGTCTGCAGCTGGGACAGCTTGTAGAGGGTGTTGAGGATGACCTCACCCACCTCTCCCCGCTTCAGCTCGATAACGATGCGGATGCCATTGCGGTCCGACTCGTCACGGATGTCGCTGATCCCTTCGACTCGCTTCTCACGGACCAGATCCGCGATGCGCTCGACAAGCCTCGCCTTGTTGACCTGATAGGGGATCTCGCTCACCAGAATACGTTGACGATCCTTGGGCATGTCTTCGACCGTCGCCCGGGCGCGGACCTGAATGGTTCCGCGGCCCGAGAAATAGGCCTCCTGGATCCCTTGGACACCGTGGATGAAGCCACCGGTCGGGAAGTCGGGCCCCGGCAGCACTTCCAATAGTTGCGGGTAGGGGACGGCGGGGTCCTCGATCATCAGGACGAGGGCGTCGATTACCTCGGTGAGGTTGTGCGGCGGAATGTTGGTCGCCATGCCGACGGCGATGCCGGCGGAGCCGTTGACCAGCAGGTTCGGGATGCGGGCGGGGAGAACCTGCGGCTCTGTCTCCGACTCGTCGTAATTCGGCAGCCAGTCGACCGTCTCCTTGTCGATGTCCTCGCGCAGCATCTCTTCGGAGAGCCGGGTCAGCCGGATCTCGGTATAGCGCATGGCGGCCGCGCTGTCGCCGTCGAGCGAGCCGAAATTACCCTGGCCGTCGACCAGCGGGTAACGCATCGAAAAGTCCTGCGCCAGGCGCACGACCGTGTCGTAAATCGCGCTGTCCCCGTGCGGGTGGTATTTACCCATCACGTCACCGACGATGCGGGCGGATTTCTTGTACGCCCGGCCGGCTCGATTGCCGCTCTCCCACATGCCATAGAGGACCCGGCGATGGACCGGCTTCAAACCATCGCGCACGTCTGGCAGAGCGCGGCCAATGATCACGCTCATGGCGTAATCGAGATAGCTCTTGCGCATCTCGTGCTCGATGTCGACCGGTTGGGTCTTCTCGATCGGTATGTCGCGATCGTCGCTCATCGAAACTCTCCCGGAGCTCCGACCGCCAGATGCTCGTCCGGCGAAGGTCGGAGACCACTGCTATCGTTCACAGAACCTATCGTTACTAGATGTCGAGATTCTTGACCTCGAGGGCATTGCGGACGATGAAATCCCGCCGCGGCTCGACTTGATCACCCATCAAGACCGTGAAGATTTCATCGGCGGCTACCGCGTCCTCGATGCGCACCTGAAGGAGTGTTCTCGCCTCTGGGTCCATGGTGGTTTCCCACAGCTGGTCGGCGTTCATCTCACCGAGACCCTTGTAGCGCTGAATGGTAATACCCTTCTTGGCGCCCTCGTAGAGCTGGGTGAGAACAGCATCGATCTCCGCATGCTCGCTCTCTTCCTCACCGTCGATGAGCCTGAAGCTCTTACAGGCCAGGGCCTCCAGCCCTTCCGGGTTGCGAGCCATGGCGCGGAATTCGGCGCTGGCCAGGAGGTTCCAATCCAGACGGACCTCGCGGTCGACGCCGTCGCGGCGGGAACGGAACGCGATGAAGGCGGTGGAGTGCTCCTCGTCCTCACCCACCTGGACTTCGTGGAAACCCGAAGCTTCGACGATCCGACTGACCTCGTGGACCCGGTCGGGGTCGCGCAGGTCTTCTTTACCACGCAGGCCGCCCTGCAGTGCGATCTTGAGCGCCTCGGCGGGGATGCCGCGCGCAGCCATGCGATTCAGGTTCTCACGGAAGCTCTCGCACCGCTCGATGAATCGACCCAGCCGAGCGCTCTCGAGCGGTTCGCTGCCGTTCTCTCCCAGGTGCAGCTCCCAACGAGTCTGGATCCGCTGGATCAGGTATTCCTGGAATTCGCTGTCGTCTTTGAGGTAGATCGCCTTCTTGCCCTGCGCCACCTTGTAGAGCGGCGGCTGGGCGATGAACAGGTGCCCGCGCTCGATGATCTCCGTCATCTGACGGAAGAAGAAGGTCAGAATCAAGGTCCGGATGTGCGAGCCGTCGATGTCGGCGTCGCACATGATAACCAGCTTGTGGTAGCGCAATCGCGAGATGTCGAAGTCCTCGCGGCCGATACCGGTACCGAGCGCCGTGATCATGGTCTTGATCTCTTCGGAGCCCAGCATCTTGTCGAAGCGTGCCTTCTCGACGTTGAGGATCTTGCCCTTGAGCGGCAGGATGGCCTGGAATTTCCGGTCGCGGCCCTGCTTGGCCGAGCCGCCGGCGGAATCTCCCTCGACCAGGAAGAGCTCCGACTTGGCCGGATCGCGCTCCGAGCAGTCGGCGAGCTTGCCCGGCAGGTTGGAGCCCTCGAGCGCGCCTTTGCGCCGGGTCAGCTCGCGGGCCTTGCGGGCCGCCTCGCGCGCCCGCGCCGCGTCGATGCATTTGTCGATGATTCGGCGAGCGATCTTCGGGTTCTCTTCCAGAAAGTCGCCGAGCCGCTCGCCCAGCATCTGTTCGACCCAGCCCTTGACCTCGGAAGAGACGAGCTTGTCCTTGGTCTGGCTGGAGAACTTCGGATCCTGGATGCGCACCGAGACGACGGCGGTGAGTCCCTCCCGGACGTCGTCGCCGGTGAGATTCTCCTTCAGGCCCTTGGTTAGCTGATTGCGGGCCGCGTAGGCGTTGATCGTGCGCGTCAGTGCGGCGCGGAAGCCAGCCAGATGGGTACCGCCGTCGCGGTTGTTGATGGTGTTGGTGAAACAGTAGGTCCGCTCTTGATATCCATCAGTCCATTGCAGCGCGATCTCGACGGTCTCGGCTCCGGTGCCGTCATCGCGCACGTCCTTCAGGTAGACCGGCTTCGGATGGAGCGGCGTCTTGGCTCGGCTCAAGTGCTCGACGAAGCTCTGGATCCCACCCTCGTACTGGAAATCGACGGCTTTGTCCGTGCGCTCATCGCTCAGACGGATGTGGACGCCGCGATTGAGGAACGACAGCTCGCGTAGCCGCTGCGCCAACATGTCGTACTGGAATTCCAGAACCGTGAAAATGCTCTGGTCCGGGTTGAACCGCACCCGAGTCCCCGTATTCCGGCTCTTGCCGATCGGTTTGATCGCCTCCTCCGGGACACCTCGATGGTAGACCTGATACCAGACCTTGCCCTCGCGCCGGATCTCGAGCTCGAGGTTCTCCGACAGCGCGTTGACGACCGAGACGCCGACCCCGTGCAGGCCGCCGGAGACCTTGTATACGTTGTGGTCGAACTTTCCGCCGGAGTGCAACTCGGTCATGATGACCTCGGCCGCCGAGCGTTGCTCGCCCTCGTGGAAATCCACCGGGATTCCCCGGCCGTCATCCTCGACGGTCACGGAGTTGTCACTGTGGATCGTGACTTGGATGAGCGAGCTGAAGCCCGCTTGGGCTTCGTCGATCGAGTTGTCGACCAACTCGAAGACCATGTGATGCAGCCCTGTCGCGTCATCGGTGTCGCCGATGTACATTCCGGGCCGCTTGCGGACCGCCTCCAGCCCCTTGAGGACCTTGATGCTTTCCGCAGTGTATTCGGCGCCCGGAGGAGTGGTCTCGTGATCCTCTCCAGGCTCGGAGCCGGTCGGCGGAGAATCGCCTACCGACTCGGGGAGATCCGCTGCTTCGGACAAATCTCTACTCTCCATCCTCGATCGATGTCGTCGATTTCAGCGCTCCGGGGAGGGCGAATGACGGCGGGATATTTTGGGTCGCATTCGGGCTGCATCAGGGCCGGACTCGGGCTGGCATCAGAGCTGAAAAAGGGGGTGTAGGCAGGCCGCGCCTGCCAGCTGTAGTCTATCACAAAAGAGTGCCAGATCCAGTCCCGTGGATCGACATCTAAATCACTGAAATCAAAGAACATACTTACGAAGAGAAAGCGCTCCAGAAACGCCGTCCCAGGCTCAGCCCGAAACCAGCCGACCAGAGTCGCAAAACCAGCGCTGCCCTATCTCTATCCCATCCCAGATCCGGGGCCGATTAGAGGTGAAGAACAGTTGACGGGCAACGCCGAAAACCTCCCAGAGAGCGTTCAGACGATCCCGATCGAGCTCGGTATCGGCGTCGTCGAGCAGATAGATCGGATCGCGACCGCCATCGGCGATGACTTGGCCGTGAGCTGCCAGCAGAACCAGGCCGAGAGCTTTGCGTTCTCCGGCCGAGGCCACCCGGCGCAGATCGTGCCCGTCCCACCGGATCGAAAGATCGTCGCGGTGGGGACCGAGCAGGGGTTGGCAGAGGGCCCGCTCCCGCTGGCTCGCCGCGGTCAGCTCGCGCTCGATCGCGGCAGAACCCTCGAGGCCGGAAGCGGGCGAGCAACGGTACCGGAGCTCGATCTCCCCGAGAGCCAGGCGACTCTGTTCTAGAATCAAAGACACCGCTTGGGCGAGACGTTCGACGTATTTCGATCGGTCGCGGATGAGCTCCGCGGCAGCGGTCGAAAGGACTTGGTTCCAGATCTCGAGCTCGACACCGCCACGAGCCAGAAGCTGGCGCTTCTCGGTCAGAGCCTGCCTGTATCGCGACATGACGCTGATCGCCCCCGGTCTGAGGCCCAGGACCCCGCGATCGAGAAAGCGCCGACGCACCGCTGGAGCGCCAACCAGTATTTCCACGTCGTTCGCCGTCCAGCAGACGATCGGCAGGACGCCCAGGTGCTCGACCAGACTGGTGCGCTGGCCGTTGACCCGGCGTTCGGTGCCTCCTGGTCGCCAGTCGATCTCGAGCAGTGTGCGCCGATCCGTGTCCATCTCGCCGGCGAGATGGAATTCTGATTCGCCGTGGCGGCAGCAGTCCGATATCCGAGGCGTTCTGAAACTGCGGGTCGTGGCGAGCAGGTACATCGCCTCGATTAGGCTGGTCTTGCCAGCGCCGTTGGCACCGAGAATCAGATGGCTCCCGGCTTCGAACGGCTGACTCAGGGACTCCAGGTTACGGAATCCGCGAGCTTCGAGATGAACGAGCACACCGAGCCCCCGACGAGCAATCCCGCATCGCGAGATCACCCACCGGAGTTGTTCCTCACAGCCGGATCGGCATGATCACGCAGACGTAGCGCTTGTCCAGACCCTCGACCGGGTAGGCCACACACTGCGAATTCTCGTCCTTGAGCTCGAGCCGGACGCGCTCGGTGTCGGTGACGTTGAGGAAGTGACTGAGGTAGTCCGGATTGACTCCGAGCGACAGTCCATCTCCCTGGTAATCGCAGCTGAGCTCCTCGCGAGCCTCGCCGAGGTCGGGATTGGCCGCGGAGAACACTAGTTGCTCCGCCTGGAGCTCCAGACGGATGGCCCGGGCCCGATCACCGGTCAGCAAGCTGACTCGATGAATCACCGCCGACAGATCCTGCCGATCACAGGCCACGGCCTTGTCGTTGTCCTTGGAGATCACCCTCTCGTAATCCGGGAACGTGCCTTCGAGGATGCGGCAAATGAGCTGCCGACGAGAAATGGTGAACGACAGGTGATGCTCGCTACGGCGGAAGTTGAGGTCTTCCCCTTCGAAACGCTGAATCTCCTGGAGTGCCTTGCGCGGCACCAGCACTCCGTCGGCGGCCTCCAAACCCTCGACCTCGGATTCGACCAGAGCAAGCCGGTGACCGTCCGTGGCGACCAGCACCAGGCTGTCGCCCTTGAGCTCCATCAGGGCACCCGAGAGCTGAAACCTGGATTCCTCGCTTGAGATGGCGAAGAAGACCTTGGTCACCATGTTGCGGAAGGTCTTGAACGGTACCCGGACCGGTTTCTCATCTTCGATATTCGGCAGGGTGGGGAACTCTTCGGCCGGCAGCCCCCTGATCTTGAACAGCGATTTACCGACCATGATGGTCAGAAGACCCTCCTGCTCGATGCGCAGCGTCACTTCCTCACCGGTTGACGCACGGATGATCTCGAGCAGCTTCTTGGCCTGGATCGCGATCGCACCTTCTTCCTGGACATCGGCCTCACACCACGAGGTGAGCGAAACCTCAAGATCGGTCGCCGCGATGTGCAGGTGCTCGTCGGCGGCTCGAAGCAGGATGTGGGAGAGGACCGGGATCGTCGTCCGGCGCTCGACGATCCCCTGCATGGGAACGAGCTCGTTCAAGAACTCGACTCGATTCAAACGGATCTCCATCTAGAACTCCTCCTTCTTTGGAATCAGGAAAATATCATAGCCTACATAGGAGTCGATCATAGGCGCTGTGGATTTACCTAAAAACTCTGGAAGCCTTTTGGTATCAGGCTATTAGGACTGGGTGACCGGTGGAAAGGTCTGTGTGGAAGCCTGTTGATGGGCTGTGGAGATCCCGGACCGTTTCGAATCCTGGTGAGATCTCCACAATTCGTCCACAGGGTTTCCATATAGTCTTCCATCGAGACCGCCTTCATCCGAAGTGATCGACGAAGCTCTGGATCGTTCGGTCGATATCGGCTTCGGTGGTCCTCAACTGGCTGATCTTCTTGACCGAGTGCATGACGGTCGAATGGTGCTTGTCGTTGAACTGCTTGCCGATGTCCGGGTAGGAGAGATTCGTCAACTGTTTGCAGATATACATCGCCACCTGCCGGGGGAATGCGATGTGCTTGGAGTTGTTGCGACTCTTGATCTCGCTAACCTTGAGGCCATAGTGCCGTGCAATGAACTTGATGATCTCAGCGGCGGTGACCCGGTTGGCGGGCAGGATGTCCCGCAGGGTGTCCTTGGTGAGTTCGAGCGACATCGGCCGGCCGGTGAGCGAAGCGAAAGCCGCCACTCGATTGAGCAGGCCTTCTAGCTCGCGTATGTTGGTCTTGACGTGCTGCGCGATGAAGAGAGCGACGTCGTCGGGCAGATCGATCGATTCGATATCGGCCTTTCGACGCAGGATCGCGACCTTGGTTTCGAGTTCCGGCGGCTGGATATCCGCGATCAGGCCCCATTCGAATCGGCTACGGAGCCGTTCCTCGAGCGTCGGGATGCGTCGAGGCGATGAATCGGACGAGAGGATGATCTGCTTCTGGCTCGTGTAGAGGGTGTTGAACGTGTGGAAGAACTCCTCCTGAGTCCGCTCTTTGTTGGCGATGAACTGGATGTCGTCGATCAACAACACGTCGATGGTGCGGTAGAGATCACGGAAGGCGGGCATCCGGTCGTAGCGAATCGAGTTGATAAGGTCGTTAACGAACTGCTCCGCCGTCAAGTAGAGAATCTGGAGACGGGGGTTGTCGGCGGTGATCTTGTGCCCAATGGCGTGCATCAGATGGGTCTTGCCGAGACCGACCCCGCCGTAGATGAACAGCGGGTTGTAGCTCTGGGACGGGCTCTCGGCGACTGCCAGAGCGGCGGCATGACAGAACTGATTCGATCCACCGACGACGAAGTCCTCGAAACGGTAGCGAGGGTCGAACTGTGACTTGGAGGCGGGTAGAGGCCGCGGAGATTCGCCTGGGGTCTCCTCTACCGCGAAGAGCACGTCGATGGTCGGCTCGTCGAAATCCTGGATCACCCTATCGATTGTCGGGCGATAACTCTGTTCCAGAGTGTGGACGAAATGGTGGTTAGGAGCCAACAGCACCAAACGGTTGCCACCGTCGGCCTGGGCCCTCAGGGGACGAAACCAGGTGCGGAATTCTTCCGGGTCCAGCTGCTCCTTGAGCCGTTCCCTGATACTCGTCCAGCGTGATTGAGTCATCCGACGACTCCGATGATAGATTTCCACAGTTTTTCCACAGCCTGTGGAAAATGAGTAAGCGACAAGAGAATATCCATCGGCTGTGAAGCCAAGACGCGACGGTTTTCCTCGAGAGTGCTGTGGGCGGCGAACCCGATTTCCAACGAAACGGCCTTCCATCATAGAACAAGAGGACCCCTGAGTCGACGTCGAAAGCGCGTGGAAACGGGTTAATCGTGATCACGATCCGTTATAAGTCCCCATGATCAGAGGAAAATCGAGTATTAGTGTCAGATATTTTGTCTAAAGCTCTTTTAGATTGGTACGATCAGGAACGTCGCCATCTCCCTTGGCGCGAAACCGGCGATCCTTATCGGATCTGGGTTTCGGAGATCATGCTTCAACAGACCCGGGTCGAAGTGGTGGTGCCGTATTTCCAGGCGTTCCTGGAGCGCTTTCAGACTGTCGAAGATCTAGCGTCGGCGCCGGTCGAGGACGTGCTGGCACTGTGGTCTGGACTGGGATATTACCGGCGCGCCCGGCAGTTGCACCGAGCCGCCCGACAGATCGTCGAATCGGGCTCGGGTTTTCCGCCCGACTCGAAGGGTCTCCTGGAGCTTCCCGGCGTGGGGCCCTACACGGCGGCCGCAGTCGCCTCGATCGCGTTCGGCGAGTGTGTTCCGGTACTCGACGGCAACGTCGAGCGAGTCCTCTGTCGGCGCCAGGGAATAGAGGAGGATCCGAAGAAGAGCTCGGTCCGTGCGACGCTCCGCCAGACCGCGGCAACGCTGCTCGATGCCTCGCGTCCGGGAGACAGCAACCAGGCGTTGATGGAGATCGGAGCCACCGTCTGCAGGTCACGGCGACCGGATTGTGGATCCTGTCCGTTGAGGCCGGGTTGTGTCGCCGCGGAGCGCGGCGATCCCGAGCGATATCCTCGACCGCGCCGACGCCGGCGCGTGCAACGCATCGAGCTCGTGGTGGCGGTGGTTCGCGAGAGCGGCAGGACCCTGCTCTTTAGGCGGCCCGAGGAGTCCGAGCTCCTGGCTGGCATCTGGGAATTGCCCAATGTCCCTCACGGCTCCAGGCGTCCGGCGATGGAGCGCCACCTGGCCCGCCGCTATGGCGGGCGCTGGCATCTCGGTGGAGCCGCGGGCCGCGTCCGCCACGGCATCACCTACCGCGCTATCATCGTTCACGTCCACCCGGCACGGTTCGAAGCCGGCGATCAGGTCGGGGAAGGGCCCGAGGCCGCGTGGGTCGGTCCGGAGGAGCGATCCCGCTTCCCGGTCTCTTCGATGGTGGAGAAAGTCCTGGCCGTCGAGGGCGGTTAGTCGCCCGACGGGAGGTCCAGAGACTCGCCGGATCCGGCGGCGAAGATGTACCAGCCCACCAGCTTGTCGTCGATCTCCCGCAGACGCTTGGCGATCAGGCCGCAGAGTAGACGCAGCAGACGCAGGGACGACACTTTCTGGATGTCGAGGATCCCTTCCAGAACCTCGCGCGATATCGACAGCACCACGGCGCCGCCGTCATGGGCGCGGGCGTCGGCCGACCGGGGCTCGTTCTCGATCAGCGCCATCTCTCCGAAATAGTCTCCCCGCTCGAGAAACGCCAGGGCCTCTTCTCCGGCGCCGACGATCTGTTTGCTGATCATGACCTGGCCCTCGAGTACCACGTACATCCGGTCGCCCGATTCGCCCTCCCGGAAGATGTGTTCGTTGGGAGCGATCCTCTCTTCCCTGGAGAGGGTGGCCAGGAAGTTGATTTCCATCGGCGCCAGGGTCTGCTCCTTGAACAGCTCTCGCTTGGCGCCGACTCCGACGCGGAACTCGTCAAGCTCGGTGCGGGAGGGAGTGGTCTCCGCCGGTGGCGTGCCGGTCTGCGAGAAGAAGCGGGCCAGCACCTCGTTGGTTTTCCTCAGCTTCGCGGAGAGGCTCTTCCACAGGGCCCAGTAGAGGGCGATGGTGAAGCGCTGGTCCTGCTCGAAGACCGGCGCCAGGGCGGCGGAGTTGAGCGGGAAGAGAACGGTGTCGGAGACGATCACCGCGTCACCGGAACGGGCGTGGTCGTCGATGAAGCTGGTTTCGCCGAAGACGGCTCCGGATTCCAGATGGGCCAGGGTGTAGCAGCCGTAGGGGGTGTTGCGCTGAATACGGATCTTGCCGACATCGACGAAATAGATGTCTCGGGTCTTCTCCCCTTCCTTCAGGACCATCTTCCCTTCCGGATAGGTGACCCGTGAGGTAAAGGTCGAGAGCTGCTCGACCTGATGGTCCGAGAAGTGGGAAAGGATCTCGAATTGGCGCAGACGATCGAAGATGTCCATGACCTGCTACTCAAGGCACATTCTATATCGGATCACGGTCTATATAGGATCGCCGTGGTCACAGGAGGTCGAGTTGGGCTGGCTCGAGACGCTTCTTCACCGCGCTCTCGACCCGGTCCAGCCAGGCCTCGCGTTCGATGCCCGTGAGATCGAGCACCGCGAGGTTCCGTTTGGTGATCTCCCGCATCAAGCGGTCGTGGACGGCTTCCCGGAAGCCGGGATCGGTCGAACGCAGGCCGTCGGGCCTCAGATCGGAGACGATCGGCACCAGTACGAGGAGATCGTAGGTCCTGATCCAGGTGTCGACCAGGGTCTCGAAAATCGACTGCGGACCGGCGGAAAGCAGCAGGTAGACGAAGTTGTCGAGCACACTGCGATCACAGATCACGACGTCGTAGCGGGCACTGGCCAGAATCTCCTCGGCGATCTGGGTGTGCAGGATCCACCCCTGAGCGGCCAGGGTGGTCTCTCGATTGATCGGCAACGGGGATCGTCGTGCGACTTCGGTGACCACGTCGAGCGAGACGTCACCGATCTTGAGACGCGCCGCAAGACCGTAGCAGAGGGTCGTCTTGCCGACGCCATGACTGCCGAGGAACGCGAGCTTGAAGGTGTCTCGATCCATGGTCTGGGTCAGATCTTCTGGCGTCCAGCCAGAGAACGCCCCAGCGTCACTTCGTCGGTGAATTCGATGTCGCCACCCACCGGCATGCCGAAGGCCAGCCGGCTGACGGTTACGCCGCGGGAGTTGAGCAGCCGCGCGAGGTAGAGGGCGGTGGCCTCTCCCTCGACGTTCGGATTGGTGGCCAGGATCACCTCTTCCACATCGCCGAGGCGCTGTAGGAGCTGATCGATCGCCAGCTCCTGCGGCCCGATTCCCCGCTGGGGAGAGAGCGCGCCGAGCAGCACGTGGTAGAGCCCTCGATGCTCCCCGGTGCGTTCGATCGGCTGGATGTTGAACGGCTCTTCGACCACACAGATCCGGGTCTGGTCGCGCGACGGGTCGCCGCAGATGGAGCAGGGCTCGGTGGATGTGATGGCGTTGCAGGTGCCGCAGTGGAAGAGCTGGTCTTTGACGTCGAGAATCGCCTGCGCGAGGTTCGAGGCCTCGTCGCGGCCGATTCTCAGGAAATGGTGTGCCATACGAGTCGCGGTCTTGGGGCCGACGCCGGGAAGGCGCGAGAGCTCACCGACCAGACGGGCCAACGGATCGGACATCTTCGGGGGTCGGTGCGATCAGAAAAGGCCCGGCAAACCCGAGGCCATCGATCCCATCTTCTGCTGCAGGGCGTCGTCGATCTTGCGATGTGCCTCGTTGACCGCCGCCAGGACCAGATCCTCCAACATATTCGGGTCTTCCGGATCCATGGCCTCGGGGTCGATCTTGATCGCGGTCAGTCGCTTGTGCCCGTCCATCTTGACTTCCACGATGCCGCCGCCGACGGAGGCGTCGACGAAGGTTTCGCCGAGATCGCGCTGAAGCTTCTCTTGCATCTTCTGCGCCTGTTTGAGCATTTTTTGCATATTCACGTAATTGTCTCCAATGAATTCGTTTTATCGCGTTTATTGCACACTCTGGATGTTGCCTCCAAAGATATCCAGGACTGCCTGGACGGTGGGATCATCCTGGGCCTGGCGCAACTTATCGTCCTTCGATTCTTTCTCGTTGTCGACTTCCTCGACCTTCGGACCTGGAGCCAGGAGCGTCCAGCCGGCGTCTTCCCCCCAGACCTGGCGGATCAGATCCTCGACCAGAGAGGCGTTCGTTTCGCGTTTCAGAGCGCCGGCGAGAAGAACGTCTCCCGCCTGGGGCTGGATCGTCAATCGGCCGCCCTCGAACGCCAGCTGCGCGGATCCGAAGAGCGCGGCGAGGCCCTGACGCCGATCACCGAGAAGTCGGCTGAAGCGCCCGATTCCCTCTTGGCCGACGGCTCGCGGCACGTCGGCGCGGGGTTCCCTTACGGAGGGGACCGGTTTCGTGCCGGCCTCGCCTCTGCTGAGTGAAGGGGCGGGCTGGGCTTCTTGGGGCGAAGGCGGTCGGCTCGCGGCTCGGCGATGGGCGCTGGCAGGTCTCGGTGCGACAGGTTCGGGTGCGGCAGAGCCTTGACCGCCGCTACCTTGGCTGGTGTCCGGTCCAGTGCTCGAGCCGGAAGTCTCTCGGCCGGAGAGAAGATCCTCGATGCGGGTCAGCTTCGGCAGCTCGGCGGCGCGCAGCCAGGCGAGTTGCAGAGCCAGCATCGCGAACTCACTGCGGCGGACGACCATCTCGCTGGTCAGCAGGTGTTGGGTGAGGCGCAAGAGATTCTCGTAGCTCGTCGGCCGCACCAGATCCGCCAGGGCTTGGGCCTCCTCGAGCGGCAGATCGATGGCCTCCGGCTCGCTGCCCATTGCCAGGTGCAGGGCATCGCGGGCGTAGACGAGGAACTGGCCGTAGACGTTGTGGGGATCCCAACCGTTGGCCTCGATCTCCTGGACGATCTCCGAGATCGCGGTGGGGCGCCCTTCGAGGATCGCGCTCAAAAGGCGATGAAAGACCGCCACGTCGAGGCCGCCGAGCAGGTTCGAGGCGTCCTTGTCGCTGATCTCGCCGTTGCCGAAGGTGGCGAGCTGATCCAGCAGGGCCACCGAGTCGCGGACGCTGCCTTCGCCTGCCCGCGCGATGAGGCGCAGGGACGTATCGGTGACCTCGATCTTCTCGGCGTCACTGATCTGGCGCAGGTAACCCGCCAGGACCGGCGAGTGCACCCGCCGGAACTGGAACTCCTGGCACCGCGACAGAATGGTCGCCGGCACCGCGTCGACCTCGGTGGTGGCGAAGATGAACACCAGGTGCGGCGGCGGCTCCTCGACGATCTTGAGCAGGGCGTCGAAGGCCTGTCTGGAGAGTCGATGGACCTCGTCGAGCACGACGACCTTGTAGCGGTCGCGAGCCGGTCCGTAACGCAGGCTCTCGGTGAGCTCGCGCACCTGCTCGACTTTCGAGTAGGTGGCGGCGTCGACTTCCAAGACGTCGAGATCCGCGCCGGCGGTGATCTGGGTGCAGGCCGGGCACTCGTTGCAAGGGTCCGCGGCGGGTAGATCGGGCTCTGGTCCGCTCTCGCAGTTTAGTGCTTTGGCCAGGACCCGGGCGGCGGTCGTCTTGCCCACGCCGCGGATGCCCGAGAACAGATACGCCTGCGCGATCCGGTTGTCCTTCAGACCGTTGCGCAGAGCGGTGATGATCGGCTCCTGGCCGACGACGCCCGCGAAGTTCTGCGGGCGCCACTTGCGAGCGAGAACCTGGTAGGTCATGTGGAGGGTGAGCCGGGATGCTGAGGAGACCACGCGAACCGTGTTGACGAGGAGGGCACTCGCGGTCGGCTGAGGTCGGCCGATCGACGTCGATCGGGCAGTGGTTTATGAAGGGTTCCGGTGAATCTGCGGCACCCGGAGCGAGTACCTTATCGCTGCTCCCTTCCGGGCCTGACGAGGTTCGGTATCGTCCGGTGCACAGGACCCGAACCCTTCGTAAACCACTGCGCCGGAAGAATATGGTATGCCCTGACGGCGATGGAAGTAAAGCGCTTGTTTACCGCTCCGATCGCTTGGGCTAAGATAGCGCCTCCCGGTCGCCCGAGCGCCACGGTGAAGGCATGGACGACGATCAACGTTGGATGGAAGAAGCGCTCCTCGAGGCGCGGCGGGCCTGGGATCTCGGAGAAGTGCCGGTCGGCGCGGTAGTGGTGCGGGACGGCTCGATCGTCGGTCGCGGATGCAATCGGCGGGAGTCGGATCTGGATCCTCTGGCGCACGCGGAGCTGATCGCCATTCGGCGAGCGGCGACGGAGCTTCGGGGCTGGCGCTTGATCGGTTGTACCATGTATGTCACCTTGGAGCCTTGCGCGATGTGCGCGGGAGCTCTGGTCAACAGCCGAGTCGATCGGCTGGTCTACGGAGCGAGTGATCCGAAGGCCGGTTATTGTGGCTCGCTCGGTGACGTGGTGGGCGACCAGCGGCTCAACCACCGCCTGGAAGTTCGCCGCGGAGTTCTCGAAGCCGCTTGTGGTCAGGTCTTGAAGGATTTCTTCGCTGACCTCAGATCGCTTCGATCAGTTCTTTGAAGCAGCAGATTTGTCGCCCGCCGCGGGGCGACGAGACGTCCGGAAAAACCGGGCGACGGGTATTGTGGAGAGGTGTCCGAGTGGCCGAAGGAGCACGACTGGAAATCGTGTGTAGGGGAGACTCTACCGAGGGTTCGAATCCCTCCCTCTCCGCCAAGAGAAGCAAGACCGCGGAGAGGTGCCGGAGTGGTCGAACGGGGCGGTCTCGAAAACCGTTGACCGTGCAAGCGGTCCGTGGGTTCGAATCCCACCCTCTCCGCCATTCATTCTTCATGATCACGACAGCCATTCGACAGTCATTTCATTGCCCGTCGATTGACGATGCTGCTTCGATGCGGTAGACTCGCTGGCTCTCCAGCGGTGAGTCGGCTCACCCACCAAGCACACCCACAAACCATCGATTCAGGAAGGTCTGATCGCCGTGAAACGTACGTTTCAACCCAACAATCGCCGGCGCAAGAAGCGTCACGGCTTCCGCCTCCGGATGCGCACCCGTCAGGGTCGTGCGATCCTGGCGCGTCGCCGCCGCAAGGGCCGCAAGCGTCTGAGCGCTTAGCTGCCGACCCGTCGCCCGGGCACGCCTGGCCGCGGGGTGCAGGTAGTGCCGGACCAAAACTCTGTTCAGAGACGGCCGCGTCAGAAGTCGCGCCGCGATCATAGGCTGCGCCGCCATCATAGGATGCGCCGTCGCGTGGACTTCCAGCGCTGCTATCGCAGGGGCCGGAAGCGACACGGCTCTCTGGCGTCGCTCCACTATCACTCGACCGAGAAGCAAGATGTTCGGCTCGGTATCACCGCCAGCCGCAAAGTCGGCAAGGCGGTCGTGCGTCACCTGCTCAAGCGCCGGGTTCGGGAGATCTTTCGCCGCTTCGCCGGCCGCGATCTCCTGAGACCCATGGATATCGTCGTACATCTGAAGCCGGCTTCTGCGAATGCCGAATTCACGACTCTCGTAGAGGAGCTCGAAGGTCTGCTGGCGACTCTGCCGCGTCAGGAGTCGGCCACGCACCGACCAGGGCCCTGATGATGAAGAACCTACTCTCCGAGATCCTGCTGCTCTACAAGCGCTACATCTCGCCGCTCTTGCCGCGCTCTTGCCGGTTTTCGCCGACCTGCTCGGAATACGTGCGGTTGGCGGTCCTCGAGCACGGCGCGGCGCGCGGTCTGTGGATGGGTGGCGGGCGCCTGTTGCGTTGTCATCCGTTTCAGCCGGGCGGGATCGATCTGCCCTGAGCCGGAACAGTCGATCGAGAAAGGAAAAAGGTTCCGTGGAAAATCGCCGTCTCCTCCTTGCCGTGTTTCTGTCGGCGCTGATCCTGATCATCTGGAATTCGGTTTTTCCGCCGGTCCCGCCCGTGGAACCGCCTCCTGCCGTCCCAATCGATTCCGGCAATGATCTGCCGGGAAACCAGGCGCCGGAAAGTCAGACTCCGGGGGAAGCGACTGCCGCTGAAGACCCTTCGGTGGCGGAGGGCACCGCGCTGGAAGAAGAGCCCCAGTCCCTGCTCGAGTTCGAGACCGAGACCGTCGCGGCCGAGGCCGAGGAGCTTCCGGTCCTCGAGAACGAGACGGTGCGCCTGCAGTTCTCGAGCCGCGGCGCCCAGTTGATCTCGGTGCTGCTCAAGGACTACGAGGGGGCTGACGGGGAGCCGCTCGAGATGGTGCGGGACCGCGGCTCCGATCCGCATCCCTTCGCCCTGGTGGTCGCGGGCGAGAAGTCGCACCGCCTGAATAACGCTCTGTTCGTCTGGGAGCAGGAGGAAGACGAGAACGGAGACCGGACGCTTCATTTCCGTCACAAGAGTGATCGAGGGGCGGCGGAGAAGGTATTCCGACTGAACCCGCAGGGCTTTGTCTCGGTCCAGATCACTGTCGAACGCGACCGACAGTGGAGCGTGATGCTCGGTCCCGGCCTGAGAAACCTCACCGATTCGGAGTCCGGCAATCGCTTCATTCAGCAGGCGGTCGGCTACAAGCGCGGCGATGAGCTCTCGACCATCGCACAGAAAGAGGACGAGATCGATTCCATCGGTGCGCGGGGTCTGCGCTGGGTCACTCTCGAGGACAACTTCTTTCTGATGGCCGTCATGCCTCAGGGAGGTCTGGCGGAAGTGATCGTGCTGCCATGGCTGCAGAAGAAAGAGTACGAAGCGGATCAGAGGCGCTTCTTCCCCGCTGACACCGCGCCCTCGGAGGACGAGGAGGAGGATACGACCAAGGTCCAGGCCCTTCTGCTGGAGGCGAGCGGGCCGCGGCTCGAGGCTCTGACGTTCTTCGGGGCCAAGCGCTACAGCCGGCTGGTAGAGCTTCCCTACGGGCTCGAAGACACGGTCCGGTGGGGCTGGTTCGGTTTCCTGGCCAAGCCTCTCTACTTCGCTCTGGAATGGATCCACGAGAAGATCGTGCCCAACTACGGCTGGTCGATCGTGCTGGTCACCATCCTGATCCGACTGCTCTTCTTCCCCTTGACGCACAAGGGTCAGCAGTCGATGGCGAGGATGCAGCAGCTGAATCCCAAGGTCCAGGCGATCCGCACCAAGTACCGCAGCAAGCTCAAGGACAAGCAGGGCCGTCCCAACGTCGATGCCCAGCGCCAGATGAACGAAGAGGTGATGAAGGTCTACAAGTCCGCTGGGGTGAACCCCATGGGCGGCTGTCTGCCGATGTTGCTGCAGATGCCGGTCTTTTTCGCTTTCTTCAAGTTGCTGTCGACCGCGGTCGAGCTCCGCAATGCGCCGTGGATCGGTTGGATCGGCGATCTCTCTATCCCGGATCCGTATTACGTGCTGCCCATCCTCATGGGCGTGACCAGCGTTGCCATGCAGCGTATGATGCCCGCCGCGCCGGATCCGATGCAGCGACGCATGATGCAGATGCTGCCGTTGGTGTTCATGTTCGTCGCCTTCGCGTTCCCCAGCGGGCTGGTACTCTACTGGGTGACGAACAACCTGCTTTCCATGGTGCAGCAAGCAATCACGACGAAGTTGAAGAAACAGACCGAGGCGGCCTAGGACAGGGGAGAAAGATGGAGCGACAGTTTTTTTCTGGAAATAGCGTAGAGCAAGCGGTCCTGGCTGCCGCGAGTCACTTTGGCCTCGACCCGGCTCGCGTCGCCTACAAGCTGCGTGACAAGAAGCACGGATTCTTGAATATCAGGCGCCGTGTGGTCATCGAGGTGGATCCGAAATCGCCGGAGCAGCCTGAAGGGGCGGCGCCGCTAGCCGCCGTGTCTCCCCCGGACGTGTCCCCTCCCCCGGCCCCGTCTCCGCCAGACCATGCCTCGCCAGCCAGGACGGGCGCTTCGCCTTCGCGTCCCGATGAGGCGCGAAGGCCCAGAAATGAATCTCAGAGGGAGGATCGAAGCGACGGGCGCTGGCAGGGCGAGGAGGCTTCCTGGACAGGTGAGGATCTGGCGGATCCCGAGACGGAGGCTTTCGAGGCGGCGACAGAAGAGTTGATCACGCTACTCGACCTCGAAGTAGAGTCAACGGTCCAGCGCGGGGATGAAGGGTTCGACGTCGAGCTCTCCGGCCCCGACAGCGACCTGTTGGTGGAGGATCGCGGCAGTGCCCTCCGAGCCGTGGAGCACCTTCTACCGCGCATGGTTCGGGGACTGGTGGGGCACGGGGTACCGTGTCGCGTGGACAGCGAAGGTTTCAGGGAGGCTCACGAAGACGAGCTGACTCAGTTGGCCAGGGACGCCGCCGAGGATGTACGGAGCGAGATGCGTGAGCGCAAGCTCGAACCGATGAATCCAGCAGACCGTCGGCTCGTTCACATGGCCCTTGCTGAAGATCCGGCCGTGCGGACGCAGAGTGAGGGCGAAGGATTCCTGAAGCGGGTACGGATCCTGCCTGTCTGATCGGGCTGGAGCCCGCGAACCAGCTCGGTCCGAATACGAGCTGCGTTTCACGTGAAACATGGGAAGTCCGATCCCCTCCCTGACGGAGAGCCAGTTCGGCGACCGCTTGCTGGCGCAGTCTCCGTCCATCGATCCCGAAGCGGTTCTGGCTCTCTACGCGCACTACCTTGAGCTCCAGAGGTGGAATCCTCGTCTTTCCCTGGTGGGCCCGGGCACCGCGGGAGAAATTCTGGGGCGGCACTATGGCGAGTCGCTGGCGGCTCTGCCACTGATCCCGCCAGACGCCCGCAATCTGGTCGATCTCGGCTCCGGCGCGGGTTTTCCGGGGCTCGTGCTGGCCGCGGCGCGTCCCTCTTTGGAGGTTACACTCGTCGAGCCAAGGGAACGAAAGTGGGCTTTCCTGAAGACCGCCGTCCGGCTCTGCGGATTGTCCTGCCGGTGCCTCGATGTTAGAGTCGAACGTCCCCTTCCTCGGGGTTTTCCGCGCGAGATCGAAGTCTTTACCTGCCGAGCTCTGGCCCTCTCTCCGGGACATCTCGAGGCCTTGCTGGAGTCTTCACCGCGAGCTCGATTCCTCTTCTGGTGTGGAGCGAAGTCGCCGGAACTTCCCGAGGGCTGTCGAATCGGTCGGGCGGTGGAGCTGGCCGGCAGCAGAAGGCGCCGGATTCTGGAGGTTTGCGCAACGTAGCGGGGGCGAGAACGGAAGCCCGAAAAGACATGACGACCTTCGTCGCAGTAGCCAATCAAAAAGGCGGGGTGGGCAAGACCACGACCGCGATCAATCTCGCGGCCGCGCTGGGTGCGCTCGAGAAGCGGATTCTGCTGGTCGATTGTGATCCTCAGGGCAACGCCACCCGGGGGGTCGGCGTCGAGGCGCGGAAACCCCACCTGTACCATGTGCTCAGCGAGGAGTCCGATGCCACCGATGCGGTCCAGGCCACCGGATTCGCTGGCTTGAGCCTGCTGCCGGCGGATCGTGAGCTGGTCGGAGTGGAGGTCGAGTTCGTCGGTAACGAAGGCTGGGAGCATCGGCTCCGACTCGCGCTCAGGGGGCTGGCCGACGACTACGACATCGTCTTTCTGGACTGTCCGCCTTCGCTCGGGCACCTGACGGTCAGCGCTCTGACGGCGGCGGACCGGATGCTGGTTCCTCTACAGTGCGAGTACTATGCCCTCGAGGGAATCAGCGCGCTGGTGGCGACCCTGCGAAGGGTTCAAGCGCGACTCAACCCCCATCTCGGCATCGGTGGCATTCTCCTGACCATGTTCGACGATCGGACGAATCTGTCCCGCGACGTGGCGGCAGAGGTGCGGCGCCATTTCAAGGACGAGGTCTACGAGGTCGTGATCCCACGTAACGTCCGGCTCGCCGAGGCCCCGAGCCACGGTTTGCCGATTCTGCAATACGACATCAAGAGCCGTGGGGCCGAAGCCTATCTGGCTCTGGCTCGCGAGTTCCTCCAGAGGGTGGCATGAGCGCCAAGCGCCGAGGCCTGGGTCGAGGCCTGGATGCGTTGCTCGGGGCGGCACCGAAGCCGGAGAGCAAGCCGGCGGTGACCGGCTCCGTGTCGGTCGGCGCTACCCTGTTGGAGCCCAATCGCTTCCAGCCGCGGAGCGCCTTCGACGAATCGGGTCTGGACGACCTGGCTGAATCGATTCGCGCCCAGGGGGTGGTGCAGCCGATCGTGGTGACGCCGAAGAGCGGCGGGCGCTACACCATTGTCGCCGGCGAGCGCCGGTGGCGGGCCGCGCGGCGGGCCGGACTGGAAGAGGTCCCTGTCGTCATTCGAGACATCCAGGACGATCAGCAGATGCTCGAGCTGGCTCTGGTGGAGAACGTCCAGCGAGCCGACCTGAACGCGGTGGAAGAGGCCGAGGCGTACCGTATGCTGGCGGATCGCTTCCAGTTGTCGCAGGAAGAGATCGCCGGCCGTGTGGGCAAGGGACGCACCACGGTCACCAACGCCTTGCGGCTGCTGCGGTTGCCCGAGGAGATTCAGGACTTCCTGCGCGAGGGCCGCCTGACGGCCGGTCAGGCGCGGCCTCTCATCTCCGTCCCAGACCGGGATCTGCAGATCGAGATCGCCGAGCGGGCGGTCTCCGAAGGCCTGGCGGCGAGAGATCTCGAAGCGCTGACCGCCGATCTTGGAGCGGGCAAGAAAGCCGTCAAGAAACGCAAGAAAGAACAAGAGCAAGACGTACATACGCGGGCTGCCGTGGAGCGACTGACTCAGGAGCTTCAAACCAAAGTCGCGATCGTGCGTAAAAAGCGCGGTGGAACGATCCGGATCGACTTTCACTCCGAAGAAGAGCTGATCCGTCTTTATGACCGACTGACCCAGGGGAAAGCATGATGTTCAAGAGCTCGAGCGCACAGGGCGATCTCAATGGTTTCCTCGATGCTGGGAGTCACATGACCGGAGAGCTCCATTTCGAAGATACTTTCAGAATCGATGGAAAATTCACTGGCAGCGTTGTCTCCGACGGAGACCTGATCGTCGGCGAGAAGGGCGACGTCGACGGCGAGATCCGGGTCCGCCGGGTCTTCGTGTCGGGTACCGTACGTGGAGTCCTGCGGTCGTCCGAACGGGTGGAGATCACCGCCGCGGGGAAAGTGATGGCGGATCTCTACACGCCGTCGCTTGCGATCGACGACGGAGCCTTCTTCGAAGGCCGGTGCTCGATGGAGCGGCTCGAGAAGACGTCCGGCGAGGCAGGGCGCAAGGTCGCCCAGATGCCGTTCGCCAAAAGCGTGAAACCCGGGTCCTGAGGCAGCGCGGGCTACTCGGGACCCGCGGCGTACGAGTCGGCGCGCTCGGTGAGCGCTTCGTAGGAAGACAGGAAGGTCAGCGGCTGCCGGGCCAGGAACCCGGTCTCGAAGGTCTCGGTAAGGACGGCGCCGTCGAGGTCCCTGGCGATCGGGAACCCCAATCCGTAGAGCAGGGTCGGTACCAGGTCGACGATCTCGGCGGGCCGCGCCATCGCCCCCGGCTGGATGCCGGCGCCGAGAAACATCAGGACGCCGTCGGAGCCCAGATCCAGATAGCCCTCGACGGCGGGTTTGCGCAGCAGCAGGCGCCTGGCCTCGCGCCAGCCCCGGGGGCCCTCCGCGCCATGGACCGAGACGACCACCAGCAGACGGGGATCGTCGCCGCTCTCCCAGACCTGGGCCAGCAAGTCGTCCAGGTAGGTGTAGTAGGCGGCGAGGAGCTGGCCGGCTCGTTCCGATTCCGAGTCGGGAACGCCCTCGAGCTGGATGGCCGCGTAGCCGCCGAAGTAGTCCCGCGAGACCTCGGCCAGACCGGGCAGCACGACGAAGAATGCCTCGATACCGGGATCCTGCTCGAGCAAGAAGAGACTCAGGTCGCGGCGCCAGAGATCCTGGGTCAATGCCTCCAGGACCCGGTCGGGAGGCTCAGCCCCGAATCTGGAGGCGATTGCCGGATCGATCTCGCCTTCGCGCGGCCGAAAGAGACGAGCGCGCTCCGCCAGATCCGCCGGTTCGACGAACCGGGCCTCGCCCTCGGTCTCGAAGAAGCGATCCGACAACATCACCCGAGAGTCCGCCGCGGGCGGTGCCGTGAGCGGCCAGCCCACCAGCGCGGTCGGCACGCTCAGTCGCGAGAGAATGTCCCACATCGGCCGCATCCGCAGCGTCGTGGCGTCCGCCGGGCGTCCGGGATTCCAAGTGCCCCAGCGCGCGAAACCCATGCCGACTGGGAGCAGGTGGAGGGAGGCCTCGCCGGAAAGAAAAGGCGCGTCGAAGATGCGAGGGCCGACCACACCGTGGCGGTAGGGGTACTTGCCCGTCGCCAGGGTGGTCCACAGAGCCGAGCGCCGGGAGGGCAACAGCGTCGACAGGCGGGCGTGGGACCCCTCGCGCAGGATCTTGCTGAAGAACGGTAGGCGTCCCTGCTCTTCCAGCGGCAGGATGGCGTCGAGAGTCGCCGACTCGATCCCCACCACATACACCCGGGGTCGCTGACTGCCCTGGGCGGTGGTCGGTCGCGGGGCGGGCCTGACGATGGGACGAAACGCCTCGCGGCGTTCCATCACGACATAGACCGAGGCCACGGCCATGAGCACGAAGACGATCAGGCTGCGGCGCCCGTACTGACGATGGCGCACGCGGTGGATCAAGGCCGTGTAGAAGCAGATCAGGGCCGCGAGACTCAGCCAGATCGCGGCTTTCAGCAGCCGGCGGTTGATGCCTGGCGGCAGATAGTAGGCGAAGAGCGAGGCGTGGATCCACGCGCTTAGCCCGGCCGATGCGAGGACCACCGTCAGACCGATCGGCAGCCAGCGTCGACTCGCCTCGAGGCGGCCGCGCGTGAAGGGAAGAGTGAGCACCATCGCCGCGATGCCGAGCAGCAGGCCGTAGAAGACCACCCCGGTCACGACCGGCATCGGATCGAACGGCAGGTGCGGATTGAGGAAAAACAGCAGGCCGGCGACCTGGGTCCCGGCGAGCGCTCCGGGAAGAAACGCCGCGAGAAGGGACCGCAGCCAGCCGGTTTTCTCGGAGTTTTCTGTCTCGGCGACGTCCGTGGCCGCCGCGGTTTCGGCGTCGGCCGGCGCGATCTCGGGCTCGACAGCGACCTCGGTGGGTGACCGGCTCATGCTCGTCACGTCCCGGGCGACGTCGCGTCTCCGTCGTTACATGAGAAACAGATCTCGATCCACGTGGATGGTGACGTCCCAGTTGTACGTGAAGGTCAGGATCTCAACGGGAACCGTGAACTCGACATCCATGATGACCCGCTCCGTGTATTTCTTGACGCGGATCTGCTTCTTCGGAATTTCGAGATCAAGCTCACGAGCCTTGTTGAAAATCTCTCTTTCGAAGAATTGCTTGGGCCGCCGGGGTTGAGTCATGGCCAGGTCTTTCATGTGATCTTCGAGCTGCATGGTGGCCATCTTGACTGGGATCATCTTCGAGGCCACCAAGGCGATGATCAATCCGATGAGAATCCAGAAGATGCATCCGGCTCTTCCTTCTCCCCGCTGGCTCGCCTTGCGACTCATCTCGATCTCCTTACTTTTTGAGGACCCATTCTATCCCGATCCCTCGCCCTCAGCGCACGACATGGAACGAGCGGCCCCAGCGCGTCTTGGTGAAGAAGCTTCCGCCGGTGCGGAGAACCTGTTTCATCTTGTGGCCGTAGCTGACCCACTGCCCGTCCGGTACGTCACCTCCGAACGACCAGTAGATCATCAGGGCTCGCCCCTTCAGGTAATGCCGCGGCACGGCACCCCAGTAGCGAGAGTCGCGGGAGTGATCGCGGTTGTCACCCAGAAAGAAGAAATGATCCTCGGGCACCACGTAGGGCCCGTAGTTGTCCCGCACCCGGTACAGCGGATCGATGTAGCGCCGGTTGGGGAAGGTGCGGCCGCTGTCGGTGCGCGAAGCGTAGCTGCTGTCGTCGACCGCCACGCCGTTGACCAGCAGTTGCTTGTCGATGATCTGGATCTCGTCGCCGGGCAGGCCGATACAGCGCTTGACCAGATCGGTCGTCGGGCTCTCCAGGGATTTGAAGATCACGATGTCGCCGCGCCGGACGTCCCGCAGGGGCGTCAGCCGCTGCTCCCACGGTGAGGAGTTCAACCCGAAGAGGTATCGATTGACGAACAGATGGTCCCCGATCAGGAGGGTTTCCTTCATCGATCCGCTCGGGATGTAGAAGGTCTTGATCAGGAAGGTATTGGTGAATCCCAGGAAGATGCCCGCGATCAGCAGAGCCTCGAAGTACTCGCGCAGCCAGTATTTCGGCTTGTCTTCCATGATGACGGTAATCTACCGGATTCCGGACGGTCAGGCCAGCGGCTTTCGTGGCGTCAGGGCGTCGGATCCGGCCGCGCCGCGACAAGGGAACTGGCTCGTGTCCAAATCACTGGACATCGATCGCGGCCCGCGCCAGCTGGGCTCCGGAGGCGCCTCTCGGCCCCGGATGGTCCCGGCGCCTGCAGAAAGTCTTGACGGCGAGCCGCGGCTGCCCGCGCGGTGGAGGTAGATCTAATCCTACTGTATGCAGCTTTTACGATTGGTTTCGAGAGTTGGCAGCAACCTTGAGTAGGAGACCCGGGAGGCGGGCCATGTCGGATCCGCCGAGAACATCAACGTTCCCCGGGAGGAGGTCTCTTGCGTCAAAGAAAAGCTGGATTCAGCATGCTCGACACCATGGTAACGCTCGCGGTCATCGGCTTGATCGCGGTTCTGGCGCTGCCGTCCTTGTTCAATTGGGCGAGCGGTTTGCGGGTGGAGTTGGCGGCCGGGGAGATGGCCGGGATCCTGCACCTCGCGCGCGGCTACTCGGTGCGCCATCACTCCAAGGTCGCGGTCAAGTTCCGCACTGGGCCGGGCGGGGTGGTGACCCATGCGCTCTACCGCGACGGCGACGGTGACGGCGTCCGTAGCGCCGACATCGCGAGCGGCGTCGATCCGGAAGTGCGACCGCCGCGGCGCCTGGCCCACTTCGGGCGACTGATCCGGTTCGGTTTTCCGGCCGGCGAGGCGCCGCGCGATCCGGGCGACCCCCGCCGCAGGCTGGATCGGCTGGAGGATCCGATCCGGTTCAACCGGTCCGATCTGGCCTCGTTCAATCCGCGCGGCACCGCCACGCCCGGAACGATCTACCTCACCGACGGACGGCACCATCTCTCGGCGGTGCGGGTCAACAATCGGTCGGGCAAGATCTCGGTGCTCCACTACGATCGCGATGCCGAGATCTGGCGTTGACGCGTCTCGGGCAGGTGGAGTAGTTTCTGCCGCATGGCGGCCATCGTAGTTGTCACCACCGTCGGCGACGAGGAGCAGGGCAACCTGATCGCGCGCGAGCTCGTCATGCGCCGCCACGCGGCGTGCGTCAACATGGTCTCCGGCGTGAAGTCCTTCTACCGTTGGCAGGGCAAGATCTGCCGCGACGGCGAATTCCTGCTGGTCATCAAGACCCTGAAGACGGAGTACGAGGCCGTGACCGCCACGATCCTGGAGCTGCACGACTACGACGTGCCGGAGATCCTGGCGTTCAACATCGCGCACGGAGAGCCGAGCTTCCTCGCCTGGATCGCCGACAGCCTGGACAAAGACGCCGAGTTCGCCGACGTCGACGCCGAGTACCCCGGGTTGGAGCAGATTTAGCTACATCATCCCGAGCTCGAGGCGGGCGGCGTCGGTCATCATGGAGGGGTTCCAGACCGGGTCCCAGACCACCTCGACGTGGGCGGACTCGACGCCGCCGACGCTCTGGACCTTCATCTCCACCTCGCCGGGGAGAGTCCCGGCCACCGGGCAGGCTGGTGAGGTGAGGGTCATCGTGACGTCGATGTGGCCCGCATCGCCGACGGCGATGTTGTAGATCAGCCCGAGCTCGTAGATGTTGACCGGGATCTCGGGGTCGTAGACGGTCTTCAAGGCGTCGATGATCTCGTTTTCGAGACCGTCCTGAACGTTCACGGCATTCTCTTCGGCATTCATGTCTTGGTTCCTTCTGGACCGTTACTCGGTCGTCACGGGCTCGGCGTTTCTCGCATCGTCTTCGAGAGCCGACTTGAACGTATGCCAGGCGAGGGTAGCGCACTTGACCCGGATGGGGATCCGGCGCACGCCCGAGAGTGCCTCGAGCTTGCCGAGGTCACCTACTTCGCCGTCGTCTTCGGGACCCGTCATCATGTCGTGGAAGTGGTGGAAGAGGGCCTTGGCCTCGTCGAGAGTCTTGCCCTTGACGGCCTCGGTCATCAACGATGCGGAGGCCGTGGAGATGGCGCAACCAGCGCCCTGGAAAGAAATGTTCTCGACCCGGCCGCCACGGACCACCAGGTAGACGCTGATCCGGTCGCCGCACAGCGGGTTGTGACCGCGAGCTTCGCTGGTGGCGGCGTCCAGCGCCTGGAAGTTTCGCGGCTTGCGGTAGTGGTCGAGAATGACCTCCTGATAGATCTCGCGGAGGTCGCTCATGGGCCGAAAAACTCCAGCAGTTGGTGGAGGCCGTCGACCAGCCGGTCGACTTCCTGCCGGGTGTTGTAGAAGGCGAAGGAGGCGCGGGCGGTGGCGGGGACGCCATACCGATCCATGAGCGGCTGCGCGCAGTGATGGCCGACGCGCACCGCGACGCCCTGGTGGTCGAGGATCGTGCCCACGTCGTGGGCGTGGATGCCTTCGACCACGAAGGAGAGGACCGCCGCCTTCTCGGCCGCCGTCCCGATCAACCGGACCTGCGGGATCTCGCCGAGCCGCTTGGTGGCATGGATCAACAGCTCGTGCTCGTGAGCGGCGATGGCGTCGAGGCCCGTCTCTTCGACGTAGCACATGGCGGCGCCGAGGCCGATCGCCCCCACGATGTGGGGCGTACCGGCCTCGAATCTGTGCGGTGGATCGTTGTACTCGGTGGCCTCGAAGGTCACCGAGCGGATCATCTCGCCGCCGCCTTCGTAGGGCTTCATCGCCGCCAGCCGCTCGAAGCGCCCGTAGAGGGCGCCGATGCCGGTGGGGCCGAAGAGCTTGTGGCCCGAGATGGTGTAGAAATCGCAGCCCAGCTCCGCCACGTCGAGCTCCAGGTGAGGCGCTGCCTGGGCGCCGTCGAAGAGCGTCGGAATGCCGCGCCGGCTCGCCAGCTCGACGATCCGCCGCGCCGGGTTGATCGTCCCCAGCGCGTTCGAGACGTGAACCACGGCGACCATGCGCGTGCGATCCGTCAGCAGATCTTCGAAGGCGTCCAAGTCGATCTCGCCGCGGTCGGTGATCGGTGCCACGCGCAGCCGGGCGCCGGTCTCCTCGCAGACGATCTGCCAGGGCACGATGTTCGAGTGGTGCTCCATTGCCGAGATCAACACTTCGTCGCCGGGCGCGAGCCGCGGGCGGACGAAGCTGTGGGCCACCAGGTTGATGCCCTCGGTGGTGCCGCGGACGAAGACGATCTCCTCGGGCCGTGCCGCGCCCATGAAGCGCCGCGCGATCTCGCGCGCCCCCTCGTAGGCCTCGGTGGCACGCTGGGAGAGGGTGTGCACCCCGCGGTGGACGTTCGAGTAGTTGTGCGTGTACGCCGAGGTCACCGCGTCGATCATCGCTTGCGGCTTCTGGGCCGAGGCCGCGTTGTCGAGATAGGCCAGGGGCTTGCCGTGGATGGTCTGCTCGAGCGCCGGGAAGTCGGCCCGGACACGCTCGACGTCGAACGGCAGACTGGGATGGCACCGCCGTGCCACCGCCACCTTCCCCGGGAGGGGGTCCGCGGAGAAGGCGGCGCCGCTCATACGGCCTGCCGCACGATGTTGCCTTTTGGCAACCGGGTGAACAGGAACTCCTCGAGATCCTTGCGCACCGCCTCGAGCCGGATCTCGTCGAGCACCTCGCCGGCGAAGGAATAGGTCAGCAGGCTGCGCGCTGCCTCCTCGCCGATCCCCCTGGAGCGCAGGTAGAAGACCGCTTCGTCGTCCAGGTGGCCGGTGGTCGAGCCGTGGGTACAGCGCACGTCGTCGGCGAAGATCTCGAGCTGGGGATTGGAGTGGACCAGCGCGTCCTTCGACAGCAGGAGATTGCGGTTCGACTGCTTGGCGTCGGTCTTCTGGGCGTCCTGGTGCACGTAGATCCGGCCGTTGAACACTGCCCGGGCGCGGTCTTCGAGGATGCCCTTGAACAGCTCGTAGCTGTGACAGTTGGGCTTGGCGTGATCGACCCGCATCTGATGATCGACGTGCTGAGCGCCGCGCGCCAGGTAGAGGCCGTTGAGCGTGCAGTGGATGCCCTCGCCGTCGAGCATGGCCTGGATGTCGTTGCGCACCAGGGCTCCGCCGTGGTTGATCGAGTGGGTGAAGAAGTTGGTGTCGCGCTCGAGATGGATCTTCTGGGTCGCGACGTGGTACGCCCCGAGGCTCTCCTGACCGAGCCGGTAGTGGTCCAGAACCGAGTTGGCCTCACCGACGATCTCGGTCACCGGGCAGTGAAAGTACCGCTCGTCGCCGAAGCCGCAGTAACTCTCGACCACGGTGAGCTGGCTGCTCTGCCCGGCCACGAAGAGATTCCTGGGATAGGAAACGACGGCCTCGCCGCCCTCGGTGGTGCCGAGGAAGAGCAGGTGGATGGTCTTCTCCACGGCCACGCCGCGCGGCACGTGGATGAAGGCTCCGTCTTCGATGTGGGCGGTGTTGAGCGCCACGAAGGGATGCTTGCCGTCGGCGTAGTGGCCCAGAAGCGGCTCCACCAGGTCGGCATGACGCGCCATGGCGTCGGCCAGGCTGCCGGCGAAGACGCCCTCGGGGAGCGCGCCTGGCCGCGACAGCTCGGCCGAGAAGCGGCCGTTGACGAACACCAGGTCGATGCAGTCGGGCAGCAGAAACGGGCGGATCTTCTCGGGCGTCAAGCCGGAGGTTCCGCCGCTGGCGCGCCTGAACGACGTGCTCCCAAGAGCAGCGACGTTGGTCTTGCGCCATTCTTCCTGGCGCTTCGAGGGCAGCCCGATCTCTTCGAAGACCTCCAGGCCCTCACGCCGCAGCCGCTTCACGGCCTCGCCCTGGCTGCCGAGGCTCTTGTCGAACGATTCGTAGGCCTCGACGAAAGGTGATCTTTCCTTGACCGCTGGCATCGCAGACCCCCTTCTAGGCCATTACCGCCGCGGCGGCGGTGCCGGCGGTCTTCGGGTCGAGCCAGGCGTAGCCCTTGTCCTCGAGCTCGAGCGCCAGGTCCTTGCCGCCCGAGCGCGCGATGCGGCCGTCGACCAGCACGTGCACGAAGTCCGGCTCGATGTAGTTGAGGATCCGCTGGTAGTGGGTGATCACCACGAACGAGCGATCGGCCGAGCGCATGGTGTTGACGCCTTCCGAGACGATCTTGAGGGCGTCGATGTCGAGGCCCGAGTCGGTCTCGTCGAGCACCGCCAGCCGCGGTTCGAGCACCGCCATGTGGAAGATCTCGTTGCGCTTCTTCTCGCCGCCCGAAAAACCGTCGTTGACCGGTCGGTTGAGCAGCGCCTCGTCCATGTTGACGAGCTTCATCTTCGCGCGCACCAGCTTGAGGAAGTCGATGGCGTCCATCTCCTCCAGGCCCTGGTGCTTGCGGATGGCGTTCAAGGCCGCTTTCAGGAAGTAGGTGTTGCTGACGCCGGGAATCTCCACCGGGTACTGGAAAGCCATGAAGATGCCTTCCCGGGCACGGTCCTCGGGCGGCATCTCCAGCAGATCCTCGCCGCCAAACTCCACCTCGCCGGCGGTCACTTCGTAGTCCTCGCGGCCAGCCAGGACCTGAGCCAGGGTGCTCTTGCCCGAGCCGTTGGGGCCCATGACTGCGTGGACCTCGCCCAGGCCCACATCGAGGTCGATCCCCTTGAGGATCTCCTTGTCGTCGACTCGCGCGTGCAGATTTCTTATCTTCAACATGAGTGTCTCTCCGATTCGAGGGGTGCCGGCTCGCCGGCGTCTCGCCGGCTCCTGGCCGGCAGTTGGTTCTAGAGTCTCGGGCCGCGGGCTAACCGACGCTGCCCTCGAGGCTGACTTCGAGCAGTTTCTGCGCCTCGACGGCGAACTCCATCGGCAGCTCCTGGAAAACCGTCTTGCAGAAGCCGTTGACGATCATCGACACGGCTTCCTCGGTGTCGATGCCGCGCTGGTTGCAGTAGAAGATCTGGTCCTCACCGATTTTCGAGGTGGTCGCCTCGTGCTCCATGCGGGCGGTCGGGTTCTGGACGTCGATGTAGGGGAAGGTGTGCGCGCCGCAGCGGTCACCGAGCAGCATCGAGTCGCATCGCGAGAAGTTGCGGGCGCCATCGGCGTTTTTCAAGATCTTCACCTGGCCGCGGTAGGTGTTCTGGCCCCGGCCCGCGGATATGCCTTTCGAGATGATGGTGCTGCGGGTGTTCTTGCCGACGTGGATCATCTTGGTGCCGGTGTCGGCCTGCTGGTAGTTGT
>JAAELT010000189.1 GCA_024226315.1 bacterium | reverse complement strand
TCTTGACCATTCTAATTTTAATGACATTATGTTTCGGCCTGCTTGCTGTTGGGTTAAATTTATCCCTCCATCTTCTGTTTTTTCTTCGCACATTAATTTGCCTTCAGACACTATTGTTGATAAAGTCCAGTTCGAGACAAAATATGTCTGTGTTTACGGTATTCAAAAACCGATCAATTTGGCAAGGGCTGCACTGCTGTATTGGGCCAGGCGGATTCTGCTTTATGCTCCGTTACCGCTTTAATGACGTTCATGTGTCTTCGAGGTTCATGGACAGGTCCTTTATTCTTTCATGCTTATGGTTCTTTTCTAACCCGCTACAAACTTAACTCCCGTCTTCAGCAATTGCTGGCTGCTGCAGGATGGAAAGGTCGTTATACTGTGCATAGTTTCCTGCTACGGGCAGCATCTACTGCTGCTTCTTTAGGTTTTCCAGCTTATTTAATCTAGGCTCTTGGCCGCTGGTCTAGTGAAGCCTAGTCGTTACCTAGTTGGTTCTATTATGTTAAGTTGGTTCGGTGGTTTCCGTGTTTTGCGTTCTTTCTGCGTCCCATTCGGACTTGGCAATTTTGCTTGTTTATAGACTGATTGATTTTATGCCTGAGGTCCGTTACTAGTTGGGCCTGAGGACGGTTTTCTAGCTAGGCTAGAGGCCGATTGTTCTATTGATTGGGGACAGAGGCCGGTTTTCCTATTTGGGCCAGAGGCCGATTTGCTATTTGGGCCAGAGGCCCGCTTTTCCTATTTGGGCCAGATGCCGGTTTTCCTATTTGAGCCAGAGGCCGATTTTCCTATTTGAGCCAGAGGCCGATTTGTTATTTGAGCCAGAGGCCGGTTTTGCTATTTGAGACAGAGGCCGGTTTTGCTATTTAGGCCAGAGGCCCGTTTTCCTATTTGGGCC
>JAAELT010000188.1 GCA_024226315.1 bacterium | reverse complement strand
TCTTACTATTTCAGGACGTTATGGAGTTTTTTCAAAACCACCGATTTTAGCCGATTTTGGACAATTTTCCCTTAGTATACACTTAACTTTTTGGCAAAAATCGGTCAATTTTGGAGTTTTATTTTTATTTTATTTATGGAGAAATAAGGGTCCGATTAACCCCCCGATTGGATCAAAAGGCTTCTTATAGCCTTATCTTAGTATTTCAGGACGTCTTGGAAATTTTTCAAAACCACCGATTTTGGCCGATTTTTTGCAATTTTCCCTTAGTATACACTTAACTTTTTGGCAAAAATCAGTCGATTTTCGGGTTTTTCTTTTATTTTATCTATGATCAAAAAGGGGACCGAATAACCCCCCGATTGGATCAAAAGGCTTCCTATAGCCTTCTCTTACTATTTCAGGACGTTTTGGAGTTTTTCAAAACCACCGATTTTGGCAGATTTTTGGCAATTTTCCCTCAGTATACACTTAACTTTTTGGCAAAAATCGGTCGATTTTGGGGTTTTATTTTTATTTGATTTATGGTGAAATAGGGGTCTGATTAACCCCCCAACTGGATCAAAAGGCTTCTTATAGCTTTGTCTAACTATTTCAGGAGGTTTTGGAAATTTTTCAAGACCACCGATTTTGGCCGATTTTCGGCAATTTTCCCTTAGTATACACTTAACTTTTTGGCAAAAATCGGTCGATTTTGGGATTTTATTTTTATTTTATTTAGGGTGAAATA
>JAAELT010000187.1 GCA_024226315.1 bacterium | reverse complement strand
CTAGCAAAAAATTTCGCCAGGCCAACTTCAATGTCATTAAAATTTATTGATAATCTTTTTATGTAAGAACAGCAAGCAATTGTGTAGTTGTTTGACCCCAATGGATACATAATTTCCAGATATTGCCGCAAAATGTGGAGTTATAAACCCGACAGCAAACGGTGAGCAAGAAAGCGCCGATACAGTGGTCAAAACAAGCGATTCAATGATTCATAGTTGTTTACTCATTAGCATTGGCATGTTGCCACTCCCGTTTATTTATTGACAGAGCGACAGAGCAAGCATACCAAGCATGGCAAACATTCTTAACAACACGATCAAGGATCTTGGCCGAGTGGTGCGGCCTAGAATTGCATGTGATGCGTTCGAGAGGCTCGAGCGAACGACATTATGACCAGCAACACCACTATTATCATCGTTATCATAAACATTATCATTATCACCATCAGATTCAGCATTTTGTTATCATTATCGTCGTTGTTATTGTCACGGTCATGATCATCGTGATAAT
>JAAELT010000186.1 GCA_024226315.1 bacterium | reverse complement strand
GCCAGCCGCCTTGAGGCGTTCATTGGCTCCGCGCCGGTCTGGGTCTGTCGGGCGTTTGAGTCATCCAGGGATGAGAACAGAAGATCCGACATTGCCGGCGTCGGGAGGCGCCTCGGAGAGGTGCGTCTTGATCACCCTCTGCCCGACGCCAGGGCCTTCGCCAGGGCCATTTAGCGCGCTTCAGGGCTCGGTGACGGGCCTTCCGAGCGCCCACTCGATTTCTTGAGACCGATCGCGAGAGCATGGGAAGCCGTAAGTGCTGATTTGATGGGGCTTTAGTCGCGCCTGGCACCATCCTGGGCAGATTTGATGGGGCTTTAGTCGCGCCTGGCACCATCCTGGGCAGGATTCTATGCGGACGGCCTCCGGCCGGCGGTGTTGGTCTGGTGAGTCGCCCGGCCTTCTTCAGTTCCAGGATGACACGGCTGCCCCGGGGCCTCCAGGATCGCCCAAGCGCGCCCGCTACGCGGCTTCGTCCTGGACCCCCCGGGGCCTCCGTGTCCTGAGGAAGGTGGGCGGCTCCGGAGGAAGGCCGGCGACTCCCCGAAGGGGGCGCTGCCCCCTTGCCCCCGGGGCTCTCCAAAGGAAGGGCTATGGCGACGAGGTTTGGCAGGCAAGCGGGCTGTGTGAAGTGCATTCTGCCCTCTGCCTTGGCAAGATGTGGGTACCTACTCCGCATCGACCCAGGGAGAGCAGAATGCTGGTCAAGACTATACTCAACCGCGTCCACAAGTTCCGTTCCTTCGTCTACGAACGCGTCGTTCTGCGCACCGAGGAGGATCAGCTCATCCTCGAAGTCGAGGTGCGACCTCGCTCCAACACTCGGGCGATCTGTTCGGGCTGCCGACGCCGAGGACCCGGCTACGATACCGGCCCACCTCGACGCTTCGACTTCGTGCCGCTGTGGGCGATCCCCGTCGTCTTCATCTACGCCATGCGACGCGTCGACTGCGCCACGTGTGGCGTCCGGGTCGAGCACGTCCCGTGGGCCGAAGGCAAGTCGCCGCTGACTCGAGCCTACGCCCTCTTCCTGGCCCAGTGGGCACGCCTGCTGACGTGGAGCGACGTCGCGAAGCGATTTCGCACCAGTTGGCAAACCGTCTTCCGCGCCGTGGAGGCGGTCGTGGAGTGGGGCTTGGCTCACCGAGATCTCGACGGTGTCGAGGCGATCGGAGTTGATGAGATCCAGTGGCATCGAGGCCATCGCTACCTGACCCTCGTCTACCAGATCGATGCCGCCTACAAGCGCCTCCTGTGGATCGGAGAAGAGCGCACCATCCGGACCCTGCTGAGATTCTTCCGGCAGTTCGGCAAAGAGCGCAGCGCTCAGCTGAGGTACGTGTGCAGTGACATGTGGCAGGCCTACCTGAAAGTCCTGGCCAAGAAAGCCCCTCAGGCCATCCATGTCCTCGACCGTTTCCACATCGTCGCCAACATGAACAAGGCGATCGACAAGGTGCGAGCTGAAGAAGCCAGAGAGCTCAAGCGCAGAGGGCTCGAGCCGGTGCTCAAGGGCAGCCGATGGTGGCTGCTCAAACGCCCCGAGAATCTCACCGACTCTCAGGAGATCAAGCTGGCCGATCTGCTGCGCTACAACCTCAAGACCGTCCGCAGCTACCTGCTCAAAGAGGACTTCCAGTTCTTCTGGAACTACGTCTCCCCCTACTGGGCCGGAAAGTTCCTCGATCGCTGGTGTACTCGGACTATGCGCTCGAAGATCGATCCGATGAAGAAGGTCGCCAAGTCGCTGCGGGCTCATCGGCCTCTGATCCTGAATTGGTTTCGAGCCAAGGGGGCCATCTCAGCAGGCATTGTGGAGGGCCTCAACAACAAGGTCAAAGTCACTACCAGAAAAGCGTACGGCTACCGGAGCTTCAGAACGATGGAAGTCGCGTTGTTTCATACACTTGGAAATCTGCCCGAGCCAGAATCTACCCACAGATTCTGGTGAGGAGGCACGAAAGTTCTTTCCCTTGGGTGTCCAAAGGTCGCGACAGGACTTCCTTGATACGACTGAGTTCCAAAGACTGAAGCTTCGCTTGATAGGAAATCGCCTGGAGTTCGGGTTGAAGCGACAGTGCGAGTTCGCGCATAGACCCTGTGACGCTATCCAGTCCGCGACTCAGCGAACTTTCGACGTTTCCGAGCAACTTCTCAACGGTCGCACTGCGCGCCACCACCTGCGAAGTATTCCGTAGTTGTTTCTTGACCGCCCGCCCAATTCGGACCAGTTCTCTGTTGGTCTCAGCCATTCATCAAACCCTCGCAGTGTGGGTAGGCCCTTGCACCGACCCGTTATCTGACCGTCACGCGATTCCTATATCTAGGCACCCGGTATCCATATCTACTATCCACGTGGCACCTGCATCTATCCACCCCCTAGCCAAGCTCCTAACCTTTGGTTCTCCTGATCTAGCCTCTCTTCGCGCTCACCACAGCATCTCTTCATCCACCGCCCCGATGCTCTTGCATAAGCCGTGCGGCAATGGCCCTAGCGCAGAGGCTGCGGTTCGACCTCTCGTCCCCCACGTCTCGTAGAGCCGGCTGGCGGGTGCGGCCCGCCGGAACGATAGCAGACGCAGATCTACAACCTTGGAAGGGTCCGACGCGGGGGGGAGCCAATCGACTCTTCCTCTTGATCAGCGCCACTCAACTACCTGAAGCCTCGGCACTTCTCCCGTCGCACACCCATCGACGAGTAGGTAGGCATCGTGTCCCGAGCCAAGTGAAGGGGTACTGGCGGGGCAGCACTCGCCAACAGGTCTCCACGTTCGACGACAAAGGCCAACACAACCGCTTCGATCTTGCTGAGCCAGGTGCGAGCCCTTGACGAATCTGCCGCCAGCAAGTTGAAGCATGTCGGGCATAGATACGATCAAGTCGCCGGCCATCGAGCCGCTCGGGGGTCCACTGGCGGGATCGCGAGCGGAGCGACCCTCAAGATCGCTCCGCTCGTCTTGCCCGTGCGATCTCCTCATCCGAGGCGGGCGGCTGTTTCGCGCGCAAGGCCAGCAAGGCGTCGACATCTTCGACAGTCTAGCGAACACGAAGCCGAGCTCGAACGCCCTCTGAACGGCCGTGTCGGCGATCGAGGCCGTTTCGAGGCCCCGTCTGATGGCTCCGCGCCGGGAGCGGCCCGATTCAAGCACCCTTCGGACGGCTCGATGTCCGCATCAGCCCGTTTCGAGCGCCCTACTAACCGTTCGTCGGCATGATCGGCGCGTTTCGAGCCGGGGAGCAGCGGCGGCACCGGCTGCGGTTCGAGTCCTCTCCCGGGGAGGAGCAAGGAACCCAGCCGCACCCGAGTCCTCACCCGGGGAGGAGCAGGATCCCAGCCGGAACCCGAGTCCTCTCCCGGGGAGGAAGGAGGTTCGCAGCCGCAACCTGAGTCCTCTCCCGGGGAGGAGCAGAGGCTCGGCCGGAACCCGAGTCCTCTCCCGGGGGAGGAGGCGGGAGACTGGCAAGCGCAGCGCGCGACTCCCTACTCACCCGGATCCGGCACCACTCCGCGCACCTGGAGCTCGACCTCGACCTTGCCGACCGGCGGGGGGGCGTAGAGCTCTCGGTAGTGCGCCCGGCTGGTGAGAACCTTGGTCAGGTAGCCCCGGGTTTCGCGGAAGCCCACCTTGGTGAGGAACTCCTCGGGCTCGTCGCTCCAGCAATACTGGCGCCACAGCCGGGATTGCGGCTCGCCGGCGTTGTAGGCCGCCACCACCTGGGGCAGCGAGCCATCGAACTCTTCCCCCAGCTCGCCGAGATAGGCCGCGCCCAGCTGGATGGAGATCTCGGGCTTCTCCAGGTCGTGGGGCTCGATCGGATCCAGCCCGATGTTCTCGGCCACCCGACGGGCGGTCGGCAGCACGAACTGCGCCAACCCGCGTGCCGAGGCGCCGGAAAACGCGACCGGGTCGAAACGGCTCTCCTCCCGCACGATGGCCGCCAACAGATAGGGATCGACCCCTTGAAGGTCCGACTCTCTCAAGATCAGGTAGCTGTACCCGAAGGGAAACAGCAGGCGCCTGTAGGAGTCGGGCAGAAACTGCGGCGGCACCCGCTCCGGGATCCTCTTGCCCATGACTTCGGCGATGTAGAGCGCGCGCTTGGTCTCGCCCGATTGGGCCAGCACGGCGCTGCCGGTGAAAGCGAGACCCGGCTGAGCCACGGGGAAGTGGCGCATCACCACCGACGCGCCCTCCTCGAAAATCCCCAACGCCAGGAGCATCTCCTCGGGCCGGCTCAGGCTAGACTGCCACAGCGGCCAGTCGGCGGTGGGCTCGAGCGTCAGCCGCAGGTAGGGGATCACCGCCTGGTCGGACCACAGGCTCTGCTCCAGCCGGTGACGAGCCCGCCGGCCCTGGGAGTGGGAATCACCGAGGATCAGCCACGCGGCGTAGAGGTCGGACAGCTCGGAAGACGCCGCCAGCCTCAAGCCGGTCGCCCGGGCCGGTCCGGCGAGCGCGTCGCTCCTCAGGCGATCGAGCGCGGCGCGGCCGAAGGGATGATACGGATCACGCATCGAGGCCCGGGTGTAGTACTTGGCGGCGTCCGTGAGCTTGCGCCGGCCTTCCTCCAGACGGCCGCGCCAGTAATCGATCTCCTGGGGCGATGCCTGGCCAAGCTGTTCGGCGCGGGTCAACCAGGCTTCGGCACGATCGGTACGCCCCTGGACCAGATCGGAGCTGGCCAGAAACAAGAGCGCGCCGGTGGCGACCCTGAACTTGCGCCGGCCGATCAATTCCTCCAGGGCCTGGAGAGCCTCGGCCTCCTCGCCGGCGTGCCACTTCAGCCGCAGCGAACCGATCAGCGCGCCGTCCGCCCAGCGGCCCGTCGGATCGAGCTTATGGGCATAGTCGAAGGCTTCGGTGGCCTGATCCCAGGAATCCGCGAGCTCCAGCGAGCGGGCGCGCTGGAAGATCACCTGTGCCCGACGGGTGGGATTCTGCGAGGTCTTGAGCAGCGCGCCGAACGCCGCCGCGGCGGCGTTGTAGCGCTCCTGCCAGAAATGACTGCGGGCCAGGGCGTAGCGACACTCGAAAGCCTCTCGCGAGGTGATGCCGCCGGAGCTCGGCAGGCGCACGATGGCTCGCGCCAGGTGCTGGATGGCGAGATCGAACTCGCGCTGCTCGTAGAAGCCGAGACCGAGCAGCAGATGGGTGCGAGCGCTCTTCTCGGCCGGCGGCCAGGCGGCCACCCGTAACGCCGCCGTCAGCGCCACGTCGTCGCTCCGGTTCTCCTCCAGGATCTGGAGCAGCATCGCCTCGGCCGCCACCCGGTCGCCGCCGCGAGCCCGGCAATCCGCGCGCGCCAGGGCGAGCCGGCGCCGGTTGCGGCGGCTGAAGCGCTGCTGGTTGAGGTTGGTCAGCAGCCGGCAATCGCCGCCCTTGGAGATCGTTCGCTCGAGCAGCCGCATGGCGGGCTCGACCAGGGAACGCGGCGGATTCGAGCCCAACAGCGTCGCCACCAGGCCGGCGGCGACCTCGGGACGGCCCTGCGCCTCCTGCTCGCGCGCCAGTCGGAAGCGGCTGTACGCCTCCAGCTCCGGCGTCGCGCCCATGCTGGCCGCGAACGCCGCCGAGGCTTCCTGCCGGCGATCGAGGATCAGCAGCAGGTGGCCGCGCAGATACTCCAGGCCGAGGCGGCGAGCGGTGGCGGGGTCCTCGCTCAGTACCCGCTCGACCGCGGCGAGAGCTTCCAGATGTTGGCGCTCGACCTGTTGATCGACCAGCGGGATGCGCGGGTCAGCCATGGCGACCGCCGCGGTCACCAGCAGGACGGCCGGCACCAGGATCAGCTGGAGTACCGCGACCCGAGCCCGGTGGTCAGTCGACGCGTTCCACACGAGCGCCTAGTTGCTGCAATTTTGATTCCATTTGCTCGTAACCGCGGTCGAGGTGGTAGATACGGTGAACAAAGGTTTCTCCCTCGGCCACCAGGCCGGCCAGCACCAGGCAGGCCGAGGCCCGCAGGTCGGTAGCCATGACCGAGGTGCCCGAGAGCGCACTCGGGCCGTGGACGCGAGCGTAGGTGCCGTCGATGTGGATGTCCGCACCCATCCGGACCAGCTCGGGCACGTGCTGGAAGCGGTTCTCGAAAACTGTCTCGGAGACGGTCGAGACGCCGTCCGCCTGGGTCATCAGCGTCATGTACTGGGCCTGGAGGTCGGTGGGAAAGCCCGGGAACGGCTCGGTGACGACGCCGCGCGGTTTGATCGCTCCCTCGTGCCGCACCCGGATATGTTCCTCCCCGACGTCGACCCGGGCGCCGATTTCGTCCAACTTCTCGAGCAGAGGTGCCAGATCGGCAGGTCGTGCGCCCTCGACCGTCACGTCGCCGCGGGTGAGCACGCCAGCGATCAGGTAGGTGCCGTCCTGGATGCGGTCGGAGATCACCGAGTGTCTTGCGCCACCCAGGCGATCACGGCCCTCGATCGTGATCGTGTCCTCGCCGGCGCCCTCGATCCCTGCTCCCATGGCGACGAGGAAGCGCGCCAGGTCGACGATCTCGGGCTCGCGGGCGCAGTTCTCGAGCACCGTGGTGCCGCGGGCCAGACAGGCCGCCATCAGCAGGTTCTCGGTGCCGCCGACAGTCGGCTGGGGAAAACGGAAACGCGCGCCTTCGAGCTGACCGGCACGGGTCTCGACATAGCCGTGCTCGAGCTCGACCGCGGCCCCCAGGGCCTCGAGCCCGGTCAGGTGCAGGTCGATCGGCCTCACGCCGATGGCGCAGCCGCCCGGCAGCGAAACCCGGGCGTGGCCGCGGCGCGCCAGGAGCGGGCCGAGCACCAGCACCGAGGCGCGCATGGTCTTCACCAATTCGTAGGGCGCCTCGTCGGGGCTGACGCGGCCGGTGGGCCGCAGGATGACCGCATCGCCCAGTCGCTCATTCTCGACCCCGAGGTGCTCCAGGAGCTGGAGCATGGTGCGGATGTCGCGCACCGCGGGGACGTTGCGCAGCTCGATCTCCTCATCACAGAGCAGGCAGGCCGCCAGAATCGGCAGGGCGGCGTTCTTGGCGCCACTGGCGGGAATGGTGCCCCGCAACCGGGTCGGTCCTCGGATCAGCAGTTTCTGCATCAGGGTGCCGCCGGCAAAGAACGTTGATCGATCAGAGACCGGCGATCGACACCGTCGAGGCCGGCCGGCGGCGTCACCGCCAGCAGCGGCGCGAGGGTCGGGGCGACGTCCACGGTGTGGACCGTCGCGTCCACCCGCGCGCCTCGGCCCGCGGGCAGACGCAGCAGCCACGGCACGTGGGTGTCGTAGGGATAGGGCGAACCATGCGTGGTCGCCGAGCGCCGCGAGAGCAGGGTGTGGGCCTCGTACTGCGGCTGCAGGTCCGGGCTGCGCTCGGGGTGGTAGCTGTTGGCGTAGAGGCGGGCAACCTCATCCTCGGGCGGCGTGGAGCCGTTGCGCTCGGCGCTCGTCCAGACGCGGGCGACGCCCGGGCACTGCTCGATCAGGCGCCGGGTCTCGTTCTCGATCTCTTCCGGATCGACGCCGGCCGCGGCAACGCCCACTCGATCGACGTAGAAACCGCCCAGGAACCATCTCCGGTCGCCGAAACGCCTGCGCAGCTGGTCGCGACTGCGCTGGAAACAGAGGATGTCCTCGGCCGCAAACCGACGCGCCTCGATCCCTTTCGCCCGCAGCAGCTCCGGCAGCGGCGTCACGCCGTGGTCCGCGGAGAGCGACACGATCGTGTGCTCGAGCCCGATCCGCCGGTCGACGAAGTCGAGCAGCTTGCCGATTTCTTCGTCGAGACGCAGCAGGGTGTCGAGCAGCTCGGGGCTGTCCGGCCCGTAGCCGTGCCCGATGATGTCGGTGGCGGAGAAGGACAATCCCAGAAAGTCCGGGTAGGCATCCTGGCCGAGCTGCTCGCCGTCGATCAACGCGGTGGCGAAGTCCACCAGGTAGGCATCGCCGAAAGGAGTGTTGCCCCAGAACGCCCGGTAGAAGCTGTCATCGGGCGCCGGCGCCGGCGAGCCGATCGCATGTGGAAACTGGCGATCGATCAGACCGCGGCCGAGCGGCTGGAGGCCGTAGTCGGCTCCGTGCTCGACCACCTCGGGGAGCGGCTCCCAGGCCTTGCCGAAGTACCGGTCGGGAAAGCGCTTCTGCCGGTATGCCTCGAGCCACTCCGGCTCACCGCCGGGATAGTACTCGGAGCTGACGAACCGGCTGTCGTCCCAGTTCGACCAGAAGGCCGCGTCGGCGCTGTGGCCCGCGGTGAGGATGGCGCCGCGGTCTTTGGTGCTGGCGGCGAAGACCTTCGAGCGCGGGTAGGCCGACTTCAGCCAGTCGCCGAGGGTCGTCGCCTGCATGGCCTCGGGGGTCTGTTCCTCGCCGACGGCGGCGACCACCTCCACGCTCTCGCGATCGAGCCACCAGTTGTTGACGATGCCGTGGCGCGACGGGTACACCCCGGTCGACAGGGTGGCGTGGCCCGGTGCGGTAGTGGTGACGCCGTGGTCGTGGTAGGTCTGGGTGAAGACCGTGGACTCCTCCAGCAGTCGCCCCAGGCCGCCGTCGAGGAGCGGCGCGAAGCGCTCGAAGTAGTCGGCGCACCCCTGGTCGATGACCAGGAAGAGCACCAGGCGAGGGGTCCCCTCGGGCGGCGGCGGTGGCTCGCCGGCACAGGCGAACAGAAGAGAACCGGCCAGGCAGAACGCCACCTTCCGCCATCCACCGGTCACACTAGTCGCCTCGACAGTCATGGGACTGCGGTTTCTAGCAGACGACCACGCCGGAGAGCAAACGGCCCTTCGGCCAGGCATCGCAAGACTCGTGCGATATAACCTCCCCGAGCGACGGAGTATCAGCATGCGGCAAGGCGGACACGGTTGAGACAAGAACGCGGTTCGAAAACGACCCACATCAGGGCCGACCTGGACGCCCTGGAGCGCATCCTGACGGCGGACGGCAACCCGCTTCCGGCGCTGCGCCGGCTGGCCGCTCCCGATCGCCTGGAGCTCCTGTTCCACGTCGAGCTGTGCGCGGCCGTCCGCTCCGGGCCCGGCGTCAACGTCCCTCCGGGCCGCCTCCTCACCGTCGCAGGCCAGGCCGCCGCGTCCGGCGCTCTGCCGCTCGCCGCTCCGTCGACGCTCCGGCGGCTGCTTCTGAGGCTCGAAACGCGCCTGCGCGACGCCGGAGCCTGGAACGCCGAGCCGCTCTGGTGGTCGCCGCTGGCGCCGCCGGCGCCCGGGGAGGAGCTGTGGGAGAGTCTGCTGCGTTTCGAAGACGCGCTGCCTTCACGCGATCGTTTCGCCGCGGCCTCATCCGAGCGCTGGCTGTCCATCCCGGACCTGCTGGACCCTGCTTTCACCGCGACGCTGCACCCGGCGCTGGAGCAAGCCCACCGCGACGGCACCCTGGATCTCGAACGCGCCGGCGTCGGCGCCGACGGACGGGTGTCCGCGAGCCGCAGCGACTTCGTGACTTACCTGTCAGGCGTCGAGGCCGGCCTGCCGCTGCCGCTGGCGGGCCTGGCGCAGTGGTGCCTGCGCCGGCTCGGGCGGACGCTGGCGTCGACGCTGCCCGGCAAGCCCGTCTTCCCGCCCCAACAGGCCATGCTGGCCCGCTACCCCGCTCCGTCCGGCGGCTACCACCCGCACCTCGACAACCCGGGGGGAGCGGACGACAACGGCAGGACCTTGACTCTGGTGGTGTACCTCAACGGCCCGGACGAAGAGTGCACGGGCGGCGAGATCGCCCTGTGGCGGCCTGGAAACTCCACCGCGGAACCGGCCACGGCGATGCTGCCTGCCCGCGGCGGATCCGCCGTGCTCTTCGACGCCCGCGCCGTCGCCCATCAGGTGCAGCCCCTGGCCGCGGGGCCGGCGCGTTGGGCGTTGATACTGTGGTTCTCCGACGCTCCCCAGAGCCCGCCCGCGCCGCCGCTCCCCGAGCTCTCGCTCACCGACGTGCTGCTGCCGGTCGACGAGCCGCCTCTGCCGGAAGACACCGTACTGTTCCACGAAGTGGACCAACATGGCCCCGTGGGCGAGATCGTCGTGCGAACGGTGACGCCGGAACGCCCGAGAGTCGGCATCGTCAGTACCGTCTACGGCCGGGGAGCCGTCCCTGAAGGCGACCTGCGTCTCGACGACTGGTGCGAGCACCACCTGGCGCTCGGTGTCGACCACCTGGTGCTGATCTTTGACCACCTGGGCGAGCCCGAGGAAGCCGCCACCGCCGAGCGGCTGACCGGGCGATATCCGCCGGACCGCCTGACCGTCTGGGCGGGCGCCGAGCTGGCGGAAAAACACTGGAGCGTCCTGCCAGCGAGCCAACGCGCCGAGCTCGAGCCAATCGCCCGCGGCGGCTCGTCCTCCCATGCCGTGGCAGCGCGCCAGACTCTCAATGCCGGCGTGGCGCTCGCCGCGGCGAAGGGCGACGATCTGGGCGGCGCGCCCCTCGATTGGCTGCTGCACCTGGACGCCGACGAGCTGTTCCATCCGCAGGGTGACGGCCGTGGCGGCGCGTCGTTGCGCCGGCACTTCACCGCCGCCAGCGACGCCGGTTTGCGGCGCCTGCGCTATTTGAACCACGAGCTGCTGCCGCGGTGCCCGGGCGCGATGCCTCGCTTCAAGCTCAATCCACGGCTGGCCGCGGCGCGTCTCGGGCCGGTGGGCTGGTCGAAAATGGTGGCATATCTCGAGATGGCCCAGACCGACCCGCGCCCGTACTTCACCGGCTACTTCAACGGCAAATCGGCGGTCGCCGTCGACGCCGGCCGCTGCGCCGCGGGCGTCCATGGCTGGTCCGTCGAGCCGGACGACCCGGCCGCCGACCGGACCCTCGCCGGACCGTGCGTGCTCCACTTCCACCTCGCCTCGGCACGGGCCTTCCGGGCGAAGTACCTGGCCAAGGCCGGCGCCGAGCCCCCCGCGGGACCACTGCCGTTCGACCCCTCGCCGGTGGAGGTCGCGACCCTGGACGAGATCCGCTCACTGCGGCGAGACGGGGTCGAGGAAGAAGACATCGGTGAGCGGCTGCTGGAGCTCCATCGGCGCATGACGAGCTTCGACGAAGACGAGCTCGAGCTGCTCGCCGAGGCGGGGCTGGTGCTGAGCCCCGATCTCGGCGGGATAGGATGGCCATCATGAAGCGGCCGTTCTGGGGATACCTCCTCGTGCTCGTGGTCCTGGCCCTGTTCGGGTCCTTCGCCTGGCTGACCCGGAACCCGGATGCCGAGATCCTGCGGCGGGCCGAGAGCTGGCCTTACGTCGGCGGCCTGGCGAGCCGATTCCGGGAAGCCTACCTGCCGCCCCCGCGACAGCCCGGGGACCCGGGCAGCGTCGAGAAGGTGTGGCTGATCGAGAGCGAGAGAGAGCCCGACTACGTAGCCACAAAGCCCAGAGTCTTCGAGAGGCACGTCTATGCGCTGGCCGGTGAGCGACTCAGACAGAGCGCCTCGGAACGCGCTCCGGTCCTCTACGAGTTCGAGAGCATCGCCAAGCTGGGCAAAATCGAACGACGGGGCGACTGGTTCCACGTCTACTACCACGGCCGCGAAGGCTGGGTGCTGCTCGAGGGCTACGACGAGGACGCCGAGATCCCGTACGGCGAGACCCCGGATCCGCCGAAGCCGGTGCCGTCGCGCGCACCTGACGAGGAGCGGCTGGCCGCCGCCCGCAAGTACCTGCGCGGCAAGGAGCGTGTCGAACAGCTCGGGTCGTACACTCTCTACACCGACTCCTCAGACGACGACCTGATCGCGGTTCTCGCCACCGTCGCCGAGCAGCTCGAGGCGCTCTACGCCCTACGCTACGGCCGAACGCCGCTCGGCGAGCCCGCCGAGGCGATCGTGCTCTACCAGAGCGACATCGCCTATCGTCTGCTACAGCAGCAGACCGAGCGCATCGCCGGCCTGAGCGCCGCCGGCCACAACACCAAGGGCGTCGCGGTGTTCTACTCCGGGGGCCGCCGCCGCTCAGACGTGGCGGCGACCCTGGCGCACGAGCTGGCGCACTTCATCAACCGTCGCGCCCTCGGCCCGCACCTGCCGCCCTGGCTCGACGAAGGCATCGCCGACGACCTTGCGGGCTCGCGCTTCACCGAGGACGGGCGGATCGACCCCGGCAAGATCGGTGGCGAGCGGCTCCGCCACGGCAACAGCATCCGCTTCGAGGGCGGTTTCGCGTCGATCTTGCGGCTGCGCGACGCGGTGCGCGACGGCAGCCTGCCGGAGATGCCCGAGCTGATCAGCTCCGACTGGGAGAGCTTCGTGCGCAGCCCGAAGATCCAGCTTCACTACGCCGCCGCCGCGTTCTGGGTCCGCTATCTGCTGCAGGGCGAAGACGGTCGCCGCGCCGGCGCCTTCCGCGCCTTCCTGGGCGCCGTGGCGGACGGCGAGGCGCCCTCGGTCGATACTCTGGGGAGAGAGCTTGGGGAAGACTGGGGAGTGCTGAACGCCGGTTTCCGGGCCTGGATCGAACAGCGCGCGGCGGCGGTGGACGTTTCGGCCGAAAGCGATTGAGCTTCGTGGTACGATCGGCGACTCCGCAGAGACCGCCCCGTACCGCCACTAGAACATTTCTAGACCGTCCATGAGGAAGAGCGATGCCTGAATCCACGGCATTGGACAAAGTTTGCTTGGCTTTGGCCAAGCGATACGGCGACCTCGGCGAAGGCGCCGGTCAGCGCCTACGTCAATGGCTCTCCGGCGAGATCCCCCAGACGTATCCCGATATTCTCGAGCGGCACCTGAGCGAGGAACACGTCGACCTGCTGTTCGACGCCTTCTGGCAAGTGCTGCCCTTCGGCACCGGTGGCCGGCGGGGGCCGGTCGGCTACGGCTCCAACCGCATGAACCCCACCACGGTGGCGATGACGGTGCAGGGCCACTGCCAGTTTCTGCGCGAGGCCTTCCCCGGCCGCGAGGACCTGGCAGTCGTGGTGGCCAACGACGTGCGCGTCTTCCGCGACAACGCCGGCCGCTACGGCTTCCTGGGCGACGATCATCCTCTGTTCGGCGTCTCCGCCCGCTCGCTGGGCAAGCTGGCCTGCGAGATCTACGCCGGCAACGGCATCACCGCCTATTTCGCCGAGCCCGAGGCCGAGATGGCGGTGCTCACCACGCCGGAGCTCTCCTACCTGATCGGCGAGCTGGGCGCGGTGGGCGGTATGAACCTCTCCGCCTCCCACAACCCGCCGGACGACAACGGCATCAAAGTCTACGACGCCTACGGCAGTCAGCCGATCGCGCCGGACGACCAGCACCTGGTCGACACCATGGAGAAGGCCACCGAGCTGCGCTCCACTCCCTTCGACCAGGGGTTGGTGGAAGGCATCATTCGCGCGGTGCCGACGGAGCTGCACGAGACCTACATCGGCAAGTATCTGGATCTCTACGGCGATGGCCCCACCGCGGACCCGGACGTGCTCGTCGGCTATACACCGCTTTGCGGCTGCGGCCTGTCGACCGTGGGCGACGTGCTCGGCCGACTGGGCTTCCCGCTCGCCGTGCCAGAAGACCAGGGACCGGACGGCAGCTTCTCGGTGATCCCGTTCAAGGCGCCGAACCCGGAGGTGCCACAAGCCACCGAGCCCGCCCGCCGCTTCGCCGACGAAGCCGGTACCGGTATCGTGCTCTCGAGCGACCCCGACGCCGATCGCGTGGGAGTCGAGATCACGCTGGCCGACGGCACCTGGTACCACTTCGACGGCAACCAGATCGCCGCCGTGCTGTGCTACTACCTGATGCTCGACCCCGACGGGCCGCGGCGCAAGGGCCTGGTGATCGAGACCCTGGTGACCACCAAGATCCTCGGTGGGATCGTCGAGAAGGCCGGCGACTCCTGGCTGGTGGACGACCTGCTGGTGGGCTTCAAATACGTCGCCGCGGTGCTCAAGACCCTGCAGGCGGGCAAGCCGTGGGGCGACGTCGACTGCTCGGATCAGGACCTGGTGCTGGCGACCGAGGAGAGCCACGGCGTGGTCATGCTGCCGGGCATCCGCGACAAGGACGCCGTGCCGGCGTGCATGTATCTCGCCGCGCTCTACCAACGGCTGCGTCGCGAGGGCAGGACGCTGCTCGACTACTACGTCGGCATCCTGGAAGAGCTCGGCGGCTTCGACACCGTCAACCGCTCGATCATGATGGCCGGTGCCGCGGGCATGATCAAGAAAGACCGCATCATGGCGTCACTGCGCGAGTCTCCCCCGGCGGTGCTCGGCGGCCAGACCGTTCACAAGATGGTCGACTACTGGGACCAGGAGGCATTCGGCCCATTCGTCAGCGAGACCGACAAGCTGCCGCGCAACGTGCTGCAGATGTTCACCGACTCCTTCGTCATCACCATCCGCCCGTCGGGCACCGAGCCCAAGCTCAAGCTCTACTGCCAGCTGCTGCCGCACGGCGAGCCCTCCGGCGCCCGTGGCTCCGAGCTGCTCGCCGAGGTCCGCGCCAAAGCCGATCAGGTCGCCCGCCGCATCTACAACGAGCTGCTGGGCCACATCGACCTGTCGCTCACCGAGGCCTCGCTGCTGCTGCCCGACATCGTCGACCTCGACCGCAAGCGCGGCTTCGAGGAAGGCACCGTGCCCCAGCTGCGCGAGGCTCTCGGCGACGGCCGGTTCGCGGGCCTCGACGCGCTGCTCGACTGGCTGCGAGGCGAGGTGGCGGCCATGACACCGGGCAGCAACCCGCTGCCGGCGCTCCAGGCGCCGGTCGCCCACCTGTGCGCCGAGTGGGCCGAAGGCGGCGGCGCCTCGCCGCTGCTCGACGAGCTGCGGGCCTGGGCGGAGGGCTGACCCTGGAGCTCGATCTCGAGGCCGCCGCGGCAACCGTCCGCGGCCTACTCGCCGAGCAGGGAGAGCTGGCCTTGCGGCGCTGGCCGTCCGCCGCGCCAATCGAGCACAAGGACCGGCGCGACTTCGCTACCGCCGTCGACCTCGAGATCGAAACCAACCTCAAAGCCGGCCTGCGGGCCAGTTTCCCGAGCCACGCGCTCAGCGGCGAGGAGACCGGTGATGAGGGAGACTCCGACTACCGCTGGCTGATCGACCCGATCGACGGCACCAAGTACTACGCCGGCGGATCGAGCCTCTTCGCCCTTTCCGCCGGCCTGCTACACCGCGGTGAGCCGATTCTCGGCGTCGTCCACGCGGCGGCCTCCCGGCAGAGCTTCTACGCCTGGGACGGCGGCGGCGCCTTCGTCGACGGACGTAAGCTCGAAGGCCCTGCTGCCCGACGCCTCGACGAAGCGATCGTCAACGTCGACACGCCCAACACCCACGCTCTCTCGACGGAGGAACGGAGCTGGTTCGAGAGCAGGCTCCTGGAGCTGACCCGCCGCACCTACCGCGTCCGCGCGCTAGGCCAGGCCTCGCTCGCCGCATGCTGGCTGGCCGGCGGCGCCTTCGACGCCTACGTCGACCTCACCGGCTACGCCACGCCGCAGGACGTGGCGGCGGCACGGGTGATCATGAAGGAGGCGGGGTGCCGGGTGGAGCACGTCGATCCGGGCGTCGGTCCGCCGCGGTTGTTGGCGGCTCCGCCGGAGGTCTGGACGGAGCTGAACCGGATCCTGCTCGACTGATCCGGCGCACGGGCAGCGACCTATTATGTGAAATAATGATCGTGGCCTGTGCGGACTCCGGCTTCGCGAGGACCCCATCGGCTGAAAGGAAGTGATCCGAGAATCATGGCAGTCGCGATCGAAACCCTGTTGGCGAGCTCCCCGGACATCTGCGGCGGCCGGCCGCGGATCGGCGGCACGCGGATCACCGTCCAGCAGCTCGTCGTCATGTACAAATCCGGCTTCACTCCCGAAGAGATCGCCGATCAGTACCCGCACCTCGATCTGTCCCAGGTCTACGCGGCGCTCGCCTACTACCACGCGAATTGCGAAGAGCTCGAGTCGGCTCTCGCCGCTGAAGCGGCGGAAGCGGAAGCCCTGCGGAGGCGACACCAGAAGGCGTCGTAGGTTTGCCAGCGCTACTCCATCGGCGAGCAGATCCGGGGACTGTCAGGGATCACGAGCTCCATGACCGCCGAGGAGATGCGCGACGCATTGATCTTTCTGGAGGTCTGACTTCGATCGCGACCGCTCTTGAAGACTGCCTGAGGCGCCTGGCGGCACCGTGTGGGGCTCGCCCAGGGACTTAGCGAGCTTTGCTCGCGAACCCTTCTATGTGGGCTTGACAAACAAGGCCACATAGAAGGGTTCGATTCGTGTGGGGCCGCTTGACCCAGGGTGGCGCTACGCTTACCCTGGGCTGTTGGATGCAACCCCTTCGGGGTTGTAAGACTCCTGTTTTCAAGTATTTGTGCAATTTCCGAAACGTCTCAGTTAGACTGCCTTCCGTTCAAGGAGGTGCGGAGGCGGGCCGAGCAGACGCTGAAGTGGGCAGCTGACGGACGCCCGCGTGCATTTGGAGACATCGAAAGCGGTCGTTAAGCGCACCGGCTATCACCGGCGGGATCGGGAGGTGGCGGTGCTGGAGCAGGTGTTGGGGAAACGTGGGGAGTAAGGCCCGCATGCTATGCTGACCCGGTGAGCTTCGAGGTCCTCGGCGAGATCAGCGGGATCGAGACCATCGCGGCCCGTCCTTCGATCCGAGACCTCGAACGCCTGGAAGAGCACTATGGGCGCGGACGCTGGCGCAAGAAGAAGGGCATTGCCTCGATTCGCCTTACCAATGGAAGGATCCGCAAGGCAGAGCTACACTGGTACGAGGCTCATGGTATCGGCAGGAAAGAGCTGAAGCGCAAGCGCTATCTGGATCGATGATGACGACTCGAGACGACTCAGGCTGGCGATTCGCCGTCTGCATCGACAACCGCGAGTACCCGGTGTCGTTGGAGCTGCACAAGATCTATCGGGTACTGCCGGACGAGGACGCGGCCGTGGATGGCGATTTGCGCATCATTGACGAGAGCGGCGAGGACTACCTCTTTCCGGCTCGGAACTTCCTCCGCATCCAGCTGCCCGAAGACGCCGAGCATACCCTGAGAGATTCCATTTCGCGCCAGCTCTCCAAGACCGCGTGACACGCTACGCCGATACGCGTGAGCCAGTCGCGACCAAAGACTCCTCCTCGCGCCACGTCGCCTCGCCGCCGACGTAGTGCTCGCGTTTCCAGATCGGCGCCTCGCGCTTCAGGCGTTCCAAAGCCAGACGGCTCGCCTCGTAGGCGGCGGCGCGGTGCGGTGACGATGCGGCGATGACCACGCTGGCCTCCCCGACCGGCACCTCGCCGAGCCGGTGGACGATGGCGACGCGCAGGCTCTCGTCGCCGGCCTCGAGGTCGGCGACGATGCGCTCGAGCACGGCCTCGGCCATCGAGCGGTAGCCGCTGTAGTCGATCTTCTCGACCCGGCGGCCGGCATGATGGTCGCGCACGTTGCCGAGGAAGAGCAGCACCGCGCCGCAGGCAGGATCGGCGACGGAGCGCTCGACAGCCGCGACGTCGATCGGGCCGTCGACCAGGTAGGCGCGCGGGGCGCCGCCCGAGACCGGGGGCAGAAGCGCGACTTCGCAGCCATCGCGGAGACGACGCTCGCCACGTACCAGGTCTCCGTCCACCGCCACGGCGAGTCGGTCCCACATGGCCTCGAGCAGCGGATGGGTGTCGACCAGCTCCTGCCGCAGGCGCTCGACGCCGCTGCCTTCGGGCAGGGTCAGCTCGAGGATCTCGCTGCCCAGGATATCGCTGGCGGTGGCGAAAGCTATGACGCGAACTTTCATCGAAGGAATGCTATACCAGGTGTCGGCAGATAAACTCACCCCCGAGTCCCGTATTGTCCTGCGCGGGCTCGTCCCATGCCATCATCAGCACCGTTCGCGAGGCAGAACCATTGACCACCATCCTCGAAAGCCGACTGCGACGAGACGACAACTTCGCGCGCCGCGACGAGCACTGGCGGCGTGAGCTCGAGCTCCTGCGGGAGACCGAGGAGACGATCCGCCAGGGCGGCGGGCCGAAGCGCCGGGAGAAGCAGCGCCAGAAGGGCAAAATGCTCGCCCGCGAGCGCGTCGACGTCTTGTGCGACGTGGACAGCTTCGTCGAGTGGGGCTTGTGGGCTGGCTACGAGATGTACGAGGAGCACGGCGGCGCGCCGGCGGGCGGCGTGGTGACGGGCACCGGCACCATCCACGGGCGCGAGGTGATGGTGGTGGCCAACGACGCCACGGTGAAGGCCGGGGCGTGGTTCCCGATCACCTGCAAGAAGATTCTGCGCGCCCAGGAAATGGCGCTCGAGAACCGCTTACCCGTCGTCTACCTGGTGGACTCCGCCGGCGTCTTCCTGCCGCTCCAGGACGAGATCTTCCCCGACCGCGACCACTTCGGCCGCGTCTTCTACAACAACGCCCGGCTGTCGGCCGAAGGCGTCTTCCAGATGGCGGCGATCATGGGGTCGTGCGTGGCCGGCGGCGCCTACCTGCCGATCATGAGCGACGAGTCGCACATCGTGGAGGGCAGCGGCTCGATCTTCCTCGCCGGCTCACACCTGGTGAAGGCGGCGATCGGCGAGGTGATCGGTAACCAGGAGCTGGGCGGCGCGGAGGTGCAAGCCGACATCTCGGGGGTCGTCGACCACCGGCACAAGAGCGACGAAGCCTGCCTGGAGAAGATCCGTAGCCAGTTCGAGCAGCTGGCGGTGGGTGAGCGGGCCCCCTTCACGCGCCGCGAGAGCGCCGAGCCACTGTGCCCGGAGGAGGACCTCTACGGCATCATCCCGGCCGATCACACCCGCCCCTACGACACCCGCGAGGTGCTGGCCCGCCTGCTCGACGGCAGCGAATTCGACGAGTTCAAGGAGCAGTACGGCCAAACCCTGATCTGCGGCACCGGCTGGATCGACGGCTGGGCGGTGGGCATCGTCGCCAACCAGCGCTCGATCGTCAAACGCAAGACCGGCACCGGGGAGCGTGACCGGGAGATCCAGATCGGCGGAGTGATCTACCCGGACTCGGCCGACAAGGGCGCGCGCTTCGTGCAACTCTGCAACCAGAAGGGCATCCCGCTGGTTTTCTTGCAGGACGTCACCGGCTTCATGGTCGGCAGCCGCGCCGAGCGCCGGGGGATCATCAAGGACGGCGCCAAGATGGTCAACGCGGTCGCCAACTCGGTGGTGCCCAAGATCACCATCTTCGTCGGCAACTCCTACGGTGCCGGCAACTACGCCATGTGCGGCAAGGCCTACGGCGCGCGTTTCGTCTACGCCTGGCCGTCCGCGTCGATCGCCGTGATGGGCGGCCAGAACGCCTCGCAGACCCTGCTCTCGATCCAGCTCAAGAACCGGGGCGACGAGGTCTCCGAGGAGGAGAAGCAGGAGCGCTTGCAGCGCATCCAGGCCAAGTACGAGGCCGAAATGAATCCCCGCTACGCCGCCGCCCGGCTGTGGGTCGACGCCCTCATCGACCCCGTGGCCACCCGCCGTGTGATCTCGCGCTCACTAGCGTGCGCGGCGTCCAACCCGGAGATCCCACCGTTCCGTACCGGGGTGTTGCAGACGTAGAGCTCTACGTCCCGATCCGGCGCAACCTCAGGAGCGACCCTTCGAAGCTGCGCGGATCCCGCAGGTCGACCTCGACGTCGACGAACCACAGGTTGTCGCCCTCGGCGTCCACCAGCACCTGGGTGACGTCCCAGGTGCGAGGCGAGGTCTGCTCGATGCGGGTGTTCTGGGTCTGGCGAGCCTCGTGGTTGAACTGCAGCTCGCCGTAGTCGGCATGAAACGGCGTCATGACCTCTTCGAAACGTGATGCCGGCCAACGATCTTCCTCGTCCTCGGACTGCTGCCACACCGAGAGGGCGGCCTCCTCGTAATCCTGTTTGGCCAGCACGCGCACCAGCTGGTGGAGCTCGGCACGCAGCCTCGCCGGCAGCGCCCGGGGATCGTGCAGCAACTCGTAGGCCCGCATCTCGCGCCGTGACAGCTCCCTCTTCTCGTCGTCGAGTTGGAGCTCCGGATGGAGCATGCTCTCCCACTCCTCGAGCAGGCTGGAATCCGTGTGCTCGAGCATGGTGCGGAAGAAGCCGATGACGTCGTAGACGCTCTCGGTCTTGGCGCGCTCGGGCACCGTCTGGCTCAGGGTCTTGTAGAGCTGGCTCAGGTAGCGCAGCAGCACGCCCTCGGAGCGCTGCAAGCCGTAGAGGCGCACGTAGCCGTTGAAGCTGTGGTAGTCCTCGAAGATCTCGCGGCCGATCGACTTGGGGTGGATGTCCGCGCCGCGGACCCAGGGATGTTGCTTGCGGAAGACGTCGAAGGTGGCGTCGATGAACTCGAGGTTGGGCTTCGGATGGGTGACCTCGTCGAGCTTCTCCATGCGCTCCTCGTAGTGGACGCCCTCGGCCTTGAGCCGCGCGATCAGGTCGCCCTTCAGCTTGTCGACCTGACGGTAGAGCACCGCCCGTGGATCCTCGAGGATCGCCTCCACCAGGGTCACGACATCGAGCGCGTAGTCCTCGTCCTCGGGATCGAGCACCTCGATCGCCTCGACCATGTAGAGCGCCAGGGCCTGGAAGAGGTTGAAGTCCCATTGCAGATCTTCGTTCACCACCACCCACATGTAGCCGGACTTGCTGTCGCGCTCCATCTTCAGGATGCCGGAGCGCTTCATCGAGCGCACCAGCATGGCGGCGTAGCTCAGGTGCTTGCTCTGGCGGTTCTCGTCCTCGTGGGAAAGGCGAATCAGCTCGCGCAGCGAGTCGAAGTTATCGCGCTCGGAGACGTCCTCCTCGCCGTCGCGCTGCACCAGGTTGACCACCATGCCATGGGTAACCTTGAAGCGCGACTTGAGCATCTCCGGCGGCTTGAAGATCAGCTTGTCGAAGGTGTCCTTGTTCCAGCTCACGAAGCCCTTCGGCGGCCGTTTGGGCTTGGCCTTCTTGCCCTTCTTCGATTTCATCATCCGGCGGCGGGACTCGATCACGTGCTCCGGTGCCTGACTGACCACGCTGCCGTGGTCGTCGAACCCCTTGCGCCCGGCGCGGCCCGAGATCTGTTTGAAGTCGCGTACTTTGAGGATGCCGACCTTCTCGCCGTCGTACTTGCTGAGCTTGGTGAACAGCACGGTGCGAATCGGGATGTTGACGCCCACCCCGAGCGTGTCGGTGCCGCAGATCACCTTCAGGTGACCCTGCTGGGCCAGCTGCTCGACCAGCAGCCGGTACTTGGGCAAGAGCCCCGCGTGGTGGATGCCGATGCCGAAGCTCAGGAAACGGCGGATGTCTTTGCCGTAGGGGGTGTCGTAGCGGAAGTCGCCGATCGACTCCTGGATCGCCTTGCGCTCTTCCTTGGTGCACAGCCGCACGCTGGTCAGACTCTGGGCCAGCTCGGCGCACTCGCGCTGGGTGAAGTTGACGATGTAGACCGGCGCCCTGGCGCTCTCGAGCAGCGTCTCGAGCGTCTCGTGCAGCGGCGTCTCGCGGTACTCGTAATCCAGCGGCACCGGCCGGTCTTCGGAGTAGACCAGTGACACCTTGCGGCCGGTGCGCTTCTCGATCCGCTCGGCGATCGGCGCGGTGTTGCCGAGCGTGGCCGACATCAGCAGGAACGTGCTGCGCGGCAAGGTGATCAGCGGCACCTGCCAGGCGATGCCGCGCTCGGGATCACCGTAGTAGTGGAACTCGTCCATCACCACGTAGTCGGCACCGGTCTCGTCGCCCTGGCGCAGCGCCCGGTTCATCAGCACCTCGGCGGTGCAGCAGATGATCGGCGCGTCGGGGTTGATCGACGCGTCGCCGGTCTGCATGCCCACCTGCTCCGGCCCCAGGTCGTCGCACAGGCCGAAGAACTTCTCGCTCGCCAGCGCCTTGATCGGGCTGGTGTAGAAGCACTTCTTGCCCTCGCACAGCGCCTTGAAGTGCATCGCCATCGCCACCAGCGACTTGCCCGAGCCGGTCGGCGTGTTGAGGATCACGTGCCGCCCGGCCACGATCTCGAGCACCGCCTCCTCCTGGGCCGGATACAGCTCGAACCCGACGTCGCCGACCCAGCCGAGAAACAGGTCGAGGATCTCGTCGGCGTCCTTGGTGCCGCCCTCGGGGATGCGTTCGGCGAGGTTGGGGTAGGGGGTGGGGTCCGCGGCTGATGCCTCGGTCGTCGCCTCCTCTGTCACTGCCTCTGACACCTGGCGAGGATAGACGAAAACGTCGGGTCGGGCCAGGAATCGCGCTCGTCCGCCTTGACCACCGCGCCTCTGAGGCATAAGCTGACTCGAAGTGAGTCACCTCCATGACTCGAGCGACGGGAGAACGATATGACCCAATTGACGATCCGAGGTTTCGACGAGCAACTCGAACAGCGGCTGCTACGGCTGGCGCGGGTCGAGGGCCTGTCTCTGAACAAGGCCGCTCTCAAGCTAATGCGCAGAGGTGCCGGCCTGGATTCGGCCGCGGATCGCCCCGACGTGATCGGTGACGAGTTGGACGACTTCATCGGAGTCTGGTCGAAGGACGAGGAGCGGGACTTCCTGGACTCGATTCAGGTCTTCGAGCAGATCGACGAGTCGTTCTGGTCATGAGGTTCATGCTCGACACCAACGCGTACTCGGCGTTGATGGGCGGGCACCCGGAAGTCGCCGGCAGAGTGCGGCGGGCCAGTCAGATCTTGATCTCCGCGGTCGTGGCCGGAGAGCTGCTCTACGGCTTCCGGCACGGCACACGGTTCGAAGAGAACTCGTCGCGGTTCACCGCGTTCCTCGATAGACCTTACGTGAGCCTCGTACCGGTGACCTTCACCACGGCCGATCGATTCGGCCGCGTGTCGGCGGCGCTCCGGCGCCGGGGCACCCTCATTCCCACCAACGATATCTGGATCGCCGCCCACGCGATGGAGACAGGGGCAGATCTTCTGTCGTCGGATCGCCACTTCAAGCGAGTCGACGGACTGGCCTGGGTTCGCTTCTCGCCCGAATAGGGAAGGTCTCGCCAGGTTAGTCGGTTGCGTATTGGTCGGGTGGGACTTTCCACCCCATCGCAGCAGGTACATCTAGAGAGACCCCGCCTGCCTCTCCGCAGGCCTCGAATCGCGATTCAGGAGAACACACATGGCAGGCACCCACGTCTTCGTTGCCCACGCCTCGTCGGACGACGCTCTCGTCCAGAAGATCCGCGAGGCGCTGGAGCCGCGCGTCAAGCTGTGGGTCGCAAGCCGGGAGCTGGCCGCCGGCGAGGAGTTGGACCCGGAGATTCGCGGCGCGATCGACGATTCGAGCCATTTGATCGCCCTCCTGAGTCTCGACGCACCGAAGTCGGACTGGGTCGAGAAGGAGGTGGCCTACGCCCGCGAGCTGAGGGAGCAGCGCGAGGAGGGGCTCCGGATCATCCCGGTGCTGGTGACGCCGCTCGAGCCCAAGGGTGAAGTGGTTCCTCGAAGGGGAGACCGTCTCTATTCCCCTTGGCACCGATCCCGCGACTTTCGAGCAGGCGATCACCGAGCTGGTCGTCGCGCTGGATCTCGCGCTGCCGGAGAGCGCCCCGGTGGCGGAGGTGCCGGAGCCGAGCCCGCTCGCCGACCTGGTGCTGGAGCTCGCCTCGCCTTCGATCGCCGAAAAGGACGGCACTCGACGCGCCACTGCCGAGGCGCGGCTGGTCTACCGGCCGGCCGACGGCGGGCCTCAAGTGAGGAGCCGGCGGTTCGACTTCAGAGCGCCGCTGGGGCCGATCGAGGCCGACGACCTGGCCTGGTACCTGGAGCGTTACGCCTCCTGGCCGAGCCCAGTCTTCCAGCGTCGCGCCAAGGGGATCGAGGCGAAGCTGCCGGAGTGGGGCGGTCTGCTCTACGACGCCCTGGCCCACGACAAGACGCGCGGTGCGATCGATGGTTGGGCCGCCGCGGAAGGTGGCCCCAGCAGCGGTGTTCCCGGCGGAGGTGGCGACGTCAGCCGGCGATTTTCGGTGCTGGTGGACAGCGATTCCGAGGACTTCCCGACGAACTGAAGGCGCTCATTCCCGTCCTGCAGCAGATCCTCGAGGGCTCCCGCGATCCGGCGTTGGCGTCGACTCCGGGGCTCTTCTACACCGATGCAGCCGAGGTGACGCTCCTTCTGGAGCACCTGGCTGCAGGGAACGCAGACTGAAGGTCGGAATCTGTCGATCGTCACGCCAAAGCAGCCGCAGACGTTGATCCTCAGCTGGAGACACCATCACAACGCCGTAGACCGTGGTTCCCACTGGAACATCACGTCTTACTCAATGATCTCGTGATGTTCAACCGAGAATCACGGTTTCGGCGTTCAAGTCGTGACACCGAGATCGGCATCACGTGTTGATTCATCATCCCGTGATACCCAGTTGAACATCACGTCTTCACAGTTCAAGCCGTGATGTTCAACTGGCCGTTACGTCTTGAGTGACCAACCCGTGACGACGGCTGGCAGGGAGCGCATGCCCCGCAGGCCGGGAGCTCACCTATGGTTGGAGGAGCGTCACCGCTGCAACATCCACTTGATCTTCTCACCCTCTCGACGATCTCCTTCTCGCTCATCTCCTGGATCACACGGAGGGATCGCGACGTTCCCGAACGGCCCGTTTGATCTCAGTGACAGCCCTGCCGAGCCCGCAGCGCCCCAAGGTCTCAAGCAGATCGTCGAAGGAATGCGGAGGATTCTTCAAGGCTGCGGCCTGACGCCGGATCACGTCGATAACGATGTCGGGAGTTCGATCGAGCAACAAGAGCACAAGATCGTCGGGTGTTCGGACCTCGACTTCATGGTCGGCCAGCACTTCGGCGGGGAAGTCCTTGACGTTCTCGGTAACGATCCAATGAGCGCCGGAGTGAATCGCTGCCGCCAACACATGGCGATCATCGGGATCCGGCAGGCCGAGGTCCTCGACCAGACCCAGATGCCCCTCGACGAGCGCATCGGGCAACGCCTCGCACATGAGCTGCCGTGTTCGCCGGAGCCGGGCCGACTCGAGCTCAGGCCGTCGAGATCGCAGGGCCTCGAAAGCCTCGTCGAGGATCTGTTCGGTCCACCTGGCTCGAAAGAGACCAGCCAAGGCGAGCCGTATCAGCAGATCACGAAGCGGGGCGGGGTAGACGACGCAGGCGTCCAGAACCGCGATCGGAACCAAGGTCGCTCCACGTTCAGTCGTAGAGCCCCATCTCCTGGGCCTCCGCGGTCAACTGGTCGAGGATCTCTTCCCGGTGTGCCGTATCTCGGCGTTTGTATTCCAGAAGGTCGGCAAGGCTGAGCTTGCGCCGATTCCCGACCCGGTGGAACGGGATCTTTCCATCCTCGAGGAGGCCGATGAGATAAGGGCGCGAAACGTTGAGCAGATCCGCGGCCTGCTGGGTGGTCAGCTCTTCCTGGACCGCGGCCATGGCCACGGTGTTGCCACGAGCCAACTCTTCCAGCATGGCGACGAGCAGCGCGAACGCGGCCTCGGGAACCACGACCTGCGTCTCGCTGCCGGCCGAACCCAGCCGCAAGCGGGCCGCCCCGGAGGGATGGGCGCTCAGGTAGGCCTTGAGCGCCGCGGCGGCGCTGGCTGCCAGCTCCACGGCCCTGGTGTCCGGCAGCGAGATCTGTTTGACGCTCATCTTCGGGACCTCCTCAGGTCATGAGCCTGTCAGATATTCGAAATATTCGCAACGCCCACAATACCCCCCGGCCGCTCGGCGGATCAACGCTGCAACATCCACTTGATCTTCTCCACCCGCTCGACGATCTCCTTCTCGCTCATCTCCTGGATGCGCTGCGGCAGCAGCCGCGGGTACGAGCAGTGAAGCGCCGCGATCAGCTCCTGGAGCTCGCGCTCGCGCTCGATGGAGCGGCTGGCCTGCCAGCCTTCCAGCACCTCCGACGCACGGATCTCGGGGTGCTTGCGGCGCGAGGCCAGCATCTCGGCCACCAGGTTGCGGTAGTCGCGGGCGGAGTAGTAGTCGGTCTCGGAGAAGACGGTCTCGATCTCCTCTTCGTCGAGGTCGATGCCCTTGCGGCGGAACATCTCGGTGACGAACTCCCAGCGCTCCTCGCCCTCGAGGTCGAAAATCGGCACCTGGATCGGCGATCGGCTCTTGATGTCGGGGTCGAGCTCGTCGGGCCGCGAGGTCATCAGGCCCCACAGCACCTTGCCCAGGAACGACGGGTCGCCCATCATCTTGATGATGTTGCCCGACAGCCGTTTCTCGGTCTTGTGGGTCTCGCCCGAGTGGATCGAGCCGAAGGCGGTGTGCGCCTCGTCGACCAGGATCAGGATCTTGCCGAAGGTGGCGATGTGCCAGCGCAGCAGCTCGAAGAACTTGTCGGTCTCGCCGAAGAAGGCGCCGCGGATACCGGCGAGCTCGACGACGACGCGGCCCGAGGCCGAGGCGTGGGCCTCGAGCTGGAAGGTCTTGCCGCCGCCGTTGGGGCCGGAGACCAGGATCGCCGAGACGGCGGTCTCCTCTTCCTCGCAGCGCTCGAAGATGGTGCGGAAGATCTCGCCCGTCTGGTGGTAGCCGATGACGTCGTCCGGGCCGTGCTTGGGGTACTTGATGCGGATGATCTCGCCCAGCTCGGCCTCGAGCAGGCGGTTGACCTCTTTGACCACGTCACCGCGCTCGACGCGGCGTTTGCTGCGGGTGGCGAGCTCCAGCAGGTCCTTGATCGAGGCCAGGGTGAGGCCGGCGGCGTCATGGCAGAACTTCTCCCAGCCGCCCTCGAAACGCAGCTTCTCGTGGTCGCGCCGGTACCACTCCACGAAGTCGCGACGCTCGTCGTGGCCGGGGAGCTGGATCTCGATGTGGTCGGCGGCGGGCAGGGCGGTGATCTTGCTGTTGACCTCGCTCTTGACGGTGTTGATCAGCAGCAGCAGGTCCGGGCCGCCGACGAACACCGGGTCGTTGGACCAGTGCAGGAACAGCACCAGGCGCTGACGGTCGAGCTCGGACAGACGAGAGAAGTTCCCCGCCGGGAACAGCGCGCCGGCGTATTGCAGCACCAGGCACAGCGGCTTGATCGTCTCGCCCGCCTCGCGCACGCGGTGGAAGGCGTCGGCCATGCCACGTAGCAGCACCAGGGCGGAGAGCGGGTTGTGGCGGCTGCGCTCGATGAGCTCTTTCATCAGCCGGCGGCGCGACTCGGGCACTTCGGTGCCGTCGGTGGACTCGCAGATGCGGATCACCTCGCGTTCGGTGTCGTGGTCGTAGAAGCTCACGCCCGAGGCGATGTCGACCCGCACCAGGTTGAACTTGTCGCCCAGCTCGCTGCGCATCGCCTCCTCGAGCGACACGAAGTCGTCGATCGCCGAGCTGGGGAACAGCCCGTGGACATCGCCGGTCAAGAGCATGAGGCTCTTGCGCCGCAAGTTGTAGGCCTCGCTCAGCTCGTCGAGGAACTTCGCCCGCTGGCCGACGGGGGCCGCGGTTGCTGTCTCGGTCGGCATGCCCGGTTCTCCCGTGGGATTGTGATTCAAATTTCATTGTGACACGTCCCGGCGGATCGCGCGCCCACCCCGACAGGCGGTAGCCGACTCCACCTCCGCAGACGTGTTCTCCGCGCATGGCCCCTGATATCAATGAATCGTGGGGCCGACTCCAGGGGGCGGCAAACGCGAGGGGATTCCGGTGCAGAGCTCGATCGCCGGCAAACTGTGGATGGCAGCAACCGGGCTCTTTCTGTGCCTGTTCCTCCTCGTCCACCTGTTCGGCAACCTGCAGCTGTTCCTGCCCCGGCCACAGGGACAGCTGCAGTTCAACTTCTACTCGCACCTGCTGTCCTCCAACCCGCTGATCAAGATCGCCGGCCTGGCGACCTATGCCGGCATCCTGGGCCACGCGGTGCTCAGCCTGCTGCTCACCCGGCGCAATCGGGCCGCGCGCTCGGTGCCCTATGCCTACAGCCGGCCCCAGGACGCGAGCCCTTGGTACGCCCGCAACATGGGGATCCTGGGCACGGTGCTGCTGATCTTCCTGGTGATTCACATGAAGACTTTCTGGTACGAGTACCACTGGGGCGCTGTCGGCGTCGACTCGGGCGGCCACCGGGACCTCTACGCGGTGGTGCTCGCCGCCTTCGACCGCGAGTGGTACGTGGCACTCTACGTCGTCGCCATGGCGGCGATGGGCTACCACCTGCTGCACGGCGTGGAGAGCGCGTTTCGCACCTTCGGCTTCCAGCCCCGGCGCTTCGCCCGCCTCGCCCACCGCCTGGGCGTGGCTTTCGCGGTGGGCGTCTCGGCGCTGTTCGCGATCATTCCCGTCTACGTCTACCTGGTCCAGAGGTGGTGAGTCATGTTGCTCGACGCCAGGATCCCCGAAGGACCGCTCGCCGAGAAGTGGTCGCTGTACAAGTCGAAGATCCGGCTGATCAACCCGGCCAACAAACGGCGGGTCGACGTCATCGTGGTCGGCTCGGGGCTGGCCGGGGCGTCGGCCGCGGCGTCGCTGGGTGAGCTCGGCTACAGCGTCAAGTGCTTCTGCTTCCAGGACAGCCCACGCCGCGCCCACTCGGTTGCCGCCCAGGGCGGCATCAACGCGGCAAAGAACTACCAGAACGACGGCGACAACGTGTACCGCCTGTTCTTCGACACCATCAAGGGCGGCGACTACCGCTCGCGCGAGGCCAACGTCTACCGCCTGTCCGAGCTGTCGGTGTCGATCATCGACCAGTGCGTCGCCCAGGGGGTGCCGTTCGCGCGCGAGTATGGTGGGCTGCTGGCCAACCGCTCGTTTGGCGGCGTGCAGGTGCAGCGCACGTTCTATGCCCGGGGACAGACCGGCCAACAGCTGCTGCTGGGCTCCTACTCGGCGCTCTCCCGCCAGGTGGCCAAGGGCCGGGTGACGATGCTGCCACGCCGCGAGATGCTCGACCTGGTGCTGATCGACGGCAAGGCGCGGGGCATCGTCGCCCGCAACCTGGCGACCGGCGAGCTCGAGCGTCACTCGGCCCACGCGGTGGTGCTGGCCACCGGCGGCTACGGCACCGCCTATTACCTCTCCACCCTGGCGCTGGGGTGCAACGCCTCGGCCGCCTGGAAGGCGTACAAACGGGGGGCGTGCATCGCCAGCCCGAGCTTCACCCAGATCCACCCGACCTGCATCCCGGCGGCCGGCGAGCACCAGTCGAAGCTGACGTTGATGTCAGAGTCGCTGCGCAACGACGGCCGTATCTGGGTGCCGAAGGCGTTGGGCGACAATCGGCCGCCCGGCGACATCCCGGAAGGCGAGCGGGACTACTACCTGGAACGCAAGTACCCGTCCTACGGCAACCTGGCGCCGCGCGACGTCTCCTCGCGCGCCGCCAAGGAGGTGTGCGACGCCGGCCACGGAGTGGGCCCCACCGGCCTCGGCGTGTATCTCGATTTCAAAGACGCGCTGGCGCGCGACGGCCGCGACACCATCGCCTCGCGCTACGGCAACCTGTTCGAGATGTACCTGACGATCACCGGCGAGGACCCGTACGAGGTGCCGATGCGCATCTACCCGGCGGCCCACTTCACCATGGGCGGGCTGTGGGTGGACTACGACCTGATGACTACGATCCCCGGGCTGTATGCCATCGGCGAGTGCAACTTCGCCGACCACGGCGCCAACCGCCTGGGCGCCAACTCGCTGCTGCAGGCCTGCGTCGACGGCTATTTCGTGATCCCCTACACCCTGGGCGACTACCTGGCCGACGACATTCGCACCGGTCCGGTCGCCACCGACACGCCGGCGTTCGACGAGGCCGAGCGCGGCGTGCGCGAGCGCCTCGACCGTCTGCTCGGGGTCGGCGGCACCACCAGCCCGCGACGCTTCCACAAGCAGCTCGGCGGCATCCTGTGGGACCGTTGCGGCATGGTGCGGAGCGCCAAGGGCCTGGAGAGCGCGATCACCGACCTGCGTGCATTGCGGGAGGACTTCTGGCGCAACGTGCGGGTCACCGGACGCGCCGACACCCTCAACCCCGAGCTCGAGCGCGCCGGCCGCGTGGCCGACTTCCTGGAGCTGGCGGAGCTCATCTGCCACGACGCGCTCGACCGCGAGGAGTCCTGCGGCGCCCATTTCCGCGAAGAGTACCAGACCGAGGACGGCGAGGCGCTGCGTAACGACGAGGAGTACAAGTACGTCTCTGTGTGGGAGCACCAGGGCGACGGCGAGCCGCCGAAGCTCAACAAGGAGCACCTGGAGTTCGCGAACGTCGAGCTGGCGGTGAGGAGCTACAAATAGGAACGCGGACGACCGGAGCGAGCATGGACCTGAAGTTCAAGATCTGGCGCCAGGACGGCCCCGAGGCCGCGGGGCGCATGGAAGACTACGAGCTCACCGGCATCTCGCCCGACATGTCGCTGCTCGAGACACTCGACGTGCTCAACGAGCAGTTGATCGCGAACGGCGAGACGGCGATCGCCTTCGACCACGATTGCCGCGAGGGCATCTGCGGCACCTGCGGTATGTTCATCGACGGCCGACCGCACGGTCCCCTCACCGGCATCACCACCTGCCAGCTGCACATGCGCAGCTTCGAGGACGGCGCCACCATCCACGTCGAGCCCTGGCGCGTCGACGCCTTTCCGGTGATCCGCGATCTGGTGGTCGACCGGAGCGCCTTCGACCGCGTCATCCAGGCCGGCGGCTTCGTCTCGGTCAACGCCGGTACCGCGCCCGAGGCCAACTCCATCCCGGTGCGCCGTGCCGACGCCGAGCGCGCCTTCGACGCCGCCGCCTGCATCGGCTGCGGCGCCTGCGCGGCGGTGTGCAAGAACTCCTCCGCCATGCTCTTCGTCGCCGCCAAGGTCTCGCACCTGAGCCTGCTGCCCCAGGGACGGGTCGAGGCGGTGGAGCGGGTGCGCGGCACGGTCGCCCAGATGGACGCCGAGGGCTTCGGCGGCTGCACCAACACCGGGGCGTGCGAGGCCGAGTGCCCGAAGCACGTGTCGATGGAGCACATCGCGCGGATGAACTGGGAGTTCGTGAAGGCGACGTTGTTCTCCCGGGAGTGATTGGGCCGGCCGTGAACCAACTCCGAATGCCCCGTCGGGGCATCACAGGAGTAGCCCGCGGTTTCAACCGCGGGGAGACGAGCGAATCGATTGGATCCGCACCCTGAAGGGGTGCAACCCACCCGAGCCGGAGCGAAGGTGCCGTCCCTCCGGGACGGGGATATTTGGTGGGCCGGCCGCGTCCCGGGGTTGAAACCCCGGGCTACGTTTGTCTCGCCCCTCACGGGGCGCGGCCGCGTCCCGGGGTTGAAACACCCCGGGCTACGTTCGTCTCGCCCCTTGCGGGGCGCGGACGGGAACCTGAACGATCTTTGCGCGTACCAATGGCAAGTCCACAACCTACTGGAGCTGACACATGTTCGATCTCGGGCACGATTTGCGCACTACGCTTCGCGGATTCAGGAGCCGGCCCTGGTCCACCCTGGTGGCGGTGAGCATCCTGGCGATCGGTCTGGCGGCGGCCATCGCGGTGTTCACCTATGTGAACGGCTTCTACCAGCCGTTCCCGGGAGTGGACGACGACGGGCTGGTGCGTCTGTTCGAGGTGGAGGCGGAGGACGCCTACCAGGACCTTTCGTACCTGGATTTCCTGGATTACGCGGCCAGCACCGAGGCGTTCGAAGGGGTGGCGGCAGTGCGGCCCTATCACGCGGCCAGCGTGCGTCTGGAATCGATGACCGAGGTGGCGTTCCTGGAGGCGGTGTCGGGCGAGGCGTTCTCGGTGCTCGGGGTCGAGACGGTGGCCGGCCGTGGCCTCCTCGCCGACGACGACCGTCCGGGGGCGGACCCGGTGGCGGTGATCTCGTACCGGTGGTGGCAGCGCAGCTTCAGCGGTGACGAGTCGGCGATCGGCACCACCATCTACCTGAACTACCGGCCGTTCACCGTGGTGGGGGTGGCGTCGCCGGCGTTCCTGGGCTCGGCGTCGGACTTCAGGCCCGAGGTGTGGATCCCGATCGCGCCGTTCAGGGACAGGTACAAGCGCTTTGCGACGCAGGCCGAGAACCGCGACGTGCCGCTGGTGCGCGTCTACGGCCGGCTGCGCGATGGCGTCCGCGAGGAGCAGGGGCGGGCGGAGCTGGCGGCGATCGCCTCGGGCCTGGACGAGCTGCATCCCCGCGAGCAGGCATCACGGCGGCTCGACCTGGACGCCGCCACCTGGATCGACCCGCGCTCGCGGCTCGACGAGTGGTCCACCGTGCGGTTGATGATGGCGGCCGCCGGCGCCCTGCTGCTCTTGGTCTGCGCCAACGTCGCCAACCTGATTCTGTCGGTGGCGGTGAAGCGCCAGCGTGAGATGTCGGTGCGGGCGGCGCTGGGGGCGTCCCCGGGACGGCTGGTGCGCCAGGTGCTGATCGAGAACGTCGTGCTCTCGTCTCTCGCGGGGGTCGCGGCGCTGGTGCTGGCGGGCCCGGCCGCCGCGCGGCTGGGAGCGTACTTCGCGCGGCCGAGCGTGTGGGGGGAGAACGTCGCGCGCGAGGCCGCGGTCGACCTGCGGGTGGTGGCGTTCGCGCTCGCCGTCGCCCTCGTCACGGGCGTGCTGGCGGGCCTGATGCCGGCGTTCAAGGCCCGCAGCCGCGACCTGTTGACCACGCTCAAGTCCGCCGATTCTTCGTTTGTCCCCCTCTGGGGGAACGCTTCCGCCGCCACCAAGGGGCGGATCTGGGGGCGGAGAATCCCGGGGATGCGCGACCTGCTGGTTTCCACCCAGGTCGCCCTGTCGGTGGTGCTGCTGGTGGTCGCCGGGCTGGTGCTCCGCACGCTGCGTAGCGTCGGCGATCTGGACCCCGGAATCCCGGTCGAGAGCATGGTGGTCACCCACATCTCGACCAGCAGCACGGACCTCGAGGTCGCCGAGCGCGACCTTTTCTTCCGCGACCTCGCCGCACGGCTCGACGAGCAGCCCTGGGTGCGCTCGGCCACGGTGGCGGACTATCCCGTCCTCTCGCCGCACGCCTCCACCGACCTGCTGCTCGACGGACACGACGAGCCCATATCGCTGGTCTTTTCCAACGTCATCCCAGGATTCTTCGACGCGCTCGATATCGACGTCCGGCAGGGGCGTGCCTTCACGGAGACGGACGTCGAGGGATCCCGCGACGTCGCCGTGGTCAACGAAGCGCTGGCGCGACGCTATTTCCCCGGCACGAATGCCATCGGCAAGAGCCTCCGGCGACCCGACCCGGACGGCGAAGCGGCGCGAGAGTACGCGATCGTCGGCATCGCGCGCGACACCAAGACGCAGGACCTGTTCGCCGAGCCGCCGCCCACCGTCTACTTCTCCTATCCCCAGCACCGCTACCCCACCGGTAGCGCCCTGCTGATCGCCGCCCACGGCGATCCGCGCGCCGCGGTGCCACAGCTGTACCGCTGGCTGCGCGACTACGAGCCCTATCTGGCGATCATCAACGTCGTCGCCTACCGCGACGTCGTCCAGGGATTCCTCTACACCCACCGCATGAATGCCGAGATGTTCTCGCTGCTGGCCTTCCTCGGACTGGCGCTGTCCGCGGTAGGCATCTGGAGCGTCGTCAGCCTGGCGGTTTCGAGCCGCACGCGGGAGATCGGCATCCGCGTGGCGATCGGCGCGCGCAGGAGCGACATCGGTCGGTTGATCCTCGGACGCTCCCTCGCCTCCGTGGTGCTCGGGCTCATCGGCGGGCTGGCGGTCTCGTTCGCGCTGGCGGGATTGATGCGCGGCCTGCTCCACGGCATCGAGCCGACGGACCCGCTCACTCTCGCCGCCGGGGTCGGGCTCCTGGTCCTGGCGGCGGCGGCCGCGGCCTACCTGCCGGCGCGCCGTGCCTGGGCGGTCGACCCGACGATCGCCCTGCGCCAGGAATAGACGCGCGGCAGACCCTCGAGAAGACCGGCCGGATCGTCTCCGGCCGGAGTCTTAATGCTGGCCGTAATGCCCGTGCTGCACCCTTGTGCCGCCGGGGTGGGACAACGGCAGGAGTGCGCACGGCGGGACAGCGGAGGAGAGGCGAAATGAAACTCGTAGCATCGACAGCCTGGGCCGAGCAGCCGGAGCAGCCGGAGCAGCCGGACCCTGTCGAGCCGATCGACATCACGCCACACCGTGAGCAGGACGGCGAGGATGCGGCCCCGGCACTCCCCTCGGGAGAAACCACCGGCCCGGTCGTCCTGTTCGCCACCCGCAAGCTCCAGCAGCGCGCCTTCGGCGCCGCCATCTTGCAGAAGGCGGGCTTCCGGGTCGAGGCCGAGACCCACGGCGACGCCGTGCTCACCGCCGTCGAGCGCCTGCAACCGGACCTGATCCTCACCGAGCCGGAGCTGGACGACATGAAGTCCGCTTATCTGGTCGCCCGCATCCGTGAGCTGACCCCCGACAAGACGGTCCCGGTGCTGGTGATCTCCGATCACCCGGACTCGGCCGAAGTCCGCGAGGTTCTGACCGAGGACTTCACGGATTTCATCACACCGCCGGTGAACTGGAAGTTCCTGCCGATCCGCATTCAGCGCTGGATCGGCATGGCCAAGAAGTTCCGGGCTCTCTCCGACCACGAGCTCGTCGACCTCGAGCAGGTGCGCGACAGCGCGGTCAAGGCCTCGACCGAGCTGCTCCAGCTACGCAACTACGATTCGATCACCGGGCTGCCCAATCGCGAGATGTTCCTGAGCACCACCGAGTGGGTGCTGTCGCAGAACCACCGTTCCTCGGGCACTTCCGCCGTTCTCTACCTCGACATCGACGACTTCAAGGGCGTCAACGACCTGATCGGCCGCTCCCTGGGCGATGAGCTGCTGCGGATCGTCGCCAAGCGCCTGCAGGGCTGTCTGCGCGAGGACGACCTGGTGTCGCAAGCCAGCGATGAGGGGTCCATGACCTCCTTCGCCCGTCTGCACGGGGACCAGTTCGCCATCCTGCTGAGCAGCGTCCACGACCGCAACGCCGCGGCCGCGGTAGCCCAGCGGCTGCTCAAGAAGCTGGCTGAGCCCCTGACCATCCGCAAGCGGCAGTTCCGCCTGGCGGCGCGCATCGGCATCGCCGACACTTCGAATCTCGACGTCGAGGAAAGCGAGGGCCAGGAGGAGCTGCTCGTCCAGCAGGCCGAGACCGCGATGCGCTACTGCAAGCAGGGCAAGGGCCAGCCGCACGCATTCTTCGAGGGCTTCATGAACGAGCTGGTGCTCAAGAAGCTCGAGCTCAAGGCAGAGATCCGGCAGGCCATCGACAAAGAAGAGCTCTTCCTCTGCTACCAGCTACTGGTCGACAGCCGAACCTCGGCGCCCACGGGCGTCGAGGGGCTGGTGCGCTGGCAGCACCCGACCCGCGGCCTCGTGCCGCCCAACGATTTCCTGCCGGTGGCCGAAGAGTCGGACCTGATCGTCGAGATCGACCGCTGGGTGCTGCGCGCCGGCTGCCGCCAGGGCAAGGCCTGGCTGGACGAGGGCCACCCGCCGCTGCTGATGTCGCTCAACGTCTCGATGCGCTTCCTCGAGCAGGAGGACTTCGCCCGCCAGATCCTCGAGATCGTCGAGGACAGCGGCCTGCCGCCCGCCCTGCTGCAGCTCGAGCTGAGCGAGCGTGGCACCCTGCCCGACGCGGGCAGGATCATGGCCCAGTTCGACCTGCTGGTTTCCGAGGGCATCCAGCTGGCGCTCGACGACTTCGGCACCGGACAGACTTCACTGTCCTACCTGCGGACTCTGCCGATCACCTGCGTCAAGGTCGACCAGTCGTTCATCAAGCGCACCCCCGACGACTCGGCCTCGGTGGCGATCGTCACCGCTATCGTCGCCATGTCTCACCACCTGGGCCTCAAGGTGGTGGCCGAGGGGGTCGAGACCGAGGAGCACTGGCAGTTCCTGTTCGAGAAGGACTACGACCAGCTGCAGGGTTATCTGTTCGCCAAGCCCCAGCCGGTCGATGAGCTGGTGCAGACTTTCAAAGCGCTGTGCGACAGATCCACCCGAACACCCAGGTGGACCCCGGTCCTGCCGGCGACCACCTTGACGCAAGCCGGCAACTCGCCTGCGGCCGAGGCCGAAGTGCCGGCCACCGTGCCACAGGTGGTGAGCGCTGGGCCGGTGCCGGCGACCAACGTCCCGGCCGCTCACATTCGAGTGCCGGAACCGGCCTCGGGGGGGTCGATCATCCAGGTCGCCGACCAGCCGGCGACACCACCGCTCCCGTCCGCCGAGACCCCGGCCATCCCGGATGGGCAGAGCGAGGAGCACTACCTGCTGCAGCTCGCCCGCAAGGACTTCCTCACCAAGCTGTACAACCGCTTCTCGTTCGACGAGCGGCTCGAGCACGCGGCGGCGCATGCTGACCGCTTCGACCACAAGCTGGCGCTCCTGCTGCTCGACCTGGACGACTTCAAGTACGTCAACGACACCTATGGCCACGCGGTCGGCGATGGGCTGCTCAAGGCCATCGCCGCGAGGCTGGCCAAGCTGATCCGCAAGGTGGATACCCTGGCGCGGATCGGCGGCGACGAGTTCGCGGTCATCCTCTCGGAGTTCCACGACGTCCGCAACGTCGCAGAGCTCGCCGGCCGGCTGCTGTCGGAGCTGGCACGACCGGTGGTCGTGGAAGGCCGGGAGCTACGGGTCACCGGCAGCCTGGGCATCTCCGTCTATCCGTCCGCGGACGCCCAGACCAAGGACCTGCTCCGGCAGGCGGACCTGGCGCTCTACAAGGCCAAGAACCGGGGCGGTCACGCCGTACGTTTCTTCGGCCGCGAGATGGATCGGGAGGTCCAGCAGCGCCTCGCCCTGACCCGCGACCTGACCGGCGCCGTCGATCGCGGCGAGCTGTTCATCGAGTATCAGCAACAGGTGGCGCTCGACACCGGCAAGGTCGTCGGCGTCGAGGCGTTGGTGCGGTGGAACCACCCCGAGCGTGGCGTCATCGGCCCGAGCAGCTTCATCCCGATCGCCGAGAGCACCGGCGAGATCCTGGCCATCGGACGCTGGGTGACCCGATCAGCCTGCGCCCAGGCCAGGAAGTGGCAGCTCGAGTCCGGGCGCGGCGTCCCCGTGTCGGTGAATCTCTCGCCGGTGCAGTGCCGTGACCCCCGATTCGTCGAGACCATCCTGAAGGCCTTGAAGGAGCACGAGCTGGCGCCCGAGCTGCTGGTCCTGGAGCTCGACGAAAGGCTGCTCGAGCGCCTGCCGCAGGATCTGGAGAACACTCTGCGGGGCTTGAGCGAGCTCGGGGTCTCCCTCGCGCTCGACAATTTCGGCAGCGGTGCCTCGGCGCTCGAGCATTTCCAGCGATTCCGCTTCGACCGCCTGAAAGTCCACCAGAGCCTGGTGCGCAAGATCGGCAGCTGTCATGCCTCCTCCTCCGTGTTCAGCGGCATCGTCACGCTCGCCCGCAAGATGGGCTCCCAGATCATCGCCGAGGGAATCGAAAAGCGCGCAGAAGTCGAGGGGCTGCTGGCCGAAGGCTGCACGGTGGGGCAGGGTTTCCTGTTCTCGAAGCCGCTCTCGGCGGACGCGATCTCCGAGCTCCTGTCCAGGCAGGACGCCGCTGGAGGAGATGCCGCGCCGGAGCTCCTGCCCACGATCGAGTCCGTGATCGGCGAAAGCGACGAGCCACGGGAAAGCGCCGAGCCATCGGCGGTGCAACCCGCCGACACCAAGGCCAGCGAGCCACTCCGGGCCGCCCAGCCTCCCGACCCTGCTCCACGGGTGCCCGAGACAGAACCCGAGCCCAAGACCGAAGAGCTCGAGGGCGAACCGACCCGACCGCAGGAAGCGCTACCGCCGGCTCTCCACTCGCCCTCCCCCGGGGGAGCGGCAGCCGCCGCGGCGGCCGCCGGCGCCGAGAAATGGCGAGCCCACGCTCTGCTCGCGATCGCCGCGGTGCTGGTCTGGGGGCTGGCGCTCTGGCCCAGGGGAGCCACCCAGTCCGAAGCGCCGACAACCCTGGCACCGATCACGAAACCGGCGACGGTCGTCGCGGAGCCGAACGTGCAGGAGCCGAGCGCTCTCCCCGTCGAGCCCCCTGCACCCGCACCCACACCCGCACCCGCACTTCAGCCCCAACCGCCCATTGCATCGCAGGTCCCCGCGAGACCGCCCCTGGAGCTGGCGAAAGCGTGGGCCCGGGCCTGGTCCGAGCAGCGGGTCGACGACTACCTCGGCTTCTACGCGGCCGAGTTCCGTCCGCCCCACCGGCTCGATCACGCAGCATGGGAAGCACAGCGCAGAACGAAGATCCTCGGCGCCCGCGACGTGCAGGTCACGCTCAGTGCTTTTGACGCCGAGCTGATCGACACCCACCGTGCCCGGGTGAGCTTCGACCAGGCCTACAGCGCGACCGGCTACAGCGACAGCGTGCGCAAGACCCTCGAGCTGACGCGTCGAGACGGCGGCTGGCAGATCGTCCGGGAACGGGTCGACGGGCCGAGCTGACGCTCCCCCTCAATCCCGCCAGGCATCCTGGTGGCTGAGGTCGAAATCCTCCACCTTCTGCCGGCTCTCGGGATCCAGCCCGTCCCGGCGGATCTGCTCCAGCAGCTCGCTGAACTCCGGCGTGTACTTGAAGTCGCTGGGCTTGGGGTGGCCGCCGGGCACCTCCTTGTCGGTGACGATCTTGGCGCCCTCGACGCCGTCGCCCTGCTGGTAGTACTGCGACAGCACCAGGACGCGGGTGCCCAGGAAGAGCGCCTCTTCGAGGTCGTGGGTGACGAAGAAGACGGTCATGCCGGTCTGCTCCCAGAGCTCGAGCAGAAAGACCTGCATCTCCTGGCGGGTGGCGTCGTCGAGCGCGCCGAAGGGCTCGTCCATCATCAGGATCTCGGGATGCATGATCGCCGCCTGGGCCATGGCCACGCGCTGGCGCATGCCGCCCGAGAGCTCGTGGGGGAACTTGTCGCCGGCCTCGCCCAGTTGCATGCGCTCCAGGTACACCTGGGCGCGCTCGGCGTACTCGCGTTTGCGCTTGCGGTAGTGGACGTAGCGCAACAGCCGGCCGGGGATCGAGAACTCCTCCAGGTCGAGGCCGAAGACGATGTTGTCACGCACCGAAAGGTGCGGGAACAGCGAGTATTTCTGGAACACGATGCCGCGTTCCCGGCCCGGCCCTTCGACCGGCTTGCCGCTGACCAGCACGCGGCCGTCCGACGGCGGTTCGGAGCCGAGGATCAGCCGCAGCATGGTCGACTTGCCGCAGCCGCTCGGGCCCACGACCGAGATCAGCTCGCCCTTGCGCACCCGCAGGTCGATGTCGTCGAGAACCGTCTTCTCGCCGCCGCCCTTGACCGGATAGCGCTTGTGGACGTCTTCCAGGTAGAGCAAATACTCGTTCGGCGTCATCACGCCTCCTCGTACTGCCAGTGGTAGCGCCAGCGGACGAAGTAGCGTACGCCCAGGTCGGCGAGGTAGGCCAGCAGGCTCATCCAGATGACGTAGGGAATGATGATGTCCATGGCGATGTAGCGGCGGACGACGAAGATCCGGTAGCCCAGGCCGACGGTGGCGGCCACCGACTCGCCGGCGATCAGGAACAGGATCACCGCCTTGAAATTCAATCGGATGGTGTCGAGCACCCCGGGCAGGATCTGCGGCAGCACGATGCGGTAGGCCACCTCCATGTCCGACGCGCCCAGGGTGAGGCCCTTGGTGACCTGCTCGCGCGGCACCGCCTTGGCGCGCAGGAAGGTGTCGAGGATGATGGTGGGAAAGACGCCGATGACGATCAGCGCGATCTTCGACATCTCGCCGATGCCGAAGATGATCATCAGGATCGGCAAGAGCGCCAGTGCCGGGATCTTGTCGAAGAAGGTGACGAAGCGCAGCAAGAGCGCTTCGAAGTAGGGCAACACCCCCATGTGCAGGCCGATCAGGACGGCGATCGACATCAGGGCGACACAGATCAGGAACCGCTTGCCGCTGGCCCACGTGTCGACCCACAGCCGGACGTCGCCCTTGCGATCTTCCTCGATGGCAGTGCGTTTGACCCCACCCTTCATCTCCGACAGCGTCGGCACCACCTTGTCCTGCGGGTTCTCCTGGTGGCGCTCGTGCGCCACCCAGACGTAGGCGGCGAGCGACAACACGAAGAGCGCCGCCGACAGCAAGACGGAGGTGACCTTGCCCGGCTGGGCGTTGATCCTGAAGAAGCCCATCAAAGCTCGCCGTCGGCCGCCATTTGCATGTAGGTGGTGTCGAAGCGCATCTTGACGTTCTTCGCATCACCCTGCACGGTGCCGTCGGGGTACTCGATGCCGACCACGTCCACCGAGCGCACACCCTCGCCGAGCAGGCCGTGGCTGAAGCAGAACTGGCGCACGAAGTCCATCTTCTCCTTGATATCGTCGCTCGAGGTGTAGTCGACCGCCGCCTGCGGGGAGTAGAACATGGCGGTGGTCTTGAGCTGGTTGGTGTATTCGGTGGCGGTCGCTTCGGAGGACTCGGCCATGGCTTCGATCGCCTCTTTGCCCTGGGGGCCCCGCTTCGACATGATGCCCATGACTTCGTACCAGGCGCCAACGAGGGCCTTGCCGAAAGCCGGGTTCTGCTCCAGCACGTCGGTGCGCACCACCATCATGTCGAGGATCTCGCCCGGGATGTCGGCCGAGGTGAAGATCTTGTCGACCCCCGGCGCCTGTTCGATCTCCATGACGATCGGGTTCCAGGTGACCGTCGCCTCCTGGCTGGTGTCGGCGAGGAAGATCGGCCCGATGTCGGCGTCGGAGGTGTTGACGATCTGGAGATCCTCCTCTTTCATGCCGTTCTTCTCGAGGGCACGCGCCAGCAGGTAATGCGAGACCGAAAGCTCGACCAGGTTGACGTTCTTGCCCACGAGGTCTTTCATCCCCACACCGCCGCGGGTGAGCAGCGCGTCGTTGCCGTTCGAGTAGTCGCCCATGATCAGGGCCGTCGAGTCGATGCCCGAGGCGGCGGGCATGTCGAGGCACTCCATATTGGTCATCACCGCGCCGTCGGCCTGCTTGGCGACGTAGGCCTCGACCGAGGCGATGTAGTCCATCCGCACCAGCTCGATCTCGATGCCGTACTTGTCGGCCCACTTCTTCAGGATGCCGGAATCACCAGCGTACTCCCAGGGCATCCAGCCGACGTAGATCGACCAGGCGACGGTGAACTTCTCCTTGGCCGTGGCCTGGCCGGCGAAGCCGAGGGTGAGGGCGAGTGCCAGGACGGCGACTGTCAGGGTTCTGTATAGCTTTCGCATGATTGCTCCTTGGCTCTCCACCCAGGGCTCACGCCCTGGGCTACCCGATGCCGCCCCTGTGCGGGGCTCCGGAGCCCGGAGGGCGGCATGAGATAGCCCAGGGTGTCAACCCTGGGTGTCTGTGGTCGAGTCTCAGATCTCCGGCCGGGTATCGACCTTCTTCTCCTCTTCCGGCGCCTCCTCCTTCGGTGCCTTCTCCGCCGCGCGCGCCGACAGCATCTCCTCCATCTTGCTCTGAGCGGTGGACACCCGACCGGCGCGCTCGTAGGCCTTGTCCTGCACGCGCACGTCGGCGCCGGCCAGCTTCTCGGTGATGCGGGCCTTGGCGGTGAGCTTGCGGTTGGCGTCGAGCACCGCCGAGATGGGGCCGCGGTCGATCGAGGTCTCGAGACCCTGGAGCCGGTCGTTGAGCTCGACGATCTGCTTGGCGGAGACGAAATCGGCGATCGCTTCCGCCTTCTTCGCCGGCAGGCTCTCGACCTCGGCCTGCAGCTCCTGAAGCTGCAGCATGTGGCGGTCCATGATCCCCGACGACTCGGCGATCTCGGTGCCGAGTCGTTCCTGGGTCGCCTCGACCTCCTCGATGCGTACGTGGAAGCGTTCGAAGGCGGAGGCGTGCTTGTCGTACTCCGTCTGATCGTTCGCCGCCTTGGCCTGTTCCGCCAGGGTCAGCGCGCCCTCGCGTTTCTTGAGCAGATCTTCTTCTTCCTCGTTGAGCTTCTCGAGCCGCGCGCGCTTCTCCTCGAGCACCGCCTCGACTTCGGCGATGGCGTCGCGCAGGCCGGTGAAGCGCTCGACCATGACGTCGCGGTGCATCTCGAACGCCGCGTCGATGCCGTCCACCGAGCCGGTGAACTGCTCGTCGGCCGCCTGCATGATGCCGCGCGCCTTGCGCCAGTTCCAGAAGCGGAAGTAACGAAAGATCGCACGGATGATTCCGACTTTCTGTTCTGCCATGGGGAACTCCTTCTCCGATCCTTTGGTCCTGAGATTCAGCTCTGCCGATCACCGGCAGTGAGATAGATGTCGTCTTCCTTGTTCGGTTGTTCCTGGGCTCGCAGACGGTCCTCTACCCGGCGGGCCGCTTCCACCGCCCGTTCGAGAGCCGAGGCCGAGCCGCCGCCGGCGAGCAACGTCGATCCCGCGCCCTCCAGGTCGACCGCCTCGAGATAGGTGCTCTCGAGCGCCGACTCGAGCGCCTCGCTCTCGGCGAACAGCCGATCGATCGACTGCACACGCTCGTCGAAGAGCTCCAACCGACGCTCGTGGCTGGTGATGCGCGTCTCGAGCGCCTCGGCGCGCGCCGGCTCCGCGCCCGCGCCGCGCACCGTCTCGAGCTCCGAGCGCCAGGCGTCGAGCTCGATCCGCAGCTTCTCGTGGTCTATCTGCTGCAAGGCCAGGTAGGTGTCGAGCGCTCCGCGCAGAATGCCGGCACCCTCGCGATAGGTGTCCTCGGCCAGCACCATCAGCCGCTGAACGCCGAGACCGGCGTCGCTGCCGGAGGACTTCCGGGCCGCCGTGAGGCGCCCTTCGAGAAAGCCGGAGAGCTTCAGGTAGGCCTCGCGCAGCTCGCGCGCCTGCTGCACGCCTTCGGCGAGGCCGGCCTTCGACCACTCGGCCTCGAGCGTCGCGACCTGCTCGTGCCGGTACTGCTCGCGCTGCTCGCGCAGCTTGGCGACCCGCCTCTCGGCCAGCGCTTCGCCGCGGATGAAGTAGTTGTACACCCAGGCGCCGGTGCCGGCCAGCGCACCGCCGAATGCCACCGCCAGCGCCGGTAAGCCGAGCCCGAAAAGGACCATGTACAGCCCACCCAGCGCCGAGGCCGCCGCCGGCAGGATGGTGAGTGGGTGCTGCACGGTGTCCTTCAGCACGGCCCGGTAGATCGCCTTGCGGGTGAAGTCCTCGGGCCCAGGCACTCTGCTGGCCCTCGAGACCTTGCCAGCGCTCGAGACCTTCGCTTGCTGTGCGCGTCGTCCCAACCAGCTTCCTCTCGAGAAGTCTTCCGTTCAACGCTGATGAACGTCCCGGGCGTCTCAAAGCGGATTCGCTTCCACCGCCGTGAACTCGACCCGCGACAAGCGATACTGGTAGGCCCGCGGCGACTCGCCCGGCTTGCGTCGAGGCGGCTGCTGAGAGCCAGACCCCTCGGCCCGCAGGCGACTCGGATCGATGCCGTGCACCGCCTTCAGGTACTGCAGCACCGCCTGGGCGCGCTCCAGCGACAACTGCTCGTTCGCCGACTCGTCGCCCCCGGGACCGGTATGACCCCGGATGATGATGCGGTAACCGCGGTAGTGGTGCGTCAGCAACTGGCTGATCTTATCGACACTTTCCTTGCCGTCGTCGGTCAACCGGTTGTTCCAGCTCTGGAAGGTGATCGGCTCGACCCGGAAAGTGCCGACCTCTCGCAGCCTCCGCCAGTCGGAGTCGGCCAGCTTCTCGAACTTGACCTCGGCTTCGGTGCCCGCCGCGACGGCATCGGGGCCGGCGGTGCGCACCAGCTCTTCGAGGATCGAGCTGTTGGTGATCAGGTAGGGATTGCCCTCGAGCGGATCGCTGGTCAACCGCTGGGTGCGGAGCATCACGTCGGTGCACGAGATGATGGTGTTGATCAGGCCGTCGTTGACCGGCTCGCCGGCCTGGCGGGAGATGCCGAACTGCAGCCGCCGGTTCTCCTCCAGGTCGAGCCACTCGATCTTCTGAAGCATCTCGCGGATGGCGTCTTCCTTGAGATCGGTCGACTGACGGATCTCCTTGATCAGCTTGTCGCGGTTGTTGGCGTAGGAGGCGAGCACGCGGAAATAGGTGCGCAAGAACTCGACCACCTGCTCGCCCTCTTCCTGCAGGAACTCGCGGCGGAAGACGAAGACGTCGACGATGTAGCCGGAGAACCGGTCGGAGCCCCAGATGTATTTCATCCCCGGCAGCGACAAGGCGCGAGAGAGATCGGGCTCCCAGAGCACGAAGACGTCGCCCTGATTGTTCTTGGCCCGCTTGTAGACGTCGGCCGTGGAGTCTGCCTCCACCCGCCAGCGGCTGGCGTTCTGCAGCTCGTCGAGGTCGAAGTCGGCGATCGTCAAATCGAGCAGGAATTCGCTCGGCGACGCCGAGGTGTAGACGATTTTCAGCTCACCGTCGTTGAGATCCTCGAGCTCGCCCGAGGGCAGCGAATCGGCGAAGCCCACCATGCCGTCGGCGCCCTTGGACTCGGCGATCGAGGCGACGATGACACCCGGGAACTGCACCGCCGCGCCATGCTGGAGGTACGAGTTGACCGGCAGCACGATCGCGTCGTATTCGCCGGCGGCGAACTTCGCCAGCCGCTCGGAGTAGGCGCCGCCGTCATCGGTGAACTGGACGCCGATGCCGCGCTGGGCCGCTTGCTTGCGCATCTCGGGCGAAGTGATGAACCAATAGCCGAGGTAGTTGTCGCCGCCGACGCGAATCGTGACGTCGGCGCCGGTGGCGTCGGAGGTCCGGCGCTGGCCCCAGTCGAAGACCCGCTCGCGCAGGAAATACCAGCCGACGATGGCGATGACGCCGAGCACCAGCATCAGAATCGCGCCGAGAGTCGATCGCTTCATGGCTCGGTAACCTCGACGGCGTCGAGCTCGAGGGCGTCGAACTCGGTGGCGTCAAAGGCCGGCAGCTCGGCCAGCGTCTCTTCGAGCCCCTGAGCCAGGTCGTCGAAGCTGTCGGCGGCGCGGTAGGAGACCGCATAGCGCCGCAGGGGGTGATCCTCGTCGATGCACAGGCCGATGGCGTAGATCGGCATGCCGTACTGGGCGGCGAAGCGCGCCGCGGAGGGGATGCTGCCAGCCCTGCCGTCGGTGACCACCACCAGGCGAAACTCACCGTAGCCGAGCTGCCGCTGATACTGCTCCACCAACTTGTCGACGCCGAGCTGGATGCCTTCGGCCAGCGGCGTACCGCCGCCGGCGTGGATGTTGTTCACCGCGTTCAGGAACGCCTGCCGGTTGCCCGCGGCGAGCGGCACGACCTCCCGGCGGCCGTTGCGATCGAACACATAGAGCCCGATATGCACGTCCTCGGGCACCTTGGCGAGGAACTCCTCGACCGCCCACTGCGCCCCCTCGAGCTTGGAGCCGAAGGTCTGATCGCCACGGCAACCGCCGCCGGGCTCGCTTTTCATGCTGCCGCTGCCGTCGAAGATGAAATAGAAGTTGCGGGCGAGCGAGGTCTCGGCGCCTTCCATCTCTTCGTCCAGCGGGATCTCGATCGCTTCTTCGAACGCCGCGTCTGCCTCCGGACGCTCTTCCCAGCTGGACTGTGAATTTTGCACCTGGGATGCGAGCCAGAACACGACGATCACGAACAGCGCCCCGAAGATGGCGAAGCAACCACCGACGCCGGCGCACCCTTTTCCGCGCTTGCCCATGTCCGTCTCCTCGGGTCGCGGCGTTCCTAGTTGAGCGGCGAGAACTCGGTGAGCTCGGCTTCGACCTGCTTGATGCGGAAGACCACCCGGCGGTTTGCCGCCCACTCCTCCTTGGTCCGGGGCGGGTTGAACTTCGGTGTCGTGATGCCGAGGCCGACGGCGACGAATTGCGATTCGTCGATCGCGAACTTGCGCTTCTTGCAGTAGTCGAGAAAGCTCGTGCGGACCTCCTGGGAGCGCTGCAGCGACAGGTTCTTGGCTTGCTGCTGCATCTGCGAGACCACCGCCTTGTCCTCACCGTTCTGCTTGGCCTTCAGGATTCCCAGCGGATCGGAGTGGCCCTCGATGACGATCAGCGAGCCGCCGTAGGTCTGGGAGATCTTGAGCGCCTCGCCGTAGTCGTCGGCGTAGCCGCTCTCGGTGAACTCGCTCTGGTTGGGCTCGAAGTTGATCTCGATCTGGAACAGCGTGCCCTCCTCGGCCCAGGCAGTGGGCTCCACCGCGATCTTCTGCTCGATCTTGGCGGCGACTTTCTTGCTGTCGAAGCGCTGCTTGGGCGGTGCTGTGGCCACGCGGGTGGCGCCCGCAACGCCGGCGCCCAGAGCGTTGTAGTCCCACTTGGCCGACGCCAGCTGCACCTTCTTCTTGGCCAGCCCCATCTGGGTGAACGAGGTCTGGATCTCACGGGTGAGGGTCGCCAGGTTTCGCGTCGTGCCCTTGCCGGTGAAGAAGGCGACGTTGCCGCCGTGGCCGACGAATTCGCAGTCGCCGAGCAGCGCCTCGACGTCGGGGGTGGCCTGTGGAGAGCCGAGCAGCAGGTCGGCGGATTTCGACATCAGGCCCTGGAACTCGGCCCGGCGGCTCGACTTGGCACCGAACAGCTCGGCGAAGTCCTCCTGGCCCTTCATCAGCGCGCGGACGAGCTTCTCCACGTCGGCTCGGTTCGATTTCAGGTAATCGCTACGCACCGCGTAGACGTCGGCGATGACGCGCGAGGCGGTCTTGGTGGAGAGCAGGATCTTGGCGCCCTTGACCGAGCCGGCGGCACCGGTGCCGCCCTCGCCGCCCGAGGTCAGGTTCAAGGCGTCGGGGATGATGGCCATCACCGCGTCGTTGTCCGAGTCCTCGAGAAAGGCGTTGACCGGGTCGACCACCTTGCCGCCGGTGTCGAAGGTCGGCAGGGTGAGCTCGGCAAGCCATTTGAACTCGACCTTCGAAAGGGGCACTTTGCCGCTGCTCAAGATGTTGGCCACGTAGTCCATGTGCGGGCCATAGAGTTGCAACGCGATGGTCTTGCCCTTGAGCCCCTTGGGCGACTTGATTCCCGGCCGCACCACCATGGCGTCGCCGCCGGTCGACCAGGTGAGCTGGTAGATCACCACCAGCGGCACGCCTTCGCGCTCGAACACTTCGGTCGCGGCGTTGATCATGCCCATCGTGCCACGCAGATACGGCGTGCGGCCGGCAAGCACCGCCTCCACCTGCTTGGGGAAGTTGTTCTCGACGAACAGCTCCGCGTCGATCCCCTCGGCGCTGAAATGGCCCTTCTCGAGGGTGTGGATCGTGGCCACGTCGCCTCCCCAGGTGATCAGCGGCACCTGGACCTTGCCGCTTGTCGAAACCGGCCGTGCCTTGGCGCTGATCACGTCGACCAGCGGCCGGGCCTGCTTGTACTCGACCGCGGCGGTCGCGGGCCCGGCAAGGATCGCCAGCGCGACGATCGTCATCAGCGACGCCTCGAGCGTGCGTGGGAAAATCATGTCTGCTCTCCTGTCGGTAGGTGCGAGGGCAACCCGCTGGAATCGGTACTCCTTACTCTCTCACACTACGGTTCGAGAGGGCACGTATTCGGGGCCGGCCGCCGATCCGATTGTGCCTGGGCTTATGGCCTGGAGATCCCCGGTCGGCGATCAGGATCGAGCTTCAATCCTCGGGCGCGGGGACGGCGGGCCGCACGACACGGAAGCCGAAGTCGTCGTACCTGTCCCTGGGAGGGAACCTGCCGCGGTTCGCCGAACGCGCGACGCCGGCATCGTGGGCGAAGCTACCGCCGCGCAGGACCCGCAAACCGGAGGCGTCCAGCGCCCATCGATCCGTCACCTCGTCGTCAGGGTAGTCAGCAAAGGGATCCGCCACCCACTCCCAGACGTTGCCTGCCATGTCGCACACACCCTCCGGGGTGTTGCCCGGCGCGAGACTGCAAACATCGATCGTTCCCTCACAGCCTCTGATCTGTGCGTGGCTACAATCTGGCGGATCGTCGCTGGCCCAAGGATAGAGGCTGTGCGTTCGACCGGGTGTTCCGCGTGCAGCGTATTCCCACTCCGCCTCGGTCGGCAGCCGAGCGCCGGCCCAGGTGGCAAAGAGGTAGGCCTGGTACCAGCTCACGTTTGCGGCAGGTTTGCAGCCGCCGGATGAGCCACGATCCTGGAACAACTTCTCGAGCTGCGAAGCCGTGACTTCGTTACGCTGGATTTCGAAGTCGCGAGAGACGATCTCGGTATGAATGGGTTCATCGTAGTCGCTGCCCATCTCGAAACTGCCCTTGGGGATCGTTACCCAGGGCTCGGTGACGCCGCAGTCGGGAAGCTCGAACAGGTCCTCCGGCGGTTTCTGGAGCCCACGAGCGAAGAAGGACTCGAGGATCTCCTGCTTCACCGCTTTCGCTCGCCTGGCACTTTCCGTGGAGCCGCCCTTCTCCTGCACCCCGTCGAGCACCCAGAATGCAATCGCGAGATCCGGTAGACAGTCTCGCGTATCCTCCTCCGCGGCCGACTCCCGATCCTGATCGGGCTTCCAGAAGGGCGCGCAGGACGCCCAGACCGGCTGCCAGCTCTCGACAGCGGCGACCAGCGTCTCGGGCCGGTCCGCGTCGCTCAACCAGCTGGCACTGCCTTCGAGCAAGACCGCGAGGTCTCCGTTCTCGCCGTAGACGGCGGACGCGACCGCCAGTACGACGCGGCCGCGGTCCGGTTCTGGGATCTGCCCGAGCCCTTTTTCGCCGAGCAGCTGGGCCAAACGGCCATCAGGCAGGTGGCGCGATTGCTCTATCGGGCTGAGCTTCCCGACCTTCGGCAAAGCGCGGAGCGCTACCGGACGCTCGGCATCTTCGACGTCTTTCAAACGCTTCTCTCTCAGCGCCCAGCTACCGGCAATCCAACCCAAGGCGACGACTCCCAGGATGCCGGCGGCGAGCACCGCGATGCGCAACCGGCGCCGGGCGTCCTGGCCCTTGCGGTATTCCTCGCAGGCCGTCCACCACTTGACGCGACTATCGTCCTTGCCGATCAGAGTCGCTCTCTGCTCCGCGATCTGGGCATGCTCTCGGGCGCTCAGCTTCGTCGCCGCGCTCGCGTCGCCCGCCTGGAGCTGTTTGCTGAAATCGTGCACCAGGCGCCGCAGGCGCAGCAGCTCCGGGTCGAAGTCGACGTGGAACTCCTCGTCGCTGCCGTCGGTCAGGCGCACGACGACCTCGGCCAGCTGGTCGTGGGTGAGCTCGATCTGCGGGCCCCGCGGGCCGGGGCGCTGGTAGACGAGCCGGGCCCGCTCCCCGGCGAGCAGGTCGAGGGCCTCGGCGCCGCCGTGGCCGATCATTCCCTGAAGCTCGTCCTCGTCGATGGGCCGGCCGCGTCTGCCGCCGCCGCCCTCGGCGAGGGTGGCGAGCTCGCGCAGGGCGATCAGCGCGCACGTCCTGCGGGTCCGGCCCTGCGGGCTGTCGGCGGCAAACCACTTGCGCAGGACGGCCCGCGTGTGGTCTTCGAGCGCCGAACCGATCAGCGACGTCAGGTCCTCGGGGACGCGGAGCTCGACCAGACCGCCGTCCTGGGGCGAGCCCGCGGCGGGCACTTCGCCCTTCTCGATCAGGCGCTGCAGGACGACCTGGAGCTGCGGCGCCAGCGGCGCTTCCGGGCGCTCCCGGCGCTCGCGGGCGAAGGCCTCGGCAAGGCGCTCGGCCGCCGCCGACTCGAGCGCATAGCCGTAGCGCGGCTGGGTGCCTTCGGTGAGCTCGAGGGGAGCGGTGATCGCCTCGAGAAAGGCCGCCTTGGCTTGCGCGGGGTCGGTCGACATGCCGAGGGGCTTGAGGGCCAGGCAATGGAAGCGATCGCGGTCGGAGAGATCCCTCGGCAGGCGATCGAGATCAGGGATCTCCAGGGCGGCGGCCTCGGCGAGCACGTCGCGCAGCCACTCGTTGACCCGGCCGTGGTACTCCTCCCGGTAGGACAGGAGCCAGCGGCAGGGGGTGTCATTGAGCCGCGGCGAGACGATCGCGGTCGCCGCCAGCAGCAGACCGGCGCGGGCGCGCTCCGCCTCCTTGCCGGGCTGAAAGAGGTCTTCGAACTGATCGAGGATTAGCACGGGCGTAGCTCCGGCTCTCTCCCTGATCGCGACCAGCGTGCAGGCGAAGCGCACCGCCGCGTCCACCATCGTCTCCAACACGTTGCCACCGGCGCCGGCGCGGACCAGGTTGGAGAGCAGGTCGTGGGCGAGCGTCGCCTCGTCGGGGTTCGCGGTGTAGGCCACCGGCCGTCCGCTGGCGTGCAGCCGCTCTCTCAGCCCGGCACGCAGCACCGATGACTTGCCCGCGCCGGACGCCGCGTAGTAGCCGAGGATCAACGACGTGCGCTCGAGATGGTCTTCGAGCTCGGCCAGGTCCGCGTCGCGCCCACCCAGCAGCTGCGGGTGCTCGTAGGGGCCGAGCAGCGGATACGGACGCTTGGGCCACTCGGGCGGCTCGATCTCCTGCAGCTCGAGCTCCTCACGCACCTGAGGCGCGGCCGGCTCCCGGCCCTGCCGCCAACGCGTCAGCTCGCTGCGGACCCGGCTGCGGAAGTCGGGGAGACGGGGCGGATCGGCGCGCGGCTCCTCGGGGCCGAAGGCCTGGCCGACGCGATCCAGCCGGCCGCGCCAGGCCTCGACCGCGTCGAGCTCCGCGCCGCGAGCCCAGTGCTTGCCGGGCCACGCGTCGCTGGCCATGAACAACAGCAGCTTCTTCTCCTGCTCCGCGGCCTCGAGCTCGTACCGGGTGTAGGAGCACTCGCCGTCGCCGCCCTTCTCCGGCGTCGGCACGCTGCCGAGCCGCCAGGCGACCAGCCCGACCACGATGTCGGCCTCGCGGACCTTGTCGAGGCAGAGCTCGAGAATGCCGCGCGTGGCGTCGGCGCCGAAGTACTCCATCATCACCGGCTGCCAGCCGAGCTCGAGCACGGCCTCCTTGACCTCGTCGCGGTAGGGCGAGAGGTCTCCGGAAGTCGAAGAAATCAGAACGCTGGTCATCTCATCAGGAGTCGTCAAGCTCGAGGGCTCTTTGAATCAGCAGCTCTTCGAGATCTCTTCGACCGTCGAGGATTCCCAGCAGGATCACCCGGTCGTCGACGAGGCGAAAGAAGATCCTGTAGGGCGGCAGGATCGCCTCTCGGAACTCCGTCAGACCTACCGCTTTCAGCTCGGGAACGTACCGACAGCGCCGAGGCAGCCGGGACAGGCTCGCCACCTGACCGCGAACCTTCTCATAGAGGTCCAACGCTCGATCGATGCTCGCTTCTTCAGCGAGGTAGTCCAGGATCTCGTCGAGATCGTTGACCGCCGACCGGGACCAGAGAACCTCAAACTTCTCAGCCACTGGTCTTCATGGCCGTCAGCCGGGCGCGGAAATGTTGGTCGGCTTCGGCGTCGGACAGCAGATTGCCCTGTCGCACGTCGCGATCCCCTCGGGCCAGGTACTTGAGCAGCAGCAGGGCCTTGCGCTGGCGCTCGTAGCTCTCCACGTCTTGAAGAACCGCGGTCGCTTTTCCGTTCTGAGTGATGATGATCGGCTGTCCGCTCTCCCGCGCCCGGCGCACCAGCTCGGCGGACTTCGATTTGAGCGTCGTAACAGGCTCGATGGCCTCGGAGTAGTTCATGCCCTCGCCTCCTTGTGCATCCAAATTTAGTACCTTATCCGGCCCTCGTCAAGAATGAGCCGCGCCAGCAGCGGCCGTCGCCCTCGATATGGTCCGGTTTCTCGACCTACCATACCTGGATTGCACGAATTCTTTGGTCCATAACGTCCGTGCGCGGCTGCACGAGCTTTCTGGGAATCCCAGAACGCCCGTGCAGCCGCTACGTGAGCATTCCTGGAGTTTTTTGCTCGGCCGTGTAGTGGCGACATGGGTCTTCTGAATCCGCGAGCTCGACCGTGCGGCGGCGACATGGGCCTCCCGGGATTCCCCAGCTCGGCCGTGCGGCGCCGACATGGGCCTCCCGGGAATCTCACGATGGGCCGCGCAGTGGCGGCATGGCCTCTCTGGAGCTGTCGGCTCGGCCGCGCAGTGCAGACATGACCTTTCCGGTAAGTCCAGACCGGGCGCGCAGTAGCTGCACGATCCCTCCTGGAGTCTCCCGGTCGGCCGCGTCGCGACGACATGGGCGAGTCGAGCGCGTCAACTCGGCCGTGCGCCGGCGACATGGGCGAGTCGAGCGCGTCAACTCGGCCGTGCGCCGGCGACATGGGGTCTCCCGGAAGCTCGGGAACGGCCGTGCGCCGGCGACATGGGCGAGCCGAGTGCGCCGGAAGGCCCGTGTCGCCACGACATGGGCGAACCGAGCGCTCCAGATCCGCCGCGCAGCAGCTGCACGAGCTTTCTCGGAGATCCCGGAAGGGCCGTGCATCGACGACATGGGCGAACCGAGCGCGCCGGAAGGGCTGTGTCATGACGACATGGACGAGCCGAGCGCTCCAACTCGGCCGTGCGGCGACGACATGGGCGAGACCGAGCGCGCCGGAAGCGCCGTGCGGCGACGACATGGGCGAGACCGAGTGCGCCGGAAGCGCCGGGCCGCGACGACATGGGCGAGCCGAGCGCGCCGGAAAGGCCGTGTCGTGACGACATGGGCGGCTGGCCGTCGGCACAGCAAGCCTGGCACACAACCTGCTTAAAGGGTGGGCATCACCCCGTGAAGCGCACGAGATCGCGGTCTCGTGCCGTTCGGGCTGCGTCAATCTGACGCTCAGCGAGCCGTTTTTGCCCGATCCATTCAAAGCAGAGTCTCGTCTAGGGGGTTCCATGGAAGAGAGCAGCTCCAGCGATACGCTGACCGAGGAGCCGCCGGCCGAAGAGGCCGAAGAGGCGGCGGCCGAATCGGTCGAGCCGGAAGAGAGCGCGCCCGATGAGGCGCCAGCCGAAGAAGAGCCTGTCGAGGAAGAGCCGGCCGAAGAGGCCGCCGCGCCCGCCCCGGCCGGGGAGACGCTGGTCCAGGCGGAAGGCCTGGCCAAGCACTACGGGCCTATCCGCGCCGTCGACGGCATCAGCTTCAACGTCCGGCGCGGTGAGGTGTTGGGCTTCCTGGGGCCCAACGGCGCCGGCAAGACCACCGCCATGCGGCTGATCACCGGTTTCCTCGAGCCCGACGCCGGCCGCGTCGAGGTCGCCGGCCACGATCTGGCCTGCGAGTCGCTGCAGGCGCGGCAGAAGATCGGCTACCTGCCGGAGAACGCGCCGGCCTACGGCGAGATGACGGTCACCGGGTTCCTGGAGTTCATCGCCGAGGCCCGGGCGATCGACGACATCCCCGGCGCCATCGCCCGCGTGGTGGCGAGGACCGGCCTGACGAAGGTCCAGCACCAGACGATCGAGACCCTGTCGAAAGGCTTCAAGCGCCGCGTCGGCCTGGCGCAGGCGTTGATCCACGACCCCGAGGTGCTGATCCTCGACGAGCCCACCGACGGCCTCGACCCGAATCAGAAGGCCCTGGTACAGGAGCTGCTCTCCGACCTCGCGGCCGAGAAGTGCATCATCGTCTCGACCCACATCCTCGACGAGGTGGAGCGCATCTGCAACCGGGCGATGATCATCTCCCAGGGCCGGATCCTGGTCGACTCGACGCCCCAGGACCTTATCGCCCTGGCGCCCAATCACAACGTCATCCGCCTGACGCTGCACGAGGACGATCCGACGCTGGCGGCGCGCATCGAGGCCGAGCCCTGGTGCGCCCGGGTCGAGACCTATTCCGCCTCGACCATCGATGTCCACCCCGAGGGCGGGGAGAACCATCTGATGAAGCTCCTGGACCTGGTCAAGGAGCTGCCGATCCAGGACGTCCGCCTGCAGGAAGGGCGGCTCGAAGACCTGTTCCGCAAAATCACGGAGGGTGTCTCCGCATGAGTCGTTTTACCACTGGTCGATTTACCGGATTGCGCGCAATCTTCAAGCGCGAGTTCAAGGGCTACTTCGCGTCGCCCCTGGGCTACATCTTCATCGTCATCTTCCTGGTGGCGAGCGGCTGGCTGACGCTGTCGCGCGACTTCGGCCGTTTCCTCGAGCTACGCCAGGCGAGCCTCGATTCGTTCTTCACCTACATCCCGTGGCTGTTCGTGGTGCTGGTGCCGGCGGTGGCCATGCGGCTGTGGGCCGAGGAGCGCAAGACCGGCACCGTGGAGCTGCTCTTCACCCTGCCGGTGACGCTCGAGGCCTCGTACCTCGGCAAGTTCCTGGCCGGCTGGTGCTTCCTGATCTTCTCGCTGCTGCTCTCGGCGCCCCTGGCGCTGCAGGTGGCGCGGCTCGGTGACCCGGACTGGGGGGTGATCTTCACCGGCTACCTGGGCTGCGCGCTGCTGGCCGCCAGCTATCTGTCGATCGGCATGCTGTTCTCGGCAATCACCAAGAACCAGGTGGTGGCCTTCATTCTCGGCACCACCGCCACGGTGGCGTTTCTGATCGTCGGGCTGCCGCAATCGCTCGAGACCATCGGTAAGCGTCTCGGCGGCTACGCCGAGCAGCTGTTCGGAGCCTTGAGCGTCTCCGACCACTTCGACACCCTCACCCGGGGACTGCTCGAGCTCGGCACGCTGACGTTCTTCATCGTCTTCACGCTCGGATGGCTGGTCTGCGGCATGGTCGCCCTGGACCGCACCAAGGCTTCCTGAGGAGGCATCGGACCATGGACTTACGTAAAATCCTCGACAGCCGCGTCACCACCCTCGTGCTGGTAGCCCTGGTGGCCGTCTTCGGCATCCATGTGCTGACCCGGACCACCGAGAGCCTGCGCGCGGACTTCACCGCCGACAACCTCTACTCCCTGACCGACGGCACCGACGCGATCCTGGCCAGGCTCCAGGAAGAAGGCGTCAAACCGCTCGAGATCAAGCTCTACTTCTCCGAGACCGCCGGCAAATCGCTGCCCAAGTTCGTCAAGGACTTCATTACCTACGAGAAGTACGTGCGCTCCCTGCTCCAGGAGTACCAGGTCGCTTCGAAGGGCAAGCTCAAGGTCAGCTTCATCGATCCGATCCCCGACACCGACGACGCACAGGACGCACAGGACTACGGCCTCGACGGCAAGCCGATCAACCAGCACGGCGACCTGTTCTTCTTCGGCCTGGTGTTCCAGACCCAGACCGGCAGCCGCGACGTCATCGACTTCCTGTGGCCCAACAAGCAGGAGACCATCGAGTACGAGATCTCCAAACGCATCCAGTCGATGATCTGGCCGCAGCGCCAGCGTGTCGGCGTGATGTCGAGCCTCGAGGTCTTCTCCGACGACTCCAACCCCTACATGGCGCAGATCATGCGCGCCCAGGGCAAGGCGCCGACCGAGTCCTGGATCGCCATGAAGCTGCTCGAGGAGACGTATCAGTTGTCGAAGATCGACGCCGACACCGATCACATCCCGCCCGATGAGTACGACCTGGTGATCGTAGTGCATCCGAAGAGCTTCAACGACCGGGCGATCTGGGCGCTCGACGAGTGGATCGCGCGCGGCGGCAACACGCTGATCTTCATCGACCCCTACTCGCTCGACGACCGGCCGCCGCAGAATCCGCAGCAGCCGTGGGCGGCCTATCAGTACAAGCCGTCGTCCAACCTGCCGGTGCTGCTCGCCAAGTGGGGGCTCGAGCGTCAGGAGGACCTGGTGGTGGCCGACTTCGATCTCGGCATCAAGCGATCGGTTTCCCGAGCCGGGCCGGCCGAGCGCCTGATCGTCGACTTGGCAATCGACGAACAGATCAAAGACGAAACCCTGAACACCGGGCACCCGGTGTTCCAGGGACTCGCCAACCTGCGTTTCTTCCTCGCCGGCAGCCTGGTGGAAACGGCCAAAGCCGGCGACGGTGACGAAGAGGGCGAGGACGCCGAGGAAGCCGGCGACGGCGGCGTCACTCTCACGCCGCTGATCACCACCACGGCCAAGGGCAACACGCTGGAGGTCAAGGCAGGCTTCCCCGATTCCGGCAGCCTGGTCTTCCTCGACCTCCAAAGCCCCGGCAAGATCGCCGACAAATTCACCCCCGGCACCGAGCCGGTGGCGCTGGCCTACCTGGTGCAGGGCAAGCTGCCCCAGGTCTTCCCCGACGGCGCCGACATTCCCGGCCCGACCCCGCCGCCGCCCCCGGGCCTGCCGCCGGGCATCGACCTGCCGCCGCAGCAGAGCGACGAGATCGTGCGCAAGGAGCCGGTGCCCGAGGAGGAGCGCGCCGAGGCCACGGTGATGGTGTTCGCCGACGTCGACTTCATCTCCGATCAGGTGGCTTTCCAGAACACGCCGTTCGGCGCCATCGCCACCAACGACAACCACAAGGTGTTGCTCAACGCCGTCGACTACCTGTTCGGCTCCGAGGAGCTGATGAAGGTGCGCTCGAAGCCCTCGATCCAGCGCCCCTTCACCCTCTTCGACGACATCGAGGCAGATGCCGACCGCGACCAACTCGAGCGAGAGAAGGAGCTGCGGGCCGAGATCGCCACTTTCGAGGAGCAGCTGCGCGACAAGCAGACGGACCTCGGCGCGAGCAACGCGGCGCTGTTCCAGAAACAGGTCCAGGACGAGGTCGACCAGCTCAACGACCGCATCCGCGACGCCAACCGCGAGCTGCTCGAGATCCGCAAGGACAAGCGCGCGAAGCTCGAGGCCGAGGAGGCGAAGGTGCGCTTCGCCACCCTCGGCACCACGCCGCTCCTGGTCCTCGGCCTGGGGCTCTTCCTCTTCTTCCGCCGCCGCCTGCGCGACACCCGCGCCCGAAGGAGCCTGTCATGAAGCTCAACCGAATTCTGCTCATCGTCGCCGGCGCGCTGTTCGCGCTCTCCGCCTACTCGTACTACGACAGCGTGCAGCGTGCCGAGCGTTTCGAGCGTGGAGCCAAGTTCTTGCAGAACCTGAATCCCGATTCCATTGCCGAGATCCTGATCCAGAAAGGCGAGGAGACCGCCCACCTGCGGCGCGACGGCGACCGCTTCGTGGTGGTCGACGCGGGTGGCTATCCGGCGAAGAACGAATCGGTCAACCGCTTCATCCGCGACGCGCTGGAGCTCAGCCTGGAGAAGCAAGTCGGCTCGGGCGAAAGCCTCGACGAGGAGCTCGAGCTCATCGCCGGCGGCGACGCCACCACCGAAGTGACGTTCAAGGACGCCAATCAGGCCGACATGGTCCACTTCCTGATCGGCAAGTCGATGGACGAGGGCGGCGGCAACTACGTGCGCCGGGTCGACAGCGACGACGACACCATCTACCTGACCAGCTCCCGCGTCTATCTCAACACCGGCCAGGACGACTTCCTCGACAAGGAGATCCTCGACGTCGAGCAGGCCGAGATCGCCGCCATCCGCGGCGCCGATTTCGTGATCGAGGACGAGGCCGGCAGCCTGAAGCTCACCGGCCTGCCGGGCGGCAAGAAAGAGAGCAACAAGGCCAGCCAGCTCGAGAACCTGCTCTCCGGTCTACGCTTCTCCAAGCACTTCCTGGCCAACGCCCCTGAAGTCCAGGGCCTCTACTTCGACTCCGTCGTCGACGTCGACCTCAAGGACGAGTCCGGCTACCGGGTGGAGGTCGCCTCCAAGGCCGACAAGCACTACCTCCGCATCCAGGGCTACCACACCGCCGGCCAGCTCTCGATCGCCCTGGACGCCGGCGACGAGGAGACCACCGAGGTCGCCGACAAGCTCAAGCGCCAAAACGAGATCCAGGAATTCAACGACTTCCACGGCTCGTGGATCTACGAGGTCACCGAGACCACGGCGAACCGGGTCAAGGTGTCGGCGAAGGACCTTGTGGAGGACGTGTAACCGAAGATGCTGGAAATCCTGATTCTCGTTGGTGTCCTGGCCGGTGTCGGCAACCGGGCTCATCAGCGCGGCCTCGACAGATCGACCTTTGTGGCGATCGCGGCATCGGGATGGGCGGTCTTCTTCGTCCTCACCCTGGTGGCTCTGGGGCCGTTGGGTCTCTTCCTGCGCTGGGGTTGGGTCGGGGGCGTCTGGCTCTTCATGGAGAGCTCCCACGGTGGCGCCAAGGTGTCCGAGCAGAGCTGGCAATGTCCCGACTGCCGGATGTACAACGACGGCGGCACCCTCGTCTGCCTTTGCGGCTACAAGCACGAGAACGCACCCGCCGAGATCGCTGCCGACGAGAAGAGCCCCGAGGTCGACGAGAAGACCGCCTCGGAGTTCGATTGAGGTGCAGTCAGTCCGTCTTCTCGGCGCCAGTCTCGGCCTGAACGCTCCTCACCCATGACTCGCCCACAGAGTTGAACAGCCGCTTGTCGGCAGTCCAGAGATCGCACTGCTCGATCTCGGCGAGAGCCAGATAGTAGCTGTCGTAGGCCGCCGCGCGTTTCAAAGCGAGCGTCCACTCGAGGGCACGAAGATTCTGGTCTGGATCGGGTGGTTCGAGATGGACGTGCAGAGCCTGAATCCGGTCGAGAGCGCGGCGACCTTCATCTGCGGTCAGATGCTTGAAGTGAACCGCCTTGGCCAACGTCGAAGTTGTCTCGTAGGCCCAGAGTGCGGGCGCAACCAGCTCGGTGCCTTCTGAGATCAGTCTTTCGAGCAGATCTCGACAGGCCTCTTGCAACGGATCTGGCAGCACCGCCTTGATAGCGACCGTAGCGTCAATCGCCGCCCGGCCACTCAATTCGATCCTCCAGGTCTTGGCGGTCGTGCTGGCGGAGCTCGTCGACGTCGATCACTGCGCCCTGGCGGCGGTTCATGATCTCCTGGGACAACGCATCTGCCTCGGCCAACCACGCCCGCCAGTGTCGACTCCTGCTTTCCCGCCCACCCTCTTGCAGACGCCGATAGTCTTCAACGCTCACCAGCGCCGCCTTGGGCTTGCCGCGAGAGGTTAGGACAATGCGCTCGCCACTGTAAGCCACACGGTTGACCAGGATGGAAAGATCTCTCTTGACTTGACCGATACTGACTTGACTCACGAGTGCTTCTCCAAAGTTGCACTTTCCTGACAAGGAGGATTATACACTCATCCGATCTCGATGGTCGACCGGTTCTTGCACTACACTGTCATACATGACGAGGACCACCGTCTACAGTTGGCGCCTGGCTCCTAATCTCAAGCTCGCCTTGGAGGAAGTGGCGCGAAACAATCAGGAGAGTGTTGCCGAGGTTCTGGATCGGATCGTGCGCGAGTCATTCTCGGGCTCAACCTCCGGCGACGAGGAAGAGGAGCAGCGTTGCCTGCACTCCGCGGCGGCGAGGTATTTCGGCGCGATCGACGGCGGCGATCCAGATCGAGCCGAAAGAGCCCGAGAGACGCTACGCGAGCGGCTCGCCCCAACGCCGCTCTACTAGGCCGTCCGCGCCAGGATGTCGTTCTGGATCGCTCGCTCGTCGTAGTAGGACGATCCGCCGGCGTCGTGGACCCGGTCAAGGTGCCAGCGGCCGACGTCGAGCACCAGGGCCTTGAGAGACTCGCTACGCGGGTGGTTCTCGAGCAGCTCGAGCGACGACTGGTAGACGCCTTCTGACAGCCTCAGAGGCATCGGCGGCATGGCTCTGAGAATGGACAGGCCGCACTGAAGCGCGTCGTCGTCGTCCGGCCTAGACGCGACGAGCTCCTGGACGATCGCGAGGGTGGCCTCGGCGTCGTGCTCGACGAGCCTCGGGCCGAGACGGCCGAAGAAGTCTTCCAGAGCCTTGCGACCGGCTTCGTCGCTCGACAGCGCGGGGAGGTGATCGTTGACGATTTCGTAGAGATGGGTCTCTCCGATCAGGGACTCGAGACGATCGCTATCGAGATTCTCGGCGGTGTCGGCGAGCCCGGTCAAAGCGGCGGTCGGGCGAGCCCTGAAGCCCCTGATCGCCGCGGCGAACGCACCCTCGGCCTCCGCCTGGGCGCGACGCAGGCGCTTCCGCCGATGGCTGATGGCAGCGACGGCGATGGCGACTACCGCCGCGACCACCACGACGGCGACGAGCTGGAGCGATTCGGTCATGACCTCCTCCCGAGGGGCCAATCTCTGGCGAGCGGATGAATTTACCGCCATAGAAGTCTAGCAGTCCCAGACGAGTCTAGCTTTGCGCAAAACTCCGTCCGGACATCTCTGGCTTCGTGGTGCCGGGTACGATGCAGGTCAAATCGGCGCCAGGCCCGGCAGAAAGGGCAGCGACGGCGAAAGGCAACGCGGCCGACCGCGTCCTGAGACGCGGACGCCTGTTCGGTTTTCCTGACAGGTGAACCGCAGTCCGTCCCCCCGAGGGGGCGATTCATCCGCCAGGCGGCTGATTCGCGCGGGTGGCATCGTCCTTGCCTTAGACGTTGCCAGGAATCCCTACGCCCTGGGAAGCCGGATCCGATAGGAGACCCCTCCCGATGACGCGACCGACGACCCGTTCGCCCGGCCCTGGCAGTCAGCTGCGAATCGCGGCCAGGGGCATGCTCGCGATCCTGTGGCTCTGCGCCGTCCCCGCGCTCGCCGCACCGGCGCCGGCGTACACCGACCCAAGAGTCTCGGAGGCCTACACGCCGCCCCGTTTCTTCATCGAGACCATCGCGGTAGAGGGTATCCGGCTGGCCTCCCGTGAAGTGGTGGTCTCGAGGTCGCTGCTCGAAGAAGGGCGCCCCTACACCGAGGCGGAGCTGCGCGAGGCGATCTATCGCGTCCACCGCCTGCCCTTCGTCCTCGACGCGGCCTTCTCCCTCGGCAAGGGCAGCGAGCGCGGCAGGTACCGGCTGTTGATCTCGGTCGAGGAGGTCGAGACCTTCTTCTTCGGCGCCGACGCGATCTACGACACCTTCGGCGGCGCTCTCGACGACAGCTCCGCGGTCGAGGAAGGCTTCAATGACACCCTCACCGCCGGCGCGCGATTCTTCGCCGGCGACGGCGTGTTCTTCGCCGCCGTGGGCGACAGCGAGGATCTCCAGGTCGGCTACACGCGCTACCGGCTGTTCGATCGTCCGGTGCTACTGCGTCTGGCCGTGGCTCGGCAGGAGTGCTGCGCGATTCGGCTGCTGGAGCCGGGGCTCGATCCCGCCATTGCCACCTGGGAGGCCAACTCCGAGTCCGACCGCGTGGAGCTGACCTTCGGCCTGCCGATCGGCGGCAACCACTCCCTGCGTCTCGACGCCTCGCACCTGGAGAGCGAATCCGCCACACGCAGATACCTGGGAAACGGCCCGGGCGACTCCAGCGCCTACGCCGCGGACGACGTCGAGCAGCGCGAGATCGAGCTCGCCTGGGTGTACGACTCCACCGACGATCCGCTGTTTCCGACCCTGGGCGACGCGATGACCGTGTCAGTGGGGCTTCGCCGGTTCGAGGGCGACCTCGCCCCGGTCCCGCCACTCGACATCGCGGCGGTCGACGCCATGACACCGGGCGGCCCGATCCTCGCTCCCTCCACCCGGATGACCTCGCGCCTGCTGGGGCTGAGCTTCCACGGCAGCCGCAACTGGCCGGTGAGCCCGCGCCAAGCGGTGTCGCTGCGGCTGAAGGTGCTGCTCAGTCGCTCGCGGGTCGAGAACGTACCGGTCCGCACGGAGACGGCCGAGACCCGGCTGATGAGCGGCGACGTCGACGCGCTGGAGGCCGACCTCGGGGTGCGCTACTCGCTGAGCTTGTGGAACCCGGCGAAGAGCCGGCGCCTCGGCGAGCTGCGCTGGGAGACGGTCGCCGGCCTGATCTACGTCGAGACCTCGCCGGTATTCGATCCCGTGGCCCATCCCCTGTGGGGCGTCAGCGCCAGCTCCTCGATCGCCTGGCGCAACGGCTGGGGCGTCTTCCGAATCGGGCTGGCCTACCTGGACTACGACGGAGCCCTCTGAGTGCGGTGGTTGCTGCTTCCCCTGCTCCTCGCCCCGGCGCTCGGGGCGGCGGAGAACCCACGGATCGAGCTCGATCCCGAGCACCAGATGGTGCTCACGAGCCTACCCCCGATCCTGGCCGACGAAGAGGTGAAGGAGCACCTGACCACTGGCCTTACGACCACCATCACCTTACGCCCGCGCGGCAAGGTGCTCGGCGGCGCCCTGGTCGAGATCCGCTACGACCTGTGGGACGAGGTCTTCCACGTCGCCGCCGTCGGCTTCGGCAGTCGCACACTGCGAGCCGAGCTGCCGACTTTCGAGGACCTGGCGGAGTGGTGGCGAGAGCTTCGCCTGCGGTTCCTGGACGGCTCTCGGCTGGGCCACCCCTGGCCGCGCGAGCTCGAGGTGACGGCTCGCGTGGTGCCCTTCTCGCAGTCGGAAGAAGACGATACCCAGCGCTGGTTCTCGGAATCGATCGAACGCCACGACGGCACCGACGCGCTGGGTCGATCGAGCGAGAAGCAGACCGAGACCCTGCAGCGCACCTTCAACCTGCTGCTCGCCACCTCGATCCGCCGCCGGCCGCTGGCCGCCTACACCTGGACCGTGACCCTGCCTCCGCTTCCTCAGCAGACCCCCGGGGAACGACGATGAATCTCAGAGCTTCTCTCACAGCCCTCTCCTTCATGCTCTTGTCGGCGGGACTGGTCTTCCACTTCTTCCAGACCCGGCTCACCGGCCCACTTCTGGCATTCGGCGCGCACTCGGAAGTACTCGATCAGCTCCATGCTTCGCTCGACGATCAGCGGCGGCTGGCAGCCAGCGATCCGGACAACGAAGGCCTCTACCACCAGCGGTTCGACGACACCAGCACCCTGGTCCGGCGGCTGCGGATCCTGGAGCACAGCCGCGGCGCCATCGAGCGCCGCTACGATCAGATGCTGCTCTTCGTTTTCGCCGGCACGGTGCTGCTGGTCATCGGCGGCGTGGTGATGCGCCAGAGCCGCCACGAGAGCCGCCTGGGCCGACTACAGACGGCGCTCGCCGACCTTGCCGGCGGCCGCACCGACATCGAGATCGGCGAGCGGCGGCGCGACGTGATCGGACGAATCGCGACGATGATCGAGCGTACCTCGCGGATCATGGCTCGCGACCGCCGCCGGCTGGCGGCGCTCGAGAACCTCTCCGCCTGGCAGGAATCAGCGCGCCGCCACGCCCACGAGATGAGGACACCCCTGACCGGCGCCCGGCTCGAGCTCAGCCGGCTCGACAGCTTGCTGGCCGACGAGCCCCTGGCGCACCCGGACGAGGTCCACGAGGCGACCCGGAGCGTCATGCAGGAGCTGGAACGGCTCGGTCGTTTCACCCAGGAGTTCACTTCCTTCGCACGGGTGCCGCGCCCCCGGCTCGAGCTTCAGGACCTGGCCGGGCTCACCGACGAGCTCGTCCAGACCTTCGAGGCAGCCTGGCCGAACCTCGCTCTATGCGCGGAGACGCGGGTCCCGGAAGGCGAGCGCTTCGAGGCGGCGCTCGACCGCGACATGGTGCGCCGGGTGCTGGTCAACCTGTGCGACAACAGCGCTCTGGCGCTGGGTGATCGGCGCGGCACGGTGACGCTGTCGCTGGTCGCCGGCGCCGAGCACGTCCATCTCGACGTCGCCGACGACGGCCCCGGCGTCGACGAGAGGATCCGCACACGCCTCTTCGAGCCCTACACCACTACCCGTTCGATCGGTCACGGCATGGGCCTCGGGCTGGCGATCTCGAAAAAGATCCTGCTCGACCATGACGGTGACCTCGAGCTGCTCGCCAGCTCGGGAACAGGTGCCACGTTTCGCCTGACTTTCAGGCGCCGACTGCCGGAGGACGACGCATGAGCTCCGTTCTGATCGTCGAGGACGACGCCAAGATCCGCGCCAACCTGCTGTTTCAGCTGCGCGAGGCGGGCCACTCCACCACCACCTTCGAGAGCGCCGAGGCCGCCCGGGAACAGCTCGAAAACTCAGGGAAAGCCACGCCCGATCTGCTGCTCCTCGACGTGCGGTTGCCCGGCATGAGTGGCATCGAGCTGGCCCGCCGGCTGGCCGAAGCGGGCCGCCTGCCCCCCACCATCATCATCTCGGGCGAGGCGTCAATCACCGAGACGGTCGACGCCCTCAGGCTCGGGGTCCACGACTTCGTCGAGAAGCCGTTCAGCCGCGAGCGACTGATGCAATCGATCCGCAACACGCTGGAGCACACGGCGCTGCGCCGGGAAGTCGCCGCGCTGCGCTCGGAGCTCGCCGGCGAAACCACCATCCTCGGCACTTCCGAGCCCATGGACCGGCTGCGGGAGCTGATCGCCCGCGCCGCGCCCACAGACGCCCGTATCCTGATCCGCGGCGAGAGCGGCACCGGCAAGGAGCTGGTCGCCGATGCTCTCCACCGCTCGAGCCCGCGACGCGAGAAGCCGTTCATCAAGATCAACTGCGCGGCGATCCCGACTCACCTGGTGGAGGACGAGCTGTTCGGCCACGTCCGCGGCGCTTTCACCGACGCCCGCAACGCCAAGGCCGGGCTGTTCGAGGAGGCCGACGGCGGCACCCTGTTCCTGGACGAGATCGGCGACATGGACTACTCGCTCCAGTCCCGCCTGCTGCGCGTGCTGGAGGATGGCCGGGTTCGGCGCCTGGGCGACAGCCGCGACCGCGAAGTCGACGTGCGTGTGGTCACCGCCACCCATCACGACCTGGAGACAGCGGTGCGCGAAGGAGAGTTCCGCGAGGATCTGTACTTCCGCCTCGCCCACCTGCCGATCGAGGTACCGCCGCTGCGCCACCGGGGAGACGACGTGCGCCTGTTGTTCGCGCACTTCATCGAGAGCTTCTGCCAGCGGCACCGCGCGCGGCAGCGGCGGATCGAAGAGGACGTCTTTCCGCTGCTCGAGCGATATGGCTGGCCGGGCAACGTCCGGGAGCTCAAGAACGTCTGTGAGCGGCTGGTGGTGTTCGGCGGCGATCCGGTGAGCGCCGATCAGCTTCCGTCGTCGTTCTTCGGCCGGGCCGCGACAGGCGAGGCCGGCGCGCCGGAGACCGGCCTGGTGCGCCTGAGCGCCAAACCCTCGCTGTCGCTCAAGGACTTCAAGACCCAGTGCGAGAAGGAATACATCGAGAGCATCCTGCTGCGCGCCAACTGGAACGTCTCGGCGGCGGCGCGCATCCTCGACATCCAGCGCACCTACCTGCATCAGAAGACGGCGGCGCTGGGTCTCAGGCGACCCAGCGCCGAGCTGGCGGAAGCGGGTTGAGGCGCGATCAGGGGCAGGTGGCGAAGGCTCTCGTGTCGACGACCGCCGGCGACGCCGATCCGAGGTCGTTGTCGTAGGTCTTCGAGTTACCGGTGGTCGTGTCGGTGACCGTCATGCTGTACTCGACGTTGGTCGCCGCCGCCGCGAACACCCAGTAGTGCTGGTTGAAGTCACAACCGTCGAGCACTTTGACCAGCACTTCGCCGTTCATCTGGGTGAAGAACCAGAAGACGCCCCAGTAGTCCTCGCCCGCCGGCGCCACGATGCCGGGCCCGGTGGCGCCGCTGAAGTCGCGCCAGTCCATCGTGACCTCGAAACGACCGCTGCTGAGGCACATCGTGCGGCCGTTCGCGACACAGTCGAAAGGCCCGCCACCGCCGTCATCATCGTCGTCGTCATCGCCGTCGTCGTCATCATCGTCGTCGCCGTCGTCATCGTCGTCATCGCCGGTCGCCGGATCGGCGCCCGCCAGGGACAGAGTGGTCCCGCCGCCCTCCGGATCCAGCCAGTTCGACAGCCGCGTGGCGTCGGTGCCACCGCCGGTCCAGGCGAGCGACAGCTTGCCGTAGAAGTCGGGCTGGTCGGTCGCCGTACAGGAGGCGAAGCCGCCGGTCAGCCAGCCCACGCACGCCCCGGACGTCTGGTCGAAGATGCAGCTGCCGGACGATCCGCCCTCGGTGGTCCCGAGATCCCAGGCGGTGACCTCCCAGTGGGTCTCGCCGCCGCTGCCGATGTCGGAGCTCAACAGCGGGTCGCCCTCGAACGCGGCTGCCTTCTCGTCGCCGCCGGGGTGATGGATGCACACCACGCTCTGCGGCACGGCGCCGCCGGCGTCCCAGCCGGCGTAGAAGACGTTCGAAGCCGGATCGGGCACCTCGTCGAGCTCGACGAGCGCCATGTCCGAGGGAAAGTGATCGGCCAGGAAAGTGGCACCGCTCTGGTTGTCCAAGAGCGAGCCGCCGCTCAGCTGGCCGCAGGTCGGGGACTCGTAGTTCCAGAAGACCACCACCGAGCTGTCGTTGATCGCGTTGACGCCGCAGTGCTGGGCGGTCAGGAACAGGGGCCGGAAATCGCCCGCGGTGTTGTTGACCAGCTGCCCGGTGCACAGGGTCGAGCCGCTGATGGTGTAGCGTGCCACGGCGCGCACCTGATCGCTGAACGGCGTCACCTCGTCGCAGGCGACGTCGATGTTGCAGGATCCCTGCTTCTGCTGCTTCTCGCCGAAGAAACGGTAGCCGTGGTTGATCGCCGACAGCTCGATCCGGGCGTCACCGACGCCTTCGGGAACGTGTAGCTCGAGCACGATCTCCTCGCCCAGGAGGACCGGTGTCCAGAACTGACCGTCGTGGGCGCGGTTACGCCAGGTGTAGGGTCCCTGGATCCGCTCACCCGCGGCGGCGTAGATCCACAGTGCGGCGCTGAACGGCAGGTCAAAGCGCCGGAAACCGAGATTCAAGCTGAGCGCGCCCGGTGAGGCGACCCGCAGGCGCCACAGCCGGGAACCGTCGCCGAGAGTCTCCCAGGTGCCCGAATTCTCCAGGTCGTAGGTGACCTCGATCGGCACGGCGAAACGTACGGGGCCGGGCCGCGGCGCGTCATCGGTGAGCGCGTCCTCGGCCCGCAGCCGCTCGACGTCCACCACCGGCATCTCGAGCCTCGCCACCGTCGACTGCGCTCTCGCCGGCTGTCGCAAGCTCATCGGCGCCTGACCGCTGCGCGCCTGGGCGGGAAGGGCCAATGCCGCCGCCAGGAGCGCGGCCAGGCCGATGGCGGGATGGCGGCGGCGCCAGGGTGACGGTAGAGCTGGATCGAATCGGCGTACGGTCATGTCGTTTCCCCTGTTGGATGTCTGGCTGCTCAGCATATCCCGACCGCGGGGCCGCGTCGAGCGCGGCGAGGCGCGATCGGGGGCATGATGATATCCTGTCACCGCCACGGCTGGAGGCCATGCGCAGCCCGCGGGAGGTCTTGACCGAGTGAGCCTGATCCATACGGAAACGCCGACAGAGCTCTTTGGAGAGCTGGTCGCCGAGGCCATGGATCATCAGAAGGTCCGGTCGAGCCCGGGCTCGGCGGAGTACCTCGTTCAGCTCCTCGACGGCTTCGTCCGCCCGCGGCAGCTCTACTCCCATGCCGAGATCGCGCCCGACCGGCCGCTGGCCGAGATCTTCCTCACCGCCGTCTCCGCCGACGGCATGCGCCGGTTCACGCTCCTCAAGCTGTCCGGCGACCTTGCGCTCTTCATCTGCGGCGTGTTCTCCGACAGCGTCAGGAACCAGCCGGTCGACGTCGACTACTACGGCAAGCTCGGCGGCTGCGCCTACTCGACCGTCGCCGGATCGTGCCGCTCGCCGGAGGGTGCGACCCTGTTCGAGGAGCTCGCCACCAACTTCGGCCGTTTCGTCGACGTACTCAATGAAGTGAGTGAGAGCTGCGGCCTGACCGACAGCGACATGCTGCGGCTCTACGAAAAGTGGATGCTGTCCGGTAGCAGGCGCGACGCCGAAACCCTCGCCCGTTCAGGCGTGGTGATGACCCGCGGGTCGGACGAGATTCACTAGCTCTGCGGCGCGCGCCGCAGCCGCCACAGCGTCACCGCCGCCCAGGCCGCCACCGCGGCCAGGACGGCTCCGCCGATCAGGCGGTTCGAATGCTGGAAGCTCTCCTGGATCTCGGTCCAGGAACCGGCGGTCCAGAGCCCCAACGACATCAACAAACCGACGAACAGCAGATTGCTCACCGTGCAGTAGAGGATCACCGGCCGGAAAGGCAGCTTGAGCGCTCCGGCGCCGTAGAGCAGGAAGCCGCGGACGACGGGCAGGAACCGGTTGACCATCAGGAGCTTCTTGCCGAACCTCCTGAAGAGATCGCGGAGCCGTCCACGCGATACCTGCTGGCGGCGCGCCGACACCCGCCGCACCAGCGCCAGGCCGTATCGCCGCCCGAGCTGATAGGCGACGATCGAGCCGACCACGCTACCGCTGAAGGCGGCGGCGAAAGCCACCGGCGGCGACATCGCCCCCTGCCCGGCTAGAAAGAAGCCGACCAGCATGAAGGTGTCGCCCCAGTACGGGGGAAAGACGTATTCGATCAGCGCCGAGGCGAAGACGAACAGCGGCAGCACGAGCGGCGGCAGTGCGAGAGCTGCCGCCACCGGATCATCGAACCAGGACATGAGAGCTCACCGGCCGTCTTCAACCGCCCAGCGACGCGCGCAGCCGGGCGAGGCCGTGACCCGTCTTCTCGATTCGCTCACGCTCGGCGAGCTTCTCCAACCAGCGGTCCGGCAGCGCGCCTGTGCCCCACCGGGCGCCCGCAGCACCGCCGGCCAGAGCACCGATGGTGTCCGAGACGCCGGCGAGATTGACCGCGTCGAGTATCGCCTGCTCCGCGCCCTCCGCGTTCAGGCAGCACCAGGCCGCGGCTTCCAGACACTCCACGCAGTAGCCGGCGTAGCCCGAGCTCTGAAGATCCTCGTAGCGCCGGGTCGTCACCCCTTCGAGTCGCCGCCAGAACGAATCCGGCAAGGGCACCGGGCCGGGCGTCTCGGGCGACAGGCTGCCGACGGCGGCCATGTGCCGGGCGCCCGAAAGGGCGGCGGCCCAGGCACTTTCGACACTCGAACCCTCGACCAGCCCTCGGACCCAGAGGCAGTACACCGCCGCGCAGACTTCGGCCTGGGAATCCCAGTGGGTCAGCGCCGAGAGGCGGGCGCTCTCGACCAGCAGCTTCGCCGACTCCGCATAGGCCAGGGCCACCGGCAGCGAGCGCATGAGGGAGCCGTTGCCGGTCGCGCGGCCGGCCTTGGCCTGGGGCGTGGTGCGCGAGGCCTGGACCCAATCGCCGCCGTGACGGTAATTCGCTAGCGCGGCGCTCACCGTCGGGCCGGCGACCTTGGCGCTCTCGGACCAGGCGAGGAGCCGGCGGCCGACAGCGGGCAACGGATCGTTCGCGTCCTCGAGGATCCCTTCGGCGACGCACAGCGTCGTACCCGTGTCGTCGGTCCATTCACCAGCTTGCCACGGGCCGCCACCGATCATTTCCGTGAGCTTGCCGTAGCGGCGGCGCACGGTCAGCTGATCCATGAACTCGATCGGCGCGCCGAGTGCGTCGCCGCATGCCAACCCCAGCATGGCTCCTACCACGCGGTCCATCATTGCTCCTTCAAGTCCGCGATCCCTACGTCGCTCGCTCCCGGCCGGCGATCTTGGGCCGACGCGAAGAGTGTACTATCTCGCCATGAAGTGTTCCATCAGATCGCTGTTCTGGATCCTGTCGTTACTCGTCGTCGCGGCGTCGCCGGCCTGCGCTTCGGCACCCACCGACCGACTCGACATCGTCGATCGCGCGATCGCCCACCACGGCGGCGGATTCTACGACAGCAGCGAGGCGGAGCTCGACGTGTGCTCGAAGTCCGGCTGCTTCCACGTCCTGGCCCGCCGCAAGCTCGGCCACTTCTACTACGCCGTCTCGGGCACATCGAGGGGCGCCCGACTCGAGGTGGTGTCGACCAGCGAGACGGTGACGGCACGGCGCGACGGCGAGGAGCTGACCCTCGACACCGCCGGAGAGCAACGTTACCGCGACTGGGCAATGGCCCGCGTCTACTTCAGTTTCCTGCCCTATCGGCTCAACGACCCCGGCGTCTACAAACAGGACCTGGGCGTCGTGGACTGGGACGGCCGGAAGCTGCACAAGGTGAAGGTGACCTTCGAGCCCGGCGCCAGCACCGACGCGGTCGACGAGTACGTCTACTGGTTCGATCCCGACAGCGCGCGCCTGGAGCTCTTCGCCTACTCCTATGACGACGACGGCGGCGGCCTGCGGTTCCGCCGCGCGACGAATCATCGCCGCGTCGGCGGCGTGATGTTCTTCGACCAGGAGAACCTCGGCGTCGACGGGCCGGGGCTCTCGGTGGATCAGGTCGATCCGGCCTTCGTGCGCGACGAGATGCGGCACGTCTCGACCGTGACCCTGAAGGACATTCGCCTGCGGGGGTTGCGGTGATCAGTTCGAGGTGTGCCGGGTCGCGGCCTCGTCGCGTGGCGCGAAGTAGTCCCGCACCACCGCTTCGGCGGGTCGATCCAGGAAACGAAAGTCCGGCCGCTCGGGGTTGCCTCGTTCGGCGCTGAACGCCTTCCAGGTGAAGACGCCGGCCAGCCAGGGCGGCTTGCCGAGAGCGTCGAAGAGCGCCTCGTAGGCCCGGGCCTGGTGCTCGGCGGAGAAGGTACCGCCCTCCTCGTGCGGTTCCACCCAGGCTCCGGCGCGCGCGGCGTAGCCGACCTCGGTCAACAGCACTGGTTTGCCGAAGCGTTCCGCCGCCTGCCGTAGACGTTCGACGACCCCTTCAGCGCCTCTTGTCACCATGACCGGAGCAACGTCTTCGCCCGAGGCCAGCGGAAAGTAGGCGTCGACGCCGACGAAGTCCAGCTCGCCCCAGAACGGCGCGCGGTCGTAGTCCCCGTGCCAGTTGCCGGCGTAGGTGACGGCGCCCGAGAAGAACAGCCGCACGGTGGCGATCAGCTCGCGCCACTCGCGCTCCCGTTCGAGCGTCTTGCCGAGCTCGACGCCGATCGAGAACAGCTCGCTGCCGGACCACTCGGCGAGCAGCGCGTGGTGGGCCGCGAAGCGCCGGTAGCTCTCGAACCAGGCCGCCCAGTCAGCCTCGCTCCGCATCTCGATCTCCCCCGGCCAGCTGTCGTGCGAGAGCCAGATGTGGGGCTTCCACAGCACCTTCATACCGGCGGCGCGTGCCCGGCGGGCCGCGTACAGCGTGCCGACATCGGTCTCCGAGGTCGGGCTGTCGTTGAGGAAATGCAGCTTGGGGTCGTCTGGCTCTCGTTGATAGGCGAAGGGCATCACCGACACGGCGTTGGCGCCGAGCCGCCCGAGACGGGCGTACCGCTCGTCGACCACCGGAGCGTGGTAGCCGCCCTCCAGACGGTTGAGCATGGCGAAGGACACGCCGCGCAGAAACGGCAGCTCACGGACCGGGTCGCGCAGCTCGGCCTTCAGCTCCAGAGTCACCAGCCGCGCCAGATGCGCCCGCGCCGCCGCCTCACCCGGTAGCGCGCCGAGCTTCGCGCTCAGGGTCTCCCCCATCGCCGAATCCACCAGGCTGGCCGCCACCGGCGCCCACAACGGCGCCGAGCCGTCGTCCTGGCGCTCGGCGGCCAACAGTTGCTCGGCGCTCGGCAGCACGCCCGCCGCCGCCATCCGCGGCAGCCAGGCCCGCCAGTCGCGCCCGTACCAGCTCTCCGAGAGCCACAGTGCCGCCCCCTCGCGGATCCAGGGAGACAGATCCTTGGCGAGCCCGGCTCGGGCGAGCACCGCACCGGCAATCGCGTGCAGGTACGCGTGCTCGTCGTCCGGATGGAGGATGAGATGGACACTGCCGGCGGGCGTGAGCACCGCCTCGCCGATCTCGCCCAGATAGCGTCCCTGGGTCGGATGGTCGCGCTCGATCACCACCTCGATCGGCCGTTCCAGCTTCAGGGGAATCCGGCGCGCCATGCGCGTCGCCGCGGCGTCCAGCCGGCGCGCCAGCTCGCGCACTTCCGGCCGCGCCGCGACTTCCGCCGTCGCCCGCAGCTCCACCGCGCGGCCGGCGACCGTCCGCATCCCACCGTAGTACGCATCGCGGGCGGTGAAATCGTCGCGCTCGCCGTCGTGGTCAACCTCGAAGCCCTCGGCCGTCGCCCGCCACACACCGCTGCGCTCGAGCCACGCGGTCTCGCGCAGCAGATAGTCGAACGGCTGGTCGTCCCGACCCCAGATCCGCGCCCCGGCTTCCTTCAGCAACACCAGGCGCACCAACCCAAGGATGTGATCAGGCCGCGCCCCCGTCACCAGCCACGTCCGCTTCTCCGCCCGCGGCAGCCGTACCGCCAGGGTGAGCCCCGGATCGCCGTACGCCGTGCCGTCCAGCTCCAGGGCGCCGCTGTCAAATCGGACGGGCAGCCCGGCCAGGTGCTCCGAGACCGACTCGTCCACCGGCAGCAGCCGGACATAGATCTCCGCGTCCCCCCGCGCCCCCGGCCCGATCTCGATCTTCGGCCCCTCCTCGCGCCCCAGGAGCCACTGGAGCCAACCGTCGCTGCGTAGCGACTCCGCGATCTCCTCTGTGCCAGCCGGAACGTCGATGGCGATCGTCTTGGCTTGCGCGGAAAGGGACGCACAGAGCGCGATGGTCAGGAAGAGGCAGGCGGTTCGCATTGCAGGACTCCTGGGGAGTTTACGGCTTAGCCAGGCCAATGGTTCGGGTCACTCACTGCTCCTCATTCAGCCCGAGCTCCAGCTTCTCCAGATCGACCAGATCCGCGCCGACCTCTTCCCCCGACCTACACGCGGCGTCGGTGAAGCCACCGCGGGAGAACACGGCGTAGTGAACGTGCCAATCTTCTCCCGGCACGACTTTGCCGGTCTTCTTCTGAAGCTCTCTGAGCACCGCGCGTCCGACGCGGCCGGCCCCCCACTTGCACTCGCCCAGGAGGATCGCCTTCTCGTGCCAGTCGACCGCGACGACGTCGACCTGGACGTCTCTGGCCCAGTGGCTGCCGACCAGCTCCGGGGCCAGAGGGAGACGGCCGGCGCGGGCCTGGGCAAGGGTCCATTGCCGGCACAGGTCTTCGAAGGCGGTGAGCCCGACAAAGGCCCGAAACTGCTCACGGATGCGTTGCCAGAGGATGCCGGTCAGCTCCTGCTCGACCAGGTGCAAGTGGGGCGCGATGAAGCGGAAGTAGAAGCGCAGATAGGGATCGGATAGGTGATAGCGGCCCTTGCGGCTCGCCCGCCGCTTCTTCGGCGGCACGGTCGCCGGCAGCCGGCGTTCGAGAAGCTGGAGCGATTCGAGCTGCTTGAAGTAGGGGCTGAGGTATGACGGCGTCAGATCCAGGGCCTTGCCGATCTCCGTCGGGGTATGGAGCCCGGAGGCGACGGCCTTGAGCAACGCCTCGTAGGTCTGCGTTTCCCGGCGGACGACGTCGCCGATGAGCAGGAAGGGCTCGCTGCGGAACATGCCGGTGCGGCGCACGAAGAGACGCTGGATGTTGGCGCCGACTGACTTGCCGTCGTCGAAGCGCTCGAGGTACGCCGGGACGCCGCCGGCGACGGCGTGGACCGCCACGCGCTCGGCGGTGGAATAGCGGGGGAGGAACTCCCTGAGTACCGGAAAGAGCAGGGGCTTGACCGGCAGCTGGCCGGTGAAGCGCCCATACAGGGGCGCGTTGTAAGCCGTCAGCGAGGTCATCGTACCGATGTGCGAGCCGGTGAGCACGACCGTGATCCCCCGTGGCCGGAAGAGATGGTCCCACGCCGCCTGGAGGTTGGAGGGCAGGGCAGGGTCCGAGTCGGTCGCGTAGGAGAACTCGTCGAGGATCAGGATTGCCGGGCCGGGCTGCCGATCCTCGCTGGGCGGCCGCTCGAGCAGGGGTGCAGCGGCTTCGAAGATTCCCCGCCAGCTGTCGAAGCGGGGCGTTGCACCACTGTCCGGATAGGCCCACGACCACAGCGCGCGTCCGAAGTCAGCCCGGAGCTGGGCCGGCGTGTCCCGGGTGGCGACCCAGTAGAGGAACGGTCGGCCGCTGCGCTCCGCCCAGTGCAACACGAGGGTGGTCTTGCCGACCCGGCGCCGGCCATAGACCAGGAGGAAACGAGCCTCTCCTGAGCCCGGTGCGGCGTCGAGCTCTTCCAGCTCCCGGCGGCGACCGACGAATCTCTGCATTGCCCTATGTTAGTCTAAGCAGATTAGACTAACCAGCTTAGGCTAGGCTAACTAAACCCGGACCTTCTTCAGCTTCGGGTCATACATCGCACGCTGGGCCAGGCCCACCCGCAGCGGGTAGCGCTTGCCGGCGACGTCGATCTCCCAGTCACCCGCTCTCAGCCAGGCCCTGGTGATGGGCTCGTCCGCCTCGATCATGGCCAGACCCACGGCGCCACCGAGAGTGAAACCGTAGCTCGCCGCGCGGACGTAGCCGACCGCCTTGCCATTTCGATGAATGACCTCGGCGTGGTAGAGGAGCGGCTCGGGGTCCATGACCAGCACCTGCACCATACGTCGTGTGTAGGCGGGCCCTCGAGCCTTCTTTAGGGCGCAGTAGGCCTTGCCGAGAAAGTCCGGCTTGTCCAGATCCACGAACATCCCGAGACCCGTCTCGTAGGCATCGTCGGTGTTGTCGAGGTCGTGGCCGTAGTCGCGATAGGCCTTTTCCATGCGTAGGCTGCCCAGGGCTCTGAGCCCGGCATGGCGCAGGCCGAAACTCCTGCCCGCCAGGGCGACGCGGTCGTAGACGTGCACGGCCTGCTCCGAAGGGATGCACAGCTCGTAGCCGAGCTCGCCCACGTATGTGATGCGGGTACACAGCACACGCGCAAAGCCGACGTCGATCTCGCGCGCGGTGCGGAAGGGGAAGGCCTCGTTTGATAGATCCGCCGAGGTGATGGATTGCACCAGCTCGCGCGATCGGGGGCCTTGCACGTTGAGCTGGCCGATGCCGCCCGTGACGTCGGTGACAAAGCAGTGGGCGCGGTCGGGAATGTGG
>JAAELT010000185.1 GCA_024226315.1 bacterium | reverse complement strand
TTGGGGTGGGCATGAACACAAAAACCAGTCTCCTTCGCTTTGACGTCTTCGTGGTTTCTCTTGAAGCTCTGCGCGGGTTGCGCGAGCATATCGCTGCGGTGCGGGGGCATGATCCGGACCTTTGCAGGCAGCTCAGAAAGGCGGCGACGTCGGTGTCTCTGAATGTCGCCGAGGGGCGTCGCAGACGTGGTGGGGACAAGACTCACCTGTGGCGGGTCGCCTCGGGTAGCGCCGATGAGATCATCGCCGCGCTGCTATCGGCCGAGGCGCTTGGCTACCTGGAGATGGATCGGCTCGAGGACACTCTGGACCTGCTCGACCGGGTCCAGGCCATGCTCTGGCGGCTCACTCATCCGCGGCCATAGCGCCCGCTGAAAAAAGCGGCCAGAAAGGCCGCTCTGGAGGTTCAGCGAGTGAGCGTCCAGGTGATGGCCAGGAGCCGGTCGAGCAATTCCAGCGCCTCGGCGATCTCGTCGTGAGCGACGTACGTCCAGGCCTCGGCAATGAGAAGGCCGACCCGGGCCTCATCGGCGCTGCCACCAGCCACTCGCCAGAGGTACGTCCTGTCCTTGCCGGCGCGCCGCCGGCCTTCGCCAAGATCAAGGGTCCACCGACGCTGCCGCCTTGCGCAGCTGTTTTTCCAGGTCCCGGTCATGCTGGGCGATTTTCGTCAGCGG
>JAAELT010000184.1 GCA_024226315.1 bacterium | reverse complement strand
CGAGCCGGCGGAGGCCTTGCGATGCGGCCCCCTGCCCGGCGACGTCGAGGTGCCCGGCGGCACGTTCGCCCTGGGGGCGACACCCGGGGAGCCCTTCGTTTTCGACAACGAGAAGTGGGCGCACGAGATGGAGGTCGAGCCCTTCGCGATCGCTCGCGCGCCGGTGACCAACGCCGAGTTTGCCGCCTTCGTCGAGGATCGGGGCTACCTGAAGCGCGAGCTGTGGAGCCAGCCGGGCTGGTGGTGGCGCACCAAGGCCGGCGGCGCCCGGCAGCCGCTCTGCTGGCATCGGGGCCAGGGCCAGGAGAGGTGGCTTCGCCGCCACTTCGATCGTCTCCTCCCGCTCGAGGAGAACGCGCCGGTGGCCCACGTCACCTGGTACGAAGCCGAGGCGTTCTGCAACTGGGCCGGCCGGCGGCTGCCCACCGAAGCGGAATGGGAAATGGCGGCGAGCACCAGCCCCGGCGTCGTGCGCAAGCGCCGCTACCCCTGGGGCGACGAGCCGGCGGCGGACCCACGCGCCAACCTCGACTCGACCCTCGGCGGCTACGCCGACGTCGCGGCCTTTGCCGCGGGCGACAGCGCCTGGGGTTGCCGGCAGATGGCCGGCAACGTCTGGGAATGGACCGCGTCCCCCTTCTACCCATTCCCCGGCTATGTCGTCGACTTCCCCTACCGGGAATACTCGGCACCGTGGTTCGGCTACCGCAAGGTCTTGAAAGGCGGCTCCTGGGCCACCCGCTCATCGCTCGCCTACAACACCTACCGCAACTTCTTTCCACCTCATCGGCGCGACATCTTCGCGGGTTTCAGGACTTGCGCCCCATAGCGCGGTAAGATCGCAGCGTGCGTCTCCGGGACGCTGCTCGTTATCGGGGAGGAGGAGGCGGAGACGGAGGCCGGCTCGGGCAGCTGGAGCTCCGTCGCCTCATGGAGAAGAACATGGAAAAGAACACCAACACCAACGTGCTCGCCGCGCGGGGATGGGGAGAGCGCCTGACGGGCCTCGTCGTCGCGCTCCTCGTGATCGAGTCCGTAACCGGACTGTGGATCTACCTCGCGCCGTTCTCGGTCACCGCCCAGATCCAGGTGATCCTGCATACCGTCGTGGGACTCTTCATTCTCGGCCCGTACGTTTACTACCAGGCACGGCATTTCCTCGTCTGGTATCGCCAGAAGATCACCGCCGTGATGGTGCTCGGCTATCTGCTCGGCGCGATGATCCTCGTCTGCCTGGTGAGCGGGCTCGTGCTGACCTGGCAGGCGGCGGTCGGCCCGGCGCTGTCGAGCGCGTGGGGCCTCGTCCACCTGGTGACGGGGATAGCCGGCTTCGCGCTGATCGCGGTCCACCTCCTGCTCGCCTTCCTGCGCCGCCGTCACGCGGCTCGACGGCTCGAGGCGCTGGCCCTGGCCATGCGGCGGTTCTCTCGGCAGGGGCTGATCTGGGGCGGCGCCACCACGCTCGTCGTCGTCGCGGTCGCGGCGGCGTGGCCGCGGCGGCAGGTGGACCTGCCGATTCCCGAGGGCTATACGCTGTCCTCGTACGTCCAGGAATTCGACGAATACCGGGGCAGCCCGTTTGCACCGACCTACGCCAGGACCGAAAGCGGGATGTTCGTCGATCCCGCCGTCCTTGCCGGCTCCGAGTCGTGCGGAACCTCGGGTTGTCACAGCCAGATCCTGGCCGAGTGGCAGCCCAGCGCGCACCGTTTTTCGGCCATGAATCCTCCCTTCCAGCAGGTCCAGAAGGACTTCGCCGCCGACCGCGATCCGGCCCAGACCCGGTACTGCGCCGGCTGCCATGACCCGATCTCGCTGTTTGCCGGGGCCAAGGACATCCAGAACCTCGACCTCGCCGCACCGGGAATG
>JAAELT010000183.1 GCA_024226315.1 bacterium | reverse complement strand
TGACGGTTGACCTCGGCCTGCACCCAGCCCTCGGCCACCGCTTTCACGATGCCGCCCCGGGATTCGAGGTCCTCCATGACCTCGACGATCCGTTTTTCCATCTCGTTGGTCGTGCTCTCGACGAAATAGGACCCGGCCAGGGGATCGACGGTGTCGCGCAGCTCGGTCTCGTGCATCAGGATCTGCATGGTGCGCAAGGACAGGTGCGCGGCGTGCTCGCTGGGGATGGTGTAGGCCTCGTCGTAGCAGCACAGGGCCATGGTCTGGGTTCCCGAAAGGGCGCTGGCCAGGGCGTAGTAGGCACCGCGGACGATGTTGTTTTCCGGCTGCTGAACGGTGAGCCCGCCGCCGCCGCCGCCGGCGATCATCTTGAGCTGCATCGAGCGGGGTTTTTTGGCGCCGTAGTCCTGCTTCAGGATCTTCGCCCACAGACGCCGCCCGGCGCGGAACTTGGCGACCTGCTCCCAGAGGTTGCCGTGGATGTCGAAGTTGAACGACAGACGGCCGGCGAAAGCGTCGACGTCGAGGCCGCGCTCGAGCACGTGATCGATGTAGGCCCTGGCGATCGCCAGGCCGTAGGCCATTTCCTGGGCCGGCGTCGCCCCGGATTCCCGGATGTGGTAGCCGCAGATCGACACCGGGAAGTACTTGGGGACGTTCTTGGCGCAGAACTCGATGGTGTCGCCGACCAGGCGGATCGAGGGCTCGACCGGAAAGATCCAGGTGCCGCGGGCGATGATCTCCTTCAAGATGTCGTTCTGAGCCGTGCCGCGCAGCTCCGCCAGGTCGAAGCCCCGCTTGCGGGCCATGGCGAAGTACATCGCCATGA
>JAAELT010000182.1 GCA_024226315.1 bacterium | reverse complement strand
CTCCCAGCCGAGCATGGCGCCCCGCCGGTTCAGGGTGTAGCGGAAGGAGGTCTTGGCCGAGGCACTGGTCATGACCACCATCTTCTCCTTCAGCCCGGGGATCAGCTGCTCGAGGTTCGACAGCGCGTGCGTCTCTAGAGCCGCCTTGTGGGCCGGCCAGTCGTCGATCGATCCGTAGTCGATCTCCCGCACCCGCTGGATGATGACGACCTGACCTCCTTCGGGCGCCATACGGGGCTCGAAGAGCGTCGGCGCGAAGACCTTGAACCTGAGGGCGCTGCGGCCGACCTCGTCGCTGTCCCAGTTCTCCCAGTAATAGCCCGATACGTCGTTCAGCAGCTCGTGCGGGACGTCACGCAGACCGATGTGGGAGAGGAAGCAGGGCATGGTCGGGCGGAGCTGGCGGAGATTCTCCACGAAGGCCGGATCGATCACGGAGGGGTCGAGCATCTCCTCGGTCAAGTCGTCCGACACCGGCTGCGCCAAGGCTATCGCGCGAGTCGTCCGTCGCGCCGCGGCCCGCGGACTCGCTTCCATCGTCTCGGCGACGCTGACGTCCCGATCGCGAGGGCGGGCTGTCAGGGAGGGCAGAGAGCAGATAGAATGTTGCTATGGCGAAGCCCTTCCCCGCCTTGGTCGTTCTCGCTCTCCTCGCGCTCGCACCCGCCGCCGCCGCCGACAACCTCCGGTTCGACCGCATCTCGGTCCAGTTGAGCCCCGGAAACCTTCGCCGCCAGTTCTCCGGCTGGCTTTCCACCGCGCCGGGCCGTTCGGCGCGATCCTGGCGCTCGCGCTCTGCTTCGGTCTCGCGACCGAAGCTCTCGCCGCTGGGCCGGCGCGAGCCGGCATCGCGCCGGAGATTCCGCTCGACGAGCTGATGGTCACCCGCTGGACGGCGGCCGACGGGCTGCCCTCCAACGCCTTGACCAACGCGCTGCAGACGGCGGACGGGTATCTGTGGCTGGCTTCCTTCGACAATCTCTCGCGCTTCGACGGGCAGGAGTTTGCGGTGTT
>JAAELT010000181.1 GCA_024226315.1 bacterium | reverse complement strand
CTCCCACTCGAAAAAGCCGTCGGTGACCAGCACCAGCAGGTCGCCGCTCGCCATCTCGAACCGCTCGGCGGCGGGCCATTTGTAGTCGGGGAGGATGCCGAGCGGGATGCCGTGGGCGTTCTGCCGATGGAACGTGTCCTCCGCCGCAACGTAGCGGATAACCGGCCCTTGCCCGGCGCTCAGGAAGGACAGCGTGTCGCCTTCGAGGAAGCCGAGCACGGCGGTGACCGAGCGGCTGTCGGTGAGGTCTTCGTAGAGCAGCCGGTTGACGCGGTCGACGATCTCGTTCAGATCGCGCGAGATCGAGGTCGAAGCGCGGAACAGCGAGCGGCAGGCCGCCATCATCAACGCGGCGCCGACGCCGTGACCGGTGGCGTCGGCGAGACCCAGGGCCAGCGCTCCGTTCGACAGCTGGTGATGGTCCCAGAAGTCGCCACCGGTGTCGTCTGCAGGGTCGTTCCAGCCGGCGATGTCGAAGCCCGGCACCGAGGGATTGCCGTCGGGCAGCAGTGCCTGCTGGATGCTTCGCGCCAGCTTCAGATCCTGCTGGAGGCGGCGCTTCTCGGCGTAGTGCTCGAGCAACCGGTGGCGCTGCACCGCGACCCCCACCTGGGCGTCGAACACCTTGATCAGCTCGTCGTCCCAGGGGTCCAGGGGCGGCAAGTTCTGCACCTGGAGCACGCCGACGATGCGCTGCTCGAAGTCGAGCAGCGGGAACAGGAACATGTTGCGGGTGGCGAGGCCGCAACCGCAGTCGACCGTGACGTCGAACCGGGGATCGGCCGCCGGGTCGTCGAGCTCGATCCGCTGGCCGGTGCGCACCACCTCGAGAGCGAGCTTCTCCTGCGCCCCGTGCTGCGGGCAATCGCCCGCCTCCTTGGGCCGAACGAGCACGTCCCGCTTCCGGTCGTAGAGCAGCAGCGTCGCCCGCTCGCACTCGAGCACCTTGGCGGCCGCCCGCTCCACCGAGCGCACCAGGTGCGCCAGATCGTCGGTCGTCGACAGCTCGCGCGACACCTCCAGCACCGCCTGCAGGTCGGCGATGTGCTTGTCCTGATCTCTGGGAGCTTCGACCGTGGCCTGGTGCATCGTCCTCAACCTGTCCGTTTCGTCGCGAGATCGAATATAGCACCCACCACGAGCCTCCGAGCGCGCCTGAACACACAGCTGATACTGACGTCGTAGGCAAGAGACAGCGAGGAGACGAGTTGGCTGGTGCGCTCGGTCTCGCCGAAGTGTAGCCCGGTACGCCGAGCCACGCAGAACAGGAATTTTACAAAACGATCAGTCGGCGATAGCTTCGGTTTGCGTAGGCACCAGCAGGCAATTGAGCCTGCGCGAGTAGCCGATCGCAGGAAGGAGCCATGGTCATGAAGACCGTTCGCCCACTTGCCGCGCTGGTACTGATACTCTGTTTCGCCGTTCCAGCAGCCAATGCCGGCGACTTTTCAGAGAAATCCGGAATCTTTGCGTGGATTTCCGCTGCCATTAGCTGGATTCATGCTACGATTTTCCTCAACAATCCTCCCGACACGGGAACGCCCATCGAGCCGACACCTGGCCCGCAAATGCCAGGTTATGTCGTCCCGACCGGCTAATAAGAGGGGATGCAGGGGGCGGAGTCTCCGCCCCCTGCGGTTGGGAGAGAGAGCGAGAGGGGGCTGTCCAGTGCAAACAGAACGGCATATCCGGCGACTGGTTCAAGAACTCGTTCTGCCCGACCAGGCCGATCAGGTCATCCAACGGCCGAAGTATTGGACAGCCTTTTTCTGCCAGCTGTTCTTCGACCGATGTGACGAGCTGATCTTCGATCATCCACAGATCGGGCTCGAATCTGCACAGTATGGCCCTGAGTTGGTAGAGCTCACGGCACGAGAGACCCGAATCGATGAAGAGGAGGCTTCCCTGCGACTCAGAGCTATCGGCGTGGTTGGCAGCGCTCATCGAGCGTGTGACGATCTTGAGGCCGCCGCAGACACCTACGAGCTCGGGTTTAATCTACTCTCCAAAGAACAGATAGGCAAAGACGAGAAGGCCAACTTCTTCTTCCGTGTTGCTGTCTTGCGGTATTGCCAGAACCGGATCGAGCAGGCATTTGATCTGGCTGAGCAAGCCGTTTCGATCTACCGCGAGACAACTGACGACATCAAGGCAAAGCACCTTGGCGAAGCGCTTACGATCCGTGGGTTCCTCTCCAAGATGGTGAGTGATCACGGCTCGGCTGCGAAGGACTTTTCTGAGGCTGTCCGATGTACTGATCCCAAGAAGTATGAACGCATTCATCACGTCGCGTCCCACAACCTGGCCTGGGCATTGGCTGAATCTTCGATCGACCAGCGAGCACTCGGTGCGGTTGCCAAACATCTGAGGGAAGGCCGGCGGTTCTTGGCGAAGCGCCCTCGGTCTCGGCAGAAGTTTCGTATGCTGTGGCTGGAAGCTACGATCATGCTTCGACTCGGTTCAACGCGAAGAGGCGAAGCCCACATGCGTAAAGCTCGCCAGGGATTTATCGATCTCGAGAACGGCTTTGATCTGGCCCTGGTCTCCTTCGATCTCGTCGAGTTCGTGAGTCAACATGAGCAGTGGGAGGAGGCTCGGCAACTCGCCACTGAGACGGTTGAGCTATTTGGAGCCGTGTGTGCTGACAAACAGGCGAACGACGCACTCGAACTCTGGAGTGATGCTGTTTCCGCAAAGAGCTTGACCAAGGAGATGCTGACCTCTACACGTGAGACAATCCAACAGCGGATCATGCTTGCGTTTCGTGAGTCAAGGACAGCAGACTCCTCTGGACATCTGCACAAGAATGGGCTACCCCTGGAACGGTTGTATTGACCGACCAGGGCCTGGGCCAACCCCTCCGACGCTGACGGCGTTCAGGCAAGAGTTGCGCTCACACGCCGCGCTCTGACGGCGTCCGAGCGGCGCTCGACTGCACACGCCGCGCTTTGACGGCGTTCATCGGCGCCGGGAAAGAGCGACCTGGCCGGCCTGATCATGCCCGGGCAGGATCGTCGCCCCGGATCTCCCGCTGGGCTTTCTTGGTGAGTCGTTCGAAGACCAGCCGGTAGGACTCCTCGACGAGGTGCTCCAACTCCTCCTCGGGGAGCACGCCGACGTTCTCCAGCGTCACCCAACTGGCCCTGGCCATGTAGGGGGCGGGGATGATGCCGTCCTGGTGGGTGAGGGCCTCGAACATCGCGGGCTCGGTCTTGAAGGAGATGCGCGGCGGCTCCTCGTCGAGACTGATCAAGGTGTACATCTTGCTGGCGACGCTGAAGACCAGGTTGGCACCCCACTTCAGGTCCTCGGTGGTTCCAGGCAGGCCGCGACAGAGGTCTTGAAGCTGGTCGATGTTCATGAGGCTCGCGGAGTTGATCGAAGTTTCATGCTCTGATAGCATCAGGCACGGGAACGCATCCAACTCTAGCAAGTAGGGAGACATGCCATGCGCTCGTCACTGAAGCTCTTACTCGGCCTGATCCTGCTCGTGTCCCCGGCGTCGTGGGCGGAGGACGAGATCGACCTGGAACCGCGGATCCCGACTTCCGAGGTTCCGATCCGGCTCATCCTGACCGGCACCAACAGCGGCGGCTGCGGGTACCCGGGGGCCTTTCACTCGCTGACCATCGAAGACACGACGCTGCGCGTCGAGTCGCTCGTTTTCCTGGGCCCCTGCGGCCTCGCTCCCCCGACCCCGCCGTACGCCTATGTCGTCGACGTCGGTATCCTGCTGGCAGGGGAATACACCGCCCTGCACGTCGGCCTCGTGTTCGGCACCGAGGACGAACAGCTCATCGCCACCGAGGACTTCTTTGTCGACCCGGGTGTGGCGGTCGAGGCGGCGCCGGATCGGCCGACCTCGCTCGACGCCGTCACCCTCCGGCTCACGGGCATCGGATCGTGCCCCGCGGTCGGTACGCCGGAGGTCGCCGGCAGCGAGATTCGGATCTCCTGGGATCCCGGCATGTGCCTCGCGCCGCCGGCCATCTACACGCTCGAGAGCGAGCCGTTCGGGCCGCTGCCGGCGGGCGTCTACGACGTGGTCGTGTACGACGACTCGGTCCTCGAGCCGCCGCGCGGCACCGCGCAGTTCCGCGTCTACCCCGATCCCATCACCGTGCGCGACGGGCGCTTCGAGATCGAGGTGACCTGGAGCGACTTCGGCGGCGCCGACGGCCGGGGCCAGCTGGTGAGCCCGCCCTCGGACGACTCGGCGCTGGTCTGGTTCTTCAACCCCGAGAACTGGGAGCTGATGGTCAAGGTGCTCGACGCCTGCCACCTGAACGACCACTTCTGGGTGTTCGCCGCGGCTTCGACCAACGTCGAGTACACCATCGTGGTGCGCGACACGATCGACGATCGGGAGTGGACCTTCACCAATCCCCTGGGTGTCGCGTCCCCGGCGGTCAACGACACCGTGGCGTTCGCCTGTCCTTGAGCCCGGTCCAGGCGGCGGCAGCTTCCGGGGCGCGGTGCTCGGCTGCGGCGGCCGGGTCGGCAGCGGATGGCCCCGAGCCGGGACGACCGGGCTTCTCGGCGAAAAGGCGTCTTGCCCCGTCTGGGACAGTCCGGCTATTTCGCCAATGCAGGGCTGTCCGCCCTCGAACCAGGCCGTATCTCGAAAAATAAGGCTCCTTCAAATAGGCGCCACGTGTTCCGCAAGAAAGACGTGACGTCCAACTGGGACGAGCGTCTCTCCGCGAAAACGCCCTTGTCCCAGATGAGCAGCGCCTCTTTCCGCGAAAACACGGGCCGACCGGCTCGCGGAGCCATCTCGCGCGGATTCGGCGCGCGCAACGGCTCGCGGTCACGTCTCACCGGAGGAACACGTGACGTACGGCTCACCGAGCCGTCTCGCGCGGATTCGGCGCGCCGCACGGTTGGCGGTCACGTCTCACCGGAGACACACGTGACGCACCACTTACAGAGCCGTCGCGCGCGGTTTCAGCGCGCGGAACGGCTCGCGGCCACGTCACGCCGGAGTAACACAGTTGTTGCGACGGACGGCGGTCGGGTGCGAACCGTAGGGACACGAGCATCACCGCCGAGCCAGCTACGAACGAGTCAAGTCAGTTCGAGGGCAGCCTTGATGGCCTGGTCGAGCTCTTCCACCTTTGCGGGACCGCATGTCCCCATCATCCGCTTCAAGCGCTGACGTGGCACGGTAAGGATGTTGTCCAGATTCGCCACGCATCGCGAGGACAGCCCCTGGCGGCGTCCCAGCACGACTTCTGTCGGAAGGCCGCGGACGGTTCGGGTCACGAGGGCCACGACGATCGACCCAATCGAGTGCAAGACGGCGTTCCTGGTCAGGATCACTACCGGTCTGCTGCCGACCGGCGGAGGCAGCTCAGCCCACCAGATTTCCGCGCGCCTCACGCACCGATGTCCTTCCACTCGGGAATGTCATCGAGCTCGTCGATCAGAGCAACCTGGGCCTCGGCTACATCGGTGGGGTTCAAATCGGTGATGGCGGCGACTTCGAGGTACCTGAGAAGGGCTTCTTCGACGAGCACGCCGATATCCCGACCTTGCCTCGAAGCGAGATCGCGCAATTGCTCCTCGACGCTTGCTGTCAGATCGACCACCATGCCAGTAAGTCTACACCAGGCCCCAAAACACCAGCCTAAACGGCGGCCCGGATCTCGCGCTGGGCCTTCTTGGCCAGCCGTTCGAACACGCCCGTGGGCGTGAGTTGACGGTGGCCCGAGATCACCGCCGCTTGACCACCACCATCGTCACGTCGTCGTCGAGCAGGCGAGACTCGCCGTTCGTGGCGCCGTTGCCGTTCTCGGCCAGCGCGGTCAACGAGTCGAGGATCTCGCGGGCCGAGCCATGGCCGTGGCTCTCGACCGTCTGCCCGACGACCGCATAGCCGTCTTCGCTGCCCTGCTGCTGGATCAGCTCGGGCAGGCCGTCGGAGAGCAGCACCAGGGCGTCGCCGGGGCGAAGGTCGAAGATCCGCAGCTCGTATTCGATCTCGGGTAGAGAGCCCAGCGGCAGACCCGGGATCAGGATCTCCTCGGCCTGCCCGTCGGCGGCCCGGTAGAGGAAGGCCGGGGGCATGGCGGCCGAAGAGATCGCCACCTCGTGCTCGGTGATGTACACGACGTTGAGCGCCATCTGCATGCGCGAGAGATCGACGGCGCGCAGCACCGAGTTGAGCTGCTGCAGCAACATGTGGGGCGACTGCACCTCGAGCGCCTTGAGCGCCGACTTGGTCATCGACACCATCATGCCGGCCGAGATGCCGTGGCCGGTAGCATCGCCGGTGACGATGTAGAGAGCGCCGTCGGGCTGAGGGAAAAAGTCGTAATAGTCGCCGCCCACTTCGGTGGCGGTTTCGAGATAGGCGGCGAGCTCCAGGTAGGGGATCTCGGGCGGCGCCTTGGGCAGCAACGAGAGCTGAATCGCCCGCGCCTGTTTCATCTCCTCGGTCTTCCTCTCGTGCTCCGCCTCCACGGTGTGCGCCCGCGACAGGTTGAGGTGCGTGCGCACGCGCGCCAGCAGTTCCTCCTTGGAGAAAGGCTTGGAAAGATAGTCGTTGGCGCCCGAGGAGAGACCCTCGACCAGATCTGAGACCTGGTTCTTGGCTGTGACCAGGAGGATCGGCAGACGATGCGCGGAGTGTTCTTGCCGGATCCGGCGCGCCACCTCGAAACCGGTCATCCGCGGCATCATGACGTCGAGCAGCACGAGATCGGGCAGGTAGCCCTGGCCCAGCAACTCCAGACACTCCGGACCGTCATTGGCGCGCCGGATGGCGTAGCCCTCGAGACCGAGCAGGTTCTCGAGCACCTGGAGGTTGATCGGCTCGTCGTCGACGCACAGGATCTGACCGCCGGACCCATTCCCGCCCGCGCCGACGCTGGCAAGGGCCAGAGGCCGCGCCGCCGCCTCGGCAACCGATGCCTCGGCGGCCGCGTCGCCCAGATCCACGAGGCCGAGTGCCGGCGCCACGTCCCTCACCCGAGAGAGCTGCTGCGAGCGCGACGGTTCCGGCCGCTCCTCGCCGTCTCCGCTCCAGACTGGCAGGGTGAAGGTGAACCGCGAGCCCTCGCCGGGCGTCGACGACACGCCGACGGTGCCGCCGTGCAGCTCGACCAGGCGTCGGGTGATGGTCAGCCCCAGGCCGGTGCCGCCGAACTCCCGGGCCGAGGAGGCGTCCGCCTGCTGAAAGGACTCGAAGATGCGGTCCAGCTTCTCGGGTGGGATGCCGACGCCGGTGTCTTCCACCGCCACCTCGAGCTGCTCGCCTCCGCCGACCGGGCGCGCCGAGACGGCGATGTGGCCCGAGCGGGTGAACTTGATGGCGTTGCCCACCAGGTTGTGGAGGATCTGCTGCAGACGGTCCTCGTCGGCATCCACTTCGGCCAGGTCGGCGGCGACGTCGTTGCGCAGCTCGAGGTCGCGCCCGCCGAGCAGCGGCCGGCTCAGGGTGAGGGTGATCTCCACCAACTCGCGCAGAGCCACCGGGTGACGCCGCAGCACGATCTCGTGGTTCCTCAGCTTCGAGAAGTCCAGGATGTCGTCGACCAGGTGCGACAGCCGCCGACCGCTCGAGGCCACCATCACCAGGTTTTCGCGGGTCGCCTTCGAGAGCTCGCCACCGGCGCCGTCGAGTAGCGATTCGGAGATGCCGATGATGCCGTTCAGGGGCGTGCGCAGCTCGTGCGAGGTGTTGGCCAGGAAGTCGTCCTTCATGCGGTCGAGCTGCTTCAGCCGCCGCGCTTCCTGGCGGTGGCTCTCGACCTCGCGCTCCTGGGCGATCGTCTTGATGCGCACGTACCCCAGCACGCCGGACGCCGCCATCAGCACGTAGAAGCTGTAGGCCCACCAGGTCTTCCAAGGCGGCGGCACCACCACCACGCGGATCGCCGCGCCCTCCTCGTTCCACACGCCGTCGGAGCTGGTGCCCTTGACCCGGAACGTGTAGGTGCCGCCGTCGAGGTTGGTGTAGCTGGCGAAGCGGCGGCCGCCGCTGTCGACCCAGTCTTCGTCGAAGCCCTCCAGCCGGTAGGCGTAGCGGTTGCGCTCGGGGCTCGAGTAGTCGAGGGCCGCGAACTCGAAGGAGAACACCAGGTCGCGGAACGACACCACCACCTCGTCGAGCAACTCCAGGGAACGGACGGTGCGGGCTCGACGTCCGAGGGTGTTGAAACGGGTGAGCACCACCGGCGGCACGTAGGAGCCCGGGGCGATCTCTTCCGGGCGGAAACGGTTGAAGCCGTGGATACCACCGAAAAACAGCTCGCCGTCGTCGCTGGCGAAGAAAGCGCGGTCGTTGAACTCGTTTGACTGCAACCCGTCCTCGACGTCGTAGCTGCGGATGTCGCGGGTGTGCGGGTGGAACCGGCTGAGGCCATGATTGCTGGCCAGCCACAGATACCCATTGCCGTCGGGCAGCACGCTGTAGAGCGAATCGTTGGGCAGCCCCTCGCGCATCGTCAGGTGGCTGGCGGTGCCGGTCTCGGGATCGAAATGGTTCAGCCCACCGCCGTAGGTGGCGATCCAGAACGTGCCGTCCGGCGCCTCCCACAGGTCCATGACGCTGTCGTGGCTGAGGCTGACCGGGTCGGCCGGATCGTGGCGGTGACAGCTCACCTCGCGGCTCTCCCGGTCCAGCAGACAGAGCCCGGCCCGGGTGCCCAGCCAGAACCGGCCCTTACGGTCTTCGTGGAACCAGCGGATCCGCGTCTGCGGCAGGCTGCGGTCCGGATTCTCCGGATCGTGCTCCAGGCGCTCGAAGCGACCCGTCTCGCGATCGAGGATGTCGACGCCGTTGTTGGTGGCGAGCCAGAAGGTGCCTCCTGAGTCCTCGTGGAGTGCCGACACGCCATCGCTGGAGAGCGAGCTGTCGTCGTCCGGATCATGGGTGTAGCGCCGCGCGACGCGGCCTCGCTCGCGATCGATCAGCACCAGACCGCCACCCCCGGTGCCGACCCAGAACCGGCCGGCCGAGTCTTCGTAGAGCACCTGGGCGTAGTCGCTGCCCATGTCGCGGGGGCCGCCGGGGTCGCGAAAGTAGCGCTCGACCACGCGACGTTGATCCTCGTCGTACCGGTGCAGCCCTCCCTGCTGGGTGCCGATCCACAGGGTGCCCTGGCGGTCGATCAGGATCGTGAACACGGTGTCCTCGGAGAGGCCCGAGGAGTCGCGCGGGTCGCGGGCGACGTGGGCGAACTTGTGCTTGGCGCGGCTGAAGCTCGAGACGCCGCCACTGAAGGTGCCGAACCAGAGAATGCCGGAACGGCTCTCGTAGATGCCGTTGACCAGATCGTCGCCCAGACTGCGGGGGTCCGCCGGATCGTGGACGTAGACGTCGAAGGCGTCCTGCTCCGGCGAGTAGCGGCTGAGGCCCCGATTGGTCGCCAGCCACAGGTCGCCGGTCGAGTCTTCGTGGACGTCCTGAACGAATCGGCCGCTGAGACTGTAGGGGTCGTCGGGGTCGGGACGATAGTGACGGAATCGACCGGTCTCTCGATCGAACACCGAGGCGCCCGCGCGGGTGCCGACCCATAACCAGCCGCGGCGATCGATGATTCCCGGGAACGCGAACGGATCCCCGGCGCCGTCTCCTTCGGCTACCTCCGGGTAGTCATCGCCCTCGAGAAAACGCTCGAAGGTCCCCTGATCTGGGTCGAAGCGGGCGAAACCCCTGGTGGCGCCTACCCACAACCTGCCGTCGGGGTCCTCGAGCAGGCCGATCACGTCACCCTCGGGCAAGCTCGTGGGATTCTCCGGATCGTGGACGAAGGTGTCGAACCGCTCGTGACCGGCGGGCGACGGCGGGTGGCGGCGCTGCAACCCGCCGTCGGTGGCGATCCACAGCTCGCCGTTGCCGGTCACCAGAAACCGGTTGACCTCGTCGTGAGCCAGCGATTCGGGATCTTCCGGATCGTGGCGTAGGTGCTCCACCTGCCAGGTGGCGCGATCGATCAGCTCGATGCCGCCGCCGATCGTCCCCAACCAGACCCGGCCACGCTCGTCCTCGAAGACGGCGTTGGCGTTGAGGAACCGGGCCGCTCCTCCGAGGGACCGGAGCTCGTCCGGATCGTGCGCCAGCCGGCGGAAGCTGCGGCGCGCCGGGTCGAGCAACGTCAGCGCCCGTCCGCCGGCGTGGAAGACCCAGATCAGGCCGTGTGAGTCTTCCCACAGATTGACGATGAAGTTGTCGGCCAGCGACGCCTCGTCGAGCGGGTCGCGCTTGAAGATCTCGAGCTCGTAGCCGTCCCAGCGATTGAGGCCGTCCTGGGTACCGATCCACAGGAAACCCTGGCGATCCTCGAGGATGGCATTGCCCGAAGCCTGCGACAGCCCCTGGTCGATCGAGAGCCGGTCGAACTTGATCTTCTCCGGCTGCGCCAGAGCCGCCGGAGCGAAGATCACCCACAGCGCGAGCGCGAGCCGCACCCATCTCCGCCTTCTCTTGCCGGGAAATCCGTCGCCGTACATGGAGCCTCCCCTCCCGTTGGCAATACGTACCGCTAGCGTCGATGTTGCCATGTCTGTCCCGACCGGCCCTCAGGAGGTGTGGATGGCAGCCCGCCGGACGCGAGCGCCCGAGACGATCAGCAGCAACAGGCCCACGGCCGAGATCAGCGTGACGCCTAGGCCGAGGCCCAGCCCCGGCGGACGGAAACGCAGCTCGACCTCGCGTGCCCCGGCGCCGATCTGGAAGCCGGCGAAGGCACCGTTGATCCGAAGTCGACGGAGCCGCTGCGTCCCGACCCGGGCGGACCAACCCGAGAGATGAGGAAGCGAGGTAGCGAGCAGCCGTTCGCCGGCACCACCGACGTCGAGGACTACGTGACCCGGATTTCCTTTGACGAGCCGAACCGTCGCCTCAGGCCATTCGCGCCGCACCGGCCCATTCGGAACCTGGTCCGCCGACAGCACCACCGTCCGCGGATCGCGCAGCCCGCGGAGCCGCCCGAACAGCTCGCGCCGCTCCACTGCCTCGCTCCGGCGGGCGAGGAAGAAACGCGGCAGGGCGTCCGCATTGCGGTAGAAGCGCCAGTCGCCGAAGCGGTCGCCGTCGAACCGCGTTATCTCGTTGGCGCGCCTCTGGCGCGACAGCCCGGGCGGCAGTGTTTCGCCACCTCCTCGTGAAACGATCACGCGCACGTTCAGAAAGTCGAGCAGCGGGTGGCCGACGTTGCGAAAGGGCGCGAAGTACTGCGTCACCGGGTCGAAGTCGAACACCGCCGCGAGCACGGCGACCTGATCGCCATGGGCAATCGGGTTGTGAGGGCGGGCGTCGGCAATGCCATACAGCGGCAGGACGGAAGGGTAGGACGTGTAGCCCTCCCCCACCGCCCGCCACGGCCCGGCCGCAGCCAGCTCGCGGTGCAGCTCCTCGAGCGCCGGGTTGGCGGCGAGATCCATCGCCGGCGCTCGGGGCAGGTGGCGCCGACCCCAGGGGACCAGATCCAGGAGCACCACCAGGATCATCACCGCCCAGCGTGCCCACCGTCCTCGAGCATGCCAGCCGCCGGAAAACCGCCAGCCGATCGCCAGCAGCAGCGACAACCAGAGGAGAGCGACCGGCACGCTCCAAGTCACTCCGCGGGCGACGGGCACCACCAGGCTGATCACCGCGGCCATCCCGGTCAGAGCGACGAAGCGTCCACGCCGCGCCCGCCGCAGCATCTCGTCGAACCCCAGCGCGGCGGCGACCGCGAGGGCCAGGGCGGCGGCGAGCAGATACCGTGAAGTGTTGCTGGCGTGGAGCACCGGCAACCGATGATGGAGAGAGTCGAGGGGTCCGATCACCATCAGCAACATCACCAGCGCGAAACCGAGCAACCAACAGGCTCGCCGCCGGTGCCGGCCGGAGGCGGCAACCAGAACGCCCGCCGCAACCAGCAGGCCGCTGTACAGGGGCGCGCTCGCCGCCCAGTTGCCAGGACCGCGATGGCCGTCTTCGTACGGACGGCCGAACGTATGGGGATGAAACGGCGCCGCCAGCGCCCAGGGCCCGCCGTCGATGAACCAGCTCCCGGGACGCAACAGATCGACAGGCCTCGAGCCTGCCAACGCCTCACCGGAGAGCCTCTGGGAATGCGGCAGATACTCCAGAAACGGCACCCACTGCACCGCTGCCAGGCCGAAGCCGAGTACGGCGGCGACGGCCAGCACCCTGAAGCTCCGCGCGAAAGGTACCTCTCGCCGGCATTCTCTTCGCCGGCACTCTCTTCGCCGGCGCATCGCCAGGCCGCAGACAGCGGCGAGCAAGCCACCGGCAAAAGCCGTCTCGGGATGTCCGGACAGCAGGACCAGGGCGGTAGTCAACGAAGTGACAGCGATCGACCAGCGATCCGGACGCCGCGCCACGACGATCGCAGCCGCGACCATCCAGGGCAGCCAGGCCGCGGTCCGGGTGTGGGGAAACAGCGCCCAGCCGATCATGCCGCCGCCGAGCGCGAAAGACACCGCACCCAGCAGGGCCGCGCGGTGCCCTGCACCCAGCACCCGGCACAGCAGCCAGCAACCCTCGATCGCCACCATCAGCTTCAGGAACAACGTCACCAGCAGAAACGCCTCGAACGGCAACGCCCGCGACGCCATGGCGATCGGCGACAGGACGCCTGCCTGGGGGTTGACCCAGGGCGAGCTGCCGCCGTCGAGCGTGTCGGACCACAGCGGCAAGCGCCCTTCGCCCCAGGCCCGTCGCACCTCGCGTTCCCAGGGCAAGAACTGATGAACCGTGTCGTTCAGCACGTCGTGCGGCGTCTCGATCCGTTCGGTGACCCCTGGCGTCTGGTTAGCGAGAACACCGAGAGGAGCGAGGGCGATCCGGCCGCTCCACCAGGGTGCCAGGAAAAGCAGCGGCACCAGCACACCGGCCACCATCGCTCCGCGTGACAGGCGGCGGCCGAGGCCTCGGGCCAGGCCAACCAGGACGACCTGCACCAACGCGGCGACGACAACCAACGCCGGCAGCAACAACCATGAATGCGCCATCGCGAGGCAGTATAGTCCCGCCATGGAGCTCTTCCGAACCCTGGGTGTGCTGCTCGAGCCGCCGAGCCCCGACCATCAGCCACTGGCCGACCTGCTCGACCTCGGCCCGGTCGCGCCCGAGGCGGAGCACACCGAGCTCTTCCTCTTCCAGCTCTACCCCTACGCCTCGGTCTACCTCGGAGCCGAGGGCATGCTCGGCGGCGAGGCCCGTGACCGCATCGCCGGCTTCTGGCGCGCCCTGAGCGAGACACCGCCCGCCGAACCCGATCACCTGGCCGTCATGCTGGCACTCTACGCGCAGCTCGCCGAACCGGCGGCTGGCGGAGAGCCCCAACGGCGGGCACAGAGGGCCTTCCTCTGCGAGCACCTGTTGAGCTGGCTGCCGGTCTATCTGGCTAAGCTCGACTGCCTGGCGCCCACCTACTACCGCCGGTGGTCAAGGGTCCTGCGCCAGGCCCTCGCCGCCGAAGCCGGGCGCCTCGGCCACCAGGAGCGTCTCTCCCTCCACCTGCGCCAGGCACCCGCGCTCGTCGACCCTAGAATTGGGGGATCCGAAGGCTTTCTCGACTCGCTGCTCAGCCCCGCCCGCAGCGGCCTGATCCTGGTCCGCGACGATCTCGTCCGCGCCGCCCGAGAGTGCGAGCTCGCCCCACGGGCCGGTGAACGCAGGTTCGTGCTGAAGGCCCTGCTCTCCCAGGAACCCGCGGCGACCCTGGGCTGGATCGCCCGGGAATGTGACGGTTGGGCGACTCGCCACCGTGAGCAGGCCGAGCTGCTCGGGCCGGCAGCGCATCACTGGGCCGGGCGGGCGCGGGCCACCGCGGCGTTGGCGAGAGAGCTGATCGAGGACGGCTCTCCCTGAGACGCCCGGTACTTTCGCCGGAGAGCTGGAGGTGGGATTGTGCCATGACCGTCAAAGGAGCCGGCTGCGACTAACCCTTCACCTACCTCCTCGGACTCCTAAATCTGAAGGAGGCCAACGAGGCGACAGTAAGCCGAAGGGAGGGAAGACCGTGACTCTGATACTCGTTATTCTGATGTTCACCCTGTGCTATGGCGTCCAGTACCTGCTCGAGAGGCGTCGGAGCGCTTAGCGGATTCAGGGCACCTTCGATCGAGCTCCCGAGCCAGATCGAGGTAGACTAGGGGGTCCAGACGAACCGGGCCCCCAGATGAAGAAGATTCTCGTCATCCACTGCGGCGACGAAGCCAACGAGACCTCGAGCCTCTCGTTCCGTGGCCGCGAGGCCGAAGTCCGGCGCCTGGGCTGCGGCGCTTCGGCGGAGCGAGCGCGGGAGCTGATCGCGGAGCACGACGGCGAGGTCGACGCGATCGGGCTCGAAGGGCTGCCGATCCACCTCGAGCTGGGGCGGGCGCGCCTGGGCCACGGGCTCGGGGCGACCCTGCCGGATGCGGCCACGACCACGCCGGTGGTCGACGGCGGTGGCATCCGCTCGGGCCTCGAGCGCTGGGGCGTGATCCTCGCCGACCGTGCCGAGCCCGGCATCTTCAGCCAGAAGCGGATCCTGATGCTGCCCGGGGTCAACCACACCGGACTGGCTCACGCCCTCGGCCGCCATTCCTCCCACATTCGCTACGCCGACCCGGAGATCTACTTCGGCCTCCCCGACGTGCCGGTACTGGGCAGCCGCTGGACGCTGGATCAGGCTGCCCAGCCGACTCTGGAAAGGCTGAAGGACGCTCCTTTCCGGAAGATCCAGCCCCTCCCCCAACCCAACTCTAGGACCCCGGTCGCCGCCCGCTGCGCCTGGGCCGACGTACTGGCCGGCGACGTCTGGACGATCCGTCGGTTCGCCCCGGCCAAGCTCAAACGCAAGACGGTTGTGGTGCCCTGGGCGCGCGAGGAGGACCTCGAAGACTTCCGGCGCCGCGGCGTCTCGATCGTCGTCACCCTGATGCCGTCGCTGGACGACGGCGACGACCTGGGCCGCTGGTCCCCGGCCGCCATCGAGGCCCTGTTCGTGGCTCTACGCCACGATCCCGACGCGCCGCTGCACGAGGACACCTATCTCGACCTCATGGCGGACCTGGAGTGGCAGCCCGCCATCCGCTACCTGCAGGATCACGAGGCCGGCATCCACCGCTTCGCCTTCGTCATCCATCCGCTGGACATCAGCTTCATCCACAAGCACCCGGCCTTTCGCTGGACTCGCTACCTGCCCGACGATCTGGTCGAGAGCGTCGCCGCCTACCTGCCGCCGATGTACATCTCGCGCATCACCGGTGGCGAGTCGCCCACCACCGGGCAGCGCATCGAGGGCCACCTGATCAGCCTGGCGGCCACGCCGCGCCAGATGATGCGTCACGGCGAGCGTTTCACCTACGAGCGGCTGAACCAGGCGGCACGCATGGCGGAGCGCAAGGGTGCGCGACTCATGGGCCTGGGTGCCTTCACCAGCGTCGTCGGCGACGCCGGCGCCACGGTGGCGCACGAGGCCAACATCGCGATCACCAGCGGCAACAGCCTGACCGTGGCCGCGACTCTGGAGGCGGCCAAGCAGGCGGCGGCCCACATGGGGCTCACCGATCTGACCCGGGGCCGGGCGATGGTGATCGGCGCCACCGGCTCGATCGGCTCGGTATGCTCGCGGCTGCTGGCTCAGGCGACCGGTGACGTTGTGCTGGTCTCGATCGAGCCCGAGAAGTTGATCGACCTCAAGCGCACCATCGAGTGCGAGTCCCCGGGCACGACCGTCACCATCGCCACCCGGCCGGGCGACCTGGCGGCGGACTGCGATCTGATCGTCACCGCTACCTCGGCCTTCGGCCAGCGGATCCTCGACATCTCGGCCTGCAAGCCGGGAGCGGTGATCTGCGACGTCGCCCGGCCGCCCGACGTCGGTCCACGGGAGGCGGCGCTGCGCCCCGACGTGGCAGTGATCGAGAGCGGCGAGGTTTTGATCCCCGGCGATATCGACTTCGGCTACAACATCGGCCTGCCGCCGAAGACCGCCTACGCCTGCCTGGCGGAGACCGCGCTGCTGGCGATGGAGGGCCGCTTCGAAAACTACACGATCGGGCGCAACATCGAGATGAAGCGGGTCAAGGAGATCCAGCGGCTGTTCGACAAACACGAGTTCCAGATTGCCGGGCTGCGCTCCTTCGGCCGCTACCTCTCAGACGAAGACTTCGCCCACAAGCGCGCGCTCGCCGAAGGCCTGCTCTCCGACGCCGAGCACCTGGAATCCGTGCGCCGTGACACGGCCACCCGCCTTGCAGCGATCCCGATCGCCGCCAAGGGCGTCAAGGCATCCGGCAGGAACACCGCCAAGTGGGCCATGCTCGCTGGAGGTGCCGGCCTCCTCGGTCTCGCCCTCCTGCGGCGGCGACGACGCTAAACATCGCTGGTCATGATGAACACCGGCTGGCGCAGGAAGCTCGTGTAGCGCGGCCTGAGACGCTCGGCGTTGTAGTACTTGACGACGTCGATCTTTTTCTCACGCCCGACGACCACATCGATCGGCACGCTGTCGTAGATGCCGCCCCGCAGGCTCACCAGCCGCCCGGTCTTGCCCTCGAGCACCAGGTCCAGCGCCAGGTTGCCGAATGCCATTGGCGCGATCGAATCGAGCGCATCGGGAGCGCCGCAGCGCACCAGGTAGCTCAGCCGCTGGTTGACGATGTTGACGCGGCGTCCGTCGTTGAACTTGGGCGAGCGCTCTTTGAGCGCGCTGGCCACACGATCGCCGATGCCGCCCAGCTTCTTGTGGCCGTACTGATCTGTTTCCTGGCCTTCGAACGCCATCTCGTCCTGGCCCTTGATCCGCGCTCCTTCTGAAACCAGGACCACGGCATAGCGGCTCGGGTGGTGTCTGCGATCCTCGGAGAGGACCTCGGTCAGATGATCGATATCGAAGGGATATTCCGGGATCACGCAGCGGTCGGCGGCTCCGGCCATGGTGGGCAGCAGGGCGGTGTAGCCGGCGTAGCGGCCGAAGACTTCGATCACCAGGAAACGCTCGTGGGAGCCGGCGGTCGTGCGCAGCTCGTGGGTCAGCTCGATGGTGCGGGTGACGCAGGTCGAGAACCCGATGCAGTAGTCGGTGCCGGGAACGTCGTTGTCCATGGTCTTGGGGATCGCCACCACCTTGACGCCCTCGCGGTCGAGACGCTGTCCGTAGCTCAGGGTGTCGTCACCGCCAATCGGAATCAGGAAGTCGATGCCGAGGAACTCCAGGTTCTCGAGCACCGACGGCGTGACGTCGTTGATTTCGTCGGTGTAGCTGTCCTGGAGATGCGGCGGCACCACCGCCTTCGGTAGACGGCTGGGACGGGTCCGGGAGGTATGGAGGAAGGTCCCCCCGGTACGCCCCGCTCGGTTGACCTCGTCCTGGGTCAGCTCCTGCACGTGAGCCGAATTGTCGGCCTCGGCGTCGGGCACCACGTCCACCAGCCCAGCCCATCCCCGCCGGATTCCGAGCACACGGTAGCCCTCTCGCAAGGCACGGATGGTGACCGCGCGGATCGCCGGATTCAGCCCTGGCACGTCGCCGCCGCCGGTGAGAATGGCGAGAGTTCCCTTCTTGGACACTTCGGTCTTCCTTTGCTCGGAGGAGGCTCCGAAAGCCGGCGGAGCTTAGCAGAAGATTCAGCTTGACAAACGCCGGGTACCCGGTACTGTTTCCAGTAACGACACCGTGCTGATCGTCACCCGCGACGCCGCGGTGGCACGGCTGCTGGAAGAGATTCTGGAAGCTTGACGAGATTCTGGAGGAAGAGATGAAAGTGGTACTGGCTTACTCCGGGGGACTCGACACCTCGGTGATCCTGCACTGGATCCGGGAACAATACGACGCCGAGGTGATCGCCTACATGGCGGACGTCGGACAGGGCGGCGAGGTCGAGCAGGCCCGGCAGGCGGCGCTCGAAACCGGCGCCAGCGAGATCGTGGTGGAAGACCTGCGCGAGGAGTTCGCGCGCGACTGCATCTTCCCGGCGCTGCGCGCCAACGCCGTCTACGAGTGGTACTACCTGATGGGCACGGCGCTGGCCCGGCCGGTGATCGCCCGCGGCCTGATGCGCGCCGCCGAGCGCTTCGGCGCCGAAACGATTGCCCACGGCGCCACCGGCAAGGGCAACGACCAGATCCGATTCGAGCTCGCCGCCTACGCGCTCAAGCCCAACATCCGCATCATCGCCCCCTGGCGCGAGTGGGACATGAAGGGGCGCTCGGACCTGGTCGCCTACGCCCACGAGCACGGCCTCAACCTGGCCGCGGCGCCCAAGCCGGAATACTCGATGGACGCCAACCTGATGCACATCTCCTACGAGGGCGGCATTCTCGAGGATCCCTGGGCCGGGCCGCCCGAGGGCATGTTCCGCATGACCACCGATCCGGAGGACGCGCCCGATGAGCCCGAGCACGTGACCATCCGCTTCGAGAAAGGCACACCGGTGGCCGTCAACGGCAGGGAGCTGGCCCCGGTGGAGCTGGTGAGCGAGCTCAACGCTCTCGGCGGCCGCCACGGTGTCGGCCGGGTGGACATCGTGGAAAACCGCTTCCTGGGCATGAAGAGCCGCGGCGTCTACGAGACCCCGGGTTGCACACTGCTGCTCCACGCCCATAGGGCGGTCGAGTCAATCACGCTCGACCGTGAGGTCCAACACCTGCGCGACGAGCTGATGCCGCGTTTCTCCGAGATCATCTACAACGGTCTGTGGTTCAGCCCTGAGCGCGAGGCACTGCAGTCGTTCATGGACTCGGTGCAGGAGCGGGTCAACGGCGAGGCGCGTCTCAAGCTCTACAAGGGCAACGCGTCGGTCGAGGGCCGGCGGTCTGACACCCACACCCTCTACGACGAGAAGATCGCCACCTTCGAAGCCGACGACGTCTATGACCAGTCCGACGCCACCGGCTTCATCCGGCTGCGGGCCCTGCGGCTGCGCACCCTGGGGGCGAAGCGGATCTCCGAGGGTGAGTGAGTCCTTCGAGTTTCCGGTCTACAAGCGGCTCGACCTCGAGATCGTCGAGGGATCGGGCTCGCGGGTGCGCACCTCAGGCGGCCGGGAGCTGATCGATTTCTACGGCGGCCACGCCGTGGCCGCCCTTGGTTACCGGCATGCCGGCATGCTCGAAGTCCTGCGTGAGCAGGCGGAGCGACTCCATTTCCAGACCAACCTGGTGGAGCTCGAGGTGCGCCACAAGGCCTGCGAGGATCTGGCGCGCCTCGCGCCGCCGGGGCTCGACCGGGTGTTCCTGGTCAATTCCGGCGCCGAGGCCAATGAGAACGCTCTGCGCCTCGCCTTTCGAGAGCGGGACCGCGACAAGGTGGTGGCCGTCGAGGGCGGCTTCCACGGCCGCACCGCGGCCGCCGGCGCCTGCTCTCATGGCCGGGAGAGCTGGTACGCGTTTCCCCGCGCGCCCTTCGACGTCGTATGGGCGCCGCCCGACGACCGCCAAGCCCTGGCCGCGGCGGTGGACGACCGCACCGCGGCGGTGATTCTGGAGCCGGTGCAGGGTCTGGCCGGGTCGCGTGAGCTGAGCACAGAGTTCCTACAGGTAGCGCGCGTGACGACCGAGCGCCACGGTGCCTGGCTGATCGCCGACGAGGTGCAGTGCGGCATGGGGCGCACGGGGACGGCGTTCGCGATCGACGCGGCGGGAGTCGTGCCCGACGTGATCACCACCGCCAAAGGGCTGGCCGGCGGCTTTCCCGCCGGCGCGGTGATCGCGCCGGCCCGAATCGCCGACTCGCTGCCACCGGGGGCGCTCGGCACCACCTTCGGTGGCGGGCCGCTGGCCTGCGTGTGGATCAGCACGGTGATCGAGCATCTGGAGGCGTCTGGATTCCTCGAACGGGTGCGGCACCTCGGGGAACGGATCCGTCACAGCTGCCGAATCGGGCCGGTGGTGGACGTCCAGGGCCGCGGCCTGCTGCTCGGCCTGCGCTGCGACCGGCCGGCGACACAGGTACTGGCAGAGCTCCGGCACCGGGGAATCCTCGCCGGTGGCGCCACCGATCCGGAGATCGTGCGCCTGATGCCGCCGCTCAATCTCGAGGACGCCGACGCCTGTGCCCTGGAGGAAGCCCTGGCGGACATACCGGCAAAGGAGACCTCGTGACCACCGAGCACGACCGCCACGTCGCCATCGCCGCGTTGCGCGCCGCCGAGCCCTACCTGCGCCTCTTCCAGGGGCGGACCTTCGTGGTCAAGGCTGGGGGCCAGGTCGTCGCCAACCGCCGGCGCATCAGCGCCCTCATGGAACAGGTGGGGCTGCTCCACCGACTCGGTATCCGGGTGGTCGTCGTCCACGGCGGCGGCGGCCAGGCCACCGAGCTGGCCGGCAAGCTGGGCCTGGAGACCCGCTTCGTCGAGGGCCGGCGCGTGACCGACGCGGCGACCCGCGACGTCGCCACCATGACCTTCAACGGCAGCATCAACACCCAGGTCGTGGCCGTATGCCGCGAGCTCGGGGTCCCGGCACTGGGCATCTCCGGCGTCGACGCCGGCCTCGTCCGCGCGCGACGGCGGCCGCCGGTGGCGATCGAAGGCGAGGGCGAAGTGGACTTCGGCTACGTCGGCGACATCGTCTCGGTACGGTCGGGGGTGCTGAAACGCATCCTGGACGAACATTTCGTACCGGTGGTCAGCCCGCTGTCGGCCGACGATCATGGCGAGGTACTCAACGTCAACGCCGATGTGGTGGCGTCGCGGCTTGCCAGGGAGATGGAGGCGGAGAAGCTGATTCTACTCACCGAGGCGCCCGGTATTCTCGAAGACTCAGGAGATCCCTCCAGCCTGGTCTCCTACACCGACGCCAAGGGCCTCGACGCCTTGGAGCAGGCGGGCGCCCTGGCGGGCGGCATGCTCCCCAAGGTCACCGCCATCCGCGACGCGCTCGCCGGCGGCGTCTCCCGCGTGCACGTAATCTCCTGGAAGGTGCGTGACAGCCTGCTGCTCGAGGTCTTCACCAACGAGGGCAGCGGCACCCTGGTGGTCCAGGACACCCAATCGCTGCGGCCGGAGGAGACGTGATCTGATAGACTGAGATCCATGGCGGCGTTGCTCATCGAAGTAGAAGACGAAGTCGTGGAGAAGCTCGACAGGGTTGGGCCCCATAGATCTACGCAAAGGTCGGAATTCGTCTCGATGGCCATCCGGAGGGCGCTCTGGGAGCTGGAAGAGCAGGAAACTGCGGAAGCCTACGCTCGTCAGCCTGATTCTGCCGCCGACGCCTACGTCGATCCCGATGCCTGGGAGTCGTAGCACCGACGAAATCGCTCGGATTGGCGAATCGCCTTGCAGCAATACGAGATCTGCTGGGCAGACATGCCCACACCAATCGGCCGACGACCGGTACTCCTTCTTTCCCGCACACCCGCCTTCGAGTACCTGACCAAGGTCATCGTCGCCGAGATCACCTCGACGATTCGCGAGATCCCTCAGGAAGTCAGAGTCGGCAGAAGAGAGGGTCTGACGCGGCCATCCGTGGTGAACCTCGACAATCTCCATGTCGTCGCCAAGGCTCGCCTCGGAGAGGCTATCGGCGAGCTTGACGCGACAAAGCGCCTCGAAGTCAAGGTTGCGCTCGGCTACGCCCTGGATTGGGCGGAGCTGAAGTTGCTCGGCTGAGGATCGCGGCCTCGGAGAATCTCAGCCTGGCTATCCCCCGACCGCCACCCGCAGGTGGATGATGATCGGGAAGTGGTTGGTCACGGCGCGCGGGTCGTGGTCGTGGGAGATCTCGACCTCGAGCAGGCGCGGCACCAGGTCCGGGCTGATCAGCACGTGGTCGATGGCGTCGCGGCCGTTGGTGTAGCGCTGCTGGCGGGGCAGACGCTCGGTGACATTGAACAAGTCGTCGTGCGGGTCGTCGGGGTCGAGCCCCCGGATCCACTCCATCACGCGGGTGATCGGGCGGTTGCCCGAGCGGTCGCGGGTGCGGTCGTCGAAGTCGTTGAAGTCGCCCCACACGATCACCGAGCGACCGCGGTCCGCCAGGTCGCGGGCCATGCGGCGCACCGCGTCGGCCTGCGCCTCACGAGGCTCGACGCGGCTCTGGTTGCCCGGCCGAGCCAGCAGGTGGATGCCCACCAGCCCCAGGCGCAGGTCTCCGGCGGTGAGTGTTGCAACGTAGTGTTTCGAAACCCCTTTTTGAGTACCTCCACTGCGCCCCCGGCGCGAGTCGCGGGAGATCTTCTCGAGCTCCACCCGGCTGAGCAGCGCCACGTCCTGGCCGGTGGCGGTGTCCATGCCGGGAACGAAGTAGGTGCGGTAGCCGCTGTCGGCCAGGAACTTGTCGTTGAACGTGTCCAGCGCCCGCCGGTTCTCGACCTCCGCCAGGTGCACGACGTCCGGATCGTGAGCCCGGATGATCTCCGCCACGTCGGCCATGTGGGCCTCGGCCTTCTCCCGCGAGCCCTTCCAGGGAAAGTCGATCTTGCCCTCCTCCGGCGCCACGCCGTCCCACAGGAACTCGGCGTTCAGATTCATCAGAACCAGACGCGACGCGTCGGCGCGATGGTCCTCGGCCGCCGGGCGGCAGGCGAGGAAGAGTAGCAGCGGAAGGATCCAGCGGAATCTCATGAGATTGTATGAGATCACCCGACAATCTCTATCGCCTTGTGACGGTGACCTCGCTGAATCCGATAGGTCTCGAAGTCATCGCGGTCGATCGTGAAGATCTTCTGAGTCTTCAACTTCTCGGCCGCGACGATCAACGATGCGTCCGCGAGATCCATCGGGTGATCAGCGTATCGTTCCATGAGCTCGAATGCCCGCTCGACCCCCTGCGGATCCATGAACCATATCGTGAGCCCTCCGCGCTGGATGAAGTCTCGCAACCGATCAGAGCCGATGCTCGCAGGGGAGAGCATGTGGAACGCCTCGGTCAGGACAGAAATCGTCGTCACGAGTGGCTCTCGCAGCGACTGCAACGCGGTACGGCATCGCTGGTGCTGGGAGTCCCTGGGATCGAACAGAGCCACGAGTGGCCCCGTGTCCACCAGAATCACCGGTCGAGCTTCCGCCGGATCGCCTCCGCGACGCCGCGACGGGTCTCGGTCGACGGTACGACCGCGTAGCCACCCTCGCCGAGATCGAGCTCCTCGTAGATCTGATAGGGAGATCGACTCGCTTCGCGACCCAGCTGCTGTTCCAGCGCCAGCAGGCCTCGTTTGAAGACCGCCGAAATGGTGAGGCCCGTGTTCCGCACCAGGTTGTGCAGAACCTGCTCTGACTCGTCATCCAGTCGTACGGTTCGTGTGCTCAAGATTGCCTCCCGGCGGGATTGTAATACGAAACGTATTACAATACAAGCTCAGCCTTGCGATCGACCGCGCCTACGGCTTGGCACAGGTCGCGGACGACGAAGTCGAGATGGTGGATGCGCCGGACCACTAGAAGCGGTATCCCAACTCCACACCCACCCGGCGCAACGTACCAGGATGAACGAACGAGCCGCCGAACTCGGGCGCCGTGATGTTCTCCTCCAGGTACTTCTCGTCGGTGATGTTGTTGCCGAACAGCGTCACCGACCACTTCTCGTTCGCCACCCCGATCCGGAGGTCGAGCAGCTCGTGGCTGTCGCGCCGGGTCAACGAGTAATCCGCGGTGCCGAGACCCGGGAAGACGGCGTCGAACAGCGTCACCCGGGTATTCTCCTGGACGGTGTGGAACCAGGTCTCGCCGACGAAGGTCAAGTAGGCGCTGGCGGTGAAGATCCAGTCTTCGGAGACCGGCTTCGAGAAGTCCGCCGCCAGGTTGCCGGTGTACTCGGGGGTATAGGGCGACTCGTTGCCCACGGTCGCCGGCCGCGAGGTATTGGCCTGGATCTCGCTGTCGATGAAGTTGAATCCGGAGTACACGGTCAAGCTGTCGCTGGCCCGCCAGTTGAAGCCCAGCTCGGCGCCCTGGATGTCCACCTCGTCGATGTTGGAAACCACCCGCAGCAGGCCGAAGGGCCCGACGAGGAACTCGAAGAACTGCATGTCGTCGACGTCGGTCTGGTACAGCGAGCCCTCGAGGTAGAAACGTGGGCTGACCTCGGACTTGAAGCCGAGCTCGAAAGCGCTCGAGGTTTCCTCGTCGAACTGGTCTTCGATCACCAGGTCGGTGCCGATGAAGCTGTTGTAGAAAATCTCCACGGTGGCGTTCGAGCCCTGGTTGTTGAAACCGCCGCTCTTGAAACCGACGCCCCAGCTGCCGAAGAGGGTGAAGCGGTCGCTGGCGTCCCAGGTGAAGCTGACCTTGGGCTGCACCTCGTCGAAGGTCTCGCTCTTGGGCGCGATGGTGCCCGAGGGATTGATGATCGGATCGAGGCCGGGGTTCAGCGGCGCCCCGCCGGTGAACATGCCGTCGAGGGTGAAGTCCACGTACTGGGTGCGCGCGTCGGTGGGCACGAGGTTGCGCACGCCGCGCTCCTCCTGGTCGTAGCGCAGCGCCAGCGACAGCTCCACGTCGTCGCTCAGGTCGTAGCGCAGCGCGCCGAAGAGGGCGAAGACGTCGGTCTTGAAGTTGTCGTGCACCAGCTGCTCGGTGGGGTTGGCGCCGCCCTGCGGCACGAAGAGCTGTTCGACGACCCCCTGGCCGAGGTCGATCCCAAGGTTGACGCCCACCTCGCGGTCGATGTTCAGATAGTAGGCTCCGGCCTGCCAGCGCAGACGGTCCGAGGCGTCGCCCGAGAGCCGCACCTCGAAGCTCAGATCTTCCTGGTTGCGCACCTGGTACTGAGTACCGTCGCAGGTGGTCGGAGTGTAGGGCCCGAAGATCGAGAACTCCGGCACCGGAGCGAGGATCTGGGGTGAGGGCAGCACGAAGCCGGCCGCCGACAGCGCCGCGGTGCTGGCGCGGCAGGTCGGCTCGAAGTTGAAGAAGCCGAAAGCGCCGCTGGTGCCGTCGGCGGATAACGAGTTCTCGATGTCGGAGTAGAGCAGCCAGGCCCTGATGTGGCCCCAGTCGCGCTGATGGTCGACCTTGACCGACAACTCGAGCGCCTCCTGGTCGTTCTGCGGGTCGACGTTGCCCTGAAAGACGAACTCGTGGTCGTTGGAGTCCTCGAAGAATTCCGGCAGGCCGAGCGCCGAGGCGAACCCCGGCAAGGCGAACACCGCGTTGAAGGTAATCGAAGCCGCGTCGACCTCACCATAACGGGCCTTGAGATCCCAGCTGGTGCTGTCGCTGGTGTCGAACAGCAGGCGGCCGCTGATGTTGTAGCTGGTGAAGTCGTCGACGATGTCATCCTGCGGTTGGAAGCTGTTGACGTAGAAACCGTCGGAGGTGCGCCAATCGGCCGAGAAGCCATAGCGGTGCTTGCCGGCGTCACCGAACGGGCCGCCGAGATTGAGCCAGCCGGTATAGGTCGAGTCCTCGGCCAGTGACGCTCGGATCTCACCCTCGGTCTCGTCGCCCGGCCTGGCGGTGGTGACGATCATCGCGCCGGCGGCGGCGTTGCGGCCGTAGAGCGCGCCCTGCGGGCCTTTCATGACCTCGATCTGCGACAGGTCGCCATACTCGCGATTGAAGGCCGCCGGGTTGGTCATCAGGATGCCGTCGACGATGAAGGCAAAGCTGTTCTCGGCGTCGCGCGAGCCGTTGATACCGCGGATGTTGACCTGGGTGTCACCCACCTCGGCGGCGTTGACCATGGAGACGCCCGGCACCAGCTTGACGAAGTCCTCGGCGCGCTGCACGCCGACCGCCTCGATCTGCGCGCCGGTGAGCACCGACACGGTGGCCGGCACGTCTTGCAGCGCCTCTTCCTCCTGCCGCGCGGTGACGGTGATCTCTTCGCTGATCGCCTCTTCTTCCGTGGCGCCAGCGTCGTCGGATTGGGCGATCGCCGGCACGGCGATCAGGGTCGAAAGGCAGACCATGGTCAGAAAGGCGATTCGGGAAATCGAGCTCGACATGGGCGTTCTCCTCGGTTCTGTGTCACCGGCGAAATTGGACGGTGAAAGCTCCCGCCTCCCCGACACGCATCGGTTTCTTTGTGTGGTTTCCATAGAGACTTACGTGGCGCCGGCGCGATCGGATAAGCCGAAATGGTTCCGTTTGCCCGGGTGCCACTGGCAGCTTGTCTGCCAGTGTGTTTCGTCGGTCGAGGCAGATACCGGCGGGCAAGCCCAGTGCCACCCGGGCCACCCGAGCAGGCACTGAGGTCAGGATTCTCGGCATGGCTCTCCAGCGTTCTGGTTGCGCGCCACCAGCTCCTCGCGGGTTCCCGCCCGCAGCACGCGGCTCGGCAGCTCGCGCCCGAGGAACGCCTCCAGCGCCCGCGAGGCGTCGCGCACGGCGTCCAGGTCGACGCCGGTGGCGAGCCCCATCTCGTGGCAGAGGTAGAGCATCTCCTCGGTGGCGATATTGCCCGAGGCGCCCTTCATGATCGGGCAGCCTCCGAGGCCGCCAAGGGAGGTGTCGAAGGTGTCGATGCCTTCCTCCATCGCCGCAACGGCGTTGGCCAGACCCAGGCCCCGGGTGTCATGCAGGTGAAGCCACTTGGGCACGCCGGGCAGAGCTTCTGCCAAGCGGCGCAGCAGGCGGTGGACCTGGAGCGGATTGGCCAGGCCGGCGGAGTCGGCAATGCCGAGCTCGGCGCTTCCCAGATCCACGAATCGACGCGCGAGATCGAGCACGCGGTCCTCCGGCACCTCGCCCTCGAACGGACAGCCGAAGGCCACCGCCAGCACCACCGAGGTGGGCACGTCGCCCGCCAGGCGCACGACGTCACCGAACAGCTCGAGCGATTCGTCGACCGACAGGCCGACGTTGTTGCGGTTGTAGGTCTCGGTGACGCAGACCACCAGCCGCAGCGCGTCGACGCCCGCCTCGAGCGCCCGCTCGGCGCCCTTCAGGTTGGGCACCAGCGCCAGGTAACGCACCCCGGGCCGGCGCTCGACGCGGGCCATGACCTCGGCGGCGTCGGCCATCTGCGGTATCACCCTCGGATGCACGAAGGAGACCGCCTCGATGTCGCGCACGCCGGCCGCGGCCAGGCGCTCGATGATCTCGACCTTGAGCTCGGTGGGGATGAAGCGGGACTCTGCCTGGAAGCCGTCGCGCGGGCCGACCTCGACGATGCGGACGTGGTCGGGGAGAGTCATCGCTCGATGCCCGCCAGGTATTCCAGCGCCTCGTCGAGCTCCACCACGTCGCCGTATTTGCCGTGGATGTCGAGCAGGTTGGCGCGGTGGGGCTCCGGGGCCCGGTCGCCGACGCACTGGCGGGGCACGATCGGCCGGAAGCCGTGCTGGATGGCGTCGACCACCGAGGCGCGCACGCAGCCCGAGGTGGTGCAGCCGGTGACCAGCACGGTGTCGACACGCAGCGACCTCAGGGTCGAGGCCAGGGCGGTGCCGAAGAAGGCGCTGGCGTACTTCTTGTCGAACACCGTCTCCTCCGGCCGGCGGCCGAGGCGCGGGTCGATCTCCACCCAGCGGGAGCCGTGCTGCAGGGTCTCGAGCGACGGCACCTTGCTCAGGAAGTAGCCGGCGTCGCGGCAGTCCGGGCCGTAGGTGGTGGTGGTGAAGAACACCGGCACCCGGCGCCCGCGGGCGGCGTCGAGCAGTCGGCAGATCGCCTCGACCTCACTATCGAGATCGGCGGCCAGCGGCGATTCGAGGTCGGTGAAGCCGACGATGACGTCCACCACCAGGATCGCCGGCCGCCGGCCGAAACCGACCGGCGAGGCCAGACCCTTGCGGCGGTATTCGGCCAGGACCTCTTCGATCTCGCGCTCCGCCACTCAGATGACCTCTTCGCGCCGCAGCGCGTCGACCTCTTCCGCCGACAGGCCGAGGAAGCCCTCGAAGATCTCAGTGTTGTGAGCGCCGAGCTCGGGCCCGGCCCAGTCGGTGCGTCCCGGCGTCGCCGACAGCTTGGGCACGATGGCCGGAACCTTGAGCGGCCGGCCGCCGACCTCGACCTCCTCGAACATGCCACGCGCCTGGAAGTGCGGGTCGTTCACGATCTCGACCACGCTGTTGATCGGGCCGGCCGGCACCCGCGCCTCGTCGAGAACCGCCAGCACCTCGTCCATGGTCAGGGTCGCCGTCCACTCGCCGATCGCGCCGTCGACCTCGTCCTGGTGCTTCACCCGGCCGTCGTTGGAGGCCAGGCGCGGATCCTCGCCCATCTCCAGCCGGCCGGCGGCGTTCATCAGGCGCTTGTAGATCGAGTCGCCGTTGCCGCCGATGATCACGTGCTTGCCGTCCTTGCACAGGTAGGTGTTGGTGGGCACGACGCCGGTGATGGTGGAGCCCGAGGGCTCGCGCACCTCGCCGCAGCGGTCGTACTCCGAGACCACCGCCTCCATCATGTTGAACACCGACTCGGTGATGGTGGCGTCGACGATCTGGCCGGGGCCGCCGCGCTGGCGGTGGAGCAGAGCCATCACCACGCCGAAGGCGGCGTGCAGGCCGGTCAGCGAGTCGCCGAGGCTCAGGTTGGGCCGCATCGGCCGCTCGCCCGGCAGACCGTTGACGTAACGCATGCCGCCGACGCCTTCGCACACCGAGGCGTAGCCCGGCTTCGAGGAATACGGTCCGGTCTGGCCATAGCCCGAGACCCGGGCGAAGATCAGGTCCGGGTTCTCGGGCTTCAGGTCGTCGGGCGCCAGCCCCCAGCGCTCCAGCGTGCCCGGCCGGAAGTTCTCGAGCAGCACGTCGCAGCGCACCGCCAGGCGGCGCACCAGCTCGCGCCCCTTCTCGTGGCGCAGGTTGATCGTCACGCACTTCTTGTTGCGCCCCAGGGTGCGCCACCACAGCGAGGTGCCCTCGTCCATCACCCGCCAGCGCCGCACCGCGTCCCCCGTGCCGGGCGCTTCCACCTTGATCACCTCGGCGCCGTAGTAGCCGAGGATGGTGCCGGCGAACGGCCCGGCCATGAGCTGACCGAGCTCGAGCACCCGGAAGCCGTCCAGGGGACGAGCGCCGTCCGGATTCGGGGTGTCTGGGGCCATGAAGCTGCTCCTCACTCAATAGTGCCAGGGGAACTTCGAGAAGTCCCGGGGCCGCTTCTCCAGGAACGCGTCGCGGCCCTCCCTGGCCTCGTCGGTCATGTAGGCGAGACGGGTCGCTTCGCCGGCGAAGATCTGCTGGCCGACCAGGCCGTCGTCACAGGCGTTGAAGGCGAACTTGAGCATGCGGATCGCCGTCGGGCTCTTGCTGTTGATCTCCGCCGCCCAATCCAGCGCGAAGGCCTCGAGCTCGGCGTGGGGGACCACCGCGTTGGCCATGCCCATCTCGTGAGCCTCCCGGGCGGAGTAGTCGCGGCCGATGAAGAAGATCTCCCGCGCCCGCTTCTGCCCGACCTGCCGCGCCAGGAGCGCCGAGCCGAAGCCGCCGTCGAAGCTGGCGACGTCGGCGTCGGTCTGCTTGAACACCGCCTGCTCGCGGCTGGCCAGCGTCATGTCGCACACCACGTGCAGGCTGTGCCCGCCGCCCACCGCCCAGCCGGGGACGACGGCGATCACCACCTTGGGCATGAAGCGAATCAGCCGCTGCACTTCGAGGATGTGGAGCCGGCCCAGGCGCGCCGGGTCGACGCCCGTCGCCCCGGAGGGGCGCCCAGGAACCGTCGCCCCGGAGGGGCGCCCAGGAACCACTTCACCTTCGCCCGAGTTCTCGTACTTGTACCCATCCTTGCCGCGGATGCGCTGATCGCCGCCGGAGCAGAACGCCCAGCCGCCGTCCTTGGGCGACGGCCCGTTGCCGGTCAGCAGCACGCAGCCGACGTCGCTCCAACGCCGGGCGTGATCGAGCGCCGCGTAGAGCTCGTCGACGGTGCCGGGGCGAAAGGCGTTGCGCACCTCCGGGCGATCGAAGGCGATGCGCACCGTGCCGTGATCGACGGCGCGGTGGTAGGTGATGTCGGTGAACTCGAGCCCCTCTACGGGGCGCCAGCTCTGGGGATCGAAGATCTCGGAAACCATGGCGTCCTCCACTCGTGAAGCTCCGACAAGCGCCGGTGGCGGCATTCTACCGGCGGCGGTGCCACCCCGAATCGGCTTCTCCGAGAACTTTCTCACCCCGCCGCCCAAGATCGGAGGCTCGAGCAGGCACCCGAGAGCAGAGGTGCGTCACGCGATAGGAGCAGCGATAACCACGATCCGTCCCGGCCCACTGACCGAGATCAAGACCTCGGTAGGGTTACGGGCTGCCAAGCCCCGCACCGGGGCGAGCCGCCAGGCCTGCGAGAAGACTTCGTCCCGAAAAACCTTGCCATCGACGCGTAGGGATGATGCGACGACGCCGTGCTCGTCGAACCACACGGCACGATCCTGAGCGTAGGCCAAGCTACGCCCGCCTTTCAGGCAGACGACCGGGAAGACGCCGAGAGAGGGCGCGTCCGCAGGCGCGGCGAACTGCAGTTCTGAGCCGTCTGAAAGAGTGACGAAGAGATCCGAACCGATATGACGGGAAACGAAAGGCTCGCCGCCGTCGCCTAGACCGGCCCCATGCACTTCGAGCACCTCGGTTCCACCCACCGCTCCAAGGAGCCGCACCGTTGCCGCCGAGGCAACGAGAGCATCGCCCCCCGGCCCGAGAGCCACCAGTTGCTCCAGAGGCTCGAGTCCGTTCTCGGGCCGCACGCGGCGCTCGGCGCCATCGGGCGTCAAGCACCGTATCCGTGGCGGCCCGTCCAAGGTAATGCCACAGAATGCGTCGCCAAGTGTCGTGACACCCCGCCTCATGGGCCAGGGAAGCCGCGGACCGTCGATGGACCCGGAAACCGAAACATGCACGGCGCCCTCCGACGTGACCGCCCAGGCACCTCCTGACTCGTCGGCCACCAGGTCTTGCGCCGCCATCGGGGTCTGGGCCAGCACGGCACCGTCGTCCGCGTGGCGACGGAGGTTGCCGGCGGAGAGGACCCAGAAACCCCCGGTCACCGAACGTGAGAGCACTGCTGGCGGCTCGGCCAAGGCGACCAGGTTCGCAACCCCATCGTCGAGTAGCACCGCCGTTGGGAGGGCACGACCGTCGCCGCGAACCAGGCGACCGATAGCGCCGCCTGGGCCAGCGAAGATCTCGAGGTGAGGGCGGACGGGGCGTGTCCGGGGGCCTGGCAGCTCGATGACGCCGCCGCCTTTGTGCGAGACTTCGACCGTATTAAGGTCGTATTCCTCGCCGAGGTCGATCTCGGCCATCAGGCTGAGCGCGGAGGTCTTTCCTTCAATTGCCGCCATGTTGGTTTTCGCTCCGTTTCCGTTGCACGCGGTCAACGATCCAAGTACGAGGAGAGCAAGACCTACGACACAAGCTCGATCGCATACGCTGACCATCCTACCTACCAGGGCGGATTCGTGAAGTACACCGTCCCGGGCAGGTCCGCCACCTTGATTTTTTGCACCGCCTCGATGTTGTTCGGACTGTGCCACAAGCTCATGGCGTCGTCTCCGCCCAGCGATAAGGCGACGTGACCAGGGGTGGCGCCTCCCGAGTGGTAGAAGAGCAACTGGCCCGCCTTCGGCTTCTTGGCCGGGTATTGGTCCAGCGCTGTGCTGAACCCGAGAGTGGTCCAGAGAAAAAGATTTGCGTCGGCAGATGCCAGGGTGTCCTTGTAGAACTTGTAGATCCACGCAGCGTCGACCTTCTTGGCCAGGTACGCTGCATAGATGATACTCTCCCAGCAGTTCATTGTAGCGGTGTTCGGAAGTGTGCCCTTCCCCTTGTTGGTGTAGAAGTACTCGAAGAAGTCGTTGGCGGTCGGGTTCTTCCACTCCTGTGACCCCTCCAGTAGGGCCGACATCAAGATCACCTTCTCCTTCCCGAGGAAGGTCTTGTTGATGTAGTCGACGGTCGGCTGATTGGTCAAGGCCTCTTGGCGTTCGTTGACCGGCGCCTTCTGGATCGCTCCCAGGGCTGTACCATAGTCTTTGGTGCCCTTGATCGTATCCCTTACATGGAGCTGAACCGGCTCGTCGCACACCGGCGACGGTTGCGGCTCCCACAGTTCGTGCAGGGTCTCTTTCAGAGTCGGTTGCCGCTGAATCGGCCGGAAATCGACCCGGCCGAGGTCGTGGCCGGCTCTGTCGCCGGTTGCTGCGGAGAATCGGGCTGTCTCGAACTTCCCCTGTAAGGCTGTCTTTCCTTCCGGCTCTTTCGACTTGGCAAGTGGGCCAGCCGAATCGGAGAGCTCTTGGAGAGTCGGCGCACCTACGTGAACGTCAGCGAAGGAATGCCCGAGCCGGTTCGCCCCTGCGACCATCTCTTCCAACTCGCCCGGGCGTGGCTCCCTCTCGGGAGCCGCTTTGCCCTGAATCGGCTCCTCCCAACCCCTCTCAGGCAGGCTGGAAGCCTGCTTGGTGACGTCTACTTGATCGGCCGCCGACTTGGAGGCCGACAAGGCATCCCTTCGCCCGTGCGGCTGTCTATTACCCATGCGGACTCCCATTCTCGTCGCTCATGGCAGCACCGTCTCGACCGGCAGACAAAGGACGGCCGGGACGATGAAAGTCTGTTCCAGCGCACACAGTATACCACATCAGTTAACGGTGCCTGGCAGATAGCGCCACGGGTTGGGGATCCATCACAGCTGGATTAGCTGTGTCTGGCACAGGATACTGGGGGGGCCGGCCACGGGTCAGTACCTGCCGGCTAGCCGATCAGGATGCGATTCGGGTCTTCCAACAACTGCCGATAGACTTCGGCATGGATCGCGACGTCGCTGCGGAAACCGTCCTCCTCGGGAAAGTCGTCGAGCGTCCGGGGCGGAGCGTTGTCGGGTTGGATTCCGGTGCTCATGAGTACCCGGGTGTAGAGGTGGCTGTGGCGTCCGTCGAGGTTGTCGAGGTCGAAGTCGGGCAGCGGGCGCCAGTCGAGGAGGGCCTGAGAGAAGGGCAGGTCGAGACGCTCGAAGACCTGCCGCAGCGCCTTCGACGGCTGGCGCCGGAAGTCGGCCGAGTCGACGAGCAGGTACGGGATGCCGCGCTCCCGGCAGGTCGCGATCTGCTCGGACATGGCCAGGACACCCATCTCCACGCCCGGATAGATCCCCCGGTCGCCGACTTGCCGCTTCTTGCGGTAGCGCGAATGGACCGCGAGCAGCGGATCGCGCAGCAGGAAGACGATCGGGCCGGTCGCCAGGGACATCAGGTCGGGCGCGTAGGCGCCTACCTGATAGGTCATCTCCTTGACCACCAGACCGTGGCCGATCTCGCCCGGCGTGCCCTGCTTGAGCGGCATCAGGTCGATCGGGTCCATGAGCTTCTCGATCGCGGCCGCGAAGGGCTCGCCGTCGAAGTAGGTCACCTCGAAGGGCTCGTGGCAGTAGTGGCGCACGGCGGCGTGCTCCCAGAACACCCGCGAGAGCGGGGTGGAGCCGGACCGGGCGGTAGAGAGGATGACGACGACCCGCTCGTAGCGTCGCCGGACGCGGGCCATCTGCTCGAGATCAGGGACCGGGACGTTGTTCGGGGCTGGAATGATGTTCCTTTCGGGTAGGGGAGCGCCACGCCGAGCTTAGCTCAATCTGGCGAGCCACGGGGATTCTCGCTCCGCGACCGCTGAAAGATTCTCATGCTTGCCGCAAGATCGGAGGCCGTTTTCCCGTCTCTATATATGGGTAAGCGCACCCGGTGCGCCCCCGTCGACGATCGGCCCCTGGCCGGCTCGACGGGCGCTACGGCGCGGAGACGAAAAATGGGTCGACCCGCACGCTTCATCCCAGAGAACAAGGACGGTGTCCTGGTGGAGATCACCGTCCGCGCCATCGGAGCCCGGGCGCTGCTGACGCCCGGGCCGAATCCGCAGCGCTTCAACGAGGTCGTGGTGGGCGTGATGGGTCGTGCCCTGGAAAACTCACCGCTCGAGCTCTGCGGAGCGGTCGTGCTGGCCAACCACGCGCACCTACTCCTGGTCGTTCATCGCCAACAGGAGCTCTCCCGCTTCATGCAACATCTCTCGTGCAACCTCTCGAAGGAGATTGGCGGGCGGATCCGTAACTGGCGTGGATGCTTCTGGGAGCGCCGCTACGACGGCATCGTGGTCAGCGACGAGCCCGAGGCACAATGGGCTCGTCTGAAGTACTGTCTCGGCAACGGAGTGAAGGAGGGGCTGTGCGAGTCGCCCCTGGAGTGGCCCGGAGTCCACGCCGCCCGAGCGCTCGTCCATGGCGAGAAAATGGAGGGCTTCTGGTGGAACCGAAGCAAGGAGTGGGCTGCGCGCAACCGAGGGCTCGACTATGGCACCTACGACTTCGCCACCAAGTACCTGGTCGGCTTCGCGCCGCTGCCGGCGTTCCGCCACCTGTCGCCCGAGGAGTATCGGCAGAAGGTCGCCGAGCTGGTGTGGGAGATCGAGGCCGAGGGCGAGAAGAAGCGCGACGGCAACCCAGTGGCGGGCGTCGAGAAGATCCTGAACCAGACCCCATATGAGCCGCCCACCAGGCGAACGAAGAGATCGCCGAAGCCGTTGTTCCACGTGGCGTCGAAGCAAGCACGGGATGACCTGAAGGCCGAGCTCGCGGCGTTCCTTGCCGAGTATCGCATCGCCTCGGAGGCGTTGCTCGGCGGCAACGTCAACGCTGTCGAGTGGTTCCCGGGTGGCTGCTATCCACCGGCTTTCCCGTTCATCGGTCCACCGCCACCTCGACGGCCACCGTCACCGCCGACACGCAGCATGACGATCCTCGAATCCGGTGCCGTCGAGCGTGGAGAGATCCCGATCGTCCAGGTCCCGGTCAGCTCGCGGGCGAGCGTCCCAGACCCGCGGGCTCGCGGCCAGCCGCCCTGAGCTTGGTCGTACCTCGTAGCCTTCGAAGGCTGAAAACGCCTGAGCAGAGCTCGGACTCAGGGGACCTGTGTCTGCCGGGAACTCAAATAGCCGAATTGGCTCCGAAGTCGAGCCTCAGAAGCTCATGAGTGGCCTTTTCTCGGTCGGCGAGCCAGCCGACGACTCTCTGACCGCGCATCTCGACTCGCTCGGGCAGGTCGAAAACGGTTCATGCTGAAGGGCGGTCGCCGTAAGTGGTTGCTCGACAATGGATTAGCAGTGCCTGGCACTTTCTGCCGTGGCGCCAGGTGGTTCCCCGAAGGCTGTTATCCACCGGCATTCCCGTTCCTCGGGCCACCGCCACCTCGACGACCACCGGCACCACCGACGCGCAGTATCACGATCCTCGAGTCCGGCACTGTCGAGAGAGGCGAGATCCCGGTGATCGAGATCTCTGCCCAGCTCTGGGACAACCTGCCAGAGCCGCGGAGTCGCGGCCAGCCCCCCTGAGCGCTCCGCGCACCTAGTGGCCTTCACGGGCCTGGGAATGCCCGAGTAGAGCTCGGACTCGGCGGAGCTGTGTTCGCGAAACGCGCCCAGAGATGCCAGACGGCGGAAAATCGTATCTTTGACGCGTTTCGGGCTCTATTTGGGCAAATGAAGCCACCGAGACGACCCGACAACTCAGCCCGCGGGCGTTTCAGCTGGACGGGAAGCAGGGAGTGCGACCGGAGTTGAACCGTAAGTGATTCAACGACAATAAGTTAACGGTGTCTGGCACGGGTTGAGGGGTGTCCAGGACGAAGCCGCGCAGCGGGCGCGCTTGGGCGATCCTGGAGGCCCCGGGGCAGCCGTGTCATCCTGGTGATGAAGAAGGCCGAGCGACTCCCCAAACAAACATCGCCGGCCGCAGGCCGTCCGCTTTGAATCTGGATTTCGGAGTTCGAGGAGGTACATTTGCAACCTTATTCACCCACAGATTCTGGAGGAGACCCCCACTCTACAAGCCGACTCATTTCTTCTTCTTTTCTTTCTCTTCCTCCTTCCCCTTTCGCAACCTTTTCCTAACCTCTGCCCTTCCGCTCTTATCCACGCATTCATCTTTTCCTACCTCGGCCACCTCGAACCGGCCGAGAAGAGACATGTATATATTTTTCCCAAGACCGTACGATCTATTCTCAGCACTCTTGACTATGATATGGTTTGGAAAGTCAGCCTCTCCCACAGTCTCCCCCTTATCCTGGACGACCCACGGCTTCTTTGTCTTTACCTTCCAGCCTCTCATCAAAGTGACTTTGGCAGGCCTTTTGTTATTCTTATACCTATAGGATCTTTTTGGATCAAAAAAGAAAAGGGCCTTGTTGTCGTTTCTTCCTTTGTATTTTCCGTTCTCCCCGATCTCCCCTAGCTCAGCAAGTCGCATCAACTCGACGCCCACCCCGGGCTCTGGATCTAGACCCGCCACCTCCTTCGGCATCTTGGCCTTCGCCGCCTCCTCTTTTTTCTTTCTTTCTTCTTCCTCTTTCTTTACTTTTTTCACTTTTCCTTTCTTTTTCTTGCCACGACTCGCTTCATTTCTCGGCGTACTTGATCTTTCCCCTTTCCCCTTCTTGCTCTCGCTTTTTTTCTTGCTCTTTTTTTTACATTTTCCATTAACTAACTCCTCGAGTATTGATAGGTCTTCCCCGTCGATCACTCCATTGTCGATCATTTCTTTCGAAAACTTTTTCAAATCGCTGGACGAACTCTCCATTAATATTTGCTTTTCGCTTTGGATCGCCTCCAAGACTTCCTGCATGAGACGCTTGGCGTTTAATGTTACCTCTTTTTTTTCCAATCCCTTTACTGACCACGAGACATAGTCTCTTAAGTCCTTTTTTACGATTTTCATACGCTGAACGGCACCAGGCTTATTGGCAGATCGTCCTAGAGAGCAATCTGCAGCGATTGAAGCTCTGGCACCTCGATCGGAAACCCGCGCCCCCACCCGCTGCGCCCGCCCCCCCATCATCTCCGCCTCCCTCTCCAACCCCACATCATCATTGATCCCCAGTCCCCCCTCCCGCAAAGTCGGCCGCACCCGCCCCTCCATCTGCTGCACCACATGCCACCCCTCGTGCGGCAAATGCTCCTCCTGCCCCGGCCCCAGATGAATCTCCTGCCCCCGCGCATACGCCAACGCCCCCACCTCCGCCGGCTTCGCCGAGTTGGTATGCACCCGAACCCCCGAAAGATCAAACCCCGAAAGCCCCTCCAACCCCTCCTTCAACCGATCCGGCATCCCCGTCCTGTTCTCCACCTCCCCCGCCTCATCCCTCAACTTCCGCTGCACCGGCCCATCGCCACCAACAGACCGTCCCCGCAAAACCTCCTCCACCTCACCCCCGACCTCCCGAGCCCCCTCGAGCCGAGCCTTTCTCTCTAGATACGCATCCAGCAACTCCGCCTGGCCCAGCTGCTCCCCGCCCGGCACCTCCGCCGCCTTCCGCTGCACCGCGAAACCCCGCGGCTCGAAAGCCCCCTTCGCCCGCTGCGGAGCGAACGAGGACTTCCCCGACTCCTTGACCGCAGTCCTGACCTTCGCGCCCACGACCGTCACCAAACTTCAAGAGGCTGCTGGACCGTCGCTCACCGAAGCGCCGCCTCAACGACCCGGCGGACAGAATCCACGAGAATCGACAAAGGCCCATTGCAGCACCAAGAGCATGCCACCTCACACCGACTCCGGACCATGACCGTGGTCATAGCCACAGACCAGATTCGGCCTCATCCCGCTCCAGGGCCATGACCACCAAGCCGATTGGACGCCATTTCACTCCAGGGTCATGACCACAGACCCGATCAGCGCCCATTCCGCTCCAGGGTCATAGCCACAGAGCCGATTGGACGCTATTCCGCTCCAGGGTCATGACCACAGACCCGATTGAGCCCAATTCCGCTCCAGGGTCATGACCACAGAGCCGGTTGGACGCTTTTCTGCTTCAGGGTCATGGCCACAGAGCCGATTGAGCGCTATTCCGCTTCGGGGTCATGACCACAGGCCCGCGCGGCCGCTGTTTCTCTCCAGGGTCATGACCACAGACCCGCGCAGGCGCCGTTTCGACCCAGGGTCATGACCACAGACCCGATCACGCCCTGTTTCGCTCCAGGTCATAACCAGGTCACGGTGATATCGTCATCGCAACGGGCCTTGCTTGCCCAAGAGGAGCCTGGCGTAGCACTCATTGGCGTCGCGATGGCATTCAAGAACCTTGGACAGAAGGGATCGATAATGGCAACCACCGCCGACCTCTCAGAGGACATGCTGCTGCAGATGGCGAGGGTGATCGTGCGCGAGGTCGAGCCGGAGCGCATCGTGCTCTTCGGCTCTCATGCCCGCGGCAGCGCCCGGCCGGATTCGGATGTCGACCTGTTGGTGATCGAGCAGGAGCCCTTCGGCAAGCTGCGCAGTCGGCGCCGTGAGGCAGCGCTGCTGTGGCGCGCCCTCGCCCGGTTCCCGGTGCCCAAGGACATTATCGTCTACAGCCAAGAGGAAGCGTCCGAGTGGAGCGACTCTCCAAGTCACATCATCGCCCAAGCCCTGCGGGAAGGCAGGGTTCTCTATGAACGAGGATGAGCTGGCAGCGAAGCTACTCACACTGGCACGCAGGGACCTCCGTGCTGCGGAAGTCCTCTGCGACCAACCGGAGGTGGGCGACGGGATCGTCGGCTTCCATGCCCAGCAGGCAGCTGAGAAGATCCTCAAAGCCTGGCTGACGTTTCTCCGAATCGCCTACCCGCGGACCCACGACCTGAGCCTCCTGCTCTACAAGTTGGAGGAAGCGGGCGCCGAAGTGGCGAACCTATGGGAGCTCCTCGAGCTCAATCCCTTTGCCGTTCAGTTTCGCTACGACATCTTCGATGACGAACCCCTGGACCACGGTGTGACTCTCGAGCAGGTGGCGGCTTTGCTCAATCGTGTGGAGGGTCTATTGGCGGATTCCATGTCACCGGAGGTTGAGGATGAGGGAACGCCAACCCCGGGCTGATCGGCTTCAGAGGGGACCACAACCAAAAGGGGCGGCCGAAGCCGCCCCTCATCCGACGCTGCCAGCCGAACCTAAAAGCTGAACCGCGCCCCCAACTGAATCCGATGCACCGACGGCAGACGCGCGATCGCCGGATCCGCCACGATGGTCTCCGGGGTGCCCGCATACGCCGCGTTGGGCGTAAGTACGTACTGCGACCCGTCGCCCGAGATCGAGACGATGGCCGGCGCGACGTTCGACGGCGCCGTGTAGCTGTCGATCCGGCCCCAGTCGCTGTTGATCAGGTTGCCGAGGTTCTCGACGTCGAGGAAGAGGTCGAAGGACGTGTCGCCCCAGGCCCGGATCTCCTGCTGGAGGCGGATGCTGAAGATGTTCACCCAGCCGGTCTCGCAGTTGTTGCGCGGCACGACCGAGCCCCGGCTGCCGTCGAGGCAGGGCTCGCCCGAGATGAATTGGTCCAGATCCGCGAGGAAGCCCGGATCGCCGGTGATGATCGAGTCGTTGGGACCGGTGGGCACGTAAAACAGCTGCGAGCCCGGGTTGTCGCCCTCGCTGCCGAAGTCGGCGAGGAAGGTGCCGCCGAAGGCACTCGAGCCGCCGCTGCCGAAGACCCAGCTGAAGTGCCGGCCCGAGCGTCCCTGGTAGGTCAGCCCGATCGACGTCGTGTTGTCGCCGAAGACCTGCTTCTGCCACAGCACGGTCGCCGTGATGCGGTCCTCGACTTCGTACCTGGAATCCGCGACCTGTCCGTTGTTGAGGTCCGTGTGCGGATCGAAGGCGTAGCTCTCGTAGCCGATGAAGCGGTTGTAGGAGCGCAGCTCCTCGACGTCCTGGTTGGTATAGCCGAGGTTGAGGTCCCAGCGTCCCGAGGGGGTATCGGTGAAAGACTTGTCGAGGCTGAGGGTGACCACCGTGCCCTTGCCCTCGCCGGTGTTGGTGACGATGTAGTCACCGCCGGCCGGGAAATCGTAGATCGGGCGCCCGTCGGGAGCGGTGGCGACCTGAACTCGACGGCCTTCGTAGATGTCGAAGCCGTCCTTGACGTCCGAGAAGATGACCTCCGCGCCCAGCAGCCAGTCCTTGCCGAACCTGAAATCCCCGCCCAGGCTGTACTTCCAGGTGCTGAGGGGCTCGAAGTTCGGGTCGATCGCGTCGACGTCGCTGTCTGGATTGACGCCGATGAACTGCTGCAGGTAGGTGAAGCCCGCGGTGGGATCGGGCAGGGCGGCGACGGCATTGGCCAGCGCGTCCGAGACCGGCGGGCCGAAGGACGGCGCGAAGAAGCTGGCGATGGTCCGGGTGATGCCGTTGCCCGAATAGCTGTTGCCGAGCATGATCAGCGGCGTGCCGCCGCCGAACAGGCCGGCGCCGCCGCGGATAGTGATGTCGTCCGTCGCGGACCAGCTGAAGCCGAGGCGCGGCAGGAGCAGGTCCTTGCCGTCCAGGTTCTCTTGGTTGGAGAAGCCGTTGCGCTCGAAGAAGAAGTGATTGAACGGGATCTCGTCGCTGTTGTCGTACTCGTCGTAGCGAAGACCGAGCTTGAACGTGAGATCGTCGCCCGCCGTCCATTCGTCCTGGAGATAGAGGCTGTTGACCGCCGGGCTGAAGTTGGCCTCGGCGTCGCGTTGGATCCCGTTATTCGAGTTGCCGTAGAGGGCGAACCCCAGGTTGCGGTTGCGCAGATCGTCGAGCGAGAAGAAGTTCCATTGGCCTTTGGAGAACGGCACGAAGAGATTGCGGGCCGTGTACTCCTCCCGCTCGAAGCCGAAGGTCAGCAGGTGGTTGCCGGCCTGGTAGTCGGCTCGGATGCGGATCAGCTCGGAATCGTTGTCGAGCTCGTTGCCGTGGCGGAAGCGGTCTCCGCCGGCCGTGATCGTGCCGCCGCCGGGGGCGGTGACGGCGAAGTCCGGGTTGGTGGTGTCGACTGAGACCTGGCGATTCTCGACATCCTTGGTGCCGAACTTGAGCTCGGTGGTGAAGCGGTCGTTCCAGCTCGAGAAGAGCTGCGCCGAAAAGGCGGTCAGCTTCTCGTTGATGTTGTAGCGGTTGGACTGCAACACCGCGACCTCGGGGAAGTCGTCGAACAGGACGTCGCCTTCCGCCACCTGGTACGAGGCGACCGCGCGGTGATGGTCGTTGACGTTCCAGGCGAGCTTGAGCAGAACCTTCTCGTCCTCGTCGACGTCCGAGGCGTCGAACGTGCCGGGATCAAAGCCGTACACGGTGTTGAAGATGCTGATGGCCTCGTCGACGTCCGCCTGGTCGACGCCCGCGATGTTGTCGATGATCTGCGAGTTCGACGGCACGGTGGTCTCGAACGTCTCGTAGTTGGCGAAGAAGAAGAGCTTGTCGCGGACGATGGGACCGCCGAGGGAAGCGCCGTAGGTTTCCTCTTCGAACGTGCCGATGCCGAGATCATCGACGTCTTCCGAGCTGTTGCCGGTCAGACCGTCGTCGGTGGTGACCGCGACGACGCTGCCCTGGAAGTCGTTCGTGCCGGACTTGGTGACGATGTTGATGTTGCCGCCGACGAAGTTGCCGTAGGTCACGTCGAAGGGAGCGATGTTGACGTTGATCGCCTCGAGCGCGTCGATCGAGATCGGCGTTCGCTGGGTCGCCGAGGCGTTCTTCGACAGGCCGAAGTTGTCGTTCTGCGCGACGCCGTCGATGGTGACGCTGTTGAAACGGAAGTTCTGGCCCGCCATCGACACTGCGGGTCCTCGCGCCACGCTGTTGTCCACCAGGATCTTCGGCTCGGTGGCCAGCGTGCTGACGAAGTCCCTGGAGATCGACGGCACGGCCTGGATGGTCTCGGGGCCGAAGTCCCTGCCGACTCCGAGCGTCAGATCCTCTCCGACCAGCTGTGCCGTGACGGTGATCTCCTCGAAGCTGGCTGGACGCACGGTGAGCGCGATGATCTGGGTCTCCTCGAGCTCCAGATGGATGTCCTCGACCTTGTCCGTGGCGTACTCCCCGCCCTCGGGGACGGCGACCACGTACGGGCCGCCGACGGCGAGCCCGCGAGCGACGATGACGCCCTGTTCATTGGTGACCAGTGCCTGGGTGCGACCCGTGGGGATGTGCGTGATCGTGACCGCCAGGTCGCCGACCGCGGAGCCTTCAGTGTCGGCGACCTCTACCCGGATCGCCGACGTCGTGTTCTGAGCCAGCGCCAGAGGGGCCGCGAGCAGCACTGTCAGCGTAACCAGCGCCAGGGGAAAGAGCCGGATCTCAGTCGTCATCGTATTGTCTCCAGGGGTTTGCGAGCATCGAGGACTCGAGTCGGGGCAGCCCCTTCAGCTCGTCGGGTTTCAGCTCGTCGTGAAAACCACCAGAACGATCCTTGAATATCCCGAGAACACTACCGCTCGGGGGCCGAATTGTCCAGCCCGGGGCGGGCCTCGGCGGAGCAATCGTGAGCGGCAGAATCTCTGGCTTCCGACGCGCGCTCGACCAGCCTTCGAAAGGTTTTTCGAGACCTTCGAACGCCCGTGCAGATTGACGGACAGGTGTATGGCCACACTGCCTGAAACGCGACCGATGATCGTCAGAATCAGCCGCTGGCCGAGGGGCTTCCCGGCCGGTTACCAGGTGGGCGCCGTCTGCCAGCCGGGGAACGGTGCCAGCTCGATGCGGTAGCCGCCCGGAGCCGCCTCGTCCTCCACGGCACGAAGGTTGGTCAGCGTACGCAGTCGATCGAGGAACTCGTCGTAGGGCAGGCTGGAGAAGGGCTGGCCCTCGGGCATTGGCCACAGGCGAACCGTGGCGTCTTCGCCCACCGAGCCGATCCAGCGTCCGTCCGGGGAGACGGCGACGTCGCGGGTCAGGCCCTCATGGCCGAGCAGGAGGTGAGGATGCTCACCGGTGACCGGCCCGGCGCGCACCCGGCCAAGGGCATCGGCGCTGACCAGAGTCGTTCCGGCTGAATCCATGGCCAGAGACCGGAGCGTGGCGTTGCCGTGAGTCGAGACCGTCCAGGAGCTCCCGTGGTGGAGGTCCTGGACCCACAGCTCACGGCCGGCGGCGACACTGGCCAGCAGACGATCGTCGGAGCTCAGGGCGAGCCTGAAGAGGGCTCTGACTCCTTCCTGTCCCTCGCGCAGGGTCTCGAAGGTCCCGTCACCGGGGCTCCAGATCCGCACGCTGCAACAGCCGCCACTGACCAGCCGGCCGTCAGACATGAACCGCAGCTCCTGGATCCATTGTCCTTCACCGGGATCGAGGGTCCTGACGTCTCCGGTCTCGAGATCCCAGATCCTGACCACGCCCTCGCTCGGATCGAACTGCCCAGCAGCCGCCGCCGCGGAGCGCCCTTCGGAGTCCAGAGCCACATACCAGGCCTGGCTCTCGAAACCTTCGAGCACCCTGGCCTCGCCGCCGTCCATCGGCACCAGCAGGGTACCGCTGCCGCCCGAGATCCCGGCCAGCAAATATTGACCCGTGCGGTCGACGTCGAGGTCGAGCAGACCGGTGGGGCCCGCGTAGAGCACTCGGCTGGCTTCGCCGCCATCCGCCAACGGCCAGAGACGAAGCGTTCCCTCGGCGGACGACGAGGCCACCCAGCTGCCGTCCGCCGCGAACGCGAGCCCGTAGGTCTTGGCGCCGTGGCCACGTAGAACACGAGGGTAGGGTCGACCGAGAGGCCACAGCGCGACGTTGCCCGCGGCGGTCGCCAACCAGCCGCCGCTCGGGTGAAAGGCCAGGTCGTTGACCTGGACCGCGTTCAGCTCGAGGATCAGTGGATCAGCTTCCGGAGGTCCTTCGAGGTCCCAGACGCGAGCCGTGCCGTCGCCATGGCCGGCGGAAGCCAGCAGGCGGCCCGTCGGATCGAAAGAGAGTCTCGAAATGGTGCCACGATGTCCCCTCATGATCCGGAGCGGCGTGACGGACTCGGAAGCCAGCGCCCACAGCCGGATCTCACCGGACCGGTCGGCGGAAGCGAGCAGCCGGCCATCGGCAGAGAACTCCGACTCGACGATCGGGTCGTCGTGGCGCGCCACCAACCGTGGCTCTGTCGCTGCCTCGGCGGCGAGCGGATGCAGGTAGAGCGAGCGGCCGGCGCTCCCGGCGTAGAGAATCCGGGTGGCGGCCGGGGCGATCTGGTCGATCTCGAAATCTCGTAGCTCGAACCGGCCGAGGTTGGTCGGCGCGCCCCCGGCCAGAGGCCAGGACTGGAAGATCGCGGTATCGCCACTCTCCAGGCCCATGATCATCTTGGTGCGATCGGCGGAAAGATCCCAGAACAACAGGCCGTCGAAGGCCAGGGATCGCAACGGCTCGACCTCCGGCACCGACCAGAAACGGATGGTGGCGGAACGGCCCTCGTGGGACGACGTGACCAGCACCTTCGATTCCGAGCCGAACCTGAACGCCGAAATCGCGTCCTCGTCCCCGCCGACGATCACGGGTTCGCCACCGTCCCGAGGCCACAGCTCGAGCTCACCCGAGGCCCGGACCGCCAGCCAACCGCCGTCCGGGCTGAAGTCGAGCCCCCAGGCTGCCCGCTCTTGACTGGTGTCGGAGCACAGGGCCGTCGGTCCGCGCCACAGGGCTTCGAGTGCGAACAGGCGGGACTCGGGGTCGTCGGCGAGCTCCAGGCTGGCCAGCGCGTAGGCGACCGCGCCGGAAGGACTGTGCTCGAGCTCGAGACGACCGATCGCCAACAGGCGCGCGGCCTCGCTGCGAGCACGCGCCGACTCGGACCGCCGCCACAGGGTGCCGATGACCGCCGTCACGCCGAGCAGCACCGCCAGGACCGCCGCCAGCGCCGCCCGGCGCCGCCGTTGACGCCGCCCGGCGCGCTCGCCCATCGCCGCCAGATATTCTTCTTCGAGAGCGGTCAACGCCCCCGGATAATGCTCGCGCCAGACCTCGAGCTCGCGCCACGAGGTGCCCCGCCACAACAGATCCGCCGGCCTGCCGCGCGACTCCCACAGATGGGCGGCCTGTCGTAGCTGATCGCGCAGTTGAGCGCCGTCAGCGTCCTGGGTGCGCCACCGCACCAGGCGCGGCCAGGCCGATAGCAACGACTCGTGGATGATCTCCACCCGCCGGTGCTCTTCCTCCGGAAGTGTCTTCTCCGCCGTCACCTCGAAGGTGGTCAACAGTCGCCCGTCGATCAGCGCCTGCAACACCGCACGGCCGTCCTCGGCGCGCTCGCCGAACAGCGACAGCAGCTCGCCGACCGAACACGCCGCGCGCGTGCCCTCGGCCGTCACCAGGTTACGGAAGAGCTCGCGCACCAGCGGCAGACGCTCGCGACCGATCCGCCTGAGAGCCACCTCCGCGTGCTGCGCCAGTGCACCGCTGACGCCACCGATACGCTCGTAGGCCGAGCGGGTCAGCAGGCCGCGCTCGCGGTCGCGCTGCTCCCAGAGGCTGGCGGCGGCGAACGCCAGGAGCGGCAACGCGCCGCGCTCCTGCGTGACCTCGCCGATCATCTCTTCGACCAGAGCCTCGTCTTCGAACCGGTAGCCGCACAGAAGCGCCGGCTGCACCAGGGCGCGGCGCAGGGCCGGGCCAGCCAGCGTCGAGATCGGCGTCAGGCCGGCGAAGATCGGCGCCAAAGCCGGTTGGGTCTGGCATTGGTAGAGGAAATCGTCGCGCATCGCCAGCAGAACCCGCACGTCGGCCTCGACCGCCGCCCGCCCCAGGAATCGGGAAAACCGGGCCTGTGCATCTTCGTCGCCCAGGGTGAAGAGCTCCTCGAACTGGTCGACGATGACGAGCGCCGCCTTGTGCCGACGGCGCCAGCGCCCGAGCTCGGCAAGCGCCACTCCCGGCTCGTCGAAGTGCTGCAGCTCGAGCACCGCGTCGGTGTCGTCGGCCAACGCCGGCGCCAGCGCCCGGCCGAGGGCTGCCAGCGGTGCCGAGCCCGGATGACAGATCACGCAACCCCAATCGCCGCCCAGCGCCGGGATCAGACCGGCACGGAGGAAAGAGCTCTTGCCGGTGCCCGACGGGCCGATGATCGCTTGCAGGTGCAAGCGGCCTAGCTTCTCCACCACCGCCTCGACCTCCGCCTCACGGCCGAAGAAATAGTCGGCGTCTCGACGGGTGAAGGCCGCCAGACCGGGATACGGCGAGTGATCCTCGACTCCTTCGGCCGCGAGGGTCACGTCCTCCAGGGCCCGAGCCAGGGCGCTCGCCGACGCGAACCGGCAGTCCGGATCAGGATCGACAGCACGGAGCAGCACGTCGCGCCACGGCGACTTGGGCAATCGTGGAGGCATCGCACGGACACCTTTCCACAGCGCCTTGCGCGACATCGGGCCTCGGGGGTCGGCACAATTGATCAGCTCGGCCAGCAACACACCGGCGGCGAAGACATCGCTGCGCGCGTCGACTTCGCCGCCGAACAACCGCTCCGGCGACATGTAGGCCGGCGTACCGACCGTCGTGCCGGCCTCTTCGAGGCGCGGGCGTTTGGCGATGCCGAAATCCATCACCAGTACCCGGCCGGTACGCGTGATCATCACGTTCGCGGGCTTGAGATCGCGGTGTACCAGGCCCGCGCGGTGGATCGCCTCCAGGCCCGCCAGGGATTGCGAGGCGATGTCGGCAGCCGCGCGCAGCTCCATTGGGTCCCCGGCGCGCAGCCTTTGAGACAGGGTCTGGCCATCGATGTATTCCATCGACACCAGCTCCTTGCCGTCGGCGATCACCAGGTCGAAGATCCGGCAGACGTTGGGCGAGATCACCTGGCGCGCGGCGCGTACCTCGTGGCGCGGCAGATCGCGCACCCGTTCGTCGCCCTCGTGCGCGTCGAGCAGCGTCTTGAGCGCGACCACGACCTGCAGCTTGAGGTCGAACGCCCGCCACACTTCGCTCATGCCGCCACGCCCCAGGCAGAAGTCGACTCGGTAGCGATGGTCGACGATCTGCCCGGGCGTGAACGCCGACGGGGCGCGCGGCGTGCTCTTCGTGCTTCGGTACGTCTGCGTGGCGTCGTCCGTGGCCGGCACTTCGCCATCGGACGCAAGCGGTCTCGCGCTGGCGTCGGTCGGCTTGTCGCGGCCCGGGTTCACGGACCTTCCGCCCCGGGCGCGGGCGCCTCGCTCAGCCGGGCGAGCCGCCCGTCCTCCGCTTGCCAGGTCAGACCGTGGTCCGACGAGTGGAAGATCCGGGGGTGCGGGCCACCGCTGCCGAACCAGGCGTGCCCTCCGGCCAGGACGGTGAGGCCACTGCCGCTGGCGGCGAACCCGGCCTCACCACCGTACGCCGGCGGCAGGCTTTCCGTCGCCACCCGGTTCCAGGTCGCACCGCCGTCCGTCGAGAGGCCCCAGGTGCCGCCCGTGCCGCTCACCCAAACCACGTCGTCGTCGACCGCGGACAGGCCGCGGAACGAGGCCATGTTGTTGCCGCTATCGAGCGGGCGCCAGGCGCGGCAGGAGAGCTCCTGCCGGGGAGCCGCGGTGAGCGGGCCGGCAGGTGGATCCGAAAACCTCTCGGGACCGCAGGTTGCCAAAAAGGTCAGCAACAACGCCGAGACGATCGGATGGAGGGTCCTCATCTGGGTGGTCCTCGAAATCAGGGGAACGCCGCAGATCATAACGCACCCCCGCCCGAGCGCCCGAGTCAGTCCGACCGAACAGGTTCTCCCGACGGGCGTCTATAATCGCCAGACTGCCCTGATCGACGCCTTGAGCGGCAATGCCTCGGTCAACGGCGTGCCGGTCCGGCGGGATAGCATGACCACGGAGACCGAAATGAACGATCGTCGAGACATGCGCGGCAGCCTTGCCCTGGCCCTGGCCTTCGCCGTCTTGCCTCTTGCCGGCACGGCCATGGCCGGCGAGGGAAGGACCCCCGGCGAGAAGTGGATCGAGGCCCACCGCAGCCCCCACCAGAAACAGTACTACGGCGAGCCGATCAACCTGTCGCTGAAAGACGCCGACCTGGTGGAGGTGCTGCGCAGCTTCGCCGAGATCGGCGGCTTCAACCTCATCATCCAGCCGGGGATCCAGGGCAAGGTCACCGTCGAGCTCAAGGGCGTGCCGTGGGACCAGGCGCTCGAGGCGATCCTCAAGATCAATGGTCTGGGCATGGAGATCACCGGCGGCAAGGTGAACGTCGGCGCGAGCTCCGCGACGTCCGTTCGCTCCCTGGCAGGCGACATGGTGACGGTGAGACTCGAGCCGCGCTATGCCGACGCCGCGGTGGTGGCCAAGGCGCTCTACCACCCCGCCGCGGGGGTGCCGAGCCCCGGCGGCACGATCCACGCCGAGGCCGGCAAGCTGACGATCCGCGACACCCGACCGATGCTGCTCTATTTCTCTCGGGTGCTGACCGAAATCGACGTGCCGGAGGCGGCGAGCGAAGATCCGCGAGCTCTGGCGTGGCGCTGCGTAGAGCTGTGGAACCGGCTGGTGCCCGGACAGCCCATCGGCTGAGCTTTCTTCGCCACCAAAGTTCCCCGCGGAGCCGATCGTCTGATACATTGACAATTGGCTATACACGTTCCAACAAACCCCGTCAAAGCCCACACAGGAGAGTAAAGTGTCCCATCTGGCCCGAACCCTGTCCGCCGTGCCGATTCTTGCCACCCTGCTTCTTCTGACCGCTTCGGCGGCTTCCGTCGACGCCCAACCGCCCGGTGACCTGGCGCTGAATTCGCTCGGAATCGCGGTCTCCACGCCGCTGGCCGCGCGCAATGCCGCCGATGGCACGGATCGCCTGTTCATCGTCGAGCGCGACGGTACGATCCTGATCTACGAGCCGGGAACCGGGCTCCTGGGATCACCCTTCCTGAATATCATCTCCGACGTCGACACCACCTTCGAGGGCGGCCTGCTGGGCCTCGCTTTCCATCCGGACTTCGCGACCAACGGTTACTTCTACGTCAACTACACGCGCACCGGAACCGGCGGTGATGCTTTGACGACGGTGATCGACCGTTTCGAGGTATCCGCTGGTGACCCTGACGACGCCGACGAAACCTCGCGGGTCGAGATCCTGACCATCGGCCAGCCGGCGGCCAATCACAACGGCGGCGACATCCACTTCGGTCCCGACGGCTACCTCTACATCGGCATGGGAGACGGTGCCTCGAGCGCCACCTCGCAGAACACCTCCAACCTGCTCGGCAAGATGCTGCGCATCGACCCGTGTGACACCTCCAGCTGCCCGCAGCCCTACACCATCCCCGCCGACAACCCGTTCGTCGGCGGTCCCGAGCTCGACGAGATCTGGGGCATCGGCTTCCGCAACCCCTACCGCTGGAGCTTCGACCGCGACACCGGCGACCTGCTGATCGCCGACGTCGGCGCCGGCTCGCGCGAGGAGGTCTCGTTCGAGGACGCCGGCGGTCCCGGCGGTCTGAACTACGGCTGGAACTGTCGCGAGGGTGACATCGCCGGCCCCGGTGGTTGCTCCGGCACTTTCGTCGAGCCGGTCATGGTCTACCCGCACACCAGCGGCAACTGCTCGATCACCGGCGGCTTCCGCTATCGCGGCTGCATCACGGGGCTGCGGGGAACCTACGTCTTCGGCGACTTCTGCACCGCCAAGGTCTTCTTCGGCACCGAGGACAGCCCCGGGAACTGGAGCTTCACAGAATGGGACGATCTCGGAGGCAGCATCTACGGCTTCGGTGAGGACGAAGACGGCGAGCTCTACCTGCTCCAGGGATCGAGCGTGCATCGCTTCGAGAGCGCCAGCGACTGCGAGCCCCCCGATTTGATCTTCGCCGACGGCTTCGAGTCCGGCGACACGTCGATCTGGGACTCCGCGGTGCCCTGAACTGGCCGCGGATAGACGCCACGGCCGATCGCCGCGTACCAACTGGTGGAACACGGCACCGAGGGATCCCTGGCTGCCCCACACCTGTCCACAGACGTCTCGGTCTGCAACCGGCCCACCGGGCCGAAGGGGGAGCATGCGTCACACGCGAGGTTTCTCGCTGCTCGAAGTCCTGATCGTGGTGACGATCGTGAGCGCCATCGCGACGATCGCCATCCCGGGCCTGCTCAATGCGATGCACCGTGGCCGCCAGGGCGCGACGATCGCGGACATGCGCACGATCGCCACGGCGCTGGAGCGCTACGCCGTGGACAACCAGTCGTATCCGGCCGTCGAGGAAGTCCAGGAGCTGGCCGGGGAGCTGGAACCGGAGTACATCAAGGAGCTGCCGCTCGTGGACGGCTGGAGTCACCCCTACGCCTACGAGGCGGACCAGCGCGGCACCACCTACACGCTTCGCTCGCCGGGCAAGGACGGCGAGTTGCAGAACGCCGAGCTCATACCGATCACCCACGACTTCGCCGCTGACATCGTCTGCGTCGACGGCGTCTTCGTACAGCGACCTGTCGGTAGGCAGGGCGAGGAGGATGACGACACCGAGCCCTCCGAGCCGTTGTGAGCACCGGTTCGGATATTCCCTGTCGAGGCATAGCCGTCAGTCCTTGCTCATGAAGATGCCGTCGGCGCCGTGACCGACGGCATGATAAGGTCATTCGAGGCAGCTGACTGTGAGGATCTCGCAATGCTGAACACATATCGCGCCCTGCTGAGGGGCAGCCGCCTGGAATGGCGAGAACAGGCACCGCCGGAAATCTCCGAGAAGCAAGCCGTGCCCGTGGAGGTGACCGTCCTGGTTGACGCCAGGTTCAGCTCCCAGCGCGCCTCCGACACCGGTGAGCGTATGGCAGCAGCCTTGGAAAAACTCGCTGCTTCCGGCGCTGTCTCCGACATCGAAGATCCGGTCGGGTGGCAGCGCGAGATCCGCCGGGACCGGCCTCTACCCGGTAGAAGCTGAGCGTGCTGATCGACAGCAACATCATCATCTATGCTGCCTTACCGCAACATGAAGATCTCCGGCGTTTCATCGCCGTGCACGCCCCGGCGGCCTCAGTCGTCAGCTTCGTAGAGGTTCTTGGCTACCATCGCCTCACCGCGAGAGACCGCGGTTACTTCGAGGACTTCTTCATCGCGGCTCCGGTCCTGCAGATCTCGACTGAGATCCTGGACCAGGCGACCCGACTGCGCCAGAAGAGAAGTATTGGGCTGGGAGACGCGCTGATAGGTGCCACTGCTCTAGTCTACGGGTTGCAGCTTCTCACAGCCAATGCAGACGATTTCGAGTGGATTCCTGACCTGGACGTCGTCAATCCGCTGGCTTGATTGAGGGCGGGCTAAGAATCCCCCTTCCCGATCACGACCACGAACTCCCCCTTGAGCTTCGGCCGTTTGGCCAGGTCCGCGAGGACCTCGGACAGCGGACCCCGCAGGATCTCTTCGTGCAGCTTGGTGAGCTCGCGGCAGACCGCCACCGGGCGATCGCCGAGCTCCGACAGGGCGTTCTGGAGGCAGGAAATCAGCCGGTGGGGGGACTCGAAGAAGATCAGGGTGTGGCCGAGGTCCTTGAACCGGCGGAAGAAATACCGGCGTCGCTTGGCACCCTTGGCCGGGGGGAAGCCGGCAAAGGTGAACGGATACGGCGGCAGGGCCGAGACCACGAGCGCCGCCAGGATCGCCGACGGGCCGGGAATCGGTTCGATGCGAACGCCCATCTGCGCCGCCTCGCGGACCAGCAGGAAGCCCGGATCGTTGACCAGCGGCGTGCCGGCGTCGGACAAGATCGCCACCACCAGCCCCTGCTCGAGCGCCGTGACGAGCTGCGGCAGGCGGCGGCGCTCGTTGTGATCGTGCATCGACAGCATGCGCTTCTTCAGCCCCAGGTGCGCGAGCAAGCGGCCGCTGTGCCGGGTGTCCTCGCAGGCGACGAAGTCGGCCTCCTCGATCGCCGCGCGCACGCGCGGTGAGATATCGTCGAGGTTGCCGATCGGGGTGCTGACGATCAGGAGCTTGCCACTCATTTGGAACCGCCTGTCTCGAAGGGTACATGAATCTCGACATGAGACGGATCTGGATCGTCATCGCCCTGCTGACGGTCGCCTCAGCGGCGCGATCCACGCCCGAGGACGCACCGGCGGTGCTGATAGACCGGCTCGTGGCGGTGGTCGACGAGGATCCAATCTTCCTGTCCGATATCCGGCGAGCGGTGGGGCTCGGTCTCGTCGAGACCGTGCCGGGCGAGAGCGATCAGATGCTCGAGCGTCGGGTTCTCGATGCCCTGATCGACGAGCGTCTGCGCCTGCACGAGGTCGAGCGGCACGACTTCGGCACCCTGCCGCCGGAAGAGATCGACCGTCAGGTCGAGCTCATCCGGGCCAACTTCGCGGACGAGGGAGAGCTCCGACAGAGCCTCGACCGCCTGGGACTCGACGACGATGGTTTGCGGCTGCTGGTCGCCCGCCAGCTGCGGGTGCTGGTCTACGTCCAGAAGAGACTCGGGCCGCGTGTATTCATCAGTCCCGAGGACATCGGCACCTATTACGACGATGTCCTGGTTCCCGAGATGACGCGGCGAGGCCTCGAGGCGCCGGCGCTGGAAGCGGTTCGGGCGCAGATCCGCGACGTGCTGCAGGAAGAACGACTCAACGAGCAGATCGACGTCTGGACGCGTGAGCTGCGCCTCGAGGCCGACATCGCCGACTATCTACAGCGCGCCGAGACCGAGCTGCCGCCGGTCGTCGAACGCATCGAGGAATAGCCTTCACAACCCTGAAAGGGTCGTAGTCAACGGGCCCCTAGGCCCGGATTGAGCGCCGATCTCTTGGCGAGAGGCGCCTCGTAAGTGCTTGAGTGGCAGGTGTTTACTCCCGTCATGCCCATGAGGGAGTAGCCTATCACGCACGGCCGTCGCGGTGGCAGGGGGGCACTGTGGGGGCAGCACACCGCAACTCTTTCCCCGCCGTGACCGCTGCCGGCAACAGACGGCAACACCAAGACCAGCGTTGCAGTTCCGCCCCTGAGTGAGACTTTCTTCAGCTGGAGCTCAAGAACGGAGGCCGGTTTTGCGTCTTATATAGGTAGCGCTTGCCACAAGTGCAGGCGACTGGAGACGGACATGGGCCGACCCGCGCGCTACATCCCCGAAAACAAGAACGGCGTCCT
>JAAELT010000180.1 GCA_024226315.1 bacterium | reverse complement strand
AGGACGCCGTTCTTGTTTTCGGGGATGTAGCGCGCGGGTCGGCCCATGTCCGTCTCCAGTCGCCTGCACTTGTGGCAAGCGCTACCTATATAAGACGCAAAACCGGCCTCCGTTCTTGAGCTCCAGCTGAAGAAAGTCTCAGTCAGGAGCGGACCTGCAACACTGGTCTTGGTGTTGCCGTCTGTTGCCGGCAGCGGTCACCGCGGGGGGAGCGTTGCAGCGTGCTGCCCCCACAGTGCCCCTTGCCAGTGCGAGCGCGATGTGTGGCAAGCTGCTCCGATCATGGGCACGACGGGAGTAAACACCGGCCAATCAAGCACTTACGTGGTGTGCCCCCGCATGAAATCGGCGCTTGGTCCGGGCCTTGAAGCCCGTTGACTACCGCCCTTTCAGGGTCTACCGTTTGCTACCCGGTACTGCTGCCGGCGGTGTGCGAACGGCTGGGCGCGTGCTGAGCGTGCGCCGACCAGTCGACCAATGGCTGTCAACGCGCGTCGGCGTTGACGAGCTATAAACTCTCGCCCATCAACGACAGCCATGTCGTTGATGCCCGAGAGGCCATGGATCGTCAACGACGCCCTGTCGTTGACGACCGTTCACACATCGCCGATCACCGGCGAGGCTGTCGTTGACGAGCTATAGATAGCAGCCCATCAACGACAGCAACATCGTTGATGTCCGTGAGGCCATGGATCGTCAACGACATGACCGCGAAGACGCTCCGGGCCGCTAGAGGAAGCCCTCGATCTCCTCGATCAGCTCGGCCCGCCGGATCCGCCACTCGCCGTCTTCCTTCTCCCACCGGAAGGCCAGGGCGAACTGCCGGCGGGAGAGGCTGCCGTCGGTGGTGGCGGACACCACGCCGACGGCGCTCATGTCGGCGCCGAGCGAGCCCTGCCTGAGCTCGATCTCGACGTCGCGGAAGGTGACGTCGATGCGGCTCGCGCGCCGCCGGTAGCTGAGCATCACCTGGGACACCCGCTGCCGCTCGCTGAGGGTACCGGCTGCCTGGCCCTCGAGGACGACGGCGAATTCGCGGGTGAACAGGAGGCCGACGTTGCGCGCCTTGTTGGCGGCCGCCAGGTCGCTCTCCGAGCCGTCCTTGTCGAGCAGATCTTCCAGCGCGCCGAGCTGGCTCCGGATGCGGCGCTCCTCGCCGCCCAGCCGGCTGAACAGCCAGAAACCCGCCGCCAGGGCGAGCGCGGCAAAGAGCAGGTACGAAGCACGGCCTTTCATCGGTCTGAGGTTACCACCGCCCACGGACCCGCCCCTGCTACCATGCTGAAATCGAACACCGCGAAGATCGAGCACTGCAAAGTCGAACACCGGCACCACCCGTCGCGTATCTCGAAGAGACACCGACCGACCCTCCCCCGACATGCCGAAAATCGCTGATCGCCTGCAGAACCTGGCCGAGCGCTCGTCGCGCCTTGGCAAGGAGCTGACGGCTGGGATCAGCCGGCGCGAGGTGGCGCGCCTGTTCGACGAAGACGCGCGCACCGCCTACCGGGCGTTGTCCGACGACACGCCGGACAAGGTCGAGGAAGCCGACGACTTCAAGCGGGTGTTGCGCCAGGTCTCGGGTTTCTTCGTCGGTTTCGCCCTCAAGCTCTCCCCGGCCCGCCGGCTGCTGTTCGCGCTCTGCCTCCTCTTTCCCATCCTGGGATTCGTTCCGGCCGCCGCTACCATCCGGCTCGACCGGCTGCAGATCGATTTCTCACCGTTCTGGTTCATGCTCTCGATCACCGGCCTGACGCTGCTCCTGGCGCTCGAGCTGGTCGATCGTCTGCGGGTGCGCGACGAGCTCGACGTCGCTCGCCAGTTGCAGAGCGATCTGTTGCCGCACCGGGCGCCCGAGCTGCCCGGCTACCGGATCGCTCACTCCTACCGCACCGCCAACGAAATCGGCGGCGACTACTATGACTTCCTGCCGCTGGCCGACGGCCGGATCGTACTCGCCGTCGGCGACGCCAGCGGCCACGGCATTTCAGCCGGCCTGGTGATGGCGATCACCAACGCCACGCTCAAGACCGCGGTCGATCTCGATCCCGACCCCCAGGCCGTGCTCGCCCACCTCAATCGCGTGCTCTTCCGCACCGGCGGCAAGCGGGCCTTCATGACCCTCTTCTGCGGCGTGCTCGATCCGGCGACCGGCGATTTCGAGTATGCCGGCGCCGGCCACCCCTTCCCGCTGTTACGGCGGGCCGCCGGCGCGGTCGAAGAGCTCGGACGCGGCTCGATGCCGCTCGGAATCCGCAAGGATCTCGAGGTCCGGCGTGACCACACTCGGATCGAGCCGGGCGACCTGCTGGTGCTCTACAGCGACGGCATTCCCGAGGCCGCCGGCAGCGAGAACGGCGACACCTTCGGTTTCGACCGCCTCGCCGGCCTCCTGGCACAACCCGAAACACCGCAGGTGGTCCACGACCGGATCCTGCGGACGCTGGACCGGCATCTCGGGGATCGGGCGATCAACGACGATCTCACCCTGGTGGTCCTCGACCGCGCCCCGGAGCTGAATCTGCCGGCTGGCGGCGCCATCTGACTTTGCCAACCGGCCGCACATCTGAGATGATGTGCGGCCGGCTGCCTTCCTCCCCCGTCACCCCTCCATCTCCACGTCCCCCCGGAGGGGGGCAATCGCTACAAGCCCCCGGAGGGGGGCAATCGCTACAAGCCCCCGGAGGGGGGCAATCGCTACAAGAACTCAGGAGCCTCAGCGTGTCCAGATCCGCAATCCCGGTTCGTCCGGATGGTCAGGTCATCGTGACCGGGTCTCTGGCCTTCGACCAGATCATGGTCTTTCCCGGCAGCTTCAAGGACCACATCCTGCCCGACAAGCTGCACGTCATCAACATTTCCTTCCTGGTCAGGGAGATGCGCAAGCAGCGCGGTGGCTGTGCCGGCAACATCGCCTACACCCTGGCGCTGCTGGGCGACGACGCGCGTATCGTCGCTGCCGCCGGCAACGACTTCGAGGACTATGCCGCCTGGCTCAGCCGGCGCGGCGTCGACCTGGGCGGCGTCAAGATCTTCGACGACGAGATGACCGCCTCGTGCCACATCACCACGGACCAGGACGACAACCAGATCACCGGCTTCTTCGTCGGCGCCATGCGGCGCGCCGGTGAGCTGAGCCTGCGCGAGCTGATGGGCGACAGGCCGTCGATCTGCATCGTCGCGCCCGACGACCCCGGTGCCATGATGCGGCACTGTACCGAGGCGCGCGAAGCCGGCATCCCGTTTCTGTTCGACCCCTCGTTCCAGGTCACGGCGATGGACGGCGACCAGTTGAGCGAGGCCTCGCGTGGCGCCTCGATCCTGGTGGTCAACGACTACGAGCACGCGGTGTTCGAGAAGAAGACCGGCAAGACCGGCGAGGCGATCTTCGAGCTGGTCGACATGGTGATTGTCACCCTCGGCGGCGAAGGCAGCAAGATCCTGCGCCCGGGCAGGGACGAGATCCGCATTCCGCCAGCCGAGATCTCCCGGCTGATCGATCCCACCGGCGCCGGCGACGCCTATCGCGCCGGCTTCGTGGCCGGGCTGACGCGGGGCTTCGAGCTCGAGGTCTGCGGCCGCATCGGCAGCGTCACCTCGGCCTACGTGGTCGAGCAGAACGGTACCCAGAGCCACGCCTACACGCTTGCGGAGTTCGAACAGCGGTACGCCGAGAATTTCGGTCCCCTGCCGGCGAAGGCGTCGCGGACGGAAGTCGCGGCCGGGATCCCCCCGGGTTGAAACCCGGGGCTACTCTCTATCGCCCTTACAGGGCTCGTTTTGTCACGGGCGCCGGGTTCGCCGGCTCGCACGTTGACGGGCTCTGGCCAGAGCGTCGACGACGCCGGGCGTGGCCTCGGGCTCGGATTCAGGCTGTTCGTCGGCAGGGTCGGACTCCGGCGCGGCGGGCTTGGGGCGTTTCGCCGGGCGTGAGCGCCGAGGGCGCTTCTTGCTCGGGGCGGCATCTGCCTGGGCCGGTTTCTCGGCTCGTCGCCCGAGGCCGAGCGACAGCAGGGCGGTGCGGCGCTCGAGGATCTCGGCCAGCAGGAGCACGACGGCCGCGAGCAGAAGCCAGGAGGCGATCTCGATGATGCGCGGGCGGCGGGGAAAGTCGTCCCAGGTGCCGGCGACGTCGACGCGCTGGCGGCCGCCGGTTGCGCGGGCGAGGCGCTCGAGAGCCAGGCGGGCGCGATCGGGATCGGCCGGGGCGAACTCGGGCGAGTACGGCAGCCGGACCGGCGACAGGGTCCTGGAGCCCAGGCCCGGAACGTCGACGGTGACTAGCGCCACCTCTTCGCCGCTGAGCCGAATATTCGTCTCCAGGGTGTCGGGATCGACCCAGCGCAGCAGGCTGTCGTGGGACTCCGGCTCCTGCCCCGGAAGGCCGCGCAGTGCGGTGACGGCGGGCGCGCGGGTGAATGGATCACTGGTGCGCTCCGGGTCGAGGTAGAGGCGCACCCGAAGCAGACCGTCGGCCAGCTCCTGGGTCAGCAACATGTCACCGAGATCGGCGGCCTCGCCGGCAGTCCAGCGCGCCAGGCCGGTGAGGAAGTCGCCCAGGCGCGGCCAGCCGGCAATCGGGCCGGCGTGCTCGCCCTCGACCTCGGCGGTGTAGGCCAGCGAGCGGCCCAGGCCCACCTGCCAGGCGGCGACGAAAGGCGCCTGGTAGTCGTCGGTGGTGACCGCCGCGAGGTTGGCCTGGGGACGCAGATAGGTCAGGTTGTAACCGCCGATCGCCGGTGAGGAATCCGGGGTCCGGCCGGTGAGAGTCGAAAGCGCCGCGGTGTAGCGCACCGGCGTCTCCTGATCGACGAACGCCGAGCGCGACACCACGAAGGTGTCCTGGGCGAACAGACGCGGCAGCTCCGTGGCGCTCTCGGTGAAGAACACCCGGCCATCGCCGCGACTGGCGATATCGCGCAGCAGGGCGGCGTCGGGGTCGGTGGGACGGCCGAGCCCGACCACACTGACCGTGATGTCGGCCGTGCGGCACTTGTTCAGCAGCTCGACGTAGGCGGCCGGGTTCTCGGCGTCGGCGGCGTCAGCGAAGAGCAGGATGTGGCGCGCGCCGGCACGCGCGCGCAGCAATTGCTCGGCCGCCGCGTGGAGCGCCTCGTAGACGAAGATCCCGCCACCCTGGGAATTGATCCGTAGGACCGTTTGCTGGACGTGCGTCTTGTCGGTGACCGGGGCCAGCGGCACCACCAGGTGCGGCGTCGAGTCGACGGCGATCACCCCGAACTCGTCCAGCGCCGAAAGCAATTCGAGCACCTCGACCGTCGCCAGGTTGGCGAGGTCCATCTTGGTGCGGCCGCCGGCAACCGGCGCCGCCATCGATCCCGACCGATCGAGCGCCACCACCATGGCCAAAGCCATCTTGCGATGCTCCTGGCGCAGTTCCATCGACACCGGCAGGATCGGATCGAGCGGCGAACGGAAGTAGCCTCCGGGCCCGTACGAGCGCTTGCCACCGGTCACCATCAACCCACCGCCGGCGCCCCGTACCCACGCGGCCATGCGGCTCATGGCCAGTTCGCCGAGGTCGTCGGCCGGCACGTTCTCGAGCACTACCGCGGACAGACCGCCGAGCTCGTCGAGCGAGCCGCGGAACTCTTCCGGGCGCCGACTCTCGACTTCCAGCCCGCCGGCGAGTAGCAGCCCGGCGAGACCACGGCCGGGAAACTCCGTCACCACCAGCAGCGGCCTCGGTCCACGGATCCCGACCAGGAAGCGCGCGGTGTTGTTCTCCGGCAACGGATCGTCACCCGCTCCCCGGATGCCGAGACTGTAGGAAGCGGCACCCGGAGAGCCGGCCCGGTCGCGCAGCGTCAGGCGACTGCGACCCGCCGGCACGTGCCGCCTGCCGCTCGCGAGGGCGCGACCGCCCCGGGTGAGCTCGACCTCGATCTCCTGCCCCACTGGCGAGCGCACCCAGGCGGTAATCAGGAAACCCTCCCCGGGCGACACCTCCGAGGGCACATCGAGGCGCTCGATCGCGACGTCGCCGGCCACGGCGCGCTCCAGCAGGCGATAATCGATCGGCACGCCGCGCAGCGCCGCCCGGCCGCCGCTCGACCGCGGATCGGCGCCGGTCCAGCGGCCGTCGCTCACCACCAGCAAACGACTCGCTCCGTCGAGCGGCGCCAGGGCCAGGGCGGCCTCGATCGCTTCTGAGAGACTCGACTGCTCTCCCCCGACTTCGGCCGAGAAACCGGTGAATCGCTCGCCGTCCGGAGGCCGTTCGACCGCCGTGCGGTCGCCGAAAGCGATCACCGCCAGCCGGTCGTCGCCACCCCGCGTGGCCTCCAGACGCTCGATGACTTCCTGCTGAAGGGCCGCGGCGTCGGCTGGCATCGAGTCGCTGCGGTCGGCGACCACCACCAGTTGGCCGCCGCGCCGGGGCAGCAACAGGGCTGGCCGGCACAGGGCCAATACCACCAGGCAGGTCGACGCGATGCGCAGCGCGCGCCGCCAGCCGGCCGGCGGCAACCAGCGCCCGAGCGCGAATCCCAGGGGAATCGCCAGAATGAGCCATATGGGTTCGAGCAGGGTCACCGGCCAGAGCCTCGGAAGCTGGTCCAGGCAAGATGCGCCACCAGCGCCGCCGCCGCCAGCAACAACAGCGCCCAGGCGATGCTGCGGCGCTCCCAGCGCGCGCTGGCGGCGCTCTCCCAGTCGCCCCAACGGCCGCTCTGTGCCCGCCGCAGGTCCGATTCCGCAGGTGCCAGCGCGTTGACCGCCCAGCGGTCCGTGCGGCCGGCATGGCGCAACTGGTGGATGCCCACCTGGTCGGCGCGGATCTCGAGCCGGCCGCCGTGGCCCGACAACGACCTCGCGGAGCCATCCGGCAGCAGCAGCTCGACGGACTCGGCCCCGGGCCTGAGACCGACATCGGCCAGACCACCCAGGCGCAGGTTCGCGGCACGGACGCCAGGGATCGAACGGGCGCGCCATTCGAGCAGGTTCCACCACAGGATCGGCCAGTTGGGCGTCCGCTGCAGCGTCGACAACTCGGGAAGCCACCGCAGCGTCAGTCGATGACGACCGTCGGCGGTCTCACGATCGTCCAGCAGGATCACGTCGCCCGCCGTCACGACTGCCGCTCCGCCTTCTCCGCCGCCGGCTCCAGCCGCGGCACCCCAGATCACGCCGTCGAGCGCGAGGCCCGAGGTCAGCGGATGACCGCGGTCGAGGACGAAAGGCCCGACGTAGGGAACCGCGCCATCACCAGCCGCCACCACCAACCGCCAGCCTCCGGCCGGGGCCGGCGCGTCCGCGTCGTCGGTGATCACCAGTTGCGCGTCCCGCGGCGAGCGCAGGGCGAGGCCGGTCGCGTCGACCGCCTCGCCGATCAGCCGGCGCAACTTCTGGTCGGCGAAGCTCAGCTCGACGCGTACAAAGCGGCGCCGCTCGGGCAGCAGGATCGCCCGATCGTCGAGATCCGAACCGCCGTCGAGGCTCACGCGAACCACCTCCCCGGCCGGCGCCTGGAAGCGGAACCTCCCGACCTCCCCGGGGCCGAGCTCGACTCGCGTGGCTTCCCCAGCCGGCGCCTCACCCGGCGCGACCTTCAGTCGAGCGATCTCGGCCCGCGCCGAGTAATTGGCGATCTCGACCAGGCAGCCGTCGGAGGCACCGCCCTGGCCGTCGGGCGCGCGCACCGCGCCCACCAGGGCAAGATTGGGCCGCGCCCGACCGAAGGCCCACCAGCTCAGTCGCCCCTGCGTCGGCGGCTCGGGCGGCGCGCGATCGCTGAGCACCAACACTCGCGCCCGTTCTCCACCCAGGTCGAACGCCAGGCTGATCGCTTCTTCCAGCCGGCTGGAGGGCGCCATGGCCCGCCAGTCCCCGAGCCGCGCGGCCACGTCGCCCGCCGCGTCCGCTGTCCCGGCGAGGCTCGTCTCGCTCAACCCTGTTTCACTCAAGACCTGGGGGTGCTCACCCGCCGCGATCAGCGTCACCCGCGAGTGCCGCGGCTTCTCGAGCTCGCGCAGCAGGTCGGCGACGGCGGCGGCGCGCGGTGAGCTCTCGCCGCCGGCCAGCATGGAGAAGGAATCGTCGAGCACCACCACCAGGGGCCGGCGCGACTCGCGGGTCGGGATCCGGGGACCCGCCGCCGCACCGACCAGGAGCAGCAGGATCAAGAGCTCGAGCAGGAAGACGGGCGGCGCCTCGAAACGCTCGAAGGTACGCCCGCCGGTGCGGCTCTCGGGTGCGTCGCGCCACAGCAGCAGGCTCGATACCGGCCGGCGCCGCGCGCGTTGACGCAGCCAGTAGATCGCCGCCAGCGCCGGCAGCGCGAGCAGACCGAGCAGAGCCCAGGGCCAGGCAAAGGTCAAGCTACGCCGCCTCCAGCATGCCGTGCCGGACCAACTCCTCGAGCGACTCGGGTGGCCAGCCCGGCACCAGCTCCTCCGCCACCAGCGTCACCATCGGCGCTCCTACCTCGCGGCACGCCCGGCGCCAACTCTCGCGATGCGCCTCGAAGGCACTCCGGTACCGCGTCAGCGCCTCGCGGTCGATCAGCAGGTCGCGACGCTCGCCGGTCTCGAGGTCTTCCAGGCGGCCGAAGCCGTCGGCAGCGGGGTCGACGTCGGCCGACGCCAGCAGCTGGATGACCCACACCGCGGCCGAGCCACGCGCCAGGCGCGAGAGCACCGTACGGGGCTCGTCGCCCCACAGGAGATCCGAGACCAGGACCCGGATGCCACGCGAACGCCAGCGTGGCGGCATGCGGTCGAGTGAGCCCGCCAGGCTGCCTCGATGCCCGAACGCCAGGTTCTGCCACGAGACCGAGCCTGTGCCGGCCGTGCCCAGCGGCCGGCAGCCCTCCCCCGCCAGCCAGGTACCGTGGGTCAACCCGGCCTGGGAAGCGGCCCGGATCAGGAACGACGCCAGCCCCGCCGCCGCCCCCGCCTTGACGCTGCCCGGCAGCGCCATCGAGCGCGAGCCGTCGAGCAGCAAGTCGAGGTGCGGCTGGATCTCCTCGCGGTAGAGCTTGACGATCAGGCGATCACTTCTGGCGTAGGCCGACCAATCGAGATGCCGCAGGTCGTCGCCCGGCTGATACTCGCGGTGCTCCTGAAACTCGAGTGAGCTGCCCGCGCGTCGACCCGCGCGGGCACCATTGATGCCCAACGCGCTGTTGCGAGGCAGGGCCAGAGCGTATCGAGCGGCGGCCCGCTCCCCCGCTTCGAGATCCCCACGGTATTCCTCCACGTTCTAGGCCTCCGAATCGCTGATCAGCGCTTGGGTGCCACTGGCGGCCCGCTCGGCTGGCGCCGCGGCGAAGGCACGGACCTGCGCCAGAAACCAGCGGCCGGCGAGGACCATCGAGGTCGCCGCCAGGCCCAGGGCGAATCGCAGCGCGAGCTCCCCGAGCCGGCTCTGGAAGGGCGCGAAGGGGTTCAGGATCAACCACATGTCGAAATTAAGCGAGCGTGACAGGGCGTCGGGGGCGAACAGGAAACCCAGGATCGGCGGCGTCAGGCTGGCGATCGCGACCAGCACCAGCACCACCACCCAGGTGTGTCCGGGCCGGATCCACCGATGCAGCACGTGGCGTTGCAGCAACATGCCAATCAGCGAGTAGGCCAGGAGGTAGGCGCACAGTCCCAGGTGCTGGGACGGCAGCTCGCCGAGCACATTGCCCAGTTGGTGGTCGAAGATCGCGGCCACGCCGACGGTCAGGCCGATCATCAGCGTCGTGAAGGCGACCCCGTTGGCCGAGCCGCTGAACAGGAAGAACGCCGCCAGCCGGCCCACGGACGAGCGCGGCACCTCGCCGGCGACCCGCACGCTCATGCGGTCGCGGGCCGAGACCGCCGGCAGGTACGACGCCGCGAGCAACAGCAGGATCACCGAGACCCAGGCCTGGACGACATCCCTCTCGGCGTGGACGAAACAGATGTAACCGGTGACCGCCGTCGTCACCAGCCACGCGGCCAGGGCGTAGAGCCGCACCGGGCGGGCCCGATTGGCGGCGCCGTGGGTGATGATCGCCACCGACAGCGAGAACACCAGGCCGAAGAGCAAGGCGCCGACGAACAGCACCGTCATCGCCGGCCCCCAGAAAGACCAGCTGCCCAGCCGGCTACCGACGCCGGCCTGCGACAGCTCCACCGCGGTGCTGAAGGCGGCGATCCAGAGCACGAACAGCAGCGACAGGCCGCCGAGACCGATCAGGATCCGCAGCATCCGTGTGACCTGCAGCGAGGCCATGAACACCGCCGTCTGGACGCCGGCGACCGATGCCATCAGGCCGACACTCAGGGCGACGAACACCGTCGGCAGGTCGATGCCGCGCAGGAAGTAGGTGAAGCTCAGGTACGGCAGGCAGGCGCTGAACAGCAGCAGTGACAGCACCAGGTTGGAGGCCAGCTTGCCGGCGACGATGCGGCGCGGCGAGATGGTAGAAATGTGAAACAGCGCCATGCCGTCGCCCCGGCGCTCGGAGTAGATACGCACGGCGGCGTAGACCGGCACGCAGAAGACGGTGGCGAAGAACAGGATGCCGGCCAGGATGCCGAACACCTCTTCGCCGTAGCTCTCGCCGCCCACCAGGTCGATCGACGAGATGCCTTTCGACAACAGGTAGATGCCGAGGGTGGCGAGCTGCACGGCGAGGAAGAAGATCAGGATGCCGGCCAGGAAGCGGCCCCGCACCGCCTGGCGCAGCTCTTTGACCACAATCGGGTTGAGCGCGTCGTCGAGCCGCGCGATCAGCCGGTTCATTGCACGCCCCCGTTGGTGACGCTCATGAACACTTCCTCGAGCCCGTCCCGGCGCGGCCGGAACTCGACGATGCGGTGACCGGCGGTGATCATCCGCGACAGCAGATCGGCGGCCTCGTCCTCGGTGCCGGCGATCGCCGCCTCGAGCTCGTCGGCCACCGGCCGTACCGACTCGACGCCCGGCTGGGTCAGCAGATCCCGGTGCAGCCGCCCGACGTCACCGAGGCACCGCAGACGCACCGTCAGGTGCTTCTGCTCCACCTGCAGCAGCTCCCCGACGCGTCCGGCGCGGACGATCTTGCCCTGCTCGATGATCACCGCGCCGTGGCAGATCTCGGACAGCTCGGTCAGGATGTGCGAGCTGATCAACACCGCCTTGCCCTGGTCCGAGAGTGCCAGCAGCAGCTCTCGCAGCTCGACCCGCGCGCGCGGGTCGAGGCCCGCCGCCGGTTCGTCGAGGATCAGGATGCCGGGATCGTGCACCAGCGCCCGGGCCAGGCTCAATCGCTGCTTCATGCCCTTCGACAGGGTGTGGATCAACCGATCGCGGATCTCGGTCAGATTGGTGAATTTCTCGATCGAGCCGACGATCTCGCGACGCCGGCGACCCAGGTCATAGGCGCGGGCGAAAAAGTCGAGGTAATCGTCGACGGTGACGTCCCGATGCGCCGGCAGGTGATCGGGCATGAAGCCGATCGCCTGCCGGGCCTGCTCCGGCTGCTGCACCACCGACACGCCGTCGAGCAGCGCGTCGCCGGCGGTCGGCTCATCGAGGGTCGCCAGGATACGCATGGTGGTCGTCTTGCCGGCGCCATTGGGACCCACGAAGCCGTAGATCTCGCCGCTCGCGATCTGGAACGAAATGTCGTCGACCGCCCTGACGGCGCCGAAGTGGCGCTCGAGACCGACCACCGAGAGCCTCATGGCGTGGCGGCCTCCCCCGACAAGCCGTTCCCCGACAGGCCGTAGATCACCGACTTGAGCGTCGCCCGGTCGACGTCTTCGATGCCCGCCTCCAGGAACGGGCTGGCCTCGGCGACGGCCAGGTAGGAGCCCGGACGCAGGAATCGGGCCGGCTCTTTCTGGAGCCGCTGGATGCGGTTCTGCAGGTCGCCGCGGTAGAGCACGCGCAGCGCCTCCGGCCGCGGCAGGACGGTTTCTTCCATGGGCTGGAGCCTGGCCGACGCGCCGGCCGTCACGGGTCCGGCGGCGGCGTGCAGGCGGCCACGGCCGTCAGCGACCACCAGCGTCTCCAGGTCCACACCCAGGCCGTTGACCGCTTCGAGCACGCCGTCGGCGCCGTTTCTGAGGTTCAATCGCTCGCGCCGAAGCTCGATCTTGCGGGCGACGAAGTAGGACGGCAGGCGCGCCCGCATCCAACCCGGCCTCAGCACCTGACTGTCGGTCCAGACGAAGACCCGGTTGGCGTCCCCACCCCGGTGGGAAGCCAGGGAGACGACCGGCGTGATCTCGGTGCCGAGATCGAAGCGCAGACCGGCGGCCGGGGTCAGCGTGGCGTAGTAACCGGCCCAGCCGATGGTGGTGGCGCGGTGCGCGTGCTCGTCGAGGAAGGTCAGGGTCTCGACACGCCGGCAGCGCACCAGACCCTCGCCGGCAAACACCCAGAGCACCACCGCGGCGCAGGTCAGCAGCGATGCCGCCGGCACCGTCAACAACAGCCAGATGCGTTTGTTCCGGCGGGTCAGGATCGCCAGGTTCAGCGGCCCGATCAGGATGGTGAAGAACAGCACGACAAGGAACAGCCCGCGGACCGGTACCTCGACACGCTCGGCGACCGGAAACTGACGGTGGAAGCCGGACGGGTTCAGCGCCCGCCCCCACGGTTCGTGGCTACGCTGCCACGACTCGAGCAGCCGTCCGAGCTGCGGTGAGGTGAGCTGATCCACGGTGGTGGGGATTTCGGCGATCAGCACCGTGCCGAAGCCGGAGTAGTCAACCAACATGCCGCGCTCGAAGAACGAGGCATGCGGCCGCGCCTGCCGCGCGCGCCCCCAACTCGACTCGGCTTCCGGCAGGCCGAGGATCAGCAGGGTCCCGCCGGTCTCGACGTAGCGCCACAACGCCTCCCTCACCCCGGCACCGGCACGCTCCAGATCACCCGCCGCCAGGGCGACGCCGTCGAAGCCCGAGTAGGCGAGCCAATTCTCGCTCCAGGACACCGTCGACATCACCGACCGCAGCACCCGGTACTCCTCCTCGGTGTGAGGCGGGAAGTCGTCTTCCGAAAGCGATTGGCTGATCAGCACCCGGTGCGACCTGAGGCCGGCGCCGGACCCGAGCCAGTACTCGGGGTGCCCGGTGCTCCACGGGATGATCCGAGCCTGCGGCCGGCCGTCGATGTGCACCCGCAGGCCGCTGCCGAACGCCGGCAGCGCCGGCTGCATCAACGACAATTGGACCGTGGACCGGGGCCCCACCAGCAACGTGCGCTCGACGCGTCGCAGGCTGTAGAAGTTGTAGCCGGTCTGATTGGAATCGGGTCCCGACAGCGTCACCCGGTGGGCGTCGATCAGCGACTCATTGCTGATCTGGAACGGAAACTCGTGATACCCGTGGGTGGTCGACTGCGGCAAATCGGGAAGCTGACGGACGACGATCTCGCCGTAGCGATGATCCTGGGCCGGCGACGGCGGGGCCTGGAGCGCCGCGACAGCGAGGAGCGACCCCAGCAGCGCCGCACGCGTCCTCACCTCGCGACTTCCACACCCGCGGGAAGGTCGATGCCGGTCTCGTCGAGACCCGAGAGCAGGGCGCCTGTCACCGTGGCGGCGTCGACCCCGTCGAAGCGTGCCCGGTAGTTGAGGATCAGGCGGTGCCGGAGCACCGGCAGCACCACCGCCTGTACGTCGTCGAAGCCGACGGTCGGCCGGCCGGCGAGCAGTGCGTGCGCCCGACCGGCCTCGGCCATGGCGATGGCGGCACGCGGCGAGGCGCCGTAGCTGACGTACTCGCGCACCTGGTCGGGCGCCTCTGCGGCTCCCGAGTGGCTGGCCGCGACCAGCCGAGCGATGTAGGCCGAAACCGGCTGCGGCAGGAAGATCCGATTCATCATCGCGAACAGCTCGCCGAGCTCAGCGGCGGAGAGGGTGCGTTCGGGCGGCGGCGGCTCACCGCGTCGGCGGGTCGAGATGATCTGCTCGAGCACCTCGGGCCCCGGGTCGTCGACCACCAGCTTGAACAGGAACCGGTCGAGCTGTGCCTCGGGCAGCGGATACGTGCCCTCCAGCTCGATCGGGTTTTGCGACGCCAGCACGAAGAAGGGATCGGGCAGCTCCCGTGTGGTGCCGAGCAGGGTCACCGAGCGCTCCTGCATGGCTTCGAGCAGCGCCGACTGGGTCTTGGGCGAGGCGCGGTTGATCTCGTCGGCGAGCAGGATCTGGGTGAACACCGGCCCCGGCTGAAAGGTCATCTCGCGCTGGCCGCCGACGGTCTCCTGGAGGATGTGGCTGCCCAGGATGTCGCCCGGCATCAGGTCGGGGGTGAACTGCACCCGGTTGAACTCGAGGCCGAGGATCTGCCCCAGAGCCTTGATCAACGCCGTCTTTCCCACCCCGGGCACGCCTTCGAGCAGGATGTGGCCACGGCTCAGGATGCCCACCATCACAAGACGGTGGAAATCCTCGCGGCCGAGCAAGACCCGGTCGAGCGACTCGAGGGTGCGCGTCGCGAGCGCGACCGCGGGCTCGAGCTCTTCGGGAGTGGGCAAGGGATCGGTCGAGGCGACTGGGCTCATGGATCCTCCGCGGGGCGATCGAAGTAACGCTTGACGGCGCCGCGGTGGCGCGGCAGCAGGGTGTGGGTGTAAGCGGCGCCGCCGCCGGCGACACTCTCGGCGTCGATCGCGGTGCCCGCGCCGGGCAGGGCGCCGGGCTCGAGCGCCGACGGATCCGCCACGGTCAGCCCCAGCAGCTGGCTCTCGCGCAAGGCGGCGAGAGACGACGGGTCGAGGATCAGCTCTTCGAACTCGGCGCCGTCCCGCGACGAAGGATCCTTCCAGGTCATCGCCGCGTCAGCCCGGCCGCGGTTGATGCCGCCGCGCCCGGGAGCGCCGGACGCTATCTCCCCAAAGCGTGAGCCCGGACCGGGGCGGCCGCCCTTGCAGAAGCCCTTCGACGCCTCGAGCCCGTTCTCTTCGAGGAACCTCTCGAGCGAGTCGAGGTCGCCGCCATCGAGCGGGCTCTTGGCCGCCAGCAGGGTCTCGAGGTCGATCAGGCCGGAAGCGTAAAGACGGTCGAGCTTGTCGTCCAGGCTGCCCTTGCCGCGGCCGAGCGCGTCACGCAGCTCGCCGAGGTCCATCTGGGAACCGGAACCGGCGGCCAGCTCGGCGGCCAGCGTGTTCTCGAGCAGACGGCTCTCGGCGGCGGTGCGCTCGGTGAGCGCCGAGAGCTCGGCCATGGCCTCGTTCAACAGTTCCTCGCCGGCCAGATCTCCGTTCTCCGACAGCGCCTCGGCCACCATCTCCGCCGCCGCCAGCTGCTCGCCCTCGGCCAGCGCCGCCTCCGCAACCTCCTCGGCGGTGCGGTCGGTCATCTCCTGCAGGTGGTCCAGGGCCTCCCAGGTGGCGGCCGGATCGTCGCCGGAGGCCTCTTCTTCCAGGGCCTCCAGCTCGGCCTCGAAGCGCTCGGCCTCGTTTTCTTCGAGCAGCCCCTCCTCCTTCAGCACCTCGATCCGCTCCGCCAGCTCGCCGACCTCCTCACCGATCTCGAGCGGCCGCGCGTCCTCCAGCCCGGAGGGCACGACCGGCATCCACAGCGCGGCGACGGCAAAGGCCGCGCCGCCGGCCAGCAGCCCCCATCGCGAGCGCCCACGCAAACGCGGCGCGTCTTCTTCGCCGATGCGCCCGCGCCAGCCGCCGAGCTCTACTTCCGCGGCGGCCATCATCAACCCACCGCGACGATTGTGCAGATCCAGCAGCGCCCGCACCGAGCGCGCTGACGGCCGGCCGCGCCAGGCCAGCACCGCCGCCGCCGCCAACGCCGGCAACACACCGGCCAGGCCCCAGAACAGCCATTCGCGCGGCGTGTCGAAACCGGCGCGCAGCGCCAGCACCACGCCGCCCCACACGAAGCACCACAGGGCGAGGTACCTCACCCCCCGGGAGAGTGCCGCCAGCAGAGCGACGCGGCGGCGGAAACGTTGGATCAGGGATTCGGAGGTTGCCAAGTTCTATGAGCCCTCTCAGACGACCTTCATACAGCTTACGGTGCTCTCGGCCGCCGTGTTCAGTGCGATCTCACGAGCGTGGATATCGAATCAGCACATCATGGCGATCTCGTGGCGGCTCCGAGGCCATCGAACGGCATCGGGAACGACCGCGCCGTCATGATACCCGGACCATGGGACGGCACGGAAAGTTCCCACAATCGGCGCGCACATCCGCGATCGCAGGCGGGTCACCCGGAAGCAAAAAGGCGACAGAGGCCGAGAAGCCCCTGCCGCCCTGTTACGGCCGGATCCGACCCCGGCTTACTCGTCCCGCGGCGCTTCGCTCGGTGCGGAGGAATCCGGGATCAGCACCGTCTGGGACACCGCGCTGAACAGGCCGTCCTGTTCGGCGAGGCTCAATACCTCGACCTCGGACCCGGGGCGCCGGAACTCGAGAGCCAGCGTCTCGGCCGAGTCACCGGTCCCGCTCTTCAACGAGGCCGAGGGGGCACCGGCGGACGGCCCGGCCGCCGACACCACCAGCACCTGGCCCGAGAAGCCCCGGGCTGACGGAAACGGCGTGGAGTCCTGCCGCAGCAGGGAACGCACCGAGATGGCGAGGTTGACGGTCGAGCCAGCCGGCCCCAGCGGACGTACCAGGACGCGCGCCAGGCTGACGGTCCCGATCGGGTCCGTGAGGGAGGCGCTGTTCAGGTTGACGACCGAGGCCGTCCCCGCGGACACCCGGGAGACGAACCCTTTTTCGAGCAGCGCCGAGCCTCCTCGCTCGAGTGAGACTTCCGCCGCGGCCGGATCGAACGCCACGTCGAGGAGCGTAGCGCCGACGACGTTGGCGCCGGCGAAGACGACCACTTCGAGCTCCGCCGTGCCGCCTTCGGCGACGGCGACCGAGGGGTCGAGGAAGAACACGTCGCCCGGGAACTGGGCGAAGGCGCTGGTGGAGCTCACCAGGGCCGCGAGGCAAACGAGTATCGTTGTTTTGAGAGCTTTCATGTTGGGTCTTCCCTATTGCACTCGGATGGTGAAGGTCTTGACGGTTCCGGGGGTGAGATCCGAACCGGAGGTCGCGTCTCCGCCGACCACGGTGGCGCCGGAGAAGCTGATGAAGTAGGTCCCGATCCCGTCTGGAGCGGCGCGGCCAATCATCTGCACGGTGGTGTCGCCCACCGCCAGCTGGACCGTCGTCGAGACGCTGCGCACCGGGACGCTGCTGGTGAGCACCGTCATGCCGTCGATGCGCACCTCGAAGATGTCGTCGTTCAAGGAACCGTTGTCACCGATGGTGATGGTGACCGGCTTGGTCTCGCAGCCGACGGTGACCGTCTCCTCCGCGGTCTCGTCGCAGATCTCCTTCATCGCGGTGAACGAGACCGAGTCCGGCGGATTCGGTCCCGGGTCCTCCGGACACATGTAGCTCCCGGTGCCGTCGGCGTTGAAGCTCAACGTCCCGAAGTCGGGCATCGGGCCCTGGAGAATGGTGGAGAGGTCCACCGGCAGCGGCGCACCGAGCCCGTAGGCGGCGCAGACCTTGTCCGCGAACTCCTTGAAGGCGTCCGCGATCCCGGTCTCGTCGATGATCTTGCCGGCGACCTCCTCGAGCAGCTCGGTGAGCTTCTTGATCGCCTTGTCGGAGATCTTCTCCACGATCTTGGCAATCGCCTTCAGCGCCAGCTTCTTCTTCAGCAGGCGCTTGACGGTGATCTCAGCGAGCTTCTTCTGAATCGCGCTCGTTCCCTGACCGGCTGAGAAGACGCAGATGTCATCGAGCCCGATCAGCTCGACCTCGCCGCTCAGGGTGACTGTCTCGCCGGGTCCTGGACTGGTGGGATCAGCCATCAGTTTCAGACCGGCATCGAGATCGCCGATGAACTCCCGCACCAGGCTGCCGAGCTCGAGAGCCGTCTCGATGGCTCCGCAGGCGCCGGCCCAGGTGGCGAGCAGCGCCGCGTCGACGACCGGGCCGTCGGCGGGGATCACGGCCGCGATCAGCGCCGCCACCAGCAGGGCGTCGCAGGCATAGCCGACGATATCGCCTCCGGTGTCGAGCAGCTCGCTGACCTTCTTGGTCGTGCAGAGCACCGGCAGAATGGTGTCGCAGACCTCACCCGGGGCCACCTTGAGCCCCGGCCCGCGCCCGAAGAAGGCGTCGAGCTCCTGCTGGTAGTCGGAGAAGCCGTTGGCGCTGGCGAAGATGAAGAACAGCTCCGCCAGCTCATCGCCGCCTTCCTCGGCGAGGAAGGTCTTGAGCTGGGTGACGCCGTCGATCGTCAGCTGGGTCTGGACGGTGAGGATCGACAACAGGGTGTCCTGGGTGTCGATGTCGACCGCCGCAAACTCCAGCGCCGCGGCCACTTCAACCTCGGCCAGCTCGAGCAACGCCACGTAATCGTCGAGGAAGGCCTCGAGCTCGGCCTTGGGATCGGCCGGCAGGGCTTCCGGCGCCTCGACCTCGAAGGTCAGGGTCTCGACGACCTGCCCGTCGCGGACGATCCGGACGTCGACCGGCCCGGGCGTGACGGCGATCGAGCCCGGCGTCGTCGGGTCGAGGGGCATGAAGAAGGTCGCGTAGCCGCGCGCGGGCCGGAACGCCCGCTGCACCAGGTTGGACGCCCCGACCTCGATGTCGACGACGCTGCCGGCGTCGAGCAGCTCGGGCGATATCAGGTTGACCACGGTTCCGGGGGCCCCAGAGGCGGGTTGCAGAACGGTCGGCAGCGTCTTGCCGGCGATCACTGCCTCGGCCAGGAGTCGCGCATCCTCGAGCCCGACCTCGCCGTCAAGGTCGACGTCGGCGGCCGGGGCGTCCTCGTCACCCAGGAGCTCCAGTCGCGTGGACTCCTTGGCGATCAGGTGCGCATCCGCGAGAGTGATCTGCGAATCGCCGTTGACGTCGCCGACCAGGTCGGGCAGACCGTACTCGGGCGGCGCCTGGGTCGCGGGATCGAAGACCACGATCGCGGTCTCGCTCGACGCGCTCTGGCCGTCGTCGTTGCTCACGGTGACCGTGGCGACGAACAGGCCCGGCGTGTCGTAGGAGACGGTGACGGTCTGGCCCGTCGCCGTGTTGCCGTCGCCCAGGTCCCACTGGAAGTCGTTGGCCGGCGCGCTGGTCTGTAGGACTTGCGCGCTCAGCGTGAACTCGGTGGTGGTGATGCCGGAAGGCAGGTCGACGTCGGCGAGGATCACCAGCTCCAGCAGGTCGCAGTCGCAGGGTACGTCCGACGGCGAGTCGGTGATCACCTGGGCCGCGGGCGCCGTCGGCGGCGTCGCCGGGGAGACGTCCGCCGCCGCCGTGATCTCTACCGAGCCGTCTCCGGTCGCGCCCAGGGCGTCGACGTTGCCGTGCACCGGGTGGAAGACGACGCTGCCCTGGCGCGCGTCGATCGAGACCGTGCCGCCGGTGCCGGCGGTGCCGACCGCCTCGAGGCGGCCCTTGATGGCGATCGCCGCGGTGCCGAAAGTGGCGGCACCGGAATCCGAACCGGAATCCGAATCCGAGCCGGAATCCGAATCCGAGCCGGAATCCGAATCCGAGTCCCCATCCGAGACGTCTGCAGCACAGCTGACGATCCGGACGGTGCCGCCGTCGATGCCGTCGGCGGCGAGCACGGCGTGCCGGCCGGAAACCCGCACGCGTCCCGCGGCCTGGAGGCTGATCGATCCGCCCGGTCCAGTGGCGTCGCCGCTGCTCGCGGAGATCACCGAACGATTCTCGACGTCGATGTCGCCACCGGCACAGATCCGGATACGACCGCCCTCGGCCACACCGTCGACGTTGATCTCGGAGCGTCCGAAAAGTCTGATCGAGCCGCCCGCGGCGATCTCGACCCGCGGTCCCTCGAGCCCCGTTTCGGCCGAGGCCCGGATCGAGCCCGACACCACGACGTCGCCCGCCACCACCAACTCGGCCGAGGCCACGTCGATGATGAGCTCACCGCCGGCGCCCGAGTCCGAATCGGAATCGGAGCCGGAATCGGAATCGGCGTCCGAGGCGGAGCTCACCTTGAACAGAGAGCCGCGGTCGCCGGAGTCGCTATCGCCGGAATCACTGTCCCCGGAGTCGCTGTCCCCGGAATCACTGTCTTCGTCGCAATTGCCGAAGAGCTCCGAGTCGCTGTCGCCGTCACCGGCGATCGCGAGACTGTCGACCGTCAGGATGCCGTTCACGGCGCCGTCGCCGTCCACCGCGCTGCCGTCGAGCTCGCTGAAGCGGACCTGGCTGTCGATACAGAGATCGGCCGCGGAAGCGGCCGGCGCTCCGGACAGAGCCAGGACCACGGCGAGAGTCAATAGTGCCTTGATCGTGAATCGCATGCTGCTCAATACCCCCTCTACCTCGAGGTTCTCGAGGTTGTCACTGTGCCGCCTTCGTGGCGTGCCAGATGTCTTGGAAGGGTCGAGGTACGTACCGGCGACGGTACGGGAGCAAGCGCGCGTTCCCCCTGGGACGCGCCGGACAACCGCTCCGCTCCACCCTACTCCTGCTCGGCGCTTCTCTCTAGGAGAGAGCTTATCGATGGCAGAGAATATGTCACGGCCAGGGGCACCCGTCAAGGGTCGCCACGCTAAAATCCTCCGGCCATTTTCTCGAATCTCGCCTGGTCGCGCTCCAGCTTCTTTCTCAGCTTCTCGTCGTCGATCCTGGCGATGAATTCGCGGGCCCTGTCGCCCCTGCCGCCTTCCACCCAGCCATAGACAATCGCGCCCGTGAGATAGACGGCGGTCCCTCGCCCGTAGACCGTTCCCGTGGGCGTAGCCCAGAAGTCTTCGGCCCCCAGAGCGTCCCTCTCAGCCTCCAGCATCAGCTCCGCCCCGTGATCGGACGCACCGAGGGACATGAGGTCATTCGCCAGGACGGCGAGCGCCGTCCCTTTCCGGATCGAGTCGTCTTCGGCCCTCGCCGCCACCGTCGCTTCGTCCCGCAGCATCGCCGACCACTCCAACTTCTCCGCGGCGGACCTTCGCGCCACGCCGGCGATCAGCTCGCTTCTTACCCAGGCCACCCGATGGGAACGCGCCAGGTTCGCGGCCTCGTCGTCACGCTTCGCGGTCTGCAGATACCCGAGGACCTGCGAGAGGACGTGCGACTGCCGGTCGAGGTCTTCGATCTCGAGACCGGCGTCGAACGCCTCCTGAAACGCCGGGGACACGGCGTCATCCTGGTTCATGGCCGCCGAGGCGGAGGCGATCACGGCGATCTCGCGAGCCCGCTTCTCGGGATCGGCGATCTTCCGGGCCTCCTCGAGCTGCGACGCGACCTTGTTCGAGATGCCTTGGCGAGCTCGCTCCTGGCCCGAGCCCGCGTCGAAGCAGGCCAGGAAAACGAGAGCCAGAAGTGGAGCGAGAACGACCGGACGGCGATCTCGCGCGATCACACTTATACACATGCGCAAGAGTATATGCCGTCGGCAGACTAGGGAGCCGCTCCCTCCTCGAATCCCTCCGGAAACAGCTCCTCCAGCAACACCGTGGCGTAGCTCCCGGCCGGCAGCTCGAACGCCAGCTCCAGGACGCCGTCCCGCCAGGTGCTGCCTGTACCCTTCGGCTTCACCCGCAGCGGACGGCGGTCGCCGAAGAGCTTGAGACCGCGCGGCAGGTCGAGACGCCGCGGGTCGCCGAGGCCGAGCTCGGCCATGGCCGAGCGCTCGAGCTCCGCGGTCTCGCCACGTGGCCACTGCATCTTGGTGCCGAAAATCGGCCCGGTGGGGCTGAGCTCGAAGCGCTCCAGGCGGCCGGGTTCGGGCAGATCCTCCCCCACCAGGAAGACCTCGCCGGTGGCGTGGGCGATCGCCACGTCGCCCGGCAACAGCTTGTCGAGCGGCGCTTCGCGCCGCTCCAGCACCCGGTTGAACACCACCGACTGCACCGCCGAGACCATCAGCCAGGCATGCCGCCGGTTGCCGGTGACACGTTTCGAGCGCAGGACGCGGACGCCGCGTTCGACGTTCTTGCCGTCGCGCCCGAAGCGCTGGCGGCCGAAGCGGTTCGGCATGCCGCGCCGCGCCAGCTCGCCGAGGTGCTCCGTCGCCCGGTGGCCGGCCTCCTCGTCGACGTCCCGCACCGTCAGCTGGAATCGGTTGCCGAGGAGCTGGCCCACGCGCAGTCTCTCGGTATGGAGCTCGCTGTCAACAATGACGGCGCCTTTGTGACGCCATTCCTCGAGACGCTCGGCCGCGCGAGCCGGCACCGAGAACCACTGACGGGTAACGGCGACACGGTCCTTCCGCCCGGCATAGCCCACGTCACGCGCCGGCAAATCGAGCGCCCGGGCCAGGGAGCGGGCCACGTCGTCGGTGTTCAGCAGGCGCTTCTCCACCTGCAGGTAGAGGTGCGATCCGGATCCCAGGGGTGGATAGAGCAGCACCTCCTCGACGCGGAAGTCCTCTGGCTGGGCGCGAATGCGGGGCATGACGGTCAAGCTACCGGTCTGCCGCGGGAGCCGTGCGCACGCAGCGGAAGCCCGTGTCCGGTGATCGGAACAGGTAGCGACCATCCAGCCCCGAGGCCGAGCGGCGGTTGGCCACCCGAGCCTCCGACGTCAGCGTGATCCACGAGCCGCCGCGGAAGCCGAAGCCGCCCTGGTTGGCCGGCCAGCCCAGCGACGCCGGAGCCTCACCCCCTTGGGTCAACTCGCCGGTGCCGTGGGTGCCGGTGAACTTGCGCCCCTCGGGATGCGCCAGGGAAACGCACGACTCCCACAGGTTGCCCGACAGGGCCATGATGCCGGTGGCCGAGGCACCGGTGACGGTCGACGGAAATCCCAGGGTTCCCAGCATGGTCTGGAAGTGACTGATGGGGCTGAACTTGAATCCCGAGGCCATGAAGAAGTCGTCTTTCACCGGGCCGCTGCCGCCGTCGCCGCCGAAGAAATCCCGGCCCAGGTTGTCGACGTTGCAGTTGCCGACCAGCAGCACCTCGCCTCCCATGCCGCCCATGCCCTGGATGACCCCGCCCCGATACAGCCGTGTGTTGCCCCAGGCGTAGGCCCCGGATTCGGGAACCTGGTCGTCCACCGCCACCCCCCGGCAGGCCTTCTCGTACTCCAGCTCGGTCATCGGCCGCAGCCCGGCCCAGGCGGCATAGGCCGCGCCGTCGGCCCAGGACAGGAAATTGCACGCCCGGCGCGGCCGCGTGGCGACCCGGAAGCCTCCCTGCTCCCAGTGGATGGCGAAACGGAAGGCGCCGTCGACATAGGGGTAGCGGAGCGTCTTCTGATCCCCCACCAAGGCGTTGATGAAGTCGGCGAACTGGCCCTGCGTCAGCTGGCTGCGCATCATGTAGAACGGTTGATGCCCCTTGGGGAAGTCCGCGGGCACGGGCCCCAGGCAGTCGCCGCCCCGCCGCGAATAGTTGAGACACTTGCGGCCCCGGCCTTCCGCCGGTTGCCGGACGACCTCGATTGCGTCTTCGGACTCCACCAGGAAGGCGGTGTTGCTCTGCTTGCGGTCGACGCTGTCCGCGTCGTGGAACGCGCCGGTGACCTTGGTCTTCGGGTCGCCAGCCCAGAAGGGCCCTTCGGGCACCCGCACCATACGTAGGGCGACGAACTCCGCCTCGGAGGCCATCGTGTCGCCGGGGGTCGTCAGGCGCACCCGCCAGTTGACCGTCACGGCGCCCATGGATTGCTCGCCCGCTTTCGCGTCCGGCCCCCAGTGGAGGAAGACGCCGGCGCCGTCTTCGGAGGGAACGGCGACCGCCCCCTCAGGCACCTGGTGATGGGCGGGATCGGTCGACAGAGGGACCGATTTCCAGGAACCGTCCGACTGCTTGATCTTGAGGAAGATCCAGGCCGCGTCCCACGAGTCGTCCAGCCGCCACGAGCCCGACCACATCATTTCGAAGGTGTACTGGGTGCCCACCCCCGGGATGTAGATGGGGAACGCCGGGCTGATGAAGATCTCGTCCGGCGCGAAGTGGGCGACGAACCGATCGAGCTGCGAGGTCTCGACCATCAGGCTGCCGACCTTCGTTTCTTCCGCCACGACTCCTCCTTCCGGCGTGCAAGCGATCCGGCGACGACTCCCCACGCGGATTATGTCCGCTGAGCGGTGCCCGGGGCCAGCGGACTAACGATCCTTCTTGGGCGCGGTGCGGACGCAGCGGCATCCCGTGTCGGGAGAGCGGAACTGGTAGCGTCCACCCAGACCCGAAGCGGAGCTGCGGTCGGCCACCCGGGCCTCGGAGGCCAGCGTGATCCAGGAACCTCCGCGGAAGCCGAAACCTCCCTTCTTCGCCGGCCAGTGAAGGTCGCGAGGCGCGTCGCCGCCGTCGGTCAAGTATCCGGTGCCGTGTTTGCCGGAGAACTTCCGGCCCTTCTTCGTCCCCACCGACACGCAGAGCTCCCACAGATTGCCCGAGAGGCCCATGACGCCCGTGGCCGAGGCGCCGGTGATCGTCGAGGGATAGGTGACCGGCTCGCGCTGGAGTTGGGACTGACCGATCGGAGTGAACTTGAAGCCCGAGGCCCGGAAGATGTCGTCCGTCACCGGCCCGCAGCCGCCGTCGCCACCGAAGAACTCCCGGCCCAGGTTGTCGACGTTGCAATTGCCGGCGATCTGGATCTCACCCCCGAGGCCGCCCGCGCCCTGGATGACGCCCGCGCGAAACAGGGTGGTATCTCCCCAGGCGTAGGCTCCCGACTCCGGCACCTCGTTCTTCTTCTCCACTCCTCGACAGGCTTTCTCGTACTCGAATTCGGACATCGGCCGCAGGCCTGCCCAGGCCGCGTAGGCCGCTCCGTCGGCCCAGGACAGGAAGTTGCAGGCCCGCCGCGGCCGGGTCGCCACCCGGAAGCCCTGCCGCTGCCAGTGGATGGCGAAACGGAAGGCACCGTCGACGTAGGGGTAGCGCAACGTCCTCTGCTCGGGGTCCAGCGAATTGATGAAGTCCGCGAACTGCCCCTGGGTCAACTGACTGCGCATGATGTAGAGAGCCTTGAAGCCCTTGGGGAACTTCTTCCGGATCCGTGCCCGGTGCGCACCGTGGTAGATCAGGCGTTTCTTGCCCTTCTCCTTCTCCGGCTTGTCGACGACCTCGATCGCGTCCTCGGAGTCCACCAGAAACGCCGAATTCTCCTCGTCCTTGCTCTCGCACTTGGAATCGAGTTTCGCGGCGTCGTGAAACGCCCCCGTAACGGTGGTCTTCGGATCGCCCGCCCAGAACTGGCCTTCGGGGACGTGCACCATGCGCAGCGCGATGACCTGGACCTCGGAGCTGCCGATCACCTTCCGGGTCTTCAGACGCACCCGCCAGCGGACCGCCGATGGGAGGATCTTCTTGGTACCGGATCCCTTCAGGTGAATGAAGACGCCGGCACCGTTCCCAGCGGGGGCGATCACAGCCGGTTTTCCAGACAAAACCTCGTGGTCGCCGGGGTGCTCCGACAACAGCAGCGGCTTCCACGGATCACCCGGCTGCTTCACCTTCAGGAACACCCATGCCGCGTCCCACGACTCTCCCGACCGCCATGCTCCCACCCAGCTCATGTCGAAGGTGTAACGGGTATCTCCCGGAACGGATCTGTGGCCAGGCTGGCTGACGAAGATTTCGTCCGGCGCGAACTGGGTCACGAACCGGTCGACCCGCGCGCCCTCGATCTGCATGCTGCCGATCTCCATGGACACTCCTCCTTGTCGGCCTCGGGCCGACAGTGAACGACCGGCAGCGATCCCTGATCATCTGTCCGCATTATGGCCGGGGAACAGCGCAAGGGCCAGCGCGACAGCGCTTGACTCGCCGTTTCTCCCGCCGGCCGTTCTTAGAGTTGAGACTGCGCCGGTCTCAACTCTGAGAACGCCGAGCTCGCCCGGCGGGCAACCCGGGACCGTAGCCTCCGGATAATGCGCGCATTCACTGACTAGGAGAGATTCTCGAGAGGTGAGGCCGGACCTCCCCCGGCCTCACGCCTGGCACGACTCTTGAAGTATCGGTTGAAGTCTCACCTGACATTCCCCAAGCGCCGCGCAGGCTCCGCCAGGCTCGAGCGGCCAATTGACCGCGACTCGTCGCCCGCCTCCCCAAAGGAGCTCGAAATGAAGTCCAGGACCTCGCGCCTCTCGACTACCCTCGTCGTCGCCCTTTTCGCCGCCCTCCTCGCCGCCGCCCCGGCCTCCGCCCAGGTGGTGGTGAGCGAGCTCGCCTGGATGGGCACCACCGGCAGTTCCTCCGACGAGTGGATCGAGCTCCACAATACGACCGTCTCGTCGGTCGACCTCACCGACTGGACGCTCCAGGCCACCGACGGCACACCCTCGATCAGCCTTTCCGGCTCGGTCTCGCCCCAGGGCTACTTCCTGCTCGAGCGCACCGACGACACCTCGGTGCCGGGCATCGCCGCCGATCTGATCTACACCGGCGCCATGGAGAACGGCGGCGAGGTGCTGGAGTTGCGCGACGACCTCGGCGCATTGATCGACACCGTCGACGCCTGGCACGGCGGCGACAACACTTCCAAAGCAGCCATGAGCCGGGTCGACAGCCTAGTGGCTGGCACCGATTCGCTGAACTGGGAAGACGGCGCCATGCCCTACACCGGCGGCTACGGCACGCCGCGCGAGTCCAATTACGGCGTCACCATCACCGAGCTCGCCTGGATGGGCACGACCGGCAGCTCCAACGACGAGTGGATCGAGCTCCACAACCCCACCAACTCCACCGTCTCGCTCACCAGCTGGACGCTCGCCGCTACTGACGGCACGCCGTCGATCAACCTCTCCGGCTCCATACCCGCGGGCGGCTACTACCTGCTGGAGCGCACCGACGACACCTCCGTCTCCGAGGTCGCCGCCGACCTCATCTACACCGGCGCGCTCGAGAACGGCGGTGAGGTGCTGGAGCTGCGCGACGACCTCGGCGCCCTGGTCGACGTCGTCGATGCCTGGTACGCCGGCGACAACTCGGCCAAGGCCGCCATGCACCGCGTGGTGCCCTCGGCCGCCGGCACCGCCTCGGCCAGCTGGACCGACGCCTCGAGCACCTACTCCGCCGGCTTCGGCACGCCGCGCGCCGGTCTGGTTCCGCCCTCCTACTCGAGCGACTGGTTCGACGTCTACTTCTCCGACCACGTCGGCACCGTGATCCCCGGCGCCACCGGCCCGAGCGCTACGGCACAGGCGCTGATCGCGGAGCTCGACGCGGCCGCCACGACCATCGAATTCGCACTCTACGGCGTCGGCGGCTCGCAGGACGTCATCGACGCCCTGGTGGCGGCCGACGCGCGCGGCGTCACCGTGCGCGGAGTGATGGACACCGGCGGCTCCGGCTGGTACCCCTACCGCGACTCAGAGACCCTGATCAACGCCCTGCCGGTCGGCTCGGTGGTGGTCGACGACGACGACGACATCATGCACAACAAGTTCTTCGTCATCGACGACCAGCTGGTGTGGACCGGCTCGGGCAACGTCTCGGACACCGGCCTGTACGTGGAGTACAACTCCAACTGGTCGATCCTGATCGACCACGTCGACCTGGCGGCGGCCTACAAGGCCGAGTTCGAGGAGATGTACGCCGGCACCTTCCACGAGGCCAAGAGCGACAACACCCAGCACATCTTCGGCACCCTGCCCGACGGCTCGGTGATCGAGTCCTACTTCGGTCCCAGCGACGACGCCGAGACCAATGCCATCGTGCGCGCCATCGACGAGGCGCAGTCGACGCTCGACCTGCGCATCTTCTACTTCACCTCGGTGCTGGTGAAGGACGCCATCCTCGACGCGTACAACAACCGCAACGTGACCGTGCGCATGGTGATCGACGCCTCGAGCGCCGAGAACGAGTACAGCCTGCACGAGGACCTGCGCACCGCCGGCATCCCGGTGAAGGTCGAGAACTGGGCCGGCAAGGAGCACATGAAGGCCTTGTGTGCCGACGACGAGACGGTGATCATCGGCTCGCAAAACTGGACGCTCTCGGGCAACACCAAGAGCGACGAGAACACGCTCTACGTCAAGAACGCCATCCTGGCCGCGGCCTTCACCGCCGACTTCGACGCCAAATGGCCCACCATCCCCGCCACCTGGCTGGCCGGCAACCCCGGCGCCGAGTCGGCGGACTCCACCGGCTCGCTCTACGACTTCATCGACAACGATCACGACCACCTCACCGACGAGGGCGCGCCCGAGACTCTCAACTCCATCGAGTCGGGAGCCGGCGCGATCAACATCTACTTCAACAAGAGCGCGCTGACCTCCTACAGCCAGGGCTCGGACGCCAACCACAACGTCAACCTGGAGGACAAGATCGTCGCCCGCATCGACGCCGCCACGACGTCGATCGACATGGCGACCTACGAGCTCAACCTGCCGGGCATCATCGACGCCCTGCTCGACGCCGCCGATGCCGGCGTCACCGTGCGGGTGATCGCCGACGCCAAGGACTACGACGAGGGCGAGAGCCACAACTACGACACCTTCGTGATCACCATGGAGCGCCTGATCCGCGGCCTCGACGGCACCCCCGGCACCGCGGACGACATCGTGCTGCTGGCCGACTCGCCGGTGATGGCCCTGGTCGACACCACCCAGCGCGGCGACGCCGGCCTGCCCACCGTGCCCACCGATCTCTCCTACGAGACGCTCAACGTCGGCAACGGCACCAAGACCGGCTACGTGGTGGCCTACGGCGAGAAGAAGAACCCCACCGACTACTACTCCCCCGGCCCGCAGATGCACAACAAGTTCGGCATCTTCGACGGCACCTGGGTGTGGACCGGCAGCTGGAACTTCACCATGAACGGCCTCTACGGCGAGGACGAGAACTACGCCACCGGCATCCTCGGCGGCAACACCAACCACGGCATCGAGATGTACTCGGTGGCGGTGGCCGACATCTATACCGATGAGTTCGAGGAGATGTGGGGCTCGACCACCGACGTGCCCGACCCCGACGTCGCCAAGTTCCACGGCCGCAAGGAAGACAACACCGCCCACAGCGCCACCGTCGGCGGCCGCACCGTGGAGATCTACTTCTCACCCGGCGACGAGGCCGTGCCGGCGATCACCCAGTACGTGGTGAACGACGCCGACGAGAGCGCCCACTTCGCCGCCTTCACCTGGTCCGACCAGGGCCTGGTGGACGAGCTCAAGTACAAGTACGAGGGCTCCTACCAGGATCAGACCGGCACCCTCACCGGCTTCGAGGTCGAGGGCGTCTTCGACTCCCTGGGCTGGAACCAGTGGTGGTCGGCCGCGGTCGACATGACCGGCCGCACCGCCTCGAACTCCTCCGAGAACAACCCCAACACCCGCTGGGCCAACCCCGCCCCGGCCGTCAAAGACGACGAGGACGAGATCCTCCATCACAAGTACATGATCATCGACGGCCACACCACCTCCAACCCCGCCGTCATCACCGGCTCGACCAACTGGAGCGCCAACGGCAACGACATCAACGACGAGAACCTGCTGATCATCCACGACGCCAACATCGCGGATCAGTTCATGCAGGAGTTCCGGGCCCGGTACTACCAGGCGGGGGGTGGGCTTCCCTGATCTCGGAAGCGGGCTTGCCAGCGGGAGGCCGGGGCCGTCAGGCCCCGGCCTTTTCTCTCTGTTCGATTCGGAGGGGAGGCTCTCGCGGCGCAGCTCCTAGCCATCCCAGGCTTCGTCAACCATCTCCGGGTTCTCCGCCATCCACACCTGTATCGCTGCCACGGCCGCTTCGACGTCGCCGAGGTGCTCCGTCAGGATTTCGTAGAGCTCTTCGGCGGTGACCTCGTCGTAGAAATGCACCATGCGATTGCGGTAACCGGCCATGTCGGTCATTCGATTGGCGAGGACCACCTCGACCACGCCTTGTTGTAGGAGGCTTCGAACGATCGCCTTGTAGTCGGAGGTGGGAATGCCGAAACCCTTGGCCAGGATGTGCCGGCCGAGATCGAAAAGGGCTTCGAGAGCCCGACGTAGAAACGATTCGCCGGCGGCCACCATCCGCGGGTCCGCGAGAAACTCGCTTTCGGAAGAGAGTGGCAGCGTCGAGATGCCGGCGAGCATCCGGCGGATGACGTCGAGCTTGGCGGTGACAACCGCCATACGAATCGAGCTTCTGGTCAAGCGCTCCTCGCTCCTCGAGCTGTGGCCACGGGCTCCAGAGCAAGCAGCATCCGCCGTCTCTCTCGCTCGAAGGGCTCCAGGTCTCCCGCACGGCGCATGACGTAGAGGTCGAACTCGTCGCAGCGGTCAGGATCGGAACAGTAGAGTCGCTCGCCGCTGATGATCGCGAAGGCCAGGAAGGCTTCGCAGGTGCCGACATCGACAAGATCGACGTTTGCGCCCAGGGCGTCGGAGAGCCGGACCTCCAGCCGGACCCGGTCCGCCAGTGACGTGGCGCCGTCGAAAAGGACGCCGAGGTCGATGTCGGACTCGGGCGTGGCCGTGCCGTCGACCAGGGATCCGAAGAGGTAGAGGCCCAGGATCCGACGCTCGGCCTGGGCAATAGGGCGCACAGTTGCAGCGATCGTCTCGAGACGGCTCTCTCTTTCGCTCATCGAAGTCAGATTAGCACAGGGCCGAAACGCGTCCGTCGCCGAGGGCGCCATCAAACGTCGAGCGTCTCCTCTTCCTCCGCGATCTTCTCGCCCAGAAAGTGGTGCCAGCGCTCGAGGTGCCTGGGGCTGCGGCACATGATCTCTTCGACCGCCAGGAGCAGTCCCGAGCTCGACGCGATGTGTTTCCGAGAATCGGCGCAGATCTGGCGCAGGGCCTTGGCGACAAACGCCTTGCGGGCCTGGCTCTCCTCGTCGAGCAGGGCGCGCTCGAGATCGATGAGGTTGGCTCCGACGGCGTTCAGGAACTTCAGCAGGCTCTCGAAGGTCGGCCGGTCGTGGTCGTTCTCCCAGCGCGAGAGCTGAGGCGTCTTCCAGCCGGCGCGGGCGCAGAGCTGGGCCTGAGTGAGGCCGGCGGCGGATCGCAGTTGGAGCAGGGCACCACCGAGGTGGCGGAGGTGGTAGGGGCGAAGCTTGGTGCTCGGATGGCGCATCGGATGTTTTGTCTTTATCAGTGAAGCATGGTCAGCCCGGCTCCGTGGGTTCCTCCAAGCGCCCGCCAGGCGCCCTATTCGTCAGACAAAGTATCACCAAACCGGCTTCGTTACAACAAATCTACGCACATTCCGGAACTTGCCTTGACTCGTAGAAACCTCTGATATACGATAACCGGCGAGTTAAGCACTTAGAGACCGACGGCGATCGGGTGGATCGCGACGGCACGACATCATGGGAAAAGTGCGCCTGCTCGGTGCCTTCCCGGCAAGAAAGGAGGTGCGGCGATGAAATCGCGGCTCAGGATGAGCTGACGGGGGATGGTCGGCGGGATCCGCGGAATCGCGGGGGGTGCGACCCCCGCGGCGAACCCCGCCCGTCCTCGCCCGTTGCGCACGGAATGTCGAAGACTCAAACACCCTAAACGATGACGGACCGCGGTGTCCATAGCGCGCCCGGTCCGCGGGAGATAACAAACATGCCTGCAGAACTATCCATCATCCTGAACCGCCTCAAGAAAGAGGCGGCGTCGGTGGCCGGCTCGGGACGATCCAACTCCCCACTGGTCACCGAAACTCTCAGTCAGCGCGTCGTCACGCCGGAGGGCCAGAGCCCGCCGGACTTCATGGCGCTGCAGCTCGGTCTGGTCTGGCTGGTCGAGACCGAGCTGGCGCAGGTCGAGACCTATGACGAAGCCCTGGTCGAGGACCTCGACGAGGACCGCAAGCACCTATTGGAGCGCATTGCCGAAGCCGACGAGGTCTATGACGTGCTCAGCGCCATCCAGGACGCCTCCCAGGGCGTCTACGGCAAGGAGGCGCGTCTCGAGCTCTTCGGCCAAGTCGACACGCTGCCCCGCGACCCACGGCTGATGGTCACGGTCGGCAAACGGGTCCGGCGCCGGCTGGACGATCCGGAGTACTCGTTCCCCGCTCCAAGGCTGCGGGGCTGGGCGCTGTCCGAGCGGCAGGAGCTGGCCACGGACCTGGGTGGCAAGGTCAACCGGCTCGACGGCACGGTGGCGGCGCTCGAGGACGAGCGCAAGGACTCCGACAACAGCCGCTTCATCAAAGTGGGAGCGGTGGAGAACTTCCGTCGCACCATCCGCTTCACGGCGGGGTGCCTGGCGTCGCTCTACGGGCTGGCGGGGCTCGACGACCTGGCCGCCAAGATCCGCCCCAAGCGGCGACGACGCCGCAACGCGGGCGGCAACGGTGACGAGGAGGCCGAAGCTACAGCGGCCGACGTGCCGACGAACGGCGACGAGGGCGCCACTTCTGAGGAACCTACTGGCCCGACGCTGGTCGTCAGCTGACTGTCCTTCGCACGGGGCCGGCGGGCATCGCCCGCCGGCCCTTTCTCACTCGCCCACTCACGCCGAGGGATCGCAATGGACCCCGTGACCGACCGCAAGAAATCCGTCGACGAAGTGCTCTCCGCCAATCGTCGTTTCGCCCGCTCCACCGCCCGCGCCCTGGCAAAGCTGCTCACCCCCGAGCTCGAAGACGGCCGGCCACTGCCCGACCTGCTCTATCTCCAACAGCTCGCTGCCAGAGCGCTCGAACGACGCTGGCATCGCCTGCACGACGCCGACGAGGCCCGCCACGACGCTCTGGCCGACCGACACGCCGTGATCGTCACCCGCGATGAGCAGGTCGGCCTGCTCTACCGCGAGCTGGTCGACCTGCGCTCGATTCTGCGCGGCCGTTTCGGCGCCGCCAGATCGAAGAACTTCATCGGCCTGCGCGGCCACACCTCCCGTGACCCGACGGCGATCCTCACCCAGGCCGATCGTGCCGTCACCCGTCTGCGCGACCCGGAGCGCCCGCTCCCCTCCTCCAAAATTCCCGTCACGAACGCCGCCCGCGCGCGCTGGGCCGTGCCCGTCGCCGAGGCGGCCGATGCATTGCGCGCCACGGCCCGCCACGTCGTAGCCGCGATCAAGAACGCCGATCTCGCCCGCCGCGAACGCAAGCTCGCGCTCGCCGAATTCAACCGTGTCTTCGTCCTCATCGCCGGCTGGTTCGAAGGCCTCTACCGCCTCGCCGGCCGAGAAGACCGGGCGGAGCTGGTACGGCCGTCTCGCCGCCATCCGGGCAAGACCTACCTGGAAGTGAAGAAGGCCGAACGCGCGGCCGCCGGCCCGGGCTCCAAGGCGAGCCCCGGCGTCGCTACCCGGCTGATTGCCCCCATCCGGCGGATCTTCGATCAGCGTCGTTCCGCTTGAGCCAACGCCGTCCACTGCTCAAGTCCGGGGCCCCGACACTCCACGGCCGCCGCGAAGTGCTTTGGCCCAGGGCCACAGTACCTCACGAGTGCCATTGACCGCTCTGGCCCAGGGCCCGAGCACTTCACGAGTGCCGTTGATTGCTCTGGCCCGGGGCCACGACTCTCCACGAGTGCCGTTGACTGACCGGGCCCAGGGCCAAAGCACTCCACGACCTCGTTTTCGGCGATTTCCCGCCGCGCGTAGCGTTCCGCGCCGGATCAGACCGCGCTGACCGCTGCACGCTCCGTTTCAGGCGACGATCACGCCTGATTCCCACCGTTCGCCATCTTTCACCGATCGCCGGCCGGCCTGTGCCGCCGCGCGGAGCTTCACCGGCGGCGAGCGACGCGTTCGCCCCTCGCCGCACTCGACCTCGGGCCGGCTCGCCTCGTCAGTCAAAGATGTTGAAGCTCTGACCGATGAAGACCCGCGCCGTCGTCTTGTCGAAGAAGGTGTCGTGAGCGATGTCCAGGCCCCCGTTGAGCCCTTGCTCCTTGTTGCGCAGGAAATAGAGCAGGGCGTGGAACTCCCATTCGTTCTCGACCGCCATGTTGCGGCGGAAGTCCTCGTCGATGTAGAAGGCCTGGAACCTGAGCCCGAGGTTCCCGGTCAGGTACCGCCGCCACTCGAGCATGCCCACGTTCTGGTCGATCTTGGTCGGCGCCCCGGCCGTGGTGTCGAAGCAGCGGGTGACGTCGCCGCCCGTCTCGAGCGGAGCGCACAGCTCGGCGGAAGACCCGCCGTTGTACTTGTTGCGATACTCGTAGCCGAAACGCAGGAAGTGGTTGCCCATCTGAGCCGACCAGGAGACGCCGATCGAGGTGTCCAGCTCGGATTCGCTCTTGATCAGGGCTCCCACCTCGGTGAAGGTCGCGACCGCCGGAATGGCGCTGGGATCGAGATACTTGAAGTCCCGGTTGGTGGCGCCGGCCGAAAAGGTCAGGAACCAGACGCGTACCGGGATCGCGCTGACGTAATCGCGGTAGTACTTCGAGCGCAGCTTGCGCTCCTCGATCGCCTCGATCGCCTTCGGGATTCCTTCGGTATCGCAGGTCTGGTCGTTGCCGAAGGTCCGGATCTGCCCGGCTCGGTCCGGCTGGTTGTAACTCTTGCAGACGACGGCGACCTTCTCCCCGATCTTGCCGTCCAGCCAGCTCCAGGGGTTGAGCTCGCCTTCGCTGGATACCAGCTCGTCAGGGCGCGACTTCAGGCTCGCCGGGCGGAGCTTCTTCTGCTCGGCTTTCTTCTCCGCCACTTTCTGATCGGCGGTCTCGATGTCCTGGCTCTTGGCGTGCCGCTGCGCTGCGATCGCGGCCCGCTCCTCGACGGACGACTCGCCGGCGAACCTGGCCTCGAGCCAGGCGAGCTCTTCGATCAGTTGCTGTTTCTCCGCTTCGAGCTCGGCGAGCTCCCCGGTCGCCGCCTGGTACGCGCGATCCAGGTCCTCGTCGGTCTCCCTGGCCGCCTCCCACAACCCCGCTCTGTTGCAGTATCTGACCTCCGGCTGCGGGTTCGGAATGACTATCAAGTCGTAGTCGACTGGATGGAACTTCAGTTTCGGATTCAGCTTGGCCAACTCGTCGCAGCCGGCCTGCAGCGCGGCGCTCCGCCCCTTGTCGGCGGCGATGGGCCACTCTCCGGGCAGACTCTGCAGGTATTCGTAGGTACAGGACTCCTTCTCGATGCGTTCGAATCGGCCGTCGCACCCTCCCCGCTCCTTCGCGACCTGATCGTCGAGGACGGGGTTGAGCTCGTCGCAGAGATCCAAGAAAGAGCCCTGCCCGTCGGCCTGCTCCTTCTTCTCCCACTCTCCCGAGATCGCCCACTTGCCCTTGATCGAGGCGTCTCCGCCGGCTAAGCCGTCGAGATCGAGTAGCTCGACCTCTTCAGCTCCCTTCTGGAGGGTCGCGGCGGCCTCGACTTCGAAGATATTGCTGTTGTCCTCGTCGGCCCAGGTGACGCGGCCGACCAGCTTGCCACCGTCCTCGTCCGAGACGAGCGACCAGGTGGAGCCACGTTGCTGGATGAGTGCCCCGGGGCTCCGATCGCTGAGCGCTTCTTTCTGGAGGGCCCGAACGTCCTCGGCCTCCGCCTCTGCTTCGGCGCCCGTGGGACCCAGCAACAAGAGTGCGAGGAGAAGCGGCCCGGCAGATCCGACTCGCGTTGGTCTCGAATACATCTTCAGGTCTCCTCAGGGAACGACGATCCGAAACTGTCCGATCTTCGGGCCGCTGCCGCTAGTGCCGCCGGTCGCACCGGCCGGTTTGGTGGTCCGCAGCCGCCAGCTCTTGCCGGGGGTCGAGGCCCGGTAACTGGCGGTCTTCACGCCCGGGATCACGGGCATGAGCGCCGACCGGTCGGTGGTCAGCCAGACGACCGCGTTGCCGTCGACCCAGACCGAGACGCCCTTGCGGCCCGGTCCCGACCGGGTCAGCTCCAGCATCCTGGTGCCCGGCCCCGCCGTCATCACCACGGCGTGCATCATCTTTTCGCCGCGCGGCGTGTCGGAGAACCCCTCGATGGTCTTCTCCACTTCTTCGATCGGAACGTCTTCGTCAGGCATGATCCACCTCGCTGTTGGTATTCGGGGCTGCGTGGAGCGGACATCGATCGCCTCCACTCCCATACGCTCGCTTCCTTTCCTACAGCGCAAACCGAGGATCGGAACCCCCAACGTGTGGCAGACTGGCCGGCGACGATGACCAAGAAGCTCCTCTCCCTGCTCGGCGTGCGCGCCGAGCAGTGGCCGCGGGTGCGCTGGGTGAGGACCGCGAGCTGGCACGCGGAGCGATCGCCGGCCTGTTCGAGAGCGGCTCGATCGAGGCCATCATGGCGGCCGGCGAGAGGTTCGTGGCGCTCCAGCGCTCGGACGAGCCCGCGGACCGGGCCTTCGCCGCGCGGGTGATCGGCGAGGTGGGCAGCGGCACCTTCTGCCGTCCGCTCCTGGAGCTGATGCGCGATCCCGAGCCGCAAGTGCGCAAGGCGGCGCTCCTGGCCTGCCGCCGGGTCTCCAACCCCAAGCTCTGGCCGCGGGTGATCGACGAGCTGGTGGGCCCGCACGGCTCGCCCGAGGCCGTGCAGGCGCTACGGCGGCAAGATCTCCCGCGTGCGCGCCAGCATGGCCCAGGGCGGCGAGCAGCGCGCGTACGCCGTCGAGCTGCTCGACAACCTCCTGGATCCGGACCTCAAGGCGGGGGTGCTGCCGCTGTTCGAGACGCTCGAGCCGGGAGAGCGCGCGAAACGCCTATGCGCCGCCCTCGGCAAGCCACGCTGCTCCACGCCGGACGACGGCGATCTCGCCCGCCTGACCGCCGGCGGCTGCGACTGGGCGTCCTCGTGGACGCGGGCCTGCGCCCTCGACCTGCTGGCCCGGCGCGGCGGCGACGACCTCGGCCGCCGCCTCGAAGCGAGGCTCGAGGACGCCGACGCCGTGGTCCGCGAGACCGCGCGCCATCAGCTGACCTGGGTCGAGAAGATCGGCGCGCACGCGGAGAGGCTGCCGCCCACCCTCTCCCGGGTCCTGCTGCTGCGCCAGGTCGACATCTTCGCCGAGACCCCGGACCAGCACCTGGCGGCGGTCGCCGAAGTCGCCGTCGGGGTCGGCCTCGGAGCCGGCGAGACCTTCATCGGCGAAGGCGAGGAGGGGCATAGCATGTATGTGGTCGTGGCCGGCCGGGTCGAGGCTCATTCCGGCGAGCACGTCTTCGGCGAGTTCGGCCCGGGCACGAGCCTCGGCGAGCTGGCGGCGATCGACACGGAGAAGCGTTCCGCGTCGGTGACCACGCTCACCCAGACGCGCCTGCTGCGCATCGAGCAGGAAGCGTTCAAACGCATCCTGAGCGAACGCCAGGAGGTGGCCCGCGGCATCCTGCGGGTGTTGGTGCGGCGGCTGCGGCGGCTGGGATAGGAGAACCATGTACCTGCCGATCGAGAAGATCCTGATCCTGAAGACGGTCGACGTCTTCGCCGAGCTCGGCGACGCCACCCTCGCCGACCTGGCGGCGGTGACCGACGAGGTGGAGCTCGGCGAAGGCGAAACCCTGTTCGAGAAAGGCGAGACGGGCACCAGCATGTACGTCGTCGCGCGCGGGCGGGTGCGGGTGCACGACGGCGACCACACGCTGGTCGAGCTTGGCGAGCGCAGCTGTTTCGGCGAGCTGGCGATGATCGACGCCGAGCGCCGCTCAGCCTCGGTCACGGCACTCGAGGAGACGATGCTCCTATGCGTCTCGCAGGCGGCGTTCTACGAGCTGATGGCCGACTCCTCGGAAGTGGCCGACGCCATCCTGCGGGTCCTCTGCCGCCGCATCCGCCGCCGGTCTGTCGACGTCCAGAAGCAGCGGCGCGAGCCGGATTCAGGCGCCAAGGCCCCGGAGTAGGGTCGAGCATCGACCCTGCTACACTGACCCTGTTACATTGAAGACCCTGTTACATTGAAGACCACGTAATTTCACCGGGAGGCAGACATGATCATCTTTGGTACTCGAGGCGTCACCTATTCCAAGGACAAGGGCGATTTCACTTGCCCGAGCTGCGGCGGCGCGAGCTCGTACAATCACAAGCGCGTTCGCCGCTTTTTCACGCTGTATTTCATTCCCCTGATCCCCCTGGACATGCTCGGCGAGTATGTCGAGTGTCAGAGCTGCAGCAACACGTTCCAGAAGGAAGTGCTCGACTACGATCCCGCGGCCGCCGCTCAGGACTTCCAGGCTGAGTATCAGCGTGCCGTCAAGCGGGTGATGGTCCAGATGCTGCTGGCTGACGGGGTGATCGACGATCAGGAGATCAAGACCGTGCGCGACGTGTATCGGCAGGTCGCCAATGTCGAATTGTCGCAAGACGACGTCCGCCAGGAGATCCAGGCGGCCGGGACCGACGGGCGGGGAATCCGCCAGTACCTCGAAAGCCTGGTCGGCAACCTCAACGATGCCGGCAAGGAGACCGTGGTCCAGGCGGCGTTGATGATCGCGGCCGCCGACGGCGAGTTCCAGGAAGAGGAAAAGCACCTCCTGGGACAGATCGGAGCGGCGCTGGACATGACCCCGGCTCATCTCAACGGCGTCGTGAGCGGCATGTTGAGCAAGTTCGAACAAGCGAACTGAGGCCGTGGAGCGCGTCGCGATCTCCCTGGCGGGCACGTTGCTCCAGCCCGTTCTGGTCCTCGCGCCACTCGCCGCCGCGGGCTCGCTCGATGTGGCGCGGCGCGACGGCGTGATCGTGGCTTTCGCGTTGCTGGCGATGTTTGCCTGCCTGGCCGAGAGCCTGGCCTCTCAGCCGATAGCTCTTAGGCCCGGCCGTTCCGAGGCCCCAGCCTCCCTGCCCTACCTCACGGGACTTGCCTTGTTGCTCTGCTTCTGGGCGGGAGTCGCGGAGCGTGGTCTGAGCCCCGAACCGGCGTCCGGTCTTCTGGTTTCCGGTGGAGGCGCAGGCCTCCTGCTCCTGGGGGTCGGCCTTCGGATCCTGGCGATCCGCACTCTCGGGGCCTGGTTCGTCAGCGAGGTGCGCGTGGTCGCCGGACAGCGCCTGGTGACGTACGGCATCTACCAATTTCTGCGTCATCCGTCCGAGGCCGGGACTCTGTGCCTCGGATTCGGCGGTGGCCTCATGCTGGGAAGCAAGGTCGCGCTGGTGGTGGCCGGCGGGCTTCTCCTGCCGTCGGTCCTCTGGCGGATTCGCGTGGAGGACCGGGCTCTGGCCCACCATCTCGGAGAAGAATTCCACCGGCACGCTCGCAGCGTTTCGGCATTGATCCCAAGGTGGGCGCCGCCCGCCTGGCGGTGAGCTCAGTTTCATTTGGCTCGTCGGATCACCCAACGCTGGGTTCTGGGCCTTGCCGCCTCCAGGCCGTGCCGGAGGCTTCAGGCAGCCTGCTCTGCCTCCTGGGCCAGTGACGCCAGCGACGCCACCGCGCCGAAGGCCCGGTCCTGATCCTCCCGCCTGGCCCAGCCCCGAACCGCCAGCTGCTCGCGCACGTCCTCCTGGTCCGCTTCCTGACCGAGGTAATGCACGACCAGCGCCTTGACCTCGTCCGGCACCGCGGCGGCGTCTAGCAGCCGCATCTTCACGCTCACCCGGTTCCAGGCCACCGCGAGGGTGATCAGGTACTCCACCACCCAGACCGCGGCGTTGCCGTAGAGCCCGATCTCGAGCTCGCCCTCGGCTCGCCACTGCAGGAACGAACCCACGCCGGCTCCCTGCCCGCTGAGACTGAACAACCCGAACCAGATCAGGTTGTAAATCAGATAGGCGGCCGCCGAGCACGTCGCGACGATGGTGAACAGCAACGGGCCCCTGCGGTCCTTCGACTCGCCCAGCCCGCGCGCGATCGCCGCGCCGACACCGGCACCGATCACGCCGTTGTAGAAAATGTAGACGTAGATGAACCACGAGGCGACAAACAGCGCGAAGCCCAGGCCCGCGGCCGCGAGCAGCCCGAGAGTGATGGCGAGAAAGGGGATTTCCGGCGCCAGCTCACGCACCGGATGAGGCAACGCCGCCGGCGGCGTGTAGCCGTCGGCGCGGTCTTCTCGATCGATCATGATGAGGTCCTCCCTGGTTGAAATCGACAGCAATCAGACGAGCGTCCGCCGAGGAGGCGGCGCCTGTCTCTTTCAGACCCTGCGGTGGGCGAAGATGTTTGGTCTCGAACGTCGGCAACGTCTCTGGCCCGCGCCTTGCGCCCACTCTGCGGCCTGGCGGCGTCACGCTGGCCACCAGCGGCGTGAATCGGGGATTCGGTCAGGCGCTCCGGCGGAGGAGAATCTCGGTCTCGCGGCTCACTGGAAACGGAAGTCCACCGTCAAGTCGTGGTAGACCGCGACCGGTTTCCCCTCCAGGGTGGCGGGCTCGAAGCGCCAACGGCAGAGGTCTTTCGCCGCCTCGACGTTGAGCCCTTCCGGCAGGCCTTCCAGCAACTCGAGCCCGGTCACGTATCCCCGCTCGTCGATGACGGCCCGGACGATGACGACGCCCTCGATCTTCGCCTTGTAACGGGGGTTCGGCGCATGGACCTTGCGCGGGAGCTCGACTTCGCCACCGACGTTGAGCCTGGTGCCGGATCCCCGGCCGCCGATGACGGCCTGGGCGATGGCGACGCCCCGGATCCTCGCCTTGCGCGCCCCGGGCGTGTATTGCGGGTTCGGTGCGTGGATCCTGCGCGGGATCTCGACTTTGCCACCGGCGGCGAGGGACAGCGGACCGGTGCCCGCCGACACGCCGCCCGGGGAGGCATCGAGGCTCCAGCGATCGCGGGGAGGCGCGACCGATTCCACCAGCGGCGCCGCCGCCGGTCCGAGGGAGCCCGGATCGACCCTCGCCAGAGCGGGCTCCAGACTCCGGGCCGCGCGCCAGTAACAGCCCGCCAGCCGCGGCTGGCGCCGGGCCTTCTTGACAGCGAGCCGCACGAGCCGCTCGGCATCGGGCGCCAACGAGATGTCCGGTAGCCGGATCGTGGACTCCAGGAGCAGGGTCAGCCGCCGGAGGACCGGAACCGGCGCCCCGCTCCGGAGTGCCGGCTCGAAGCGCCACTCGCGCAGCGCCTCGAGGACAGTGAAGAGTCGGGCCGAGCTGCGACCCGCGAGGACCACCGGTGCGCGGGTCGACCCGCTCTCGTCGATGATCAGCTCGATGATCGCGATATCCGGGTCGCTGGTGACGTCGACCGTCTCCGTGATCTCGCCGGGGTACCGTGGCATCGGCCCCGCGATCTCGCGCGGCTCCCCGCGATCGGAATCATCGGGCTCTGCGGGCGCCTCGCCCGGCCGGCGTAAGCGATGTCGAGCGAGCAGATCGCCCGCCTCGCCGTAGGCCGAGAGATTCGACACCCGGTACTCCACCGCCAGGTTCTGGGCCGTGTGCCAGTGCCAGATCGCCTCATCGGCGAGGCCCAGACCGGCCTCTGCCAGTGCCAGCTGCGCGAGGCTGCGGGCCAGGAGATCCGAGCCGCCGTCGCCGATCGCTCCGGCGATCTCCGTCACCAGCGGCCTGGCCCCCTCGTACGCGCCCTGCCAGTCGCCGGCCGCGAGCTGTTCGCGGAGATCGTCCATCCCCCGCCGCCAGCGGGCGATCCGCTCGGCCGGAGCCGTCGACTCCAGCGGAATCGACACCTCGTAGGCCACCGCCACCGGTTCGTCGGAACGCCGCGCCGGCTCGAACCGCCAATCGTGGACGGCCATCAGGGCCTCGTAGCCCGCGGCGCCGGAGTGGCCGGCGTGCATCACCGCCCCGCGCACCCGCCCCCCGGCGTCGACCCACAGCGAGGCGATCAACCGGTCGGCACCCACCCGTCCGGCGAGCCCCGCCGGCAGGCGCAGCGGCGGCGCGACGATCGCCTTCGGCGGAGCGATTTCCAGGGCGTCCCGCAGCGGCACCGCACCGCATACCTCCGGCACCACCGCGCACGGTTGGTCCGCGAGCAGGCGACCGGGCTGGGAGCCGTAGACCTCCAGGCCACCCGCCACGGGGATGGAAAGGAAGCTGTAGGCCAGGTGCCAGGACCAGAGCGCGTCTTCGGTGCGTCCGAGCCCCGCCTCCGCCACCGCCCGCAGCACCAGCGGTCGCCCGGGATCGCAGTCCTGCCGCGAGCGAGTCGCGAGGCACTCGACGGCCTCGTCGATGAGGAGCTGCGACTCGGTGCGGGCCTCGTGCCAGCGCTGCTCAAGGAGCAGCTCGTGGATCGGCCCGAGCTTTCGGCTCCGCGCCGCGACGAAGGGGAGAGTGCGCCGCGCCAGGCCATCCAGTCTCAGGAGGACCGCCGTGGGCTCCCCGCAGGCAAGCGCCGGGCGGAAGCGCCACCGCTCGAGGGCGACGAGGCTGAAATAGACTTTCCCGGGCAGCTCCCCGCCGCGCAACACCACAGGTGAGCGGATCTCTCCACCGGCGTCGACCACCACCTCGATTTCCAACACCTCGGAGCTCCAAGCGTCCCGCAGCTCCCGCGGGGGCTCGGGCGGGGGCACCGAGAGCGGCGCCGGCTGCGTGGTCTCGGCGCCTGCGGGCGGCAGCGGGGAGTCGAGGATGCCGGCCGCGCGCAAGGGGCGTGCCTCCAGCCAGGCTCCGGCCTCACCGAACACCTCGACGAGCGGTGCCTGGCGGAGGCCGGGATTGAGGTTCTGGGCGATCTGCCAGTGCCACAAGGCCTCCTCTCGCCGTCCGGATTCCGACTCGGCGACGGCCTGCATGGTGAGCGCCATCGCCACCATCCCGCGGCCCGCCGGGCTGGCGGGGAACAGCCGAGCCATGCGTTCGGCCAACTGGCCGGCGGCGCTGGCGGCGGCCTGCCAACGCCCGCCTCTGAGGTCGGCATCGATCTGCCCGAACCTGCTACGCCACGGTTCTGGGAATCTCTCCAGGCCGGAGGAGCCGGCTCCGTCAGCGTCCTCCCTTTGCGACTCCGGGAGCTCGCTGGAGGGCTCCTGCGGGGTAGCTTCGGGCTGCTGCACCGGCGGCCGGGAGCCGCTACCTGCCGCCGGCATCGAGATCAGGGGCAGGATCAGGACCAGGAGAACTGCCGTGTTCTTCATCTCTCGCACTCCTGCATCGAGAGGTCGCCGACCCCGGTCAAGCGCGCGGATCGAACTCCACGCGGGTCCACAGGTTGCGGGCGGAGTACGGATCGTGGACCGAGATCACCACGTCGTGCCTCAGCCGGCGCATCTTGAGCGCAGTGTGGTAGCGGCCGAGCCCTCCGCGCTCGGGCGGCTCGGGAAGGTCGAGGCGGACCGGCACCACGACGATCTCGTTGCGGTCACCGTTCTTGTCCTCCACCGCCACCCGCAGCTCCACCACCGCGGTCCAGCCCGCGCGGCTGGGCAGGAAGGTCAGCGCGTCGAAGGGAATGAGGACGACCAGGGGCACCTCGACCTTGCGGAAGCCGGCGCCCCGCGGCTCGCCCAGCTCCGCCGCCAGCACCTTCGGCCCCGGGGGATCGCCGAACAGCAGCGCGCTCTCCACCAGCATGTCGATCTCGGTGCGCCGCGACAGATCGGAAAAGCTCCGCCGCGAGCGCACCTCGAGCCGCGGATCGCGCACCTGGATCTCGAGCCGGTGGCGGCGGTTGCTACCACGCCAGGTGGGGGTGAAGCCGAGCCAGTAGTAGGACCGCGTGTCGTGCACCACCTGCTCCAGGGCCGTGCGGCGCTCACGGTTGAGGAAAGATCGGCCGCCGGTCTGGTAGGCGAGCAGATCCAGGGTGGAATGCTCGCTCCACTCGCGGTTGGTGGCCAGCCGTGAGTGGTACAGGGCCTGGCCCGAGGTGCGGTGCTCGGCGCTCGGCCCGAGGCCGCCTCCGAAGCCCCTCAGGTCCACCGGATAGAGTGTGTAGCCCAGCCGGTTGGCGGTATCGTAGAGCTGCCGGTAGAGACACGGCCCGTAACCGAGGCTGGGTGAGAATCGGGACGCCGCGAAGGTGTCGACCACCACCGTGTCCCACGGGTTGTAGGGCCAACCACCGGCGAGAAGCAGCATCGCCCGCCGCCCGGGCGGACGGGCGAAGCCGCGCAGGGCGGTGGTGGCGGCCTGGATCACGCGTTCGACATGCTCTTGTCGCCGCTGCGCCCGGTACCTGACCTCGGGATGGCCGTAGCGGCTGCCGTAACGGCCGGGCATCGAGCCACGCTGCGTCTGGCGCAGCTCGACCTCGCGCTGGAGGCCCTTGGTGGGACGGCCCCTGGCCGTCTCGAGCGCCTGCCGCAGGTCGTCCACCGAGCCGCTCCAGTTGCTCAGCAGCTCCAGCTTGCCGCCGTTCCAGGCCAGGATCGCCATGCGGTCGGCGGCACCGAGCAGCGTCAGCTGCTCGATCAGCTCGTCGACGGCCCGGTCGCGGTCGCGAGCGAGTGTGAAGTACTCGTCGATGAACACCAGGTAGTTGGTGCGCACCGCGCCGCCCGCCTCCAGGGCGGGTACCGCCGCGGCAGCGCGCCCGACCCCGGCGGTCACGGCCGCGCCGTCCAGTACCTCGGTGAAGTACTCGATCGGGACTTGGCGGCCGTCGACGTAGAGGACGAAGTCCTTAGGCGCCAGACCCTCCACCCGGCGGCCCTCGGAATCGGTGACCACCACTTCGAGGTTGACCACCCGTACGTCGATCACCTCGCCGAAGACGCCGGCGATGTCGTCGGTGGGCTGGGTGGCCAGCGCCGAGCCCACGAACGAAAGGATCAGCAGAGACGCCGCGACCGCCGCGGCGCGGGACGAGAGACCAGGCTCGTATCGCATGTCATTCCCCTCCTCTCTATTCGGATCCACCGGCGGGCGGAAATGTTGGGTCTAGACCGCGCGGATCGAGAATGCCGATCTGGAGTCACTGCAACCGGAAATTCACCGGCACGTTGTAGTAGACCGGCTTCCCTTACAGACCGGCAGGATCCGGTTGCTCTGCCCGCGCATCGACTTCCTCCCGGGATCGGCCGGCTTCGTTCGGGCCCGGCAACCACTGGCCAGGCCGCTTGAGGGTCATGGTCTTGCCCGCGTCCTCGGAGGTCAGGACCAGCGTGACGCCGTCGATGCGAAACTCCGAGACCGACTTCCGGCCCGCGAACTCCATCACCAGGGTGTCGCCGTCGACCGAGTAGGTCCCGGTCTGGGTCTGGAACGGAATCCGCATCAGCATCTTGCCGTCGGCGGTGAAGACCTGGTACATCTTGTCCACCGGTTCCGGCAAGGCCGAGCTCTCCGCGCGCCAGCGACGATCGATCAGGCCGTCGCCGCCGGATGCCGGGTCGTCACTCACGAAGCGCATCGTGCCTCCCGGCTCGGCGACGTGGATCAGCGCGTCGTCTTCGAGTCTGCATTCGCTCGTTCCGTCCCAGCTCTCGACCAGGATCCGATCCCCCTGCCGCCGATAGATGCCATCGGCGATCACTCCGAAAGTGACCGTCATCGAGCCGTCCGCATGAAACTCGTAGGTCGAGCCCATGCCACTCCTGGACGGCGGGGGATCCCACGTTCCCAGCAGCTCCCGGGGGACCTCCGCACCCACTGAGGGAGCGCGATCCGAGGTTCCCGTAGCGTGAGCCGGGCCGGAACAGAGCAGCGAGATGAGGGCGAGCGACAACAAAATAAACGTTATTCTCTTCATGACTCCTCCCAATCGAACGGGCCGGCGCGCCGTCCCGGAAACGGGACGGCGGAATGACCCACCAAGCAGGCCATCAGAAATCAGCAGCCGAAAGCAACACCCGGCAGGGTGGGTCGACACCACCCTGCCAGGTGGGTCCGACCGCGAGCCCTACGAGCCAGTGCCGTGTAAAAGCCTACGCCCTCGCGCTGTCTGGCCACGACGCTGATGACAGCACCGGCGATAGGGCGCAGCGTTCCCAGCTCGACAGCCAGCAGGACGACGGCTCGTGGCAGGCCCGCAGCACCCTGCGCAGCGAGCACGGTCCGACGCCCACCGGCATCTACTGGGGCGCGATCGGCCTGCTGGCTACCCTGCCCGACCACGACGACGCCGAAACCGTGCGTTTGGCCTCTTCGCTGGCTCCGTCAGAGTGACGACCCAGACGTCCGAGGCGGGAGTAGATACGGAATCTGTTGGGAAGCGACGGGTGTGAAGCGGAGAAGGCAGCGGAAAGCCGGGCCGCGGTCAAGCTGGCGTGTTGACTCGTCATGGGTCGAGCTCCTCACCCTGGCCGATCAATTCGAACGTTATCTCGCGGATGGCCTGCCTCGTGGCTTTGTCGGCGACCTCCATGCTGCGGTCTCCCTGAGCCGGTCGGATGTTGATCAGAGCCGGGAGGTTCTCGGCGTCCGCATGGAGCTCGCCTCCGATGCCGACGACTCGCCTCCGGACGTCGACGACGTACTTCACCATGTCGGCGAAGTACGCCCCGACAAGGCCATGAAGCTGTGCGGGGTCGATCCTGGAGGAAATGACGAGGATGTCCGCTGTCTCTTCCGGCATGGAGAGATCGAGGCTCTGCGCGCCAAGCTACGGCAGCTCCAAAGGGAGCGCGACGACATCGAGGAACAGGTCCGCCGGGATTACCCCAACCTGGCGGCCCTCGGATTCCCTCAGCCGCTCGACCTGCGGGCCGTCCAGCTGTGGGCCTGGGTGCCTGGTGCGCCTGGCATCGTCGCAGGCTTCGACCGAGTGACGGTCGATCAACCCGAGCCCGGGTCGAAGTCCACGGACGTGGAGAGCATCTTCTCCCCCGCCACGTCATAGAGCACCAGCGCCAGCTGCTGCTGGATGGCGCGTAGAACCAGGGTGGTGTCGTAGGTGGCGTAGGCGCCCGGCGACGGCTTGGTGTCGCCGCCCAGCTTGACCGGGATGACCGGGATCTCGGAGCGGGCGCCCTTCTCGTCGATCACCGCCACGCGCAGCTCGAGGTTGGCCTCGAAACCGCCGGCGACCGGCAGCATCAACAACTGGTCCAGCGGGATCTTGAGGGACACGGGGAGCTCGAGCTTCTTGCCGCCCGCCTTTTTGGGTTCGCCGAGCGTCGCATGGAGCGAATGGCCCCGCAGGTCGGTGTCGAAGAGCAGGTTGCTCTCGACCATCATGGTGACCTCGGACTTGCGCGACAGGTCTCGAAAGCCGCGGCGGCTCCGGGTCTTCAGGCCTGGGCGCAACACCTCGATCCGCACCTTGTGCTCCTCGTCGTCGCGTGCCCAGGACGGGGTGTAGCCGAGCCAGTAGTAGCTGCTGATGCCCTCGAGCGTGCGCGGCAGGGCGGTGGCGCGGAAGCTGTTGAGCATCGCCTCACCACCGGTCTCGCGCGCCAGCTCGATGAGCGCCCCCTCCACCAGCTGCTCGCGGCCGGCGGTCAGCTCGAAGGTCTGGATGACATCTTCCATGAGCTGGCCGATGACCTGTTCCGGCGGCGGTGGCGCACCGAAGGCCGAGTTCGTTACGACTCCAGGGTTGTCGTCGGGCAAGGTATCAGGAGGCGCCTGGCGGAAATTCTCCCCCACCAGCTCGGCGTTGCCGGCGTCGCCCGCCCGCGCCTGGTTCCGGCCCGCCATGTCGATGGTGTAGATCGTGTAGCCGAGCTTGTTGGCGGTACCGGCCAGGTCGTCGAAGGCCGGTTTGGGAGAATAGCGCTTGGTACGGTTGCGGATGTCCGGGTCGGTGCCGACGGCGTACTGGGCCGGGTCGTCCGGCCAGCCGCCCGAGGTCAGCAGCATCACCTTGCGTCCCGGTGGCATGGCCATCGCGCGCATGGCGGCGGTGGCCGCCTTGACCACGGTGTCGACCTGCCGGCTCAGGGCGCGAACATACTCGACCTTGGTGTTCTCGAGGCTATCCTCGATCAGCCCGGCCCCCAGGCTGCGCAGCTGCAGCTCATAGCTGTTGAGCTCGGATCGCCGCTTCAATCCACCGGCCTCCGCTGCGATCGCCTTGCGCAGGTTCCTGACGATACCCGGGTGCGAGGTCTCCCAGTTGCCCACGAGCTCGAGCTTGCGGCCGTTGAACGACACCACCGCCATGCGATCCTCCGGTCCCAGCCGGGGGATCGTCTCGATGATGTTCTCGAGCACGATCTTGCGGTTGCGGGCGACGCCGAAGTAGTCGTCGACGAACAGTAGGAAGCTGGTGCCGACGACCTTGCCCGGCGCCACCGACGGCACCGTCGAGATCGGCGAGGCCTCGATCGTCTCCGCCGCGCCGGGATCGATCGACGAGCCGAAACGGATCTCGCTGAAATACTCGATCGGCACGACGTTGCCGTCGACCGTCAGGCGAAAGTCCTCCGGCCGCAGGTCTTCGACGTGGGCGCCGTCCTTGTCGGTGACGGCCACCTCCAGATTCAGCACCCGGACGTCGATGACGTCGCTGAAGGCTTCGAGATCGGTTTCCTGGGCTTTTATGGGAGGAATCGACAGCAGAGTCGTCGCGAGGATCGCTGTCGAGAGAAGGGCTGGGGCGGCGGGTCGCATGGGTTACCTCCGAAAATGGGTACAGCTTGACTTGCCCCATGGTGTAGACCCGCCAAGACAGATGCAACACCCGAGGGATGAATGCCGGCCTCCGTGCCGCCTGTAGAGGCCATGGGGCCGCGGGTGCGGACACGAGTCCGATCGCCCATGAGAGAAACCACCGCCGGCCTCCGCGTTTCGAAGTAGGGACACATCCCAGAAACAAACCGGAGGACTCGGCGATGAGGCGATCAGCCCGAGCGATCTCGAGATGCTTCCTGACGACCCTGCTGGCGTGGAACGCCGGCATCGTCTGCAACGGCGGCAACGAGAAGTAGATTCGCTTCGGTGACTGAAGAGCCCGCGGCCGCAGGAGCGACCGCGGGCTCTTCTCTTTCCGTCGCTCCGGTCTCGAGGCCTCGGACTCCTGGCAAGCATTCATCATTCGTTCACCAAGCGCTTCCTAACATGTGCTGTCGCTCGAGGAGCCGATATGCACATGCTCACGAAAACATCGAACCTGCGCGCCCTCACGCTCGCACTCGTGGCCGCGGGCGCGCTGGCCGTCACACCGCCCGCGGGCGCGGACGTCCCGGGCAGCCCGCATGGCGACCTGGCGATCGAGTGCAGCGATTGCCACACCGTCGAGGGCTGGACGCCGCTACGCGAGCCCCCGCGCTTCGATCACGCCACGACCCGCTTTCCGCTGAGCGGCGCTCACAACGTCACGACGTGCGCCGACTGCCACACCAGCCTGGTGTTCGACCAGGCTCCGGACTCCTGCGCGACATGCCATGCCGGAGACCTCGAAGGCGTCCGCGAGCCCGACCACGAAGGGTTGCCCACGACCTGCGAGAGCTGTCATTCGCCGAGCGGCTGGTCGCCGGCGACCTTCGACCACGATCAGACCCTGTTCTCGCTCGAAGGCATGCACCGGACGGCGGACTGCGCATCGTGTCACACCGACGGCTACGCCGGCACGCCGTCGGACTGCTTCACCTGTCACGGGGGTGACTTCAACTCCGCCGCCGAGCCCGACCACGACGGTCTGTCCACCACCTGCGAGGACTGCCACTCCGTCAACGGCTGGTCGCCGGCCAACTTCGACCACAACCAGACCGCGTTCTCCCTTCAGGGCGCCCACCGAGTGGTGGATTGCCAGTCGTGTCACGCTGACGGTTTCGCCGGCACGCCGACCGACTGTTTCTCCTGCCACGAGAGCGACTACAGTGCCGCCGCGGAGCCTTCGCACGAGGGCTTCCCCACCACCTGCGAGGACTGCCATCAGCTCAGCGGATGGTCGCCGGCCACCTTCGACCACAATCAGACGGCTTTCTCGCTGCAGGGTGCCCACGTGAGCGTCGACTGCCAGTCTTGCCACGCCAGCGGCTACGCCGGCACGCCGCAGGACTGCTTCTCCTGTCACGAGAGCGACTACGACGGAGCCGCCGAGCCCGACCACGACGGCTTCCCGACGACCTGCGAGGACTGCCACCAGCTCAGCGGATGGTCACCGGCGAATTTCGATCACAACCAGACAGCCTTCGCGCTCCAGGGAGCGCACCGCGCGGTGGACTGTCAGTCCTGCCACGCCAGCGGCTATGCCGGCACGCCGCAGGACTGCTTCTCCTGTCACGAAAGCGACTACGACGGAGCCGCCGAGCCCGACCACGACGGCT
>JAAELT010000179.1 GCA_024226315.1 bacterium | reverse complement strand
GCCGGAGAAGCCCGGGTCTCCCCACGGCGCCTTGGCCAGCCACTCGAACTTGCCCTTGACGAAGCCGCGCAAGCGCTGACCGATCTCCATGCCGGCCGGAACCGTGAAGCCGTGGACCATACTCGCCAGCACTGCCAGGTACATGGCGTAGGAGGTGTTCCACACTTTCCACTCCGGCCCCATGCCGGGGCCGACCAGCAGGTGGTGGGCCGAGGCCATGGAGATGAACAGCACGTAGAGCACGAAAGCCATGCGGCTGACCTTCTCGTTGAGCACCACGGCGCCGACCGTCAGGCCGCCGAGCAGGTACCACACCGCGACCATCGCCGCGACGTTGATCTGCTGCGAGGAGTGGCCGAGACCCCAGAACACCAAGCGGTAGACCTCCGGGTCGACCTCCATCAGGTTCAGCGACCACAAGAAGGTCGGGATGTAGATCGCTGCTCCGTGCAGCAAGGTGATGGCGGCGATGATCGCCGCCGTCAACCCGCCGAAGGTCACCAGCGGTACCGAGCCCTCATAGGTCTTCTCGCGCTTTGCCACCACCATGGTGGCGAAGAACAAGCCGACCACCACCATCGCGCCGACCGCGAAGAGAATGATGCCGAGGTAATACAGCGGGTCGGCCCGCAGCGGCACGTAGGAGGTGAACAACACGTCGGCCTTGCCCTGGAAGACCATGACGTTGACCATCACCGCGCCCAGCACCATCAGGCCGAAGGCCGCCCACCCGAGCTTCGGCGCCGGTTGCCGGCAGCCGAGCGCGATCGGCCCGGCGAAGTACAGAATCGCCATCTCGAAGAAGATGATGAAGAAGATCAACATGTTGAGCCCGTGGGCGGTCAACAGGCGGTAGTACCAGTCGGCGGGCAGCAAGTGCACCGCCTGCCAGCGGGTCAGCGCCAGCAGCGCGGCGGCGATGACGCCGATCAGGAACGTCACGATCGCGACCACCGCGTTGACCTTGACCAGGTTCTCCGCGTCGCGATGGACGTTCAGGCCGGTGACCGGGCAGCGGCGGAAGAGCACGTCGGTCAGGCTGGCGGCACTCATTTCGACACCTCCCAGCCAACGTCCGCGACACTGGCCGCCGGCTCGACGATGATCTTGCCCAGCATCCGGTGATGACCGATGCCGCAGAACTCGTTGCACAGCACCTTGTACTCACCGGCCTCGTTGGGCGTGATCTTCAGGCCGTAGTCATACCCTGGCACGATCTGGAAATTGATGTTGGCGGGGATCAGGCCGAAGCCGTGGTTGACGTCGAGAGCCGACAGGTGGAGCACATAGCTCGCTCCCTGCTGCAGCTTCAGCACCGGCTTCCAACTCCACATCTGACCGACCATGTAGACGTCTGAGCCGGGCGGCGGTGCCACCACCGGAATGCCGGCCTCCTCACCCACCTGGTACTCGGCGATGAAACGCTGCACGCGTTCGGAATAATCCTTCGGCTCCACCCTGCCGCGGATGCCTGAAGGGTTCTGGCCGCCCTTGAGGTGCCACAGCGGCATCATGGCGAACAGCACCATGCACCACACGAAGGCAATGGTCACCCACATGCGCTCCTGCTTGCCGGCCGGTTTCCACCAGACCCCTTTCGGGGGCACGATCGCGGTATGCATATCGTCTCCTTATGGCAGCGCCGAGTCGGGCATGAGCAGGATCTCGGCGAGACCCCAGCCGGTGTAGAACAGAAACATCACCAGCAGGCCGGCCCACAGCAGCAGGAATGGCCGGTCGAGCAGCCGCTGGCCGAGCGGAGCCTGGGCATCGGAGGATTCGTCCATGGCAACGTCCTTCCTGGGTTCGGTCAGAACCCGCTGGTTTCAGGGTCGGTGCGACTCTGATGCAAGACGGTCGGACATCGTATGACCATGGTCATACGACGAAACGTTCATCCTGCCTTGCGACAGCGATCAGATCTCTGAATCGACGTCATCCTCGATCAGGCTTCGCGGACAGCGCCACACCCCCAAGGGTGGGGAGCTCACACCGGGAGGTGGGATCAGGCCAGCTCCGAAGCGAGGAGTCGTCTAGAATCTCTCCGCCATGCACATCGCCTTCGACGCCGACGACACCCTGTGGCACAACGAGCCGCTCTTCGACCTGACCCAGGAGCGGGTGGCCGAGCTACTGGCCGACTGGGTGCCTGCGGCCGAGCTCGGCGAGAAGCTGAACAGCACCGAGCGCCGCAACCTGCGGCTCTTCGGCTATGGCGCCAAGGGCTTCACCCTGGCGCTGGTCGAAACCGCGCTCGAGGTCACCGGCGCCAAGGTCCCCGGCAGGGTGATCCAGCAGATCCTCGACGCCGGCAAGGCGCTGATCGAGCATCCGGTCGAGCTCTTGCCGGGTGTCCGGGAGACCATCGACCGGCTGGCGGCCGAGCATCCTCTGCTACTGATCACCAAGGGCGACCTCTTCCACCAGGAGTCCAAGATTGCCCGCTCGGGTCTGGCGGACCGTTTCGCCGAGATCGAGATCGTCTCGGAGAAGGACGAAGAGACCTACCGGCGTGTGCTGCGGCGCCACGAAATCGACGCCGAGCGCTTCGTGATGGTCGGCAACTCGGTCAAGTCCGACATCCTGCCGGTGCTGGCGATCGGCGGCAACGCCGTCCACGTGCCCTACGAGTCCACCTGGGAGCTCGACAAGATCGATCACCGCGGCGCCGAAGAGGAAGGCTTCTTCGAGGCCGAGACCATGTTCGAGGTGCCGCGTGTGCTCGACGAGATCGCGGCGTTGGGCTGGGAGTCTGCCTAGAGGCCCGGCCGGAACGCTCCGTCCTCGGCCATCAGGCCGCCTGCTCAGGCTCGTCCGCGCCCATCAACGCCGCCCGCACGGTGTTGAGCAGGAACACCGCGATCGCCACCATGTTGAGCAACGCACCGAGCGCGCGGCCGTCGGTCGACCCCGCGAGATCCGCGCCGACACGCAGGGCGAGCGACAGGTGGAGTAGCACGAGGTGGATGTAGAACGCCGGCGAGTAGGCGAGCTGGCGGCCCAGCACCATGCCGGCCACCAGCGGCGCGTGGGCGAAGATCATCGAGAAGACGAATCCCAGGAACAGGGCGTGGAGGGATGCGTCCCAGGGCAGGCCGCCCAGGCGCTCTCCCCAGATCAGCATGAAGGCGCCCGACACCGCCAGCCAGACGTAGCCGCCAAGGATCGCGACCGCGGTGAAGCGGTGCTTTGCCGACGAACGTCGCGCCGAAGACGCGCTCGAGAGATTCAGTGTACGCCGCGCCAGGTCCCAGCGCAGACCCCAGGCGGCGAAGGCGACCAGGCCAGCGCCGAACGCCCGCAGGCCGAGGCCGTGGTGGGCGTAGGCGGCCAGCAGTCCACCGAGGAGCAGCACCAGGCAGGCGACAAACGCCGTCTTGGCCCGCGGCGGGGGCTCCAGCACCCGCGCCAGCTCCAGGCGCTCGCCGAGGATGGTGAGCACCAGAAACGCCCCCCACCAGGGCACGGCGATCAACAGCAGGCCGGTAAGCGCCCACTGCACGTTGCCCAGGAACCAGGCCACCACCGCCAACGCCATGACGCGGGTCGCCAGATCGTCGCGCCGCCCGAGCATCCGCACGAACACGCAGCAGGCCACTAGACCCGCCGCGCTCAACAGCCACGCCGCGGGCCGGAAATCTGGCCGTGCTGCCGTCCATAGCGTGCTCGCTCCGGCCAGCACGGGCACCAGGTAGCCCCACCAGCGGCCCAGCGCCACCGCCCGTTCGAGCCCGATCAGCGCTCCGAGGAAACCGCCCACCATCAGCGGACCATGAGCGAGCGGGTGATGCGGCGCCGCCGGCGGAATCACCCAGCCGAGGCGCGCCAGCCCAGCCCACAGACCAAGCGCCAGTCCCAGGGCGGCGAGAGCCATGAAAGGCAGACGGTACCTGACGCCAGCCATCGTCGACGGCCTCAACGCGCGACGACGAGCAGGTCCCTGGACTTCAGAGGCTCGAACGGCGTCCTGTCGAATGCGCCGAACAGACGACGCTCGGCGAAGCCCGCATCCTCGAGCGCGCCCTCCAGCCGCGAGAGCCTCCAGCCCATCAACTCCACCCGCTTCGACGCCACGACCGTGACCGGTTGATCCGCCTCCGGCCGGAATCGCAGCGTGGTCGGGAAGAACAGCACCCGGCCATCTTCCCGCGGCTCCATCAGACGCAGGAAGACCGACTCGCCGTCCTCGTGGTGGCGGAAGTTGAGTGGCAGGTGACGCTCGGAGAGCGCGAAGATGCGCTCGTAATTGAGCAGTTGGAGGACGACCGGCGCTCCGGGTAGAAGGCGCGCGCGCAACCCGCGCAGAAACCCCTCGAGCGCCCCTTTGGTGCGCAGATGAGGCAGCGTGTTGCCGAGGCAGATCGCGCCGCCGAAGCGGCCGTCCACCAGACTCTCCAACTCGGCCAGGTCGCCGCGCACGAAACGCAGCCCAGCCGGCAGCGGCGCATCGAGCGCCTGGTCGATCATCGACTCCGAGGCATCGACTCCGACCACCTCGAAGCCCTTTTCCACCAGGAACCGTGCGTGCTCACCGGTGCCGCAGCCGAGATCGAGCACCCGCCTCGACGGCCCCGCGCCGAGGACCTCCTCGAGCAACGGCCACTCCCGCTCGATCCGCTTCGGCCAGGCGATCAGGCGGCGGTACTGCAAGCGTGAATAGGGATCGGAATTCGTCATGAAGAACATCCTGCCACCTGGCACACTCCGATGGCAATCGCTGGCGCGGGATCCCGCCCAGTCGGGTGGGAGCCGGCCTGGTACTCCCACCCTTCGGTGCGATCGAAAGACCACCCGCGGCGGTATTCTTCCCGGCAATCGCGGTGCCAAAAATCTCCTCCACGAAGAGAGGCTCAGCCGAGAGTCCTGTAGACTCCGTACAATTAGGCTACGACCATTACCGAGAGAACCAAGCCGGACCACCGGCCTACCAGAGGGCACTCGATGAAACACCACAACACACCTCGATCCAACGACACGCTCGCCCTGGCGCTGATCGCGCTGTTCACCGTCCTGGCCGTCGTCGCCACCGGCTGCGGCGGAGGAGGAGGCGGCGGCGGCGACACGGCGGGAGCCCCCGGCGTCAAGGAAGGCCAGGCCATCTTCGACCGCATCTGCGCCACCTGCCACGGCAAGGACGCCAACGGCCTGCCGAAGCTAGGCAAGGGTCTGCGCAACAACGAATTCACCAAGAGCCTGAGCGACGTCGAGCTGGGCGAATTCCTCAAGCTCGGCCGTGCCGCCACCCATCCGCTCAACACCACCGGTGTCGACATGCCGCCCAAGGGCGGTGATCCCACGATCACCGAAGAGGATCTAAAAAACGTCGTGGCGTTCCTCAGGACTCTGTAGCCGGCGGGCTGCTATCCTGACGCCATGGGCGAACAGGATCCGGTCGCTGATCTCGAGCACGTCACTTTCAGCTACGGCAACGGCGCCGCGCCGCCCGTGCTGAGCGACGTCACTCTGCGGATCGAGGCGCGGGACTTCGTCGGCGTGATCGGCCCGAACGGCGGCGGCAAGACGACTCTGCTGCAGATCCTGCTCGGGCTGATCATGCCCCAGCAGGGCTCCGTACGGGTCTTCGGCCAGCCGCCGGCGGCGGTGAGGCACCGCGTGGGCTACGTGCCCCAGCACGCCTCGATCGACCCCGCGGTGCCCGCGACCGCGCTCGACATCGTGCTCATGGGCCGGCTGCGCCTGTCCTCGTGGGGGCCGCGCTTCGGAACCGCCCACAAGGACGCCGCCATGGAGGCCCTGGCGCTCACCGGCACCCGGGACCTCTCCCGGCGGGCGATCGCCGAGCTTTCAGGCGGACAGCGCCAGCGCGTGCTGATCGCCCGCGCCCTGGCGGCCGAAGCCGAGCTGCTGCTGCTCGACGAGCCCACCCAGGGCGTCGACCTGCACCGCGAGCGCGAGGTCCTCGACCTCCTGGCGCGCCTGAACGAGACCATGCCGATCGTGATGGTCAGCCACGACGTACACATGGTCTCCGCACACCTGAAGGGCGCGATCTGCGTCAACCGCACGGTCGAGCGCTACGCCGCCAGCGAGGTCTCACCGGAGGTCATCGAGCACATGTACCACGGTCACGAGGCTGCACACTCGCACTAGCCCGCGGCCGCGGGGGGCCCTCGTCGAATCCGTGAGCGGGGGCCTGATGGCCGAGGACGGAGCGCAACGCGCCCGAGCGTCGAGCCGATCGGAGGGCAAGAGAGAGCCTGAGCACCGCCCGCAGGCCATCAGGACGACCGCGGCAGACGAGCCCTTAGTGATATTGAATTCTCGATACCGCTCCAGTAGCCTGCCCCCGTGAGGATTCGACGAGGCAGTCTGGCGTGGGTCTGGATGGCGCTCGCGCTCTGCGCGCTCCCAGCATTCGGCGGCGGGCCGATCGCGGTTGCCGTCACCGTCGCGCCTCAGGCCTGGCTCGTGGAGCAGATCGGCGGCGACCGGGTGCGGGTGACGACGCTGGTGGCGCCGGGCGAGAGCCCGGCGACGTTCCTGCCTTCGGACCGGCAGGTCAGCGGCCTGATGCGCTCGGCGGTGTACCTCCGGATTGGCGTACCGGGTGAGCGCGGCCCCTGGTTCGACGCGCTCCGGCGCTCGGGTAGGGTCGAGATCGTGGACCTGCGCGAAGGCGTCGAGCTGCTGGCCCTGCCGCGGCATCATCACGACACCGAACGGGCCGAGGGCCACGATCGTGCCGGCACGGATCCTCATGTCTGGCTCAGCCCGAGCCGGCTGCGGCTGATGGCGCGGGCCGTCGCCGAAAACCTCGAGCGCCTGGACGGCAACTCCGGCGACCACTACCGCCGCAACCTGGCCGCCTTCGAAGAGCGCCTCGATCGTCTCGACTCCGAGCTCCGGGAGAAGCTGGCGCCGTTCGACGGGCGCGCGTTTATGGTCTTCCACCCCTCCTGGGGTTACCTCGCCGGCGACTACGGGCTACGCCAGCTGGCCATCGAGCTCGAGGGCAAGGAGCCGAGCGACGCCGAGATCACCGAGCTGATGCGGATCGCGCGCCGTGAGAAGCTCTCCGTGATCTTCCTGCAGCCCCAGATCCGCGGCCGCTCGGCCGAGATCGTCGCGCGGGCGATCGGTGGCCGGGTGGTGGTGCTCGATCCGCTGGCCGCCGACGTCATCGCCAACTTGCGCCGGGCCACCGGCCAGATCGCCGACGCCATGGGAAAGCCATGAGCTTCTTCCAGGACATGGCCCACAACCCCTTCCTGCTGCCGGGCCTGGCCGCGGGTCTGTTGGCCGGCCTGGCGTGCGGGCTGATCGGCCCCTACGTGATGACCCGCCGGATCGTCTTCCTCGGCGGCGCCATCGCCCATATCGCCGTCGGCGGCCTGGGCGCCGCGATCTACCTGCGCCACCTCTATCCCGAGACCTTCGCCTGGCTGCAGCCGATCCACGGCGCGGCCGTCGTCTCGGTGCTGGCGGCTCTCCTCCTGGCGCGCCTCGAGCCAACCGTTGGCGGCAAGCAGGCCGCTCGGCCGGTAGTCCCCATGGACACCGTGATCGGGGCGCTGTGGGCGATCGGGATGGCGGTGGGCATCCTGCTGGTCAAGCAGACGCCCGGCTACAGCTCCGACCTGATGAGCTATCTCTTCGGCAACCTCGCCTACGTCGACTGGGCGGACGTGTATCTCATGCTCGCCCTGGTCGCCGTCGTGCTGGTCACGGTGTCGCTCTACCAGAAGCGCTTCCTCGCCCTGTGCCTCGACCCGGAACAGATGCAGCTCCAGGGCGTGCGGGCGAAGAGCACCAGCGCCGTCCTGCTGGTGCTCGTGGCACTGACCGTCATCGTCCTCACGCAGGTCGTCGGGCTCATCCTGGTCGTCGCACTGCTGAGCCTGCCGGCCGCCACCGCCGGCCTGATCGCCCGCCGCCTGCCGTCGATGATCCTGCTGTCGGCCGCGATCGCCTCGGTGCTGACCACAGTGCCGAGGATCGCCGTCTACGGAACCCACGTCAGCCCCGAGCCGGCGGTCGTCCTGGCGGCCGGCCTGGTCTTCCTCCTGGCCTACGGCGAACGCTCTCGACGGGCGACGAAGATCCGCAAGTAAACGATCACGGGATTAGCGACATGATCACCCGCAGAACCCAGCAGCGGCACGCCATCCGCGCGACCTTCGAGAACGCCGGCCGGCCCCTCGGACCGCACGAGATCCTGAACATCGCCCGGGACGTGGTCCCCGGCCTGGGTATCGCGACGGTCTACAGGACGCTCAAGAAGCTGGTGTCGGACGGCGAGCTCCAGGTCGTCGAGCTGCCGGGAGCCCCGAGCCGCTACGAGCTCGCCGGCCTGGCCCACCACCACCACTTCCACTGCCGCGACTGCGACCGGGTCTTCGACGTCGAGGGCTGCCCCGAGCAGGTCACCGACTACGCGCCGCCCGGCTTCCGCACCGAGGAGCACGCCGTCGTGCTCTACGGCCGCTGCTCCGCCTGCGCCACCGGGTGAGCCGGGCTCGGCCTGTCGAGCGAGGTTGCGCTTTGGTTGCGTCAGGCCTCCGCCTCCCGTATGATGGCCCGAGGAAACCTGAGCCCGGAGGCTACTGTGACACAGGTTCGGAAAGATACGAACAAACGCTCACGGGCCGACGAAGCCCTCACGGGAGCCGGCCGCAAGCCCCTCGATCCCGGACTCGAACGCCGCCTGTCGCCCGTCGTCGAGGAGTTGATCGATTTGGGGATTCGGCCCGAAGAGGCCACGAGAGCTTTCAGGTCGCTCTACCTCCGGACCTCGGACACCCAGTCCGAGCCAGAGCCGCTGCTTCGGATCCAGCAGCTCCTGGATCTCAGCCTGACGGAACTGGGCCGCATTTTCGGAGCTTCGCGTCAGGCTGTGACCTCGTGGCTGAGGCGCGGCGTGCCGGCGGCTCGCAAGCCGAAGGTGCTCACCGTCTTGAACATCGCCGAGCTGCTGGAGCGAAAGCTCAAGGCCGGGCGACTTCCGGCGGTCTTCAGGAGGAAGGCTCCTGCTTACGGCGACCGGTCCATGCAACAGATGGTCGAGGCAGACCGCCACGAAGATCTGCTGCTCTCGGTGCGCGAGTCCTTCGACTGGTCGACGACGGCTTGAGCCTCCGTACCATAGAGCGTGGCGGCCGCTACCTTCGCGTCGCTGATCCGGACTGGCGGGATCCGCTGGATGGAAGCCATTCCGAACGGCACGGCGGTCGCTGGAACCCGCCAGGATCGTTTCCTGTCGTCTACCTGGGCGCCAGCCTCGCCGTGGCCCGTGTCAACGTTCGGAGGAAGTTCGCCGGACTGCCCTACGGCCCAGAGGACGTCGAGCCCGACGTGGCGCCAGTGCTTGTGACCACCGACATCACGACCGGCGACTTCGTTGACGTCGTGTCCGACGAGGGCTGCCGCGCCGCGGGTCTCCCCGAATCGTATCCACGCGACGAAGGCGAGGACGTCGTCTGGGAGAGATGCCAGCCGATCGGCCAGCGAGCCTGGGACGAGAGCTTCCCGGGCATCGCCTGTCGAAGCGCGGCGCCGGGCGCCGGCTCCGACGACGAGGAGCTGGCCTGGTTCCAGCGAGACCGCATTCTGGAAGCCGCAGAAACGATGTCGTTCGAAGATTGGTTCTGGCCGACCTGAGCCGGGCTCAGCCGCGCGCCAGCGCCCGCAGGGCCGCGCGGTCGATCACCAGGAAGCCGCCCTTCTCGGTCTCCACCACCCCCTGCTTGCCCCACCGGCTCATCACCCGGATGCAGGTCTCGATCGAGGTGCCGGTCATGTCGGCCAGCTCCTGGCGCGAGAGGGGCACGGGCACGTAGACGCCTGACGGCTTCTTCTCGCCGACGCTGTCCGCCAGCTTCAGGAACAGCTGCGCGAAACGCGGCTCCACCCGGTGGCAGGAGAGCTCCACGATGCAGTTGCCGCACTCCACCAGGTGCCGGGTGAGGATCGGCAGCAAATAGCCCACCAGCTCCGGGCGCTCCTCGAACAAGCGGAACAGGTCCTCGCGCCGCACCTCCAGGCACAACGCGTGCTCGAGCGCCACCATCGAGCTGTCGCACGCCTGGGAGCTGAGCGCGGCCGCCGAGCCGAACAGGTCGCCGGGGCCGAACAGCGACAGCACCACGTTGCGGCCGACCGGGATCGTGCGGGTCATCTTCACCCGCCCCTGGAGCAGGATGAAGAAGCTGGCGGTTCGCTGGTCCTGCTCGAGGACCTTCTCTCCCCGGCGGTACGACCGCGGACGCGCCAGCCCGGCCAGTGCCGCCCGCCCGGCGAGCGGCACGTCGACCAGCGCCGGGACGCTTCCCAGCCGTTCGCTCAGCACCATCTGGGAGAGCTCGGTCAGATCGCTGGTCAGTTGCTGCGGCATGGTCGAGCGGCAGTATAGCCACCGCGGCCGGCGCGCTCCACCGCCCGAACGGGTGGGACGGCTTTACTGAGAGCCCCCGCTGCCGATCGCCGGCTCAATTCAAGAACGGATTGATCACCTCGACCATCCCGTACTTCTGCCCGTGACTCAGATCCTCTGAGTAGAGAGTGTCGACTCCAGCGGTGTTTGCGGCTTGGACGATCAAGGAATCCCAGAAGGAAATCCGGTAGCGATCTTCGATCTCGAGCGCGCCGAGAATGGCACGGCCGTCGTTGACCACGGTCTCCCAGACGAGGTAGTCGTTCACCAGCTTTCTGGCCTCTCGGAGAGGAACCGGGTTGGCGGCTTTGCGCCGGACGTTGACGTAGAACTCCTGAATGACCTGGGTGCTCAGCACTCCCGAGCGCTGCTGCCACAGACGCTCGAGAAGCGCTACCGCCTGCTCGCGCTTGGCTCCGGCGCCTCGGTCGTGGGCGTAGACCAGGACGTTCGAATCGACGAACGCCCTATCGCTCATGGAGATCGTCTCGGGAAGCAGGACGCGTCCATTGCAGATCGTAGCCCTTTCCCAACCTCGCGAGCGCCCGCCGCTTCGCCGCCTCGTACGCCCGGTCGCGGCGCACCAGATCCTCGAGCTGCTGGGCCAGCAGACCGCTCACGGAGGTCCCCCGTTGAGCCGCCAGGACCTTGGCCTCACGCACCAGATCGGCATCGACCTTGAGAGTGATGTTGGTCTTCAAATCAAACCTCGCCTCTGCACGTAAAACTGTGCGGCACCATTTTACGTGTCGAGCCTGCGGGGGGTCAACTCTGCTGGCCGACCGGCCACAAGAACAAGGCGAGTGACCCCCGACGAGCTCGACCGGATCGAATCCGAGCTGGGCATCACGCTGCCCGAGCTCTATCGCCAGGCGGTCGATCCGTACCCGATCCCGGCACTCGAGGGCAACACCGATTGGATGTTCTGGGACGACGCGGAGGCGTTGATTTCGCTCAATCGTAGGATGCGCGAGGGTGAGCGATTTCGAGATCCGTGGCCGGCTCGTTTCTACGCGCTCGGCAAGGATGCCGGCGGTTGCAGCGATGCGCTGGACCTGGAGGACCCAGAATACGGCGTCTTCGAGCGTGACCGAGGTCCCAGGTGTCAGCCGCCAGTGACTGAGTCGAGCCTGTTGAACCTGCCCTAGTCACGGTCCTCGGTTCGAAGCGCGGGCCGGCGCTCGATCAGCCAAGGCGTGTTAGCATGCTCGCATCGTGAGAGGAGACCGAGTATGACCTTCAAGCAAATCGAATACGCGGCCTTGGAACTCCCTGAAGCTTCGCGAGCCGATCTGGCCCAGAGCCTTCTTCAGAGTCTCGGCGAAGCGACCGAAGATCCCGCGCATGATCAGGTCTGGGCTGAAGAAGCTGCTCGGCGTTATCGCGACCTCCGCGACAACCCCGCCGCCGCGGTCCCGGCCGAAGAGGTGTTCGCAAAGCTCCACGCCGCTACTCGATGAAGCTCGTATTTCATCGACTGGCCGAACGCGAGCTCACAGAGCTTTTTGGTACTACGAAGACCGGTCCGATGGCCTCGGGGCTAGATTTCTCAACCAAGCCCAGCGTGCCGCGCGCTATCTACTGAGATTTCCACGATCCGCACCAGTCGCTCGCCGCATCGGTGACGTCACCGTCCGCAAGCGGGTCCTCGACCGGTTTCCCTACGATCTCTTCTATACCTTCGACGATGACGTGCTGTCGATCCTGGCAGTAGCTCACCAGAAGCGTCGTCCGGACTACTGGATCGAACGAGCTCACGAGGTAGGTTGAACGATCGACGAAGCCTGACCGTGCTGATCGAGGTCCTACCTACGCCGCGGGAAGCACGTTCTCCGGAGTTTTGAATGACCCCCGACGAGCTCGACCGGATCGAATTCGAGCTGAGCATCACGCTGCCCGAGCTCTATCGCCGGGCGGTCGATCCGTACCCGATCCCGGCACTCGCGAGAAACACCGACTGGATGTTCTGGGACGACGCGGAGGCGTTGATCGCACTCAATCGGAGGATGCGCGAGGGTAAGCGATTTCGAGATCCGTGGCCGGCTCGTTTCTACGCGCTCGGCGAGGATGCCGGCGGTTGCAGCGAGCCGTTGGACCTTCTGACCGAGGTCCCTGGCTCCTCGGCTCGCGGCTCGCGCGGCTCGCGGCTCGCGCGAACGACTCGACGGCGACCGTCGGCTGCACGAACCGCTTCGGCTTGCCGATTGGTCCGCTCGAGGCGCACGCCAGCGCGAACAGCAGCGGCAGGACCAGCGCGAAGAGGTCCATCGACGCCATCACCCAGGTCCCGGGGCCGAATCCGGGTGCCGTGATCTGGTTTGATGGGGAATTAAGGCAGCGTGATACGCTGTGGTAGGACGAGTGGAGGAGATGGAGGCTGACGTGTTCGAAGTTGGCTTGGCTCAGAAGCTGGGTCTAAGGCGCGGAGGCTCAATGATGAAAGCAAGACGGACTGCGATCCTCCTTGCGCTGTTCCTGATCTCTGCCGGCACCGATCTAGCCCAGGAGCCGGATGAGTATAGCTTCACCGGTACTTTTCTGGTGGCCTTCGACACCGCAGCCGGCCAGCAAGGCCAGTTTTCATCTCTCAGCTCGTCGGAGTCGGAAGGTTGGAGCTTCGCTCCGATCGTGGAGGGGCCTGCCACGTCGGAGAGTGTCGAATCGGCAGGAGAAAGCGCCCTGGTCACACCTGGCAGCCAAGCTCTTCGGCGCCGCTGGTACGAGGCTTCCAGGAGGACGGCGACAGGCGTTGTGCCCACCTCTGTTCACCCCTGGGATTTGGCCCATCAAGTCGTTGATGGCCGGGGTCCCGAAGCGTACCGAGACCTCCTGATCCAACTTCGCTCCGCACTGGCTATTGGGGAAGGCAGCGTGCCGGCGGCCCTTGAGCCAGACATCATGGATCCGCGGAAGCGCTATCCACGAAGACACGAAAGAGCAGCGGCAAAGCTCTGCAAGCCCGAGGCCGGCTGTTCTTCCACCTCGGCCGGAACGGAATTGACGGTCTGCGACGGCTGGAGCCTCCACTGGCCCAACGCTGAGACCTTCGCCTGGCACCTGAGAGACCCATATTCCGAGCTACGCAAGGCCGGCAAGCGCCTTGGAGATCCTGGAAAGGGGATCTCGGTGGCGCACCTCGATACCGGGTACAACGAGGCTCATGCCACTTTTCCGGAAGGACTCGATATCAAAAAGTCCCTGGACTTCACCCAGGGAGAGATTCCCGTGCCCGGTGCCGAGGACCCGTGTCACAGCGGGCTGCTGAAGATGCCCGGTCACGGCACGGGGACCCTGGGTATCTTGGCCGGGAAGCGGGTCCAGGTGAAGGCCCGCGGGTTCGACTTCGACGACTACCTGGGAGCGGCCCCCAGGGCGGACGTCAGGAGCTACCGCATCTCCGATTCCGTAGTGCATTTCTTCCCCAGCCGCATGGCTCGGGCCATCGACACTGCGGTGGACCAGAAGGTCGACGTCATCTCGCTCAGCATGGGAGGGCTGCCTTCGGGCGCTCTGCGCGAAGCGGTCAACAAGGCTTACGAAAACGGCACCGCCGTCTTTGCGGCTTCGGGAGACTTCTTCAAGTTCCCCATTCTGCCGATCTCGACCCCCAGGACGCTGGTCTACCCGGCTCGCTTCAGCCGAGTCGTCGCTGTGACCGGCGTGACGGCGAAGAACAAGACCTACGCCAGGGCGCCGAGTCTGTGGACGCTGTTCAGGGGGCAGTGGTCCTCTTGGATGCTGCGGGGCAGCTACGGGCCTCCCGGCCCCATGAAGGAAGGGCTCGCCGCCTACACACCCAACGTCGCCTGGGCACTGATGAGTAAGAAGAGTCCATCGAATTTGGTGAGCGTGGATGGAGCAGGAACGTCATCGTCGACTCCCGAGGTTGCCGCGGCGGCGGCCCTGTGGCTACAGATGTACGGCACCGAGCTCAAGTCGAAGGGCCATTGGCGGAGCTGGCAGAAAGTCGAGGCGGTCTACCGTGCGCTCTTCGATTCCGCGGACAAGGCGACGCCAGACCCGAGCTATTCCAAGCGCTTCTTTGGGCAGGGAATCATGAAAGCTGACCGTGCCCTGGATGTGAAAGTCCCGTCCGACCTACAGCGGCGCAAGCCGGCGCGAATCGGATTCGGCTGGCTCTGGTTGATCCTCAGCATGACCCCTGAGGAATCAGCGACGATGTCACCGGATCCGACCAGGGACCTGCATCGTGAGATGATGCAGACGGAGACCGCCCAGCTTGTTTATGGCTCGAAGAAACTGCAGCGCATCCTCGGTGACCACGATCTGGAGGAAGCGATCCCCGACCTGAAGAAGAGAAGAGCTTTCTTTCGCGCACTCAAGAACGACAGGCGATGTTCTGAAACCCTGAGCCAAACGTTGGCGGCGTCGGGCTTCTGATTCGAGAATGCAGTACTCGCGAGGCGACAACGAAGCTCGCCCCTGCCGCCGGCTTCGTCGGTGACGTCCTCCAACCTGGCACGTGAGGCCGGCAGGATCGTGGACTGGCGGGAGAGGTTCTGGGGTCGCCGATACCGCGCCATCGAGATCTCGGACGAGGAGCAGGCGCAAGTCTCCAGGTTGAGGTACGTCCTCAGTCACGGTCTGAAGGAGAATCTCGTCCTGCGCTGCCGGGATTGGCCGGGCTTGCAGTGCATCGACGCGGTCACCGAGGGCCAGCCTCTCGAGGGCTTCTGGCATGACCGCTCTCTCGAGTACGAGGCCAATCGCCGCGGCAAAGCGGTCGATCCCGACACCTTCATCGAGCGCTACACTCTGGAGCTCGATCCTCTACCTTGCTGGCGACATCTACCGACAGACGAAATCCGGCGGCGGATTACCGAGATGGTCGATGAGATCGAACGCGGCGAGTGCCCGCCGAGTAGTGCTCGGCGGCGTCACGCCGCTCGGCGTCGGGGCGATCCGCAAACAGCATCCGCACGATCGTCCACCTCGCACGAAGAAGTCTCCGGCGCCAGCGGTGCACGCCGCGTCGAAATCGGTGCGCAAGCAGTTGAAGGCGGCGTATCGGCTGTTCGTGGCGGCGTATCGTGAGGCGGCAGCCCGCCTGCGAGCGGGAGAGTACGACGCCGAGTTTCCGCCAGGCTGTTTTCCGCCGGCACGGCCTCACGTCCCAAGCGATGCCGGCTTGCCGTGTAGCCGGGCAGGGCCGGCGCGCGTGCCGGTGTAGCCGTGCAGTCGCGCTCGACGCGACCGAACCAGACGCCCTTCAACTTACCGTGCCGAACTTGCCTCTTCAGGAGAGGTACGGACTCGGTGCGCCATCAGGTCGCAGGCAGACCGTATGAGTGCTCATCCGGCGTCTTGAAAGGCTTCGCCGAGGACATCGGCTACTCGTTGGGAGGCAGAATCCGGCTCCCGATCACCGAAGCGATCCGTTGCCGGGCGACTCGGAGCCCACTTCTGCCGATTCGGCCGGTACCTGCCCTGGCAGGAGCCCACTTCTGCCGATTCGGCCGGCACCTTCAAGCACCTTCCACCTTCAAGGGGCACCTTCAAGGGCACCTTCAAGGCGGGCACCTTCAAGGCGGTCCGCCGGCTACCGGATGGCGCCGGAGATTGCGAGCCCGATCGACGCCTCGTCTGGTCTCGGAGCCTCGGCGAGGACTTCCTCGACGCCGTCCGTGAGGATCACGTCGAATTCGTGGCTGAAGGTGCCCACCTTGGGGAGGGTCGAGCCGGCGGGCTCGGCGGCTTCCTTCACGGCACTGACCTCGACCCGCCCCTCGACTCGTATCCGGTCCTCGGACACGGTCCAGCCCTTGAGCGACACCGCGACCCCG
>JAAELT010000178.1 GCA_024226315.1 bacterium | reverse complement strand
GCCCGAGCACCCGTCCTACCACCTGGCGGTGCACATGGAGACCGCGACCGAGGTGGGCGGCGACTACTACGATTTCCGCTCGGCCGACGACGGCACCCTGATCTCTGCCGTCGGCGACGCCACCGGCCACGGCGCCCGCGCCGGCACCATGGTGACGATCATCAAGAGCCTGTTCTCGGCCGCCGCGCCCGAGGCTTCGGTCGGCGGCTTTCTCGGCGACGCGGCGCGCGCCATCCAGCGTATGGACCTGGGGCGCATGAACATGGCCCTGATCGTCGCCGAGCTGCGCGGACGCCGGTTGACCGTCGCCTCGGCCGGCATGCCGCCACCCCTGCTCCACCGCGCCGGCAGCGGAGAAGTGGAGGAGATCGCGGTCGAGGGCATGCCGCTCGGCACCTTCGCCTCGTCCTACCGCGAGCGGCGCGTCGAGCTCGAGGCCGGCGACACGGTGCTGATGATGAGCGACGGCTTCCCCGAGCTGCCGGACACCTCTGGCGAGCCCCTGGGCTACGCCAGGGTACGCGAGCTCTTCGGCGCCGCCGCCGGCAAGTCGCCCGCTGGCATCATCGACGAGCTCGCCGCGGCGGTCTCGCGATGGACCGAGGGCGGCCCGCCGAACGACGACGTGACATTCGTGGTGTTGAGGGTCCGGTAACGGCCGACATTGTTCGAACAAGTCGAGCGCCTGGTCACAATTTCGGCAATCCGACTGTGGGAGCCCTACCTGTTGTGGCAGACGCCAATCAGGGGGTCGGCGTGACGAAGAACGTCAACTGGTGCTCGCGAAACCCGATCTGGACGAGATCGAAGAAATCCCGACCGAGCAGGTTCCGTTGGATCTCCACGGTGCTGAAAGCAAGCTCCAGCTCGAAAGTTCCGAGATCCGAATGGGAGATCCGAACGCGGTGAAGCGTGGCCGGCAGCAGACCGCCGGCCATGGTACTGAAGCTGAGCTCCGGGCCGCGCAGCACATCGATCCCCAATGCCTCACCGATCCTGCCATTGAGCAACGATCGCTCGGCTCCGGAATCGAGAGCGGCATCGATCTCGACCGCGTTCGAAGGCTCCGCGACGTTCGAAACGAGGAGTCGCAGTAAGGGGCGGAGCGCCCCATCCGCGTCGTAGCCGTAATCGAAGCTGAAATCGTAGGAGACCGAAGTCACGCCCTATAGTCCAAGCTGGACCACACCCGGGCGCGGCCGATCGACAAAGAAGACGTACGGAATCGCGATGCCTTTCGCCCGAGCTTCCTCGACCGCCCGGGCCGCGTCCTGGCTGGCGGCCACCACCTCTTCGCCTTCCAGAACAACCCACTGACCCTCGAAGCGGCTCTGCAACTCCTGCTGGTGAGATCGCCGCCAGGCGATCTCGCGCTTCCGGTTCTTGATCCGAGGCAGCCGCAGCGTTCGCTCCTCCGATGGGTCCAGCCGCCGGCCGATCCGCGCACTCCCACGGCCTTCGGATCGCGCTCTCTGCCGCCGCTCTTCGAGAGCCTTCGCCACGGTGCGGCTGACGAACGTATCCCGATCGGGAAGGCGAAGGAGCTCTCGGCCGACCGATTCTGGCACTTGGAGGGTGAGCTTCATGAGTGGTTCCTCGACCTCGAGACGGGTAGACTCGCGAGACCCAATCTATCCTACCACCCGCACTCCGCGGTTACCGAGGCGCCAGCCTGGACCTCAGTCCGTCCAGGCGCCGCTGAGCTGGGTCTCGAGGATGCGCCTGGTCCGCGGCCGGAGCTTGTAGGAGATCAGGCCGACGCCGAGCACCACCAGGGGGATGACGATCAACTGGACCGGATCGCCGGCGGCGGCGTGGGAGTAGGCCGCGCCCACCAGCAGGAAGGTGAAGCCCGCGTAGGCCCATTCCTTGAGCTTCGGAAAGTCCGGCGCCAGCACCGCCACCACGCCCAGCAGCTTGGCGATGCCAAGGCGCTGCCCGAGCACCCGTCCTACCACCTGGCGGTGCACATGGAGACCGCGACCGAGGTGGGCGGCGACTACTACGATTTCCGCTCGGCCGACGACGGCACCCTGATCTCTGCCGTCGGCGACGCCACCGGCCACG
>JAAELT010000177.1 GCA_024226315.1 bacterium | reverse complement strand
GCGGTGCGCTCGCGGTCGAGCTCGATCAGGACCTCTTTCTCTTCCAGGCCGTGGGCGTCGATCGAGGCCACGCCGTCGATGCGCTGCAGCGGCAGGATGATCTCGTTCTGGATCAGGTCGTAGGCACCGGTGAGCTGCGGATCGATCGCCAGCCCCAGGCCGTAGACTGGGAAGCTCGCGGAGTCGACCTTGTGGATCATCACCCGATCGACTTCCTCGGGCAGCCGCGCCTTGGCGCGCTCCACCCGGTCGCGCACCTCGCGATAGGCGACGTCCATGTCGGTGCCCAGCTTGAAGGTCAGGTGGCAACGGGTGAAGCTGGTGGTGGCAAATGAGAAGACGTTGGTCAGCCCGGGGATGGTCGAAAGCTCCTCCTCGAGCGGCAGCGTCACCTTGTCGAGCATCTCCTGCGACGGCGCCTCGTTCCAGATCGCGCGCACCGTCAGCGACGCCTCGGTGAAGCCGCGAGGCATCAGCTCGAGCGGGATGCCGATGGTGGCGATCACCCCCACCACCAGCGCCGTCGCCAGCAGCACCAGTACCGTGATCCGGCGGTTGAGGGAGAAACGGGGCAGGATGTGCTCGCGGCGGTCGGTGGGTTCGCTCATCGGGATCCTCGGGGGAATAGGCGTCCTCGGGAGTGGCTCTCAGACTAAGCTAACACAACAGCTCTTACGTCTTGGAGCGACGGGAGTTCAGGTCGCTGCCGTCTCCGGATCCGCTCCCGGAACCGTCTCGTAGCTCTCGGCCTCCTGCTTCGCTCCCCGACGTCCAGCCAGGCCCGCCTGCAAGCGGTCGAGCATGACGTAGATGGTGGGAATGATGACGAGTGTCAGCACGGTCGAGACGATCAGGCCCGAGATCACCGCGATGGCCATCGGGGTGCGGATCTCGGCGCCGTCGCCGAGACCGAGCGCCATCGGAGTGAGGCCCAGGACGGTGGTGGCGGTGGTCATCAGGATCGGGCGTAGGCGGACGGTGCCGGCGGTGACCACCGCTTCGTCGCGCGGCAGGCCGCGGCGCTTCAAGGTGTTGATGTAGTCGACCAGCACGATGGCGTTGTTGACCACGATGCCCGCCAGCATGATCATCCCCAGAAAGACCACGATCGACAGGCTGATGCCCAGCATGGTCAGCGCCAGGAAGGTGCCGAGGAAGGCCAGCGGGATGGTGAGCATGATGACGAACGGGTGCATCAGCGATTCGAACTGCGCCGCCATGATCACGTAGACCAGGAAGATCGACAGCGCCATCGCCAGCAGCAGGCTGGCCTGGCTGCGCTCCCATTCCTGGCTCTGGCCGGTGATGAAGAAGGTCATGTCGGGCGGCAGGTCGATCCGCCGGCGCAGCTCGCTCTCCAGCCGGTCGACGGCGGCGCCCAGGGAGCCGGCGGCGATGTTGGCGCGGACCAGGGCGACCCGGCGGCCGTCGATCCGTCGCACCTCGCTCGGCCCCTCGCCGAGCGCCACATCGGCCACCGAGGCCAGGCGGATCGGTCGGTCGGTCTCGGCCGCCGCGGCTTGCGCGGCGTTACTGAAGCCGAAGCCCGATTGGGAGACGGCGGGATTGATCACCAGGTCGCGCACGTCGCCGACGGTCGAGCGGTCGCTCTCTTCGAAGCGCACCAGGATCGGGATGCGCCGGTCCTTCAGGTTGAACCGCGTGGCCTCGAAACCGGCGACCGCGTTGCGCACCAGCTGCGCCACCTGCAAGATGTTCAGGTCGTAGCGCGCCAGCAGATCCCGGTTGTAGACGATCTGGACTTCCGGCGCGCCGGCCCGCTGCGTGGTGTCGACGTCGGCCAGCTCCGGCATGGCGGCCATCACGTCGCGGAAGCGTTCGGCGTAGGCGCGCAGCTCGGTCAGGTCGTCGCCGTGGACCTCGACCTCGATCGGCGTCTTGAAGCTGAACAGCACCGGCCGCACGACGCGCGCCTCGAGATCCGGGATTTCGGCGAAACGCCGGCGCAGCCGGGCGATGACCGTCTGCTCGACTGACGGATCCGAGCTGTCGAGCAGTACCTTGAAGCGCGCGGTGTGCTCGCCCTCGTCGGACCGCTGGGAGCTGGCGGCGTCGTAGCCGACGGTGAGCAGCAGCTTCTCGATACTCTCGCCCTCCGCACTGTCGCGCTCGGCGAGGATCGCCTGCTCGACCGGCTCGAGGATCGCGTCGGTCTCCTCGAGCGGCGTGCCGACGGGCAACGCCACTTCCACCGTGAACTCGCCCTGGTGCACCTCCGGCAGCAGCTCGCTGTCGAGACCGCTGCCCAGCCAGAACGTTCCGGCGAACAGCGCCAACGCCAGCAGCAGGATCGCCACCGGGTTGCGCAGCGCCCAACGCAGGCCGCGCGGATAGACGCTCTGCAGCCACTCCAGCGCCGCGCCGACGATCTTGAGCGGCAGCCAGGTCAGGAAGCGGAAGACCGGCAGCAGCGCCGGCAAGAGCAGACGCGATCCCAGGAAGATCAGCAGGAAGATCACCGACAGCAGTAGCTGGCCGACCACCTCGAACAGGAGATGCACGACGAAACGGAACACCAGGTAGAGCGCGAACACCAACCAGGGGATCGCCTTCGCCACCGTCTGGGAGCGCTTGAGCCAGTGCAGCGAAGCCCGCCAGTCGTCACGGAAAATTGTCCACGATCGCAGCTTCCACAGCCGCGCCTTCACCGTTTCCGCCAAGCTCAGCTCGACGCCGCGGCGGCTCGCCAGCATGGGGATGAACGACACCGAGACGACCAGCGCCGCCAGCAGCGAGATCACCACCGCCAGCCCCAGGTCGCCGAACGCCTGTCCCGCCACCCCCTCGACGAAAACCATCGGGAAGAACACCGCGATCGAGGTCAGGGTTGAGGCGATCACCGCGCCGCGCACCTCGCGGGTGCCGCGCACCGCGGCGGTGCCCACGTCGTCGCCTTCCTCGCGGCAGCGGAAGATCGATTCCAGCACCACGATCGAGGAGTCGACCAGCATGCCGATTCCAAGGGCGAGGCCGCCCAGAGACATGATGTTGAGGGTCACCTTCAGCAGGTTGAGCGGCGCGAAGGTCACCAGCAACGAGATCGGAATCGACACCGCGATGATGGCGGTGGCCTTGAAGTTACGCAGGAACAGGAACAGCACCAGGATCGCCAGCAGCCCGCCCATGATGGCGGTGTTGCGCACCTCGTTGATGCTCGACTCGATGAAGATCGAGCGGTCGGCCACGACCTCGACCAGCACGCCTTCGTTCTCGAACAGCGTCTTGGTGAGACCGCCCGCAGGCTTGCCGCCGGGACCGCCGCGGCCCTTGCCGCCGCCACGCTTCTTCTCGCCCTCGCCGTCGCCCTCCTCGGCAACCTCTTCCAGGCTCTTCTCGTACTCCTCGAGATCGAACTCGCCGAGCTTCTCGCGCACCGCCTTCGACAGCGCCACCATGTTGGCGTCGGCTTCCTTGAAGATGTCGATCTGGACGCTCTCGCCACCGTCGGTACGGGTCAGGATCTCACGCTCCTTGTGCGCCGTCTCGACCCGAGCGACGTCGCGCACGCGCACGTCGCGGCCCTGGTTGGAGGTGATCACCGTGTCGGCCATCTGCCGCAGGTTCTCGTACTCGTTGAGCGTGCGCACCGTGTACTCGGTGCGACCTTCCTTGATCTTGCCGCCGGCGACGTTGACGTTCTCCTGGCGTAGGCGATCGATGACGCGCTGGATCGACAGCCCGGTGCGGCGCAGCGACTCCTCGTCGACCAGCACGTGGATCTCTTCTTCGAGGCCGCCACGGATGCGCACCGCGGCCACGCCCTTGATCGGCTCGAGCGCCCGCCGCACCTGCAGGTCGGCGATCCGGCGCACGGTGCGCAGGCCGTCCTCGCCTTCGAACTTCTCGCCGTGCCCCGAGACGCTGAGCTCGAGCACCGGATCGAGAGAAGGATCGAAGCGCAGGATCAGGGGCCGCTCGGCCTCCTCGGGCAGGAACACCAGGTCGAGCTTCTCGAGCGTGTCCTGCATGGCCTCGGACATGTCGGTGTCCCAGGAGAACTCGAGCACCACGTCGCTGACCCCGGAGCGGCTGATGCTCGAGATGCGCGACAGGCCGCTGACCACGCCCAGCGCCTCCTCGATCGGCCGGCTGATGTCGTTCTCGACCTCTTCGGGCGCCGAGCCAGGATACTCTGTGCGCACCGTCAGCGTCGGATAGCTGAGCTCCGGCATCAGGGTGATGGCCAGCCGCGCGTATGAGAAGTAGCCGAACACCACGGCGGCCAAAAAGACCATCAGCACCGCCACCGGCCGGGTGGTCGAGAAGCTCGAAAGTCGCGGGCGCTCCGGCGTCTCGTCGGCGGACGAATCGGGCGCAGAGTCGGGGGGGAAATCGGTCACGATGCCTCGACCTCGGCCGCGACCTCACCGGTTTCCTCTTCTTCTTCATCCGCGCCGGCGTCCGCCTCCTCGCCGTCCACATCCTCGCTGGGACGTTTCTGCCCGGCCAACCTCACCTTGGCGCCGTCCTTGAGCCCGGCCTGGCCGGCCACGACGATGCGGTCTCCCGCCGCGACGTCGCTGTCCTCGGACGGCATGATGTGCTCGCGATCTTCGAGCAGGATGCCGACGCGCAGGCGCTCGGCGGTCAGGTCGTCGTCGGAGCCCTCGAGCCGGTAGAGGAAGGCCTGGTTCTGATCGTAGATCACCGCCCGTTTGGGCACCAGCAGGGCGTTGTCGCGAGTGTCGGTCACCAGCTCCACCTCGACGTACATGCCGGGCAGCAGCTCCTGGCTACGCGGGATGCCCACCGTCACCTTCACGGTGCCACTCTTGGGATCCACGATCGGCGCCACCCGGATCACCTCGCCGGTGCGTGCGTCGCCGCCGATCGACGCCGAGTAGAGCCGCGCCGGCAGGCCGACGCCCAGACGCACGAGCTCCTTCTCCGGCACGTAGACCCGGGCCACGATGGAGTCGAAATCGACCAGGTCGAACAGGTGCTGGTTGACCGTGATGTGGTCGCCGATGTTGACGTGGCGGCCGGTGATCGTGCCCGCGATCGGCGCCAGCACCTCGGTGTAGCCGAGGTTGCGCTTGGCGTCTCCGAGCGCCAGCTCGAGCTGTTCCACCTCGTAGGTGGCGTCGTTGATGGCCTGCTCGCTGACCAGCTCCTGGGCGAACAGGTTCTCCTGGCGCTTGTACTCGCGCCGGGCCTTCTCGAGCTGGCTCTCGATGCGCGCCAGCTCGCTGCGCTGCTCCTCGTCCTGGAGCCGGACCAGTACCTGGCCCTTGCGTACCAGGTCGCCTTCTTCGACTTTCAGTGACGTGATCTGACGCGCGGCCTGGGAGAAGACCTGGACCTCGCTCTCGGCTTCGAGATTGGTCGAAAAGCGCAGCACCGCCTCGATCGGGCCATGCGCGAGGCTCACCACCTCGACCGGCGGCAGCTCCTCTTCCTTCTTCTCGCCGTCCTCGTCCTCCTCGCCCTTCTTCTTCTTGGTCTCCCCGGACTTCTCCTCGTTGTTGGCCTCGGCCGCCTCACCCTCGTTCGAGCAGCCCGTGAGCGCGAGACCCGTGAGCGGCAGACCCGTGAGTAGCAGGAGGAGCAGCAGAGTACGCGGCAATCTGCCATGCAGCTTCGACATAACCCAGTCCTTCCTCAATCTCTATTCTCCTCGGGACGGGTCGGGCGGGATCGGGACCCGTCATGGATCGGAGAGACACCTATTGGCCAGAGCGTCCTCGTGGCGTGGTGTGGTTTCCCTTGTGGATTCTACGTCGTTCTGGACCGGATGTTACCTCTCCGGCGGGCCCACGGCCATCTTTCCGTTATCTTCGCCGCACCCTGGTAGACTGGATGCTTCTCGCGCGCTTCGCTTGCTCGCCCACGACCGTTCATCCAACCGAGCGCCGGGAACCCTCGAAACAAGCGGCGGTCCCCGGGCCGCCCCTGAGAAGGAGAGCGAAATGTCGATCCGTTTCGACGATCGGGTAGCCATCGTGACCGGAGCCGGGCAGGGCCTGGGCCGCTGCTACGCGCTCTACCTGGCCGAGCGCGGCGCCAGGGTGGTGATCAACGATCTCGGCGGCGCCCTCGACGGCGCCGGCAGCGACGCGTCGCTGGCCGACTCCGTGGCGGCTGAGATCCGGGCCGCGGGCGGCGGGGCGGTGGTCTCTACGGACAGCGTCTCCGACCGCGACGGCGCCGCCAGGATCGTCCAGACGGCGCTCGACACCTGGGGTCGCGCCGACATCCTGATCAACAACGCCGGCATCCTGCGCGACAAGATGTTCACCCGCATGAACATGGACGACTTCGAAGCGGTGGTCGCCGTGCACCTTCTAGGGACCGCCTACGTCACTCGCGCGGCCTTCCCGGTGATGCGCAAGCAATCCTACGGCCGCATCGTGATGACCACCTCAGCCGCCGGTCTGTTCGGCAACCTGGGGCAGGCGAACTACGCCGCCGCCAAGCTCGGCATCGTGGGCTTGATGAACGCGCTCAAGATCGAGGGCAAGAAGACGGGCGTCAAGGTCAACGCCGTCGCCCCTGTGGCCGACACCCGCATGGGGGCCCGGGTCTATCCCGACTTCTTCAAGCGCATGATCCGCCCCGAGCTGGTGGCCGCGGCCGTCGCCTACCTGGCCAGCGAACAGTGCCAGACCTCGGGCGACATCCTGGTCACCGCCGCCGGCTACTTCGCCAAGGTACAGATGGTCGAGGCCCAGGGTGTCACCTTCGAGCCCGATGCCGAGGTCACCCCCGAGATGGTCGCCGAGCGCTTCGGCGAGATCACCGACATGTCCGCCGCCGTGCCCCACGACACCGCCATGGACGCCATGAAGAGCCTGTTCGCCAAGGTCGCGCCGAAGGACCTGGTCCGGGCCTAATCCTCTTCAGCAATCTTCACGAACGGGTTGCGCTCGTCCTTGAGCCGATCCAGGAGGCGGATCAGCACGAAGCCTGCGATGCACAGGGCGAGCGAGATCCAGAAGACGTTCGAGCCGAAGTCGGGCAGGACGTTGCGCTGCAGGATCGGCACGACGTCGCCGTGGCGGTCGACCATGGTCTCCAGCGTCTCCTTGAACGGCCAGATCTTGCGCAGCGAGCCGATCATGAAACCCACCAGCAGGGTGATCGTGACCTGGTGGTAGCGGTGCAGCAGCCAGCTCAGGATGCGGGCGAAGCTGGTGATCCCCACCACGATGCCGATCCCGAAGGGCAGCAGGGTGACGATGTCCAGGGACTTGACCGCCTCCAGCACGTAGGCGTACTGGCCCAGGATGAGCAGGATAAACGAGCCGGAGATGCCGGGCAGAATCATCGCCATGATCGCCACGCTGCCGCTCAGGAAAATGGTCAGCGGATCGTGCGGCATCTGCACCGGCACCAGGCCGACGATCCAGTAGGCGAGCGCCGCACCCGCGATCAGCGTCAACACGGCACTCGGCGACCAATGGACGTGGGCGCCGATGGCCACGATGCTGGCCAGTACCAGGCCGAAGAAGAAGGCAAAGAGATAGACCGGGTGGTGCTCCAGCAGCCAGCTCAGGATACCAGCCAGGGTGAGGATCGCGGTGCCGAGGCCGGCCAGCAGCGCCAGCAGGAAACGCCAGGGAACGCGATCGAGCGCCTCGCGCAGCCTGAAGCGGAGCAGCAGCTTCACCACGCTGAAATCGAACGCCTTGATGGCGTCGATCAGCTCCTGGTAGACGCCCATGATGAACGCCATGGTGCCGCCGGAGACCCCGGGCACGACGTCGGCCGAGCCCATGGTCACGCCGGTGGCGAACAGGTAGAGATAATCCTTCCAGGTGCGGGTCTGGTTCACGGTGGCTCCAGGTCATTTTCGCCGGCCGCGTGATGATAGTCAATCCGGGCGGCGGGTGGCAGCCTGATGGCGGGTGGCAGTCTGATAGGTTCCGCCCGATGACCGCGAAGCGAGCCTTGATCACGGGCGGCGCGGGCTTCGTCGGCTCCTGGTTGGCGGAAGCTCTTCTGGAGCGAGGCTGGTCGGTGCAGGTGATCGACGACCTCTCCACCGGCAGCATCGAGAACATCGAGCCGCTGAAGGCCGACCCGCGCTTTTCCTACGTCCTGGACACGGTCACCAACCGCTCCCTGATGCTGGAGCTGGTCGACCGCGCGGACGTGGTGTTCCACCTCGCCGCGGCGGTCGGCGTGCGGCTGATCGTGGAGCACCCGGTGCGCACGATCGAGACCAACATTCAAACCACCGAGCTGATCCTCGAGCTGTGCGCGCGCAAGAAGCGGCCGATCCTCCTGGCCTCGACGTCGGAGGTCTACGGCAAGCTCGACAAGCAAACGTTCCACGAGGAGGACGACCTCGTTCTGGGGCCGACCTCCCGCAGCCGTTGGTGCTACGCCAGCTCGAAGATCATCGACGAGTTCCTGGCTCAGGCGTATTTCACCGAGAAGGGGCTGCCGACGGTGACGGTGCGCCTGTTCAACACCATCGGACCGCGACAGACCGGCCGCTATGGCATGGTGGTGCCGCGGTTCGTGGAGCAGGCGCTGGCCGGGGCGCCGATCACCGTCTACGGCGACGGCACCCAGCGGCGCTCCTTCACCTGGATCGGCGACGTGGTGGACGCCCTGATCCGCCTCGTCGAGCACCCCGAGGCATCAGGCAGGGTGTTCAACGTCGGCCATACCCGAGACATCTCGATCCGCGAGCTGGCGGAGCTGGTGATCCGGTTGACCGGCAGCTCGTCCGAGATCGTCAACGTGCCCTACGACGAGGCCTACGATCCGGGTTTCGAGGACATGCCCAGGCGGCTGCCCGACATCAGCCGGATCGAGGCGCTGATCGGCTACCGGCCCAGCCTCGACCTGCCCGAGATGCTGCGGCGGATCATCGCCGTGTAGAATGAAGGTCTCCGTCGTCATCCCGGTCTTCGACGAAGCCGGCACGATCGACGAGCTGGTCTCCCGGGTCCGGGCGGTGGATCTCGACATGGAGATCCTGATCGTCGACGACGCCTCGAGCGACGGCACCAGCGAGCGACTCGCCGCGATCGACGAGCAGTACGACGACGTGACGGTGTCCCGGCACGAGCACAATCGCGGCAAGGGTGCCGCTCTGCGCACCGGCTTCGCGCGCGTCACCGGCGACGTGGTAATCATCCAGGACGCGGACTTGGAGCTCGACCCTGGAGAGTACCCGCGGCTCCTGGCGCCGATCGCCGCCGGCCAGACCGACGTCGTCTACGGCTCCAGGTTTCTCGAGTCTCGGCCAGATCAGAAGAGCTCGCTGACCTATCTGGCGAACCGCTTCCTGACCGGGCTCACCAACCTGGTCACAGGTCTGCGCATCACCGACATGGAAACCTGCTACAAGGTCTTCCGGAGCCACGTGCTACAGAAGATCACTCTCCGGTCGGATCGCTTCGCGTTCGAGCCCGAGTTCACGGTCAAGATCGCCAGGCGGGGATTCCAGATCCACGAGGTCCCGGTGAGCTACCGGGCGCGCAGCCGGACCGAAGGCAAGAAAATCAACTGGCGCGACGGCGTCAAGGCCGTGCTCGCCATTCTCTGGTTCCGGTTCTTCGACTGACCGTTCTTACCGACGCCAGGCACGCAGCAACGAAGCGATCTCCGCTCGTTGCGGTGGGCGCTCGCCCAGACGGCGGTCGAGGATGCAGGCGAAGACCACCGGCTCCGTGCTGTCGGGCTCGAGGTAACCCGCGAGCCCCAGACTGTGGCGCACGGTGCCGGTCTTGGCGGCGATCGGCGGCAAAGCGCTCCAAACCTCCAGAGTGCCGCTGCCGTTGCGCGCCAGGGCGTCCATGAAGCTCCGCCGCCAGGGCTGCCGGTGAACCCAGCCCAGCAGCCTGACGATCGCCCGGGCCGAGATCAGGTTGTAGGGCGAGAGTCCGGAGGCGTCGTCGAGGTGGAACGAACCCTCGGCGCACCCCACCTCTTCGATCAGGAATCGTCGTTCGATCTCGAGCCCCTCGTCGAGACGCCCCTCGCCCGCGACCTCGGCGGCCAGGGACAGCAGCAGCATCTCGGCATGCCAGTTGTGGCTGTCGGTGAGGATCGGCTCCAGACGCTCCGCCAAGGTCGCCGACCGGTGCCGAGCGAGCACCGGACCGTCGAGGGTGGGCCCGGAGTGGAGACGGATCTCGCCCGCGACCGTGATGCCGGCCCGCTCGAGAGCCCGCCGCAGATGCCGGGCGGCGTGGAGCTCGGGAGCCGGCACACTGAGCTCGATCCGGTAGGGAGGCTCGCTGATCGGATATTCGCCCCGCGCGACGATCGTGTCGCTCTCCCAGACCGGCAGGAAGTCCACCGTGCCCGAGCCGTGGCGCTCGCGGGACACTGTGCGGACGTGGTTGACGAACCGCGGCGCGGCCTGCCCGCTTTCGAGACGCACCGTCGCCGGCGCCCCGATGCGCGGGCCCGGGGCGATGGTGACCTTCACCGCGTTATCGTCGACCGCGAGGGAGGAGGTGGGGGCGGCATAACCGTACGTGAGCTCCGACACCGGGCGGCTGGTGGGAAAGGGCCGGCCCGGAAACATACTGACGTCGATCACCAGGTCACCGTCGATCCGGCGCAGGCCGCGATCCGCCAGCTGCCGCGCCAACGCGTCGAGCGGCGCCCGGGGCGCCTCGGCGAAGAACCGCTTCCCCCAGGTCGGATCGGCCGCCGCGGCGAGGATCAGATCGCCGGCCAGCGTCGCGCCTCGGAGCTCGCCGCCGGCACGCAGCTCCGTGGAGATCCGGTGCTCGGGCCCGAGATGGTGGAGCGCCGCCGCCGCCACCACAAGCTTCTGGAGCGAGGCAGGCACGACTAGCCGATCGGCGTCTTCCGACGCGACGACACGGTCTCCGCGGACCGCGAGAAGACCGCGGGCACTGGATCCGTTTCCGGCCCGGAGATCAACCGTCGCGAGGCAAAGCAGCAGCCACCCCGCCGCGAAGACGGCCCGGCGATTCAAAGGCTCAGACGAGGCAGCAGCGAGTTGATCGCCTTCGAGCTCTGCATGATGTAGAAGTGGATCGAAGGCGCGTTCTTGTCGAGCAGCTCCTGGGTCTGTCTCGCCGCCCACTCGACGCCGACTTCCAGTACCTGCTTCGGCTTGGCGGCGGCGATCTCGTCGGCCAGCTCGGCTGGAATGTCGCAGTGGAAGGTGCGGGGGATCGAGTGCAGCTGCCGCTTGGCGGTGATGATCTTGAGGCCCGGGATGATCGGTACCGCGACGCCCTGGCGGCGGCACTCCTCGACGAACGCGAAGAAGTGCCGGTTGTCGAAGAACATCTGGGTGACGATGTACTCCGCCCCGGCCTCGACCTTCTTCTTCACCCAGCTGATGTCGGAGCTCAGGTTTGGTGACTCGAAGTGCTTTTCGGGATAGCCCGCCGCACCGATGCAGAAGTCGGCAGGGTCGGCATCGAGAAGGTCCTCGAGATACTTGCCGCCGTTCATGTCCTGGATCTGACGTACCAGGTCGATCGCGTACTCGTTGATGGTGCGCCCGTGCTCGAGCCGCTTGCGGTAGCCGCTGTCGTCGCCACGGATGGCGAGCACGTTCTCGATGCCCAGGTAGCGGAGCTCGATCAAGAAGTCCTCGGTCTCCTGCCGAGTAAAACTCTGGCACAGCACGTGCGGCACCGCGTCGATGTCGTACTTGTTCTGGATCAAGGCACACACGCCGAGGGTACCCGGGCGCTTGCGCTTGATCTTGCGCTCGATGCCCCGCGGGGTCTCATCGTAAACCACCTCCGCGGCATGGCTGGTGATGTCGATGAACGGCGGCTGGTGCTGGACCAGGTCTTCGATCAAACCCAGAAGCCCCCGAATGTCACCGCCTCGCAAGGGAGGGATAATCTCGAAACTGATCAACGGCCGGTCGGCCCGGGCCAGATGCTCTATGACTTTCATGATTGACTCCGTGCGCCTGACCCGCTCCCGGCCGGCGCGGCTGCGATACTATACCGGGCCGTCAGCCAAATGGATTCACCGCTCCGCATCGAAATCCCCTTGAGTCCCAAAACTCCCTCTGACCGCCGCGCCGGCCTGCTACGGCTGGCCGTGATCGCCCTGTGTCTCGTGATGACCTTCTGGGCACTCGCCGGGCTCGTGCGCTGGCGTGCCGAGCGAACCGAGCTCGTGGAGATCCTGAAACAGATCCAGGTCGGGGACAGCCACCAGACCGCGATCCGCCGCGTGTCGTTCGAGCGAACGAGCCACCATGCCCGCTTGATCGTTGCCCGAGCCCTGGTCTACGACGTGCTCACCACCGAGCCGAATGCAACGAGCGTCGATCGGCTGACCCGGGCGCATGACCTGGCGCGCGAGGTCCTGGTCGAGCAACCCAACAGCTGGCAGGCATCCATGCTACTGGGCGCCTCGACCTACCTCGAGTGGTCGCTGCGCTCGGATCGCCGGCTCTTTACTTCCGCCCCCGACTGGGAGAGACCGTTGCTCAAGGCGGTGGCCGAGGCGGACGGCAAACCTGAGCCTCGGCGTTTCCTGCTCAGTGCCTATCTGGAGACCTGGGCGGCCCTCTCCGCGGAGAAGAAGGCACTCACCCGAGATCTCATCGAACAGGCGTTCCGCGACGATCCCGACTCCCTCGCCAGGCTGTTGCCGATCTGGCTCGAAGTCGCCGAGGACCTGAGCTCGGCTCTCGAGGTGATCCCCGACCGGCCGGCGGCATGGCAGCTTCTGAAACGAGACTTCGCCGGCACCCATGAATGGGACTCCTTCGGCCTAGCGCATACGCGGTACCTCGACGCCCTGGAGCGTCAGCTCACCAGGAACCTGGACGAGGCGGGGAAACGTCTGCGCCTTGGGGACTACTACAACGGCCGGACCATGTGCCTACGGGTAGTTGTCGCCGCGCCTCCTGACGGCCGGTTCGCCGCTCTCGTGGCGCAGGCGCTCGAGCTCTATCCACCGGGGCTGCATGGACTGAGCTCCAGCGAAGCGCTCAGAAAGTGGCTGCTGTGGTCCCTCGAGCTGAACGCGGTCTCGATCGACCCGTTTTCGTCGCACGTGCTGAGCCGTCTGACCGACGCCGTCGGCGAGATCGAGCCGCCCATCGGCGCTCTGGCGTCACTGATCGGCGAGGATCTCTACCAGACCAAACGATACGAGAAGCTCGAGCCGGCCAAGAACGCCCCCGCCTGGGCGCCCTTTTTGATCGCCAAGACCCAGCGGTTGATCGATCGCCAGGAGCTCTCGCTGGCGGAAGAGACCCTGGCCGAGGTCCACCGATCGGCCCGCGGGCGAGCGTCCTACTGGCTGGCGCGGCAACGGCTGGCGCGGGCCACCGGCGACCTGGTGGATCTCGCCAGCGCGGACCGGGAGCTCGCCGATCTGCGCGCGGAAGAGTGGCAGAGTCATCAATGGCGGTGGCGAGGCCATCGGGCATCGATCGAGATCTACCCCGAGCGAGCCGCCTCGGGCATCGAGATCCAACTCGGCGAGGCGCCCGGGCAGGGGGCCGTGGTCCAGGTGATGTGGGACGGAACCGCAATCACCCACATGCCGGTCCGGGCACAGGAGACTCTCGAGATCGAGTGGGAAGTCACGCCGCGGCCACACCAGCTCGAGCTCAGATCCCTGGCCGGAGGCGAGGTCTATCCCGGCCGCGTCCTGCTCTTGGAATCGTCCGCTGGCGACCCGGCATCCTGATCGCGATCTGAACGTCGGGCCCTGGTCGCGGCACCGCAGGCCGCGCCGCAGAGAATGGCAAAGACGAAGGTGTTGGCCGGCAGCGTCAGCCCGAAATCGACGAAGGAGTGCAGCAGCACGCCGACGAGGGCCCCCAGCGCGGCCACGCCGGCGGCTCGGTCCTCCGAACGGCGGCCGCGCTGGAACACTGTCCACAAGCGCCGGTACAGAGCCACGAGGCCCCAGGCCAGGATCGGTAGGCCGACGACGCCAGTGGTCACCAGCATCTCGATTGGATCGCTGTGGGCGTGCAGCCAGGCCATGCTCAGTTCCGGCGGCTGGACCATCGGGAACGCCTGGCGGAAGGTCCCGAGCCCGGTTCCCGTCCAGGGAAAGAGCTGCCACAATTCGAAGCTGGAACGATAGACGAGCAAGCGGGAATTCCAGGTGACCTCGTAGGCGGAGGTTTCCATCCATCGGCCCAACCCCTGCTGGAGGCCGAAGAGCCCGATACCCAACAGGCCCAGAGCCAGCGCCCCGGTCGACGCGGCCCCCACTCGCCACGTGCGGTAGTAGATCGCCAGCATCACCCCTTGCACCAGGATCGCGGCGACGATCGAGACCAGGCCCGCCCGCGAGCCGGTGAACGCCAGGCCGACGAACAGCATCAGGAAGACCAGGCTGGGAAGGACCGCCTGCAACAGCCGCCTCTCCAACGAGCCGTATCGCAGCATGCGACGGATCGACCACCAAAGCCAGGCGAATCCACAAGCCGCCGGCAGGGCCAGGAACAGAGCCAGATGATCCGGATTGATAAAGGTGCCGCGCAAGCGGCTGGGATCGCCACCCACCTCGAGGCCCCAGATGGTGTCGCGGCGGCTGAACCAGTTGTCGCTGCCGTAGACGATCTCGAACAGCGCCGCCACCAGCAAGCTCGCGGCCAGGAGACGCCGCCAGTGACGCTCGGCGCCAACCAGAGTCGCCGCCGCCAGAACCGCGGCCACCGCCAGCCAGTGCAGGCCGACCCCCCTCGATACCGCGGGGGCCAGAGACAGCGGAATGGTGGCGGTGGCGGTCTCCGTGATAGTGCCCGCGCTGCGCCACACCTCCGCCAGTCTCGGCGACACAAAGGCCACCAGAAAGCCCGGCCAGGGCAACGACTGGAGGATCCCGTAGACGCCGACGAGAGCGACAGTCATGAGCGGCACCTTGATCGGGCGAAGCCCGATCAGCTCCCGCTTGCCGGCCAACGCGAGAGCCAGAGCCAGGAAAGCACCGATCTGCAGAGCGATCCGCTCCCTGGGAAGCACGCTGCCGAAATAGAGCGGCCCCAGGCAGACCATCAAGAGCAGAATGAACGCCGCCGCGGCCGTACCCGCGTCCGATTGTCGTATCATCCGCCTCCAGCTCGTCACCTCTCGGTCCTCCCTACCCGACGCGGCCACGAGGCCCGGTGGTGCTGAGCCTTCAGGCAATGCTGGAAGATCGAGAATCGGAACATGGAGGCTCCATGAAACGGATCGCACGGAATCTGATCGGGTTGTCGATGGTGCTGATCGCCGGGCTGGCGTCCGGCCCGGCGGGCGGGCAGTATATCGTTCCGGGAAGCCAGCTTCCCAGCGACACGACACCGGCCAAGGACGAGCTCGAAGAACGAATCAACGACGCTCGCTGGAACCTGGGAGCCGTGCGCCTGACCCCTTGGTTGGGTCTCAGAGACGTCCAGCTCGTCCGCACCACGAGCGCTGACGGCACGACCGAGGAAGACGACTTCACACTGACGATCGGCGCGGGCCTGCGTGCCTACCTGCCCACCGGCAAGGTCGTCTGGACCGCCCATGCCCTGCCGGAGTACGTCTGGTGGCAGGACGACGAGAACAAGAGAAGCGTCAACGGCCGTCTCGGTCTGGGCCTGTTCGCCTATCTCAACCGCATGACGGTCGAGCTTTCGCAGCGCAACCAGGAGCGGCAAGGCTTCTTCTCTTCCGAGATCCAGGAGCTGACCACCACGCGCACCGACACCTCGAGGTTGGGCCTGGAAGTGGATCTCGGGTCGCGCCTGTCACTCTTCGGCATCGCCGAGCGGCGAGAGGACAGCAACCAGGAGGAGGAGAATCCCCTGTTCTCGCTGCTCGACCGAGACGAGGAGTCGGTGGAGATCGGCGCGCGGTACCGCATACGGGACTGGCTCTTCGGCGTGAGCTACCGTGACGCCTCTACGGAGTTCGTGGACGGCGCGCGTGATCTCTCCAACTCCGGCACCGCGCAGCGCCTCGAGGTCATCTACGACCGACCGAAGCTCGAAGCGCATCTGAACCTCTCCTTCCCCGACTTCGAAGGCGACGCCGGCTCGGACTTCGGCCGCTTCGACGACACCACCGGCAACCTCGACCTGATCGGGCGGCCGTCGCGACGCCTCAACATCCTGGGCTACGCCCGGCGTAGACAGAGCTACTCCGTCGACTCCGCCAGCTCGTTCCTGGTGGCGGAACGGCAGGGTCTGCGATTGGACTTCGGCGCCGGCCGCGTAGCCGTAGGAGTGTTCGGCGAGATCGGCGAAGACGACTTCGGAACCGTTTCCTCCAGCGGTGCGGAGAGGGTCGACGACGTCTCCGGCCTCGGCATCGATCTCCGCTTCGAGCTGTGGAAGCTGTTTCTGCTCTCGATCGAGGCGAGAAGTACCGACTACGACTCCAACATCCCGGGGCTCGACCGCGAGGTCACCTCTTTCGGTTTCGCGCTCGAGCTCGGCAAGGTGATCGAGAAGCTCCAGCTCGGCAGCTCGGCAGGCGACTGGTAGTGGTGGCACGATTGTCTGAATCTGTTGTAGCCTAACCCGATGAGACGTGTGATCTTCACCGCTTTGGCGGCACTTGTCGCGGCTGGAATCGGTGCGCAGGAGAGTCCCGTTTCGGACTCCTATCGCATCGGCCCGAACGACGAGATCCAGGTCCGCGTCGACGAGCTCGAGGATTACGAGCACGAGCTGCGGGTGGCCGAGGACGGCACCGTCGCCTTGCCAGATATCGGCACGATCGAAGCGCAGGGACTGACCGCGGATCAATTGGCGCTGAGGATTCGCAGCCGCCTCGAATCGAGGGGCTTGCGTAGGGCGACGGTGGAGATCTCCCTCACCGCATACCGCTCGCGGCCGGTCTCGATCCTGGGCGCCGTGGGCGGCCCCGGGAACTACTACGTCGCCAGAAGCTCCTCGCTGATGGAAGTCCTGATGAAAGCCGGCGGGCTGACCGTGCAGGCCGGCAGTCAAGTCATCGTGCGGCGCCGAGCGGACAACGATCTGAGCGACGAGGTGCGGATCACGATCAAAGATCTCATCGAGGCCGGCAACCCCCGGGTCAACATCCCGATCTTCGCCGGCGACCTGATCCACGTGGTCCCGGCCACCGAGGTGACGATCTATTTCCTGGGCGCCGTGAACAGCGCCGGGAATCAGACCTTCCGCAGCACCGATCGGGTCACCTTGCTGACCGCCATCGCCCGCGCCGGCGGCCTGGCGGAGACCGCATCGAACAAGATCCGGATCAAGAGACGGCGCCCCTCCGGAGAGCTGAGCGAGATCGTGGTCGACTTCCAGCGCGTCCTGAACGGCAGGGTTTCCGACCCCGAGCTGCAAGACGGCGACCTGATCGTCGTCAAGGAGTCCTTCTTCTGATGCAATCCTGGGAACCGGCTCTGCACAATGGCGTCCAGGACTCCGGCGGCGGCCAGACAGCCGCAGCAGACGACGGTGAAGTCCTCGACCTGAGCAAGTACCTCGGGGCGGTCCGCAAACGCTGGACCTGGCTCTTGGCCTGCCTGTTGATCTCAGTGACCTTCGCCCTGGTCCAGTACTCCCTGACCACCAAAGAATATCGTTCGAGCGCGACCATTCAGATCGAGCGCAAGCGGCTGTCGCTCCTCGCTCTCGGCCAGGGAGGCTGGCTGGAAGACTGGTGGAACATGGAGTACTACCCGACTCAGTACCGCCTCCTTCGCAGCCGGGGCATGGCGGAACGCGTGGTCAGGAACCTCCGCCTGTACGAGAACCCGGCGTTTACCGGCCGGCCTGCGAGCCTGCTGCCCGGCCGAGAAACCCAGGGCTCGACGGTGCAGGTTTCCGACGCGGAGCTGGCACAGCTGGCGGGATTGGTTCAGTCCGGGTTGACGGTCAAACCGATCAAGGAAACTCAGCTAGTGGAGCTTTCTTTCGTCTCCCCCAATCCCGAGCTCGCCGCGCGAATCGTCAACGGTTACGCCCAGGCTTTCATCGAGTGGGGGGTCGAGACCCGAAGCTCGACGGTCGGCCAGGCCTCGTCTTTCCTGGCCCGGCAGATCGAAACGCTGAACCAGGAGATCGAGGAGCGCCAGAAGACCCTGAACGGGATCATCAGCCAGGGTGACTTCGCCCTGGATCCAGACGGCGAAGCCTTGTTGAAGCGACGCCAGGCGTTGGACGCCCAGTACAACACCGTGGTCGTCGAACGTCTCGGCAAGGAAGCGGCGTACCGGGAGATCCAGAGTCTCCCACCGGAGTCTTTCGTCGACAGCAACTCGCAGGGCCAGGTCGCGAAGCTCAAAGCCGACATCTTTCTGCTCGAGAGCGACTACGAGTCCAAGCTCGCCACCTACACTCCGGAATGGCCGGAAATGAGGCGGCTCAAGGAAGACCTCGACGAGAAGCGTGAGCAGCTCCAACGCTTGATCCAGGACGCCTACAAGGAAACCAGGGACCGAGCGTACGCCGAGTACCAGAGGGCGAAACGGGAAGAGGAAACCATCGAGGAGGAGCTCCAGCGGCTCGCAAAAGACGCCAGACTGCAGAACTCGGCGGCGCTCGAGTACACCAATCACGTCACCTACATCGACACGCGCAAAGAAACCCTCGCCGAGCTCGTCAAGCGTCAATCGGAGACCGAGGTGGCGTCGCGGGTTCAGAGCTCACACGAGTCCAACGTTCGGATCGTCGATTCCGCCATCGTCGCGTCGGGCGCCTTTCGTCCGTCTCTGAGCAACAGCCTGAGCCGGGCGATCCTGATTGGCCTCTTCCTGGGCTTCGGCGGCATCTTTCTACGCGAGTACCTCGACCGGACAATCTCCTCGCCCGAGGAGCTCGAAGCCATCATGGGACTCCCGACCCTGGCGGTCATCCCGGACCTGAACGACAAGGGCCGAAGGGCCGGTGGGTATCGGTACGCCAAGCGGGGCTACGGCTACGGCTACGGCTACGGCTACGGCTCTTCCGAAGCCGAGACACCTCGCAAGAAGCGCAAGCTCGGGAAAGCCGCGGATGCCGAAGCCAACGCGGATGGTGCGGAGGGCATCGAGCTCTTGCCGCACCGCGATCCGCGTCTGGCGATTTGTGAGGCCTACCGTTCCCTGCGAACGGCCCTTCTGCTGTCGAGCGCCGAGGAGCTCCGGGTCATCGGTGTGACCTCGGCCGAGCCGGGTGAGGGCAAGACCGCGACGGTCACCAACCTGGGTGTGGTTCTGGCGCAGCTGGAACGGCGGGTGTTGGTGATCGACGCCGACCTCCGCCGGCCACGCATGCACAAGGTCTTCAAAGTCTCCAATCGGCTCGGCCTGGTGAACTACCTCACCAGCCGGGTCGACATCGAGAGCATGATCCTCGAAACCGGAGTTCCAAATCTCTACATCTGCCCCTCCGGACCGATTCCACCCAATCCCTCGGAGCTGCTCGCGTCTGATCGCCTGCGTGAGTTGCTGCAGCTGGCACGCTCGCGGTTCGATTTCGTGCTGCTCGACACTCCGCCGACGCTGCCGGTTGCCGACGCGGTGATCCTCGGCCCCCACACAGACGGGCTGGTGGTCTGTGGCAAGGCCGGCGTCCTGCTGCGCGAAGACGCGAAGCTCTGCCGCGAGCGTCTCAGGTACGCGGGCATCAGGGTTTTCGGAACGGTGCTGAATCGTTATCGGCGCAGCCCTGGTGGCAGCTACTCCCGACGCTATCGCTACTACGGTGTGTACGAAGAGGCCAGCTCGACATCGAGAGCTCCCAGCGCAGCCTGAGCCGGCTCTCGTACGTTACACTGCCGGTTCGCTGACACGGATCCTGGCTCAGGGAGCCGTGAACGCTGACCAACGCTTCGAAGCGATCCTCTCGCAATGATCGATCTACACAGTCACATCCTACCGACCGTAGACGACGGAGCCCGGGACCTCGACGAAACGCTCGCGATGTGTAGCATGGCAGCCGAAGACGGCTGCACCGCGATGGTCGCCACCCCTCATCTCCGGCACGAGAACTGGTGGAACGGAGACCGCCGCCGGTTGGAAAAGCTCTGGGAACAGGTGCGAGATCGGGCCAAGGACCGACTGGAGATCTTTCTGGGCGGCGAGATCGCCGTCAACTCCCAGAGCTGTCAGGAGATGGAGCTCTTGCCAGACTGTGGCCTGCTGCCGCTGGCGGGCTCAAGGTACCTGCTCCTCGAGCTCGACGTTCGGGGTCTGGGTCCCGACCCCGAGGATCTGATTCACGAGCTGTCGGTGGCAGGGTGGGTCCCTGTACTGGCGCACCCCGAGCGGATTCCCTGGTTGGCGGGCGATCTATCCTATCTCCTGCACCTGGTCGCACAGGGTGCCCTGCTGCAGATCACCGCCATGAGCTTGACGGGAGATCTGGGCCGCTTCGCCCTGGAAGCCAGCCAGCGGATGCTCGACGCCAAGATCGTACACTTCGTCGCCAGCGACGCTCACGACTCTACGTTTCGGCGACCGGGTCTCAGCAAGGCCTATCAACGCGTCGTCATCGACCAGGGCGAAGAGCTCGCCCGAGCGATCTTCTTCACGAATCCGAGCAATGTGCTGGCGAATCAACCGTTGCACCCCACGGGCGCCGAAGGCCGCGCTTCGGACGCGGTGACTGCCGGTAGACCGCTCCACGGCTGAGAAGGTAACCGAGTCATGCATCGAACCCATCTCAGGCTCCTGTTGCCGCACGCGCTATGGGTCTTGATAGCGTCGCTCGGCAACCCCACGACGGGCAGCGCAGCGGACCCGTTCTACGAACGGCTGTTGCGCGAAGGCACCCGGGCCTACGATCAGGGCTCCTATCCGGTCGCGGTCCAGAGTCTGCGGCTGGCGTGTTTCGGGTTGCTCGACGAACCCGTGTCACTGGCTGCAGGGCTGACCTATCTAGCACTGGCGCAGGCCGAGATCGACGATCAGCAGGCCTTCTCCAGCACGATCGATCGCATCCTGGAGGTCGAACGCAGGTTCCAGGCCTACTCACAACTCGATCTTGGGAGCGGGGTACGCCAGGCACTGGAAGCTCACCTGGAGCGATGGACCCCGCTCGAGCTGCTCGAGCAAGAACCGGTTTTTCGCGAGGTTGCCCGCCGCAAGCTCGAGAGTCAGATCGCCTCCCTACCGCCCGAGGAGCTGCGCGAGGAGCTCGCGCGACTCACCGCCGCCGAACCGAAGCGGCTCAAGTGGCTCTTGATGCTGGCGGATCTCGAGTTGAGCAGCGGCAACTATCAAGCTGCATTCGCGGCCGCCGAGACGATTCTGCGTCGAGACTCTCGACAACCTCGGGCTCTCTGTGTGCGCGGCACAGCGGGAGCGACTCAGCCGGATGGCTGCGCTCAGGCTCTTGCCGACCTCGACTCCTGCGGTGAGGAAGCGGGCAGCGAGCACCTGAGAGAGGTCCGACTGCGCTGTTTGGTCGAGCTCCAGGACTGGGACAATGCCGAGTCCCTTCTCGGTGAGGTCGCACCCGAGAAAATCAGGAAGGCCCCCTTCAAGCAGCTCGCCCGCGAGATCAAAAGAGGTAGGCAAGCAGCGGCTGCGCAGCTGGCGAGCGCCGTTACCGAGCCGACGACCGAACCTGAACCGGCCGAAGTAACCGCATCAGGCATCGACGACGATCGCGCTCAGGCGACGCCCGTCGAGACCCCTTCCGCGACTGAGGACACCGATCCGGCACGAGCGAAGGCCCACTCCGATCCGGTACCGATTCCGAGACCGGTCCAAGCGGCGATCGAGCGCAGCCGGAACTTGCTGCTCAACGGGACTCGCGAGCAGCTCCGCGCCGAGTTCGTGACCATGCGTCAGCTTGCGGATCAGCACCCGAGCATCGTGGAAGCCCAGTACGTGACGGCAGAGATCGCCTACCGGCTGTCACGCTGGCAGGCCGCTCTGAGCTACTTCGAACGCGGCGGCGAGCCCGATCCGAGCCAGCCGGACCGGTTATTCTATCTCTCCGTGGTACGCTATGAAACGGGCAATCGAGCCGCGGCGCGGGAGACTTTGAAGCGTTGCTTGCCGGTCTTGGAGCAGACCGATTTCGTGCGTTCTTACGTAACCAAGATCCTGGACACCAGCGGAGTTTGACCTCGCACTGCGCTCTTCCCCGGGAGCGGCGCAGACGACTGTTGCAACCGATGGCGCGGCTACGCTATGATTCCGGCGTGTTCGGCGCTGGGAGAAGGAGCCCGAGATGAACTTCAGCTCAGAGAAACTACTTAGAATCATCGCACTTCTTGCCGTCATTCTCGTTCCGGCATGGGCCGGGGCTCAAGAGCTGACCGTAGAGGCCGAGGACGTCGAGTGTCTGCCGATCGAAGACAACGGCGTCGCCTGGGCGCGGGTTACCAACAACGTCCCGGACACCACCGTTCGGCTGAACTTCCGGCGCATGCACGACGCCGTGGAGGATCTCTACTACACATTCATGAATCCTTCCGGGGAGGGCCGATACTGGGGACTCTTTCCCAAGGCCGAGGATCAGGTGCTCAATCGGCACGACCTGATCGAGACGCGTGAGGAGATCCAAGAAGAGTACCGATGGGCTTCCTGGTGGCGAGAGAAAGACTCCTCGGACGACCGAGATCCCAACGACCCCCAGGACGAGGACGAGTTGGATGACGAGTACCTCCGGGAGCGAGCCAGCCTGGGCAAGAAGTTGCCCCGCGAATGGTTGGCCGAGATGGACGACGAGACGTTCCAGTCCTGGCTCGAGCAGCTCGAGAACGAGCCCGCCGAGTATTACATCTCCGTCCACGATTCAGAAGGGCGTCAGCTCGCCAGATCGCCGACCAGGGTGACCGAGGTCCGGGAGAACTGCCGCGCTGATCTGACTCCGCAGGAACGTGGCGAGGCAGAGAACCTGACCGTCGGAGAAACGGCACTGTGGCAACGGGACGAGCAGGTCTTCCACTGGCTGTGCGACGGCATCGTCACCCGGATCGATCCTACCAACGTCCTCAGAGGCGACGGGGTCTGCCGGGCCTGCGTCATCGTCTGGTGGAAGAAGAAGGGGATCCTGCTTGCGACGGCCGGAACGCTCGTTCCCGTCGGTCTCGTGAGCGTCCTCGACGACGACCCCGAGCCGGCGGCGTCTCCCGATTCGCCCTGAGGCGTAACGGAAATCGAAACGCGCGTTCACGTGCTTCCGGGCGTTCAGTTCGTCAAGAGTTCCTCTTGGTCGCGAGGAACTAATCCCACTGGCTGTCGAACATGCCCATTCTCAAGCGAGAAACCGATCTCTATCCCGGAGATCTGTTCGAGGCTTATCCAGGGCAAGCCGACTGGACCGTGGCCCGAGTTCGTAGCCGGCGGGAGAAGGCCCTAGCACGATACCTGCTGCAGCATGGGCTGCCTTTCTATCTGCCGCAGACCAGCCACGAGAGACGCTACTCGGGACGCCTTCGCGTCTCGCACCTCCCACTGTTCCCCGGTTACGTGTTTCTCCGGCTCGGCCGCAGGGACCATAGGAATGTCCTGAAGAGCAATCTGGTACTTCAGTTGCTCGACGTCTTCGATCAGAGCCAACTCCATAGAGAGCTGCGGAGCCTCTGGCAGCTTCAACTCTCGGGGGCACCCCTGGTCCCGCATCCGTACCTTGCGCCCGGTGACGAGGTCAAGATCGCCGATGGCCCTTTCGCGGGTTGGACGGGCCACCTCCTTCGTGAGCGCGGCAACCTCCAATGGGTGGTCTCGATCACCCTCCTGAGACGCTCGGTGGCGGCCACTCTGGATCGCGAGTCGATCGTGCCCGCAACCATGGGGACGGCTGCCGGCCGTGATAGACTCGCGCATCCGCTGACGGGGTAGCAGACCCGACGTCGAGAGACCAGGGGCTACCTCACGAGTGGGCCTTATTCGGTGTGATGGCACCGAAGGGGCGGAGCTTGTTCAAGGAAAACGATCGAGCGAATCTCCAAGGGATTCGAGGAAAACCGCCGGTTCCTGCTCTGTTGGACCCGGTGGATATCAATGACTACGACCTCGAGGATCGCTGGCGCCGAGTCGGCTCGGAGAGTGACCCACATCCGCCCGACTCGGGGATGGGTTGCCCTCGACCTCCGCGAGCTCTGGGAGTACCGAGAGCTCCTCTATTTCCTCACCTGGCGAGATATCAAGGTCCGCTACAAGCAGACCGTTCTCGGCGCGGCGTGGGCCATCATCCAACCGTTCTTCACCATGGTGGTTTTCAGCATCTTCTTCGGCAAGCTGGCCAAGGTCCCGTCCGATGGACTGCCGTATCCGATCTTCGCCTATGCAGCATTGGTACCCTGGACCTTCTTCGCCAACGGGTTGTCGCAAAGCTCGAACAGCCTGGTCGGCAGTCAGAACCTGATCAAGAAGATCTACTTCCCGCGTCTGGCGATCCCGATCGCCACGACGCTCTCCGGTGGGGTCGATTTCGTGCTGGCTTTCGTCGTCCTGCTGGGCATGATGCTCTACTACGGCATCGTACCGACGGCCAACGTGGTCTGGCTACCGCTGTTGGCGGCCCTCACCCTCGTGACTTCACTGGCGGTCGGCCTCTGGCTCTCGGCCATGAACGTGCAGTTCCGCGACGTGCGCTACACGATCCCCTTTCTCAGTCAATTCTGGCTCTTCGCCACCCCCATCGCCTATCCGAGCAGTCTCCTACCGGAGCCCTGGAGCACCGTATACGGCATCAATCCCATGGTGGGAGTGGTCGAGGGCTTTCGTTGGGCACTGCTGGGAACCGAGACCGCCCCGGGGCGGATGGTCCTCATTTCTTCCCTTGCGGCCGTGGGGCTTCTGATCGGTGGCGCGTACTATTTCCGCCGCATGGAGAAGACCTTCGCCGATGTCGTTTGAGTACGAGGACATTTTGTGAGTGAGGTCGCCATCAAGGCCGAGGGCCTGACCAAGCAGTACTTCATCGGCAGCCGGCAGCGCCAGCACGACACTGTGCGCGACCTTCTCGCCGACGTTCTCGCGACTCCGTTCCGCCGGGCCGCGAACCTCCTGCGCGGCAGAGCTACGGGTGCCGCCGACCTGGACCGGAGCATCTTCGCCCTGAAAGACGTCTCTTTCGAAGTCGCGCGAGGAGAGGTTCTGGGCATCATCGGGCGCAACGGCGCCGGCAAATCGACGCTGCTCAAGATCCTCTCGCGAATCACCGAGCCGACTGCCGGGCATGCCGAGATCCACGGCCGAATCGGCTCCTTGCTGGAGGTAGGGACCGGGTTTCATCCCGAGCTCACGGGACGCGAGAACATCTACCTGAACGGCGCCATCCTGGGAATGAGCCGTACCGATCTCGACCGCCAATTCGACGAGATCGTGGGTTTCGCCGAGGTGGACGAATTCATCGACACCCCGGTCAAGCATTACTCGAGCGGCATGTACCTGCGGCTGGCGTTCGCGGTCGCGGCACATCTCGAGCCTGAGACCCTACTCGTCGACGAGGTGCTCGCGGTCGGCGACGTCAAGTTCCAGAGGAAGTGCATCGGCAAGATGGAAGACGTTGCCAACGAAGGTCGGACGGTCCTCTTCGTCAGCCACAATCTCGGCAGCATTCGCCAGCTCTGTGATACCTGCATCCTCCTCCACGGAGGACGTATTCGCGCGCGCGGGACACCCGACGAGGTCATCCGACGCTACGTCACCGCCGGAGCCCAGTCATCGAACGCGGACGTCACGCCTGATCGAACCAGCCAGCGCTCCGGCACCGGCGAAGGCCGCATCGGCAGATGCTCGGTGCTCAATGCTGCCGGCGTGAACGACAGCTGCCTCGGCATCGGCGAGCCCTTTCGTCTCCGCCTGGAGATCTCGCTGTCAGCCGGGAAGGATCCGATTGTCGCGGGGTTCGAAGTAAAGCAAATGGACGGACTCCAGGTCCTGAACCTCCGCAGTGACGGCCAGGGGATCAGCTTCGAACTCGATGGAGCCTCCGAGAGACACGTCATCGAGATCGAGGTTCCAGGCCTGCCGCTCTATCCCGGGACCTACGCCATCGAGCCCTGGTTCGCATTCAAGAATGGGCGCCGGATCGATCACTTGCACGAAGCTCTGACGGTCTCCTTCGAGCCACGAGGACACTTTGAATCGGAACGTATGATCCAATCGGGGCGCGGTGTGGTCCTCGTCGACTGCCAGTGGCAACTCGAGAAGACGGAGACGACTTGAAGGCCGAAGCCGAAATCGGCCTGGAGACCTACCTCGCCCGGGCGCCGGATCCTCGGAAGGACGAGCTGAGGGCAAAGTGGCATCTGGAGCGCTACCGTTTCGCGCTCACCCATCAGCGCAGTCCTCACAGAGTCTCCGACCTCGGCTGCGGTCTGGGCATGGGAACGACCATTCTCGGCGCGGAGACCGAGGAAGTCTATGCATTCGACATCAATCCTCAGGTCGTGGCCTACGCGGCCGAGCACTGCACACGGGACAACGTCCACTTCGGCGTCCTGGACGTCGAGTCCGGGCCCATCCCACACTCGCCCTACGATCTGGTCTGCGCTTTCGAGATCATCGAACACCTCGAGAATCCGTCGCGGTCACTCGAACACATCAAATCCAGCCTGGCGCCAGGCGGCCGGCTGGTACTGTCGACCCCGAACGGTCACGAAGGGACATTGGGGAGCCATCCGTATCACTACTGCGAATACTCGCAGGAGGCGCTCGAGCGTCTTCTGTCGCAACACTTCCCCAGGGTGGAGATCTATTCTCAGGCAGTCCCGAGTCGGAGGAAGGAGCACGATCTCCGCAAGGCAGAGAGCTCTTTCTTGCGGACGATTCGCGCGATCGATTTCTTACGCTTGCGAAACCTGCTTCCGACTGCCTTCGCCCGGCCCATTCTCGACCGTGTGACAGGAATTCCCCTACGGGAAAGAAGCGAGGAAATCGTCCGGATCGTACCCGGGCGACACGAAGATGCACGCTGGACTGTCGCCGTCTGCTCGGTTGCAGAGTAACCGTCCTCTCGGGGCCGGGCGATACCCGGCACGTGGCTTCTTCTCTTTCTTTCTTCTTGCGCTGGTGGCGGGCGGCTGTTTCGTTGCCCTCGTGGGTGGCTCGAAGCCCAGCGACTACGTCACTTTCTATGACCCGGTGGCCCGCAGTCTGCTCGAGAACGGTGCCCTGCGGACTCCCGAGGACGAACTCGCTGTCCGGTATCCACCCGGTTTCCCCCTGATCCTGGCCGGTCTCTACGCCGCGGCGACATCCGTCGGCATCGGCGCGACTGCTGCGGTCCTCGCGTTCAACGTCGTTTGCTTCGCCTCGAGCGCCGTACTGGTTCTGCTTCTCGCGACGCGAATCACCGGAAACAGGGCGGCCGTTCTGTCGGTTCTGGGCTGGTGCACCTACCCGCCGAATCTCTGGCTGAGCCGTCAGCTGACGAGTGAAGCCCCCTTCATCGTGCTCCTGCTCGGCGCTCTCAACATTCTGGCCTGGGCGACGCTGCGGCAGCGCTTCTCCTGGTCGGCCGGGTTTGCCTGTGGCTGTCTGGTCGGCATCGCTTCGCTGATCAGGCCGATCGCCATCGCGCTCGCCGTTCCGATGCTTCTGGCCCTTGCGCTCCGCCACGTCGCACCCATCCGGCGACGCGCGATCTTCGGCCTGGCTCTGGTGATCGGCAATCTCCTGACGATTGCTCCGTGGGAGCTGTGGGTCTACAACAAGACCGACCAGTGGATCCCGCTCAGCACCGGAGGGCGCCTGAGCATGCTCGACGGATTGACGATCGGCGCCAAGCCGGACCCGGCGGACAACCGAGCTCCTCTACCCGCCGACGTCGTGGAGCTCACGACCGAGATCAGCCGCCGCTATTCCGAGCTCGAAACCCCGAGCGAAATCGCCGCGTTCCTCGGCGGACAGCTCGCCGAGCGCCCGGTGAGCGTATTGAAACTGCTTGCGGTCAAAGCGATGCGTTCCTGGTATGGCACTGACTCTCAAAGAAAAGAAGGGCTCGTGGTCGTCATGCAGGTGCCTTACCTGCTGCTCGTCGGCATCGGCCTGACAATCCTCTGGCGGCGAGGCGGGGAGGCACGTTGGCTCGCCGCTCTCCTGATCTTGTTCACCACATACTTCTGGGCCATGACGATCATCGCGCTCTCCATCCTGCGTTACATGGTCCCCTTGATGGCGCTACTGATGATCCCCGCGGCGTGGGCCGGTTCAGCAACTTTCGACCGCCTCTTCAGGCGGCCGGAAACAGCCGGAGGAGCTCTCTAGCGTGAATCACCACTGGCGTGCCGCCGGCCGCGCCGTTCGCAACGCCTTGCGGCCGACCGCGAGCGTTCGATTCCTCGGGCGGACCTACCGGGTGACCAACGCCGCCAGGAATATCCGGGAGGACCGCGACTATCCATTGCTCGCCCGGCTCGCTGGGGCAAGCGCTGTATCTTCGACGTCGGCGCGAATCTCGGGCTGGCCTCTCTGGTGATGAGCTCGGCGGCCGACGTCGGCAGCGACATCTTCGCCTTCGAGGCGTCGGAGGAGGCGTGCCGCGCGATCCAGGAGCACGCGGAGCTCAACGGCCTCGAACGCGTCCGAGTGATCAACGCCGTGGTCGGCGAGAGCTCGGGCATCGTGGTCGACTTCTTCGGCAGCCACACCTCCGGCGGGGCCTCGACGATCGAGGGTTACCTCGGACATACGAACGGCCTGAACAAGGTCACCCTCGCGCTCGACGACTTCGCTGCCGGGAGGGACCTCCGGCCCGACCTGGTGAAGATCGACGTCGAGGGCGGCGAGCGAGCGGTGATCGCGGGAGCTCGCCAACTCCTGGAGACGGCGCGGCCAATCGCGGTCGTCGAGCTCCATAGCTGGGAAACCAACACGGTTTGCGACAACGCCGGCGCCATTCTGCCGCTGCTGCGGCAGGCAGGCTATGAGATGATCTACCTGCGCTCCCGGCAGCCGGTGACGGACGTCGCGGCTCTCGCCGGGCGCGGACGATGCCACGTCCTCCTGGTGCCTGCAGGGACCGGCATGCCGACGTCGCTCGACGACTTCGACACCTCCAAGCTCTGATGTGCGGCATCTGCGGCATCTTCACGATCGACGACAGCGCCTGCCGACCGCCCTTCGCGGGCCGGGCGCACCATGACCGCGCGGGCCAATGTATCTGGAATCCTCCACTAGCGTGCGCGGGAACAGGACCGCGGTGCTGAGTCGCAAGACCGTCCTGGTGCTCGGCACCGGCCGCAGCGGCACCACATGGCTCGCAGGATTGCTGTCCGGCGCGTTCCGCTATCGGCTGCTCTTCGAGCCCTTCCATCCCGTGAAGGTGCCTGGCGCGGAGGTCATCGCCGACCGCTACTACGAGCCGGACGCGATCCCGAAAGAAGCTCGCGACTTCTGCGTCCGGGCGCTCGACGATCGGATCGCGAGCGACTGGATCGCCTGCTGCTCGAATCGCCGCTTGCGGATGCATCGCTGGCGTTTCTGGCCACGGGCTCGGGTCTGCAAGTCGGTACGGTCGAATCTGTTCCTCCCGGCCTACCGCGAGATCTTCGGCGACGGGCTGCCGATCGTCGTCCTGGTCCGCCATCCGGGAGCCGTGGTGGAATCGTTCCTGCGGGTGCGGTTCCCATGGGGCTCCGATCTCAGCGTGCTCCTGGAGGCTTCTCAGCGCGAGTTGCTCGAAGATCGGTACGGCTTGCCGCTGGCACGCCTCGCCCGCCTCGCACAGTCGCGGGCGGGAGCGATCACCCTCCGGTGGATCGTCGAGAACGCCTGGCTGCTCGCCAATGGCCGCGAGCACGGAGTCCACCTCGAGCTCTACGAGGAGCTCGTCGAGCATCCGGACAGAGTCGCCGCGCTCTGCCGCCGGCTGGACATTCAACCGCCGCCAGACCTCGATTCGCGAAGCCGCCGGTTGGCATGGACCACCCACTCCCAGAGCCCGCTACGAACGGATAGCCGGTCGGCCGACGGCTGGCGCGACCGGCTCGCCGCGGAAGACGCTGCCCACATCGACGCGATGCTCGATCTCGCCGAGATCGCTTATCCGCCGCTACCTGGCGGCGAGAGGAGATGACGACACCTCCATGATCTCGATTCTCTACACCATTCCGAATTTCATCACCGCGGGCTCCGGCCAGGTCATGATGAACATCATCGAGCGGCTCGACCGCGACCGATTCGCCCCGGCGGTGTGCGTCGAGCAGCGCGGCGGGCACCTCGATCGCCGAGTCGAAGAGCTCGGGCTCCCGTTCATCGAAGCGCCATTCACCGTGCCTGCTCGGCCTTATCTTTCACTTCCGGTCCGAGCACGGCAGGCGGCTCGGTCGTTTCGCCCTCACCGTTTCGATCTCTGGCACTCCTTCCACTATCTGGACGAGTACACCGAAGCCCTGATCGCGCGCTTCGCCGGCGCGGCCTGGATCTATACCAAGAAATCGATGAGCTGGGGCTCGCGCGGATGGCTCGCCCGCAGCTACCTGGCGAAGCGCATCGTGGCGGACAACTCGGACATGCCGGAACAGTTTTTTCACCGGCCGGGTCTGAGGCGCAAAGTACAGGTGATTCAGCACGGCGTGCCCACGGACCGGTTCTCGCCCGACGTCGTTCGTTCAGGACTGCGTGCCGAGCTCGGCCTCGACGCCGATGCGATCCTCATTGGCTGCTCGTCGCACCTGCTGCCGGTCAAAGGCCACCTGGCGCTCATCGAAGCTGTAGCCCGGGTGGAGAGAACGCACCTGGCGCTGGCGGGCTCGCCGCTCGACGACCTCTATGTGCGGTCCCTCCACTCCCGGGTCGAGCAGTTGGGTATCGCCGATCGCGTGACGTTCCTCGGCAAGCTGCAAGATATCGCCGCGTTTCTGGTTGAGCTCGACGTCTACGTTCTGCCGACTCTCGCCGCCGGCAGAATGGAAGGTTTTCCACTAGCGCTGCTTGAGGCCATGGCCTGCGGCCGCGCCTGCGTCGCCAGCGACATTCCCGGTGCCCACGAACAAATCGAGGAGGGCACGAGCGGCCTGCTGGTGCCCCCGGACGACGTCCAGGCCCTGGTCGAAGCCCTGGAGGTCATGGTTTCGACGCCGGAGCGGCGCGCCGACTTCGGAGAGGCGGCTCGGCGGCGGGTCGTCGAGCATTTTTCGATCGACCGCGAGGTGACCCGACACGAACAGCTCTATGCCGGACTGATGGCAAGGGTCTGATGAGCGCCTTCTCCGGAGATTGGCTGCTGGCGTTCCATTTCGAGCCGGAACGGCTTCCGAGCCGAAACCGCGGCACCGGTTGGCGCCGGGTTCGCCGTGGAGCGGAGAGCGCGCTTTGGGAGTGCCCGGGTGGCGAGCTCTGGGGGGGGGCACCGTGGATCGAGCTTACGAGAGACGATTGGACCCTCTGGCTCATGGGCGAGCGCTATCCGCTCGCCCAGTCGGCCGATCCCGAGGGTCTGTGGGCAGCCGTCGACGAGGACGATCCGTCAGAGCTCAACGGCCACTTCCTGCTCTTGGCCCATCATCGCGAGAGCGGCCGCTGGCACCTCTGGACAGATCGTTTCGGCACCTTCCATGCCTACTACTCCCGATCGGCCGGGATGGCCGCGGTGGGCACCTACATGCCGGCGGTGGCCACCGCCTCCCGGCGCCGCCTGGATTGGCACGGTCTGACCGGTTTTTTTGCTTGCGGCTTCTTCCTCGGCGACCGGACGCACTTCGAAGACGTCAAGATCCTGCGCCCGGCTTGCCATTATGTCTTCGGCAGCGGAGGCGATCTCCTGTCGTGCGACAGGTACTGGCAGTGGCGCCACGAGCCCGACGAGCGGCGCGCATACGACGAGACCATCGACGCGTTCTCCATCCACCTGGGCGAGGTCGTCTCGGATCTCGCCGGCACAGGCCGCGTGGCCTTGCCGATCTCGGGCGGCCTCGACTCGCGCTCGACCGTTGCCGCCCTGAGCCCGTCGAGCGAGAGCCCTCATCGGTCTGTGCTGAGCTACTCCTACGGCTACGGCAGGGAGTCGATCGAAACTCGCCCCGCCAGTCGGATCGCTCGAGTCCGGAGTCTGCCTTTTCGCTGCTTCCACATCGAGCCTTACCTGTTCAGCCAGATCGAAAACGTCGCGGACTGCGTCGAAGGCTTTCAGGATCTGACCCAGTGCCGCCAGGCCGCGGTAACCTGCGAGCTGGCGCCTCTGGCCGACTTCGTCATCGCCGCCCACTGGGGAGACGTCTGGCTCGACAAGATAGGGGTGGTGGACGGGGAGTCGGACGACCCGGAGATCCTCTCACACGTTCTCGGCCGTCTTCTCAAGAAGGGTCGGAGGTGGCTTCTGGAGCATATCTGCCTGCCGCAGCTCGCCGGCTCCGATCCGCTGGATCTGGTCAGGGAAGAGGTCCGACGGGAGCTCGCGGCGTACGGGCAGATCGACGATGTCGAGTTCAGGGTCAAGGCCTTCAAGACCGATCAGTGGTCCTTCCGCTGGACCACTGCCAGCTTGCGCGCGTTCCAGCCGGCAGCGTTCCCCCGGCTACCCTTCTACGACGCGCGGCTGACCGACTTCTTCGCCACCGTACCCTCGCGCTTCATGCGCCGCCGCCAGCTTCAAATCGACTACCTGAAGAAATACGCACCGGAGCTGGCGCGCATCACCTGGGATGCCTGGGATGCCAACCTGTATCTCGCCCCCTATGCCAAGACCTGGCTGCTGCCCAAGCGCGCCGCCAAGAAACTATGGCGACTGGCGGTCCGAAAGCGAGTCGTCGAACGCAACTGGGAAGTCCAGTTCGCCGGCGAAGCGGGTCACAAGGGCCTCGAGCACTGGCTCCTGAAACCCGAGAGACGCCTGTTGGAGCTGGTCTCCGCGGAGCAGGTTCGTCAGCTTCTCGAAGGTTTCTACGCCTGCCCAGACGCAGCTCGGGGCTACACCGTCTCCATGCTGCTGACGTTCTCGGTGTGGCTCGAGCGCCATGGTTGATTCGCTGTGATCGTGAACCGGCCATCGAACGGAGGCCCATGAGAATCGGATCTCGGCGCAGCGAGTGGCTGGCGCGCGCCGGACTGTTGATCGGCTCCTGCCTCCTCGTCTTTCTCCTGGCCGAAGGAGCGCTTCGACTCCTGAAGCCCGAGTCCACCAACCTCAACCGGATGGCTACAGTCTATCGCCCGGATCCCGAGCTGGGCTTCCGGTATGTTCCTCGCAGCCGGGGCGTCCTCCAGCGTCTCGAGTACCGGGTCGAGGTGGAGCTGAACAGCGCCGGTTTCTTCGACGACGAGTTCTCCGTCGAACGCCGGCCGGGCGTCTCCCGGATCGTCGTCCTGGGGGACTCCTTCACTGTCGGTTTCGAGGTCGGACGGGGTCGGAACTTCCCCGACGCTCTGGAACGGCTACTCAACGACTCCGGCACGGAAGCGGGACCCTGGGAAGTCTACAATCTCGGCATGGACGGCATCGGCACCGTCGAGGAGAGCCTGCTCTTCGACCGTGACGCAGTCGCCTACCGGCCGGACGTCGTGCTGCTGGCCTTTTATCGCAACGATTTCTACGACGTTGCCAAAGGAGTCGTCCACCGCGACGTCTATCGGGATCATGTATTGATCTACCGAACGGCCGAGGAGAGAGAGCTCCTGATCCAGCGCCTGGATCGCTCCCTGTCCGGTTCTCGGCGACTGCTCCGCGCGGGGGTTCAGCACTCCTATCTCGTCCGCGCGTTGTGGGCACGCTGGGCGCATCATTTCGGCTGGCCCTGGGTCTCGTTGAACCGTAACGTCGTGCGCGGCGAGTTGGAGACTCGAGAGTCCCGAGACCTGGTGCGCCACGAGATCATCGCGCGCGTCGAATCCATGGCCGACGACTGTCGGAGCCGCGGCTGCCGTTTCATCTTCGTCGCGCTGCCGACGAAGGACGAGACCAACGGCGAAGGCTCGTGGGCAGCCGGAGAGATCCTCGACGAGCTGAGCAGCCGCGGGGTCGAAACGGTTTCACTCCTGCCCCCATTCCGCGAACGGGCGAAACGAGGCGAGCAGCTCTATTGGCGCCTCGACGCCCACTGCAACGCCGCGGGCTATGAGGTGATCGCCACGGAGCTGGCTTCTTATCTCGACAAGCCGTTCGCCCCGGAACCCTGACAGATTCGCGCTCGAATGACTCGAGACATGACGGAATCATCACTGAAAGTCCTCGTCGTGGGTCTCTCCTGGCCCCCCGAGACGTTCATCGAGCGGCTGCTGCGCGGCCTGGCCGCCAAGGGGGTGGAAGTGACCGTGACGTTGGAGTCCCGCCCTAGTGACTGGCCGGAGCACCCGAACCTCGTCTGGCGCCGGTTGCCGGCGACGCGATGGCCGCGCGCGATCCGTCTGATGAAGCTGATCGTCGTGGCTGCCGGTGCCTTTGCTCGCTCGCCGGCAGGGGCGACCAGACTCTGGAGGACCGGGTTGAGACGACCTCGCCGTGCTCGGCTCCGCTCCTGGTACCGGACGCTTCCTCACGCCGGCAGGCGATGGGACGTCATGTACTTTCCATGGAACTCGGCCGCGATCGACCATCTCCCACTCTTCGAGCTGGAGGGGCACAAGGTGATCAGCTGCCGGGGTAGCCAGATCCAAATCGCGCCCCATCGCTCACGACGCGCCACGTATGTCGAGGATCTGCGGACGACGTTCGAGCGCGCGTCCGCGGTGCACTGCGTATCCAAGGCACTCCTCGAAGAAGCCCGTTGTTATGGTCTGCAGCCTGCGAAGGCCAGAGTGATCTACGCTGGCGTCGACACCGAGCTCTTCAGCCCAGAGAAGCGGCGGCGGGAAGGTCGGGAGGTGTTCCGCATCGTGTCCACGGGATCTCTGATCTGGCGCAAGGGTCATGAGTACTCACTGGTTGCGGTCCGCCGGCTGGTCGACGCTGGCATCGAGTCGCGCTACGAGATCATCGGCGACGGACCGGACCGCGATCGAATCCTCTTCACAATCCGCGACCTGGAGCTCGAGGCACACGTACGACTCTTGGGGCGTCTCCGACCCGAAGCCGTTCGCGACCGCCTGCAGGCGTCGGACGCCTTCCTCTTCGCCAGTCTGAGCGAAGGGGTGCCGAACGCCCTTCTGGAGGCCATGGCTTGCGGCCTGCCGGTCGTCACCGCCGAGTGCGGCGGCATCAGCGAGGCGGTCGAAGACGGCGTCAATGGTTTGACCGTCCCGGTCCGTGATCCGGCTGCCCTCGCCCGCGCTCTGATCGAGGTCGCGAACAACCCCGAGCTCGCCGGACGGTTGGGCCGGGCGGCACGGGCGACCGTTTGTCAACAGTTTGCCCTGGAGCGGCACATCGAGGAATTCGCTTCACTCTTCCGATCAGTGCACTCGAACGACGATCGACTCAGATCCGGGAGCGCGCATTGACGCCGTACGAGCTCATCCGCCGACTGGCAACCCCCTTTCTGCCGGTTCTCTATTCACAGTCGCATCGTGATCTTGGACGTCTCTTGCGCACGACCCCGGCAACGAGTCCGTCCATCCTCGACGTCGGCGGCCGAACATCGCCCTACACAATCGGGCTCAAAGCCAGGGTGACCGTCCTCGACGTGCCCCGTGAAGGCAGGGTTCGGACGAACCTCAACCTGGGCATGACCGACGGCATCGCGGATCGACTTCGGCGGCGGCGCTCGAACATCGAGCAGCTCGTCATCGACGATATGACACGAACGACAATACCCGACCATAGCTTCGACGGCATTGCCGCCGTGGAGACCATCGAGCATGTCGTCGATGATCAGGCCTTTGTTCGACAAGCTGAGCGGCTCCTGAAGCCAGGCGGTTGGTTCTACCTCACGACGCCCAACGGCGACTACGTGCTCAACGAGCCACCCAACCGCAACCCAGACCACGTGCGCCACTACACCCGCGATGAGCTCATCTCACTTCTGAAGGAGCGGTTTCCGGAAGTGGAGGTCGTCTATGGCGTCCGTACCGGTCGGGCTCGGTACCGGGGCCTGCGTTCGATTTCTCCGCGGCGCCCACTGCAGGCTCTCTCCACTGGTTTCTCGAATCTGATCAATCGCTACGAGTCACGTGATGTCGAGACGGAGCCGCGGCGGACTGCCCATCTCTTCGCTTGTGCCCGCAAGCAAAGCTGACCGGACCGCGCCGATCGGACCGGTCTCGAGCCAACCATGACTCTCGTCCTCGTCGTACCAACCTTTCCCAAGCTCTCGGAGACGTTCATCGCGAGCAAGTTCCTCGCGCTGCTCGACGAGGGTTGGGACGTCCACGTCGTCTGCCAACGGAGTCCGGAGTCCGAATGGCGGCGCTTCCCTGCCTTGCGCGAGAGACCCGAGCTACGGCGCCGGGTCCATTCGGCGTGGCCCCACCGCCCGCGTTTTCTGGCGATCCTGCTCTGGCCTCTGGCGCTGATCCGGTGCCTGACGCGCGCTCCGGGCACGACCGTCCGCTTCTTGCGTCGCGGCATGAAGCAATTCGGCGTCGATGGTTTGCGGCACCTGTATCTAGACGCCGAGATCGTCTGCCTCAGGCCGCGGCTGATCCACTTCGAGTTCGGGGCCCTGGCGGTCGACAGGACACACCTCGAAGACCTGCTCGGCTGCCGGATCGGAGTCAGCTTCCGCGGCTATGACCTCAATCACGCTGGGCTCGAGCAGAGCGACTACTACGGAGCGGTCTGGCGCAAGGCAGCCGCCCTCCATCTGCTCAGCGACGACCTCTGGCAGAAGGCACGGCGGCGAGGCTGCCCGGAGGACAAAGCCCACGTGCTCATCCCGCCGGCCGTCGCTCCAGCCTTCGCCGAAGCTCCCCGCCGGCGCCACCTCGAGACCGCGGGAACCCTCGAGCGCCCGCTCCGTATCCTGGCCGTCGGGCGCCTCGACTGGCAGAAAGGCTACGAGTACGCTCTGCAGGCGGTGCGGCGGCTGGTGGACCGTGGACTCTGCATCGAGTACCGCATTGTCGGCGACGGACCGTACATCGGTACGGTGGCATTCGCATGCCATCAGATGGAGATCGAGACCGTCGTCAAGCTCGAGGGAGCACTCGATTCCGACGGCGTCCGGGAACAGATGGGCCAGGCCGACGTGTTGCTCCATGCCGCGGTTTCCGAGGGCTTCTGCAATGCCGTATTGGAGGCCCAGGCACTCGGCCTGCCGGTCGTCGCGACCGACGCCGGCGGACTGCCCGAGAACGTCGTCGAGGGTGTGACCGGCTATCTTGTGGCGCGACGCGACCCCGAAGCGCTGGCAGAGCGGCTCGAACGCCTGGCCGGTGATCCGACTCTGCGCCAGAAGATGGGCGACGCGGGCCGGCGCCGGGTTCGCGAGCACTTCACTCTGCGAGAACAGGCTAGCTGCTTCGATCGCTGGTATCGCGGGCTCCTCGATCAGAGATCCGCCGCGTGACGGAATCCGCATTCGAAAAGCTGCCTTCGAGGGCTTCGCGTCCAATGCCGGCCCGGTTGGCGCGCGGTCTCTATTTCTTCTTGCAGCGGCTGCGCCGCGAACCCGTTGTCGCGGCTCTGCGGGACGTCCGCGCGAGCGAGCTCCTGGGACGAGACGAGTTGCGCGCACTCCAGGCCGAACGTCTGCTGTCGCTGCTGCGCTTCGCCGTGGATCGGGTACCGTTCTACCGGGAGGAGCTCGCCCCCTACCGCGCTGAGATCAACCGTGCCCGATCCTGGGACGACGCCGCCCGCCTGATGAGCCGCCTCCCGATTCTCGAGAAAACCACCGTCCGTCAGGAATCCGAGCGTCTGCTCGCGCTCGGCGGCCGGCAGCTGTCGACATTCCCTGACAGGACATCCGGCTCGACCGGTACCCCCCTTCAATTCCCCTGTGATCGGCGAGCCTGGGCCTATCGCCACGCGCTGCTCTTCCGGACCCTGGAGGCTTTCGGAATCGAAGTCGGCGAGCCGTACGCCTATTTCTTCGGCCTTCACTGGCGCTGGCGCCTGCGGATGTCCACGCTCCTGCGGGACCAGGTGTTCAATCGTGTCCGCGTCTCGGCCTTCGACATCGGGCCGTCCCAGGTCGAAGGGCACTGGCGGGAGCTCCAGCGCTGGCGACCGACACACTTCCACGGCTATCCAGCCGCGATTCACGAGTTCTGTGTCCTCTGCCGAGACCACGGCCTCGACCTCGAGGAGTTGGAGCTCAAGGCCGTGGCCCTGACAGGCGAGCCGACATACGGATTCCAGAGGGAGCTGATCGAGGCAACGACAGGCGCGCCATGCGTGGATTTCTACGGCAGCGCGGAAGGCGGTCTAGATACCTTCGAGTGCCCTGCCGGCTCACTCCATCTCACGTCCGAGGCGACCTGGCTCGAGCTGCGTCAGCCGGAAGAAACTACGGGCGAGGTCCTCGTGACCGACCTGTTTCTGCGCGCCTTCCCGTTGATCCGTTACGCCGTCGGTGACGAGATCACTCTGCGCCCGGGGAGATGCTCGTGCGGCCGATCCCATCCCATGGTCGCGAGCCTCGACGGACGCTCCGGAGAACCCGTCCGGTTGCCGAACGGACGCATCATCAATTCCCACATGCCCGGCTACGTCTTCAAGCCCCTGGCCAGTCAAGGCCTCATTCGCCGCTATCGATTCCTCGAGACCGAGCACAAGGGACTCGATCTGCTGCTGCTCGTCAGCCGACGGTTCTCAGGCGAGCACTTGCAGCAAGTCGAGCGGGAAACCCGCACCGCCTTCGGTGAGGACTTCCCACTGACCATTCGGATCGTCGACGAGATGCCCGCGCTGCCAGGCGGCAAACATCGCGACTACCTATCGCTTGCCAGACAGGGAATCGACTCCAGGAACGACGCCTGATGTTCCTCGGCGCTCTCAACCCGACCGCCGAGATCGTCGACCGCTCGAACAGCTGGTTTCGCGCTCTCTGGCCGAACCACGGCCGGATCGGCGATCCGAAGGCCCTGGTCATCTGGCACTCCGCCGACCTCGGCCTACTGCCGGCGCATCAACTGCTGACGGATGACCTGGTGGTCGCGATCGACGGCTACGTGTGGCGCGGGGACGAGATCTCCGCCGACGCATCCGAGGCCCGCCGGACACTCGACCGCCTGGGAGGAGAAGTCGTCTCAGACGGTGGCTGGCCGCTTCCGAGCTCCTGGGACGGGAGCTACTCTTGTGCTGCCCATGATCGGCGACGGCGGGTTCTCGCCCTGGGCGTGGACCCCGTTGGTTTACGGCGGCTCTTCCATGGCCGAAGCGGACGCACGCTGGTGTTCGGAACCACCCAGGCAGCCTGCGCTTTCGCCCTCGGGCTGGAGCCGGACCTATGCGGGGTCGCACAGTGGCTGGCGTCGTGCTACATCCTCGGCCGGCGGACGCTGTTCACCGGCCTTCACGAAATCCTGCCGGGCGAGAGGGCCCGTTTCTCGGCCGAAGGCGAACCGATCGACTCGCTGATCGAGCGACCCTGGCACCGCAACGTCCGCCGGCTCTCCGCCGAAAGCGCGGCGCGAGAGCTCGAGCCTCTCCTGCGGCGGCAGGCCGAGAGATATGCCGCCAGCGGCGGTTCCGCGATCGGCCTCGCACTGAGCGCGGGACTCGACTCTCGTCTCGTCCTCGGTGCGCTCGGGAACCGGGCTCGGGGCATGCACACCTACACCTACGGCGACCCCGGCGAATATGAGGTGAGGCTCGCTCGCCGCTGCGCCGAGGTGGTCGGGGCCACCTGGCGGGTCGGCGACGCTGTCGGCCGTTTCTTCCCGTCCGAAGATACGCTGCGACGCCAGGCCCTGCTCGCCGAGGCGGCGGCGTATCCTTTCTGGCTCCCGACCGGCGAGCAGGCTTTCGGCGACGGCGTCACCAGCCTGCTGATGGGAGACATCACCAACTGCCTGCAGGTTCGCATCAAGCCTCTCTGGGGCCGCCGAGAGCGCGTTGCCCTGCGCCTCGCCAGCCTGCTGGGGCGCCGGCCGAGGCTCGCCGACGGACCCGCCGCGGCCGAGGACTGGTGGCGGGCGACAGAGGCGCGACACGCGCGCGACGCCGCGTACCTGGCCGGCCGGCTCGGCCTCGACGTCACGACCGAAGAGATCGAGCGTGGCGTTGCACACGATCTCACGGAGGTCGCGTCGATGCTCGGTAGTCTCTCCGAAACGCCTCTCTATCAACTCCTGGAGAGATTCTATCTCGCCACCGAACGAGAGTTCGGAGGTTCGCAGGCACTGGTCTTGAACGGCCAGGTCGAGATCATTCCGGCGTTCGCGACCCGGGGAGTGATGACCGCGGCGCTCGACGTCGAGCTCGAAACCCGGGCCTGGCGCCGGCTACTGGACGCCTTGGCGCGCCGGCTGCTGGACAAGCCCCTGCGCCGGGTTCCGACGCCGACGATCCCGCTGGTCGGCGTGACCTCGCCGAAGCTGCTGCAAGAGGCTGTCTGGCTGATCCGTTGGTCGTGCGACGCCGCGCTGCAGAAGCTAGTTCGCAAGACGCGCGGCCTCACCCGGCGCGAGCGCCTGTTTGCGACCTTCCGCTTGCAGCCCGAGTACGAACGCGCCGCCGCGGATTTCTACGGCCAGCCGTGGGCAGTTTCCGGAATCTTCTCGTCCGACTACTATTCGGGGCGGGTCCACCGCACGGCACGGTGGATCAAGCCACCCGTGATGCCGAACAACGAGCTGCGTGCGATCTGCGCGGACACGATTCTCGCCGCGGCCCGCCGCGGCCCGAGCGTCCTGAAGAATTTTTCACAACTCGAGCGGCGTTGAGACTCTTCTCGTGAAAACGATCGACCTTCTCTGGCTGACGACCGAGGGCAGCGAGCCGCATTGGCCACTGGGCGGGGTCTGGGCCTGCGCGCCGGATCCGGCGGCAATTCATCAAACCCTCGACGAGTTGCTGAGCGGCTCCGACAGCGACGGCGTCCTGTTCTGGGATCCCACCCTCGGTCCGCCGGAACCATCGACGGTTCTCAGCGCCGCCAGACGCCCTGGGGACCTCTGGCATGCCGGTCTGCGGATGGGCATGGCCGGGCTGCCGCGGTTGCTCGATACCGTCCACCCGACCTGGATGCTCGCCTGCGATCCCGATCCGGAGACCGAGGCGACTTCCTGGCGCCTGTCGCTCCGCGCCTGCCTGACGTCGACGGACGTGCTGCGCAGGATGGGAGGGCCGCGTCGCGAGCTCAGCACTCTCGAGGGCGCTTCCCTGGAGCTCGGCCACCGCTACGTGACCCGCGGCGTGCTGACTCGCCACCTGCCACGACTCGTACCGAAGCGCATTGCGGCGGCGAAACTGCCCCTCGAGGACGAAGCACGGTTCATTCTCTATCGGTGCGGGCGACGCTGGGCCGCGTGGGCGCTGATGCGGGCCGCTGTCGCCGGCTTCTTCCCGGTACGGGAGTGCCTGCGGCACTGGCGGCGCCTGCGCCGGAGCCGCAGGCCGGCCGAGCCGGCGCCCTACCGCGACCGCGGCTCGGCCACCAGCGTGCCACAGCGGCCCGCGGCCGTCAGCGTCCTCATTCCCACTCTCGATCGATATCCGTACCTCGAGGTCCTCCTCGACCAGATGCGGCGCCAGACCGTCGCGCCGCTCGAGATCCTGGTGATCGACCAGACGCCGACCGAGCGCCGGCGCGACCTGGCCGCGCAGTTCTCCGACCTGCCGCTCAAAGTCCTCCTCCGTGACCGGCCGGGGCAGTGCTCGTCCCGCAACTCCGGTCTGCAGGAAGCACGCGGTGAGCACATCCTGTTTCTCGACGACGACGACGAGATCGCCCCGGATCTCATCGCCCGCCACCTGGCGTCACTCGAACGCTTCGGCGCCGAGGCGTCGTCGGGCGTCGCCGAAGAGGTGGGGGCCGGATCACTGCCCGAGGGCTTCCGCCTACTGCGCTCGAGCGACGTTTTTCCGACCAACAACACCCTGCTCACCAAGCCGACGCTAAGCCGTTCGGGCCTGTTCGACCTGGCCTACGAACGCGGCGCCCGAGCCGACGGCGATCTCGGGATGCGGATCTACTTGAGCGGTGCCTTGATGGTGCTGGACCCTGGTATCTCCGTGCTGCACCATCACGCTCCCAGCGGCGGTCTGCGCCGGCATCGCGCACGGGTCGTCACATATGCCTCGAGCCGCAGGCGTCTCTGGCATCGACACATCCCGGCGCCGACAGAGATCTACCTCACTCGGCGCTACTTCGGCCCGCGCCAGGTCCGAGAGAAACTCTGGCTGAGCGCTCTCGGCACGTTTCGCCTCCACCGAGGAGGGATCCGCCGGGCTCTCAAGCTCGCCACCGGCGCCCTGCTCCTACCGCTGACCGTCTGGCAGATCCGCCAGAGCTGTCGCCGTGCCGACGCCATGGCGCGCGAGTACCCACGGATTCCCGAAATGGATCCGGGCGGCAGTTGATCCCACGTCCGATGCACATCCTTCATGTCATCGACAGTCTGGAGCCGGGAGGCGCCGAAAGAATGGCGGTCGATCTCGCCAACGCCACGACAGCCGCCGGCCACCAAGCCACGGTCTGTGTCACCCGGACCCGGGCCGACCTCGCGGACGAGCTGCGGCCCGAGGTCGGCCGGCTGATCCTCGGCCGGACGCGGCGCTTCGATGTGAGACGGCTGCGCCGGCTCGCGACCCGGGTGCGGCAAGACGACATCGACGTCCTTCACGCCCACAGCCGTTCGAGCTTCGCCCTGCTCGGCGCACTGCGGATCCTGGGTTGGTTGGATCGGCCGATCCTGCTTCACGATCACTTCGGCTCGATCGAGATCGACAGCTCCGTACCCTGGTGGTTTCGCCCGCTGGCTCGCCGGTACCTCGCGGGATATGTCGGGGTCTATGCCAGGCTCGGCGAGTGGGCGGCCGAGGCGGGAGTACCGCGGCACCGCATCGGCGTCATCGAGAACGCCATGGACCTCGATCGGATCGAACGCTGCCAGCCACTCGATCTGCGCCGCGAGCTGTCGATCCCGGATTCGCGGCGCATCGGCATCGTGGTCTGCGGCATCCGGCCCGAGAAGGGCATCGACGTGCTGCTCGAAGCCGTGGCGGGGTCTCGCCATCGACGCGAATTCCAGATCCTGGTGGTGGGTGGCGCTCGCGACCAGGTCTATCGCGACGCCTGTCAGGAGCGCGCCGATGCCCTCGGGCTCGGCAACCGGGTGCTATTCCTGGGAGAGCAACGCAACGTCATACCCCTGATCAAGGGCGCGGACTTCGCCGTCATCCCATCGCTGAGCGAGTCCGGTCCTCTGGTGCTGATCGAGTATCTGGCCGCCGGCCTGCCCATCGTCGCGTCACGTGCCGGGGCGATCGCGCGCCGGGTCGAAGAGCTGGGTGTCCCGGCCTTCGTCTCTCCGGGTGAGCCGGAAGAGCTCCACGTGGCGATCGACTCATTGCTCGATCTCTCGCCAGAAGAGCGCCGGTCGCGGGCCGCGCTCGGACCGGCGATTGCCCGTCGACACTTCGCCGTCGAAGGGTCCTGGGATCGCTGGCACGAATCCTATCGCCGAGTGTTGGGAGAGTCACCGGAATGAGACTCCTGATCATCTCCAACATGAGCCACTATAGGAGAGGCGAAGAAACAGTCGGCTGGGGTCCGACCGTCCAGGAGATCGACCACCTGGCCTCCCTCTTCGATTCGATCCACCATATCGCCTGCCTGCACGACGAACCTGCGCCCTCGAGCTCTCTTCCGTATGCCACAGCCAACGTTACCTTGACGCTGTTGCCACCAGCCGGCGGCCAGCACCTGGTCGACAAGCTGGGCATCCTTCGCCTGAGCCCGCGCTACCTGCGTGCCATCTGGCGCGGGTTACGAAACGCCGACGTCGTGCACGTCAGGTGCCCTGCCAACATCCCACTGTTGGCACTGCTGCTGTTGGTGGTCGTCCGCAGGCCGCGGACACGCTGGGTAAAATACGGCGGCAACTGGCGCCCGCGGAGGTCCGAGGCCTGGACCAGCTCTCTCCAGCGCAGGCTGCTTCGGAGGGGCGTGCACCGCGGCTGGGTCACGGTCAACGGCCGGTGGAGCGACGATCCTCCGCACGTGCGCTCGTTCTTCAATCCGTGTCTAGAAAGAAGCGAGCTGGCCTCCGCTCGCGAGAGCACGGCAGAAAAGGCCCTGTGCACGCCGGTGAAGTTGCTGTATGTTGGGCGAATCGAGCACCCCAAGGGGCTTCACGAACTCCTCCAGATCGCGGCGCGGTTGGAACGGCATGGCGTGGCATTCCGCCTCGATCTCGTCGGCGACGGCCCCGAGCGGCCTGGCTACGAAGCTCTCGCCCGCGAGCTGGGAGTGGCCGAAAGGCTGCGTTTTCACGGCTGGCAGCCGCGGACCTCGCTTGGAGCATTCTATCGAGAAGCACATTTCTTCCTACTGCCGAGCCACAGCGAGGGTTGGCCCAAGGTGCTTGGCGAATCGATGGCCTACGGCGTCGTGCCTCTTGCGTCGGCGATCGCCTCCATCCCGCAGATTCTGGAAGAATGCCGCACGGGTCGCGCTCTTCCCCATACCGACGTCGACGCATTCGCCAGGGCGATCGAGGGCTACCTCACAGATCCGAAGACCTGGAAAGCCGAGAGCCTGGCCGGAACCGAGGCCGCGGACCGCTTCACCTACGAGCACTATCTCGGAGCAGTTCGCTCCCTGGTCGGCCTCGATCAAGCATCGGCTGTGCTCGAGGCGAATTCTCAATAAGATCAGGCGATGACCGGCGGAACCGAGCCATGAGTCGAGCAATCGCCCTTCCGCGGCCACGGGCGCCGGTTGCGCCGGTAGCGGCTCTGTTGACCTACACCGGGCTCCATGTCCTGCTGGCGCTCCTGATGGTCTTCTCTCAGGCGTTCGCGACCCTACACGCACTGGGTGCCCTGGCGTCTGGGATCTACCTGGCTGTCAGCTCCAGGAATCCGGAGAGAGCGACATATGTCGCGGGCTACGTGGCGACCGCGGGGGTCTTGTGGCGAATGAACCGTGCTTCCGTCTTCTGGGAATATGGCAAGTACGGCTTCGCTCTCATCCTGATTCTGATCTGGTTGCGCAGAAGATCGAGCTCCAAGACGGCGACTCTAGCCATCTTGTACTTCATGCTCCTACTGCCGTCCAGCGCTTACACAATCAGTTACTTCGGCCTCACTGAGCTGAACCGGGAGGCCCTCAGCTCAAACCTCTCGGGACCGTTTGCCTTGACAGTAGGCATACTCTATTTCTCGAGCTGTAACTCGCGGCGCATACGTTTGGAGATCCTGCTGCGGAGCCTTCTCTGGCCGATCGTCAGCATCGCGACCATGGCCGCCTACAGCACCTTGACCGCCACGAACCTCCGCTTCACTGCCGACTCCAACGTGGTGACCAGCGGCGGTTTCGGCCCCAACCAGGTCTCGTCGGTTCTCGGACTGGGCTTCATCCTGTGCCTGCTGCTGGGACTTCACTGCAGGGGAGCACGGCTGCGCTGGGCTTACTTCGCCATCGGCGGTCTTCTGCTGCTGCAAACGATTCTGACCTTCTCTCGCGGTGGTGTGTTCAACATCGTCGTCGCCGTCACGATCCTGGCGTTTCACAACCTTCGAAATACCAGGTTCTTCCGCATCTTCGCCGCTGTGACCATCCTGGCCTTCTTACTCGGCAGCTTCTTCCTCCTGCCGCGAATCAACCAGTGGACCGGCGGCGCCCTCGAGGAAAGGTACTCCTCGTTCGACACCACCGGGCGAGGATCGATCGCGGAGTCCGACCTCAAGATCTGGAAAGAAAACCCGGTTCTGGGCGTCGGCCCAGGACTCGCCTCTCGGTACCGTTTCGCCTGGTATGGCAACAAGATCTCCGCCCACACGGAGTACACCCGGGCTCTGGCCGAGCACGGACTCTTCGGAGCCGCGGCGCTGCTGTGCATGATGCTCATCGTCTGGCGGTCCTATCGCGCCGCGCCCGGCATCATGGCGAGCTCTTGGGTCGGCACCTTTTCCGGCTGGGCGCTCGCAGCCATGGCGCACGCGGGTATGCGGATCGCCGCCATCGCCTTCGTGTTCGCGATAGCGACGATCTGCTGGCCCCGGCCGCGGCCGCCCCAGAAGCCGCCGGACCACCGTCGAGTCGGTCGCACATCGCGGCAGGTGCCACCGCCTCTCCAAACACGCCCACCAGGCAGTCGTTGAATCACCTGACGGCGATGCGGCGCCCTGGACTCTGTTTCGTCGGTCCCAACCTCGGCCGCCACGCCGATTGGGTACCGAGCCAGGCCGAGATCCTGGCGAGTTTGTTTGCCGACAAGGGCCATCCGGTGCTCTGCACCTCGTCGATCCGCCAACCAGCGCTGCGTCTGGCCGACATGGTCGGCTCCCTGGTCCGTTGGCGAGGACAGATTGACGTTGTGATCCTGGCCGTCTTCAGTGGCTGGGGCTTCGTTGCAGCGGACATCGCGAGCCGTGCCGCCAGGTTGCTCGGGCTGCCGCAGATCCAACACCTCCATGGTGGCAGGCTGCCGGACTTCACCAGCGGACGTCCCAGGGCGCTCAGACGCCTGCTCGCTCGAGCCGACGCCATCGTCGCACCCTCGGGATATCTCGCTGAGCTCGCCCGTGAGCGGGGCTTCCCCGCTCACGTCGTCCCCAACGTACTGGACCTCGAGAAGTACCCGTTCCGGTTGCGCCGCGAGGCGACGCCGCGGCTGCTGTGGATGCGCACTTTTCATCGGATCTACAATCCGCGCCTGGCCATCGAGACACTGGTGCTGCTGCGTGAGGCTGGACTGCGGGCGACACTCACGATGGCCGGTCAGGACAAGGGACTCGGCGGCGAGACGCGTCGCCTCGCCGCGGTGCGCGGTCTGGACGCCGCGGTTCGCTTCCCGGGCTTCCTCGACTCCGCCGAGAAGCAGAGAGTGTTTGCCGATCACGACATCTTCTTGAACACCAACCACATCGACAACATGCCGGTGACCGTCCTGGAAGCCGCGGCTTTCGGGCTGCCGATCGTCGCGACCAGGGTCGGCGGCATCCCGCACCTGCTGAAGGACGGACACAGCGGTCTCCTGGTGGCGGACGACGATGCTCGGGAAATGGCGGCCGCGGTCCGGCGACTCCACGACGAGCCGGAGGTGGTCCACAGGCTCTCCCGCGGCGGCCGGAGCCTCGCCGAGAGCTGTTCGTGGCCGCGGGTCTACGAGCGGTGGACCCGCCTGTTCGACGATCTCTTCGAGCGCCGCCACTCGGCTGGTCACGGACAGTTCGATCCATGACCGAAGCACCGTTACCACGCTGGCCGGGCTATCTGCTTCCGGTGGTCCTGATCTTCGGTCTGGCCTATGCCTGCTCGTTGAGCTTCGTCTATATCGAAGGGGACGATGCCAGCTCCATCGCCTTCCACGCCCTCGGGCGCGACATCTCGCTGCAGCCGCCCTACGGGGCCTACAACAGCATGATGGATTCCGTCCTGGGGCTCTTACCTCGGCACGAACCGACGCTCCGCATCTTCGCGATCGCATTGAGCAGCCTCGCCAACCTGATCTTCGCGCTGCTGACGCTGACTCTGGTATTCGAGTGGCTGCCTGGTCTCGACTCCCAGAGCCGGAGAGCTTTCTCGTTCGTTTTGCTGGCAGCATGCCCGGAGCTCTTTTTCCTGGGGCTCTTCTACAACCCCAGCATCATCGCCATGTCGCTACTGTTGACAGCGCACCTGATCTTGCGCCGCGGATTGAGGCGCCACGGGATCCCCGGCCCGGGACACTGGCGTGGATGGCAGGTGTGGAGTCTATCGCTTGCCGTTTTTGGCCTCGGCGCCGCTTGCCGATGGGATACGACGATCTACGGCGGCGTGATCGTGGCCGATCTGATCCTCGGTCCAGGCCTGACGGAGCCTACGAGCAGAAAGGCCGGTCTTCTGCACCGTGCGAGCTTCGCCGTCACCTGGGGCATCGCTGCCTTGGCCGCCTTCCTGGCCGCACTCTTGATCAGCGGCTACGAACTTGGTGATTTGTTCTTCCTGGTAGCCTGGATCGCGGATGTCCACACTGGAAACACCCAATTGGCTACCGTGGCCAGCTTCAGACCTCGTACGCTCCTCAACCTCCTGTCCTTGATGACTCCCGCCTTTAGCGCCTTGATCCTGGTGGGGTCTGCAATCCTCCTGGTCCGCCGCGATCGGTTCTTGCTCGTACCCGCCTGCGGCGCCGTCTTGACGTCCCTGTGGCTCCCTTCAGGCATCCCCAAGTATCAACTGGCGGCCGTTCCGGGACTGACGGCCTGCGCCGCCCTCGGCTTCTTCGCGGTATGGAATCTGGAGCGATTCGGAAGCACTCCCAAGCTGATCCTGCGAGTCGCCCTCCTCGCGTTGCTCGCGGGGCCATGGTTCGTGGGATTGAGGGTCTACGACCCTGATATCTCCTGGGGTCCGGGGTACCACATGCGTCGCTCCGACGCCGGGCCGGAGGCTGGCTCCGAGCAAGACGATCGCCAGCCGCGCCGCCGACTCTGGCCGGTCGTCGGCGCCGGGTTGGCGCTGCCGACGTCCGAAGGTCCTCGGCCGCTGGGCGGATACGCGCCGGTCCTGTTCGGTGGCCAGTGGCGGCGGCTCCTTCTCGAGCTCGAACGAGAGCGCGATCGAGTGATCGCCGTCGCCCTCGACAGGGGTCTGCCGCTGCTACAGGACACCGGCGAGGGCTTCATCGTCAACCACCTGGCGCGGCTCGGGTTCAGCACCTCCGATCCCTCGGCCTACGCGCTCGAGCAGAGACCCGCAATCGTCGAAAGGCAGTTCCAGCATCGTGACGGCAGGCGGATAGCGATCGTGCGCTGCGAAGAGCGTGCGGCTCTGACGCGGGGTGGGCCGGATCTAGAACAACTCCAACGGAGCTCCGGCGAAACCGTGGTGATCTATGGTTACGGGGCCACGATTCGAGACCTTTACGGCATCGCGCCGGGAGCGCTCGAGGTGCTCGGGCCGAGAACCGCAGTCCTCGACCTCGCACATCTACGGCAGGCTATCGACTCCCGAAAAGGCTTGTGATCATGCACCCCTCTCGACCTGCCACATCCGATCCCGGTAACGGGCCCCGCCTCGGCCGGCGGCTGGTGGTGCGCTACGCACCCCTCTTGCCGTTTCTGTTGACGTTCGCCCTGATCTTCCGCAGGTTCGCGATCAATCCCACAGAGGTAAGGCTCGGCGACTTTCTCGCCATGGTGCTCTCATATTCATTCATCTGTCTCTTGATCTACGCGCCCCTACAGCTCTTGACCAGGGACCGAGTGAAATCCAGCTTGATTGCTACAGCAGCCGTCTATCTCAATTTCACCAATGGGCTGGTGGTTCACTTCCTGAAAGCGTTCGACCTCGACGGCTCGGGTGTGGGCACCTACAGATATGTCGCTCTAGGGCTTGCATGCATCACCGGACTCGCTATTGGCTACCTCGTCCTGAAGAGCACCGAGCTCGAGTTCGCGGCGCTATTCTCCTGGTTTCTTGTTCTCCTCCTCCTGGCTCATCCTTCGATCATTCTGATCTCGGGAGGCGCGGACTTCTTCTCGTCACCGCCCTCGGACAGCAACCCGCCGACAGAAACCGAGAGCTCGCCTTCGAGTGATGGTGCAAACGACCGAACCGCCGAGATTCCCGACGTCTATTTCATCATTCTCGACGCATACATGGGCCACGGTCCCCTGAGAGAGTACTTCAAATTCGACAACAGCTCTTTCCTTCGGCAGCTCGACGAGCGCGGATTTCACGTCCTCGGCGACAGCAGGTCCAACTACCAACAGACGATCGCATCGATTCCGGCCACTCTCAACATGGAGTACCTGCCAAAGGATCCGATCGCTGATTTCGAGCTGTGGCGCCTCATTCAACGCAACAAGGTCGTAGAAGTCTTTGCCGAGCTCGGCCATGAGATCCACATCGTGGCTCCCAGCACAGGAAATCGCATGGATCTCGTCACCCACCACTATGAAAGCTTCTTCGAAGTCAACGAGTTCATCGTGGCGACGCTCAGGGACTCCTATGCCGGCGAGCTCCTCTACCGCTCTTCCTATCTAAAGCGGCGAGGCAGCGACAGAGTTCTACGAATCTTCGACGTCCTTCGCGACATCGCCTCTCGTGGCAGCGGAGCTCCCGCTTTCGCCTACGGCCACGTGCCGATCCCGCATCCGCCGTATTATTTCAAGGCTGACGGCGACCTCCACAGAGTCGTGTCGATGAATTGGCGGGTCTCAGGCTCGGACGAGAAGTACATCGACCAGCTCGAATTCACGAACCACCGGACTCTGGCACTCGTCGATTCGATGCTCGAGCGAGAGCCGCCTCCGGTGATCATCCTGCAAGGGGACCATGGGCATCAAAGCGTGGCCGAGGACACCTCTCCGGAATCGTTTGCCGACCCGTCTCGTGCCCAGGTGGAACAATGGACGAGTAATCTGAGTGCCTTCTATTTCCCAGACGGTGACTATTCGTTGCTGTACGACAGCATGACCTCCGTCAACACCTTTCGCGTCGTCTTCAAGAAATATCTCGACCCGTCCATGGAGCTGAGGGACGATGTCTCGCACTTCGTCGAGTACGAGAAGAAGGGGCCGCACACCTACGTCAAGACGGTGGATATCGCGCGCTACGCGATCAATTCCGCTCCGCAATGACCAGCACTCGTGACACGTCGGCTCCGGAGCCCAGGGTGAGCATCGTCATGCCGGTGCGCAACGAGGGCGCCTACATCGACCGCAGTCTGGGTGCGGTGCTCGCCCAGGACTATCCTCCGGACCTGATCGAGGTCTTGTTGATCGACGGCGGCTCCGACGACGACACCCGGCAGCGTGCCCGAGTTCTGGCCGAGCGGCATCCCGGGGTCGAGATCCGGATTCTCGACAACCCTAAAAGAATCGTCTCCCACGCTCTCAACATCGCGCTGGCGGCGGCTCGCGGCGAGGTCATCGCGCGCGTCGACGGACACTGTGAGATCGCACCGGACTATGTCCGCAACGGTGTTCGTCACCTGATCGAAGACGAGGTCGACGGCGTCGGCGGCCCCCTGGAGACGGTCGGCGAGGGCGAGGTCGCTCGCTGCATCGCTCTGGCGATGAGCTCGCGCTTCGGGGTCGGCGGCGCGGCCTTCCGGACCGCCGTGGGTGGAGACGCTCGGCGTGTGGACACCGTCGCCTTCCCGGTCTACAGCCGCCAGGCGATCGAACGCGCCGGCGGCTTCGACGAGGAGCTGGTTCGCAATCAAGACGACGAGTACAACTATCGGCTGCGCAAGCTCGGCGGCGAGATCCTGTTGGCGCCTGACCTGCGGGCGCGCTACTACAGCCGGAGCAACTTCCGCACCCTGTGGCGCCAGTATCTCCAGTACGGCTACTTCAAGGTGCGGGTCCTTCAGAAGCACACCGGGCAGATGAAGGCGCGTCAGTTCGTGCCCGCCGCCTTCGTGCTGACGCTGCTGACCTTGCTGGTGCCGATCCCCGCGGTCCGCCTGGTGGGCCTGCTGGCCGCCGCGGCGTATGTCCTGGCGAGCGTGCTCGCCGCCGTCACCGAGCGGCGCCGGACGGGGTGGCGCGACGTACCGCTGCTGATCCTCGCCTTCGCGGCCATGCACGTCGGCTACGGCGTCGGGTTCCTGGCGGGTCTCGCGCGCTTCGCCCATCGCTGGGGCGACCGCCAGGGCCGGGTGCCTCCTCTACCGCCATTCGCCGCCGACGCTCCGGGGGACGAGTGAGCCGCGAACCGGCAGCCGGTGGGTCGTCCGGCGAGCGCTCCCGGATCCTGGCGGAGAACCGGCGGCGTGAGCGGGACGCGCCGGGCCTCTATGCGACGTGGAATCCCGCCGAGCAGCTGGCGCGACACACCCGGCGACGCCTCGCCGCGAAGCTCCTGCGACAGCTGGACCTGTTCCCGCGCGAGGACACGCGCTGTCTGGAGATCGGCTTCGGCAACGGCGGCTGGCTGCTCGAGCTGCTCGCCTGGGGAGTGAAAGAGAGCAGCCTGCGGGGCGCCGAGATCGATCTCCTGCGAGCCCACGCCACCAGGCGGCGCCTGCCCGCGGCCGGGCTCTGCCTCGCCGACGCCGCCGCGCTGCCCTGGCGTGAGGGGAGCTTCGAGCTGGTCATCGCGTCCACCGTCTTCACCTCGGTGCTCGATCCGGGGGTCCGCCGGCGCCTCGCCGGCGAGGTCGAACGGGTCCTGGCACCGGGCGGGGCGCTGCTGTGGTACGACTTCGCTTTCGACAGCCCGAGAAACCGTCAGGTGGCGGGTATCGGCCGGCGCCAGATCCGCCGGCTCTTTCCCGGCCTCCAAGGACCGATCCGCTCGGTGACCCTGGCGCCGCCGATCGCCCGCCGGGTGGCGCCGTGGAGCTCCTGGTTGGCGGAGCTCCTCGAGGCCTTCCCGCCGCTGCGCACCCATCGACTGGCGGTGCTGATCAAGCCGTGCTGATCGGCTGTCATGTTCAGGTCGCCAGCTCCCGCACCGCCTCGATGAGCGCCTCGGCCGCGGTGACGACCTGATCTTCCGACATCTGCGGGAAGAGCGGCACGATGAGCGTCGAGTCCGCGGCCCGCTCGGTGCGCGGCAGCGAGATGTCGCCGTACAGCTCCCGGTACAGGGTGAAGCGGTGGATCGGCTGGATCCCCGGCGTGCACTGCACCCCGGCCGTCCGCAGACGGTGCACGATCTCGTCGCGTTGCTCGGCACTCGCTCCCCGCAAGCGTACGCAGTAGGACTGACAATTCGAGCGTGAGCCCGCGGGCGCCTTCGGCGTCACGATGCGGGGCTCCTCACCCAGCACCTCCGCGTACAGCGCCGCCCAGCGGTTGCGCCGCGCGACCATCTCCGGCAGCCGCTTCATCTGCTCGACGCCGATCGCCCCGAGGACGTCGGAGAGCCTGTAGTTGGTGCCCAGCACGTCGTGATCCACCAGCACCGCGCGCTTCGACCGGTTCTTGGCTTCCTCGTCGACCGACGCGCCGTGCGAGACGACGGCGCGCGACCGCCGGGCGAAGTCCTCGTCGTCGGTGACGATCATGCCGCCCTCGCCGGTGGTCACCAGCTTGCGCGGGTGGAAGGAGAAGCAGGCGGCCCTGGCCCGGCCGCCCACCGGCTCGCCCTTGTAGGAGCTGCCCAGCGCGCAGGCCGCGTCCTGGACCACCGGCACGCCGTGGCGGTTGGCTACTTCCAAGATCGCATCCATGTCGCAGGGCATGCCCATCTGATCCACCGGCATGATGCACTTCGTCTTGTCGCCGATCAGGCCGTCGAGCTCCGCCGGGTCGAGGTTGTAGGTCTCGAGGTCGACGTCGCAGAAGACCGGCGTCGCCCCTTGCATCAGGACGACGTTGGCGGTGGCGACGAACGACAGAGACGGCACCACCACCTCGTCGCCGGGCTCGACGCCGAGGCAGCGCAGCATGACGTCGAGCGCCGTGGTGCACGAGTTGGTGGCCACCGCGTGGCGGGTACCGCTGGCGGCCGCCACCGCGGCCTCGAAGTCGGCGGTTCGCGGGCCCTGGGTCAGCCAGCCGCTGTCGAGCACCCGGCCGACGGCGGACAGCTCTTCTTCGCCCATGAGCGGGCGCGTGAGGGGGATCTGTGACATGGGCCGAGGCTACCTTCGTGGCGCCCCGCGTGGCAACGGCCAGATCGGGGACAGTCCCGAAAGTGTGGTTGCCGTCTGGCGCCACAGCGGCGTCACAAAAAAAGTTTCGATCCAGGTTGACAGAAGAAAACCTTCGTGTATACTACTGTCCGTTACGCGGGAAGCGTTACGTAGAAAGCGGCCCGCGGCTCGGTCCCCGCGGCGCGGGAGAAAGGAGGCACGAAATCGACGACAGAGCTACGAAGGGCGCCGCGAGAGCGGTCCCGGCCGGTGCGCGGAGGTAAGGGCCCGTCGCGCCGGTGGCCTCGAAAAACCAACCTGTACGAAAGGAGAATCTCTCATGAGATTCAAGCAGAACACACAGCGCCTTGGCATGGCCAAGGAAGTTCTGGCCTCGCTCCAGATCTTCGGCGACACCGTCGCCGACCGTCTGGACGCGGATCAGAGCGAGCCGGCGGAAGGCGAGGTCGTCTTCCGCTACCGGATGCTCTTCGAGCGTCTGGAGAGCGACCTCGTGGCGGTGCGGTCGGGCATCGTCACGGCCGAGGACGCTCACGTCCGCAACCTGGTGCGGTATTCCAACCAGCGGAACCGCAACACGGAAGTCACCGCCGGCCTCTACGGCCAGCAGGTCTGGGTGCGCCAGACTCTGAGCGGTGTCTACGGCCAGAAGCGCGGTTTCGAGCTGGGCGCGTACTCGGGTCCGACTCCTCGCTACGGCGAGGATCTGTTGCGGGAAGTGGAGCACACGATCCAGCTTCTCCGTGAGCCCGAGGGTGATCAGGCATCGATCCGGGTCGGTGGCGTGACCATCGACTTCGGGGAGATGGCACTCGACCTGGAGACCGAGAAGACCGGTTTCGGGGAGGTGCGCGCCGAGCTCGAGCGGCGGCGGAAGGCCGCGAAGGAAACCCGGATTCGCAAGAACGAGGCGATCGCCGAGTTCGACCGGGTGTTCCCGTGGCTGGCTCAGACCTTGGAGAGCGTCTTCCGCCTGGCCGGCGAGCACGAGCTCGCTGATCAGATCCGGACGTCCTCTCGCCGGTCTCATCGTCGCCAGGAAGGTGACGGTGCCGCTGAGGAAGCAGGCGACGCGTCTTCTGACGGTTCGGAAACGGAGGAGCCCGCTTCTCCGGCCGAGCCCGCGGAGACGGCGCCTTCGGAATCTGTAGCCTAGTTTCGATCGGTATCTAGCCTGCCCTGCCCGGGCGGCCGCCGGTTCCTTGAACCGTCGGTCGCCCGGGCTTTTTCTTGCTCTTCTCAGATTCGTCAAAAACTCTGCCAGACCGATGCGACGCATTTTGCCCCTGGGGCAAAATGCGTCGCGAGGGTGGCGAAGCATTCTCACCGCGGCCAAAACCCGTCGCGAGGGTGGCGGAGCATTCTCGCCGCGGCCAAAGTCCGTCGCGAGGGTGGCGACGTGTTCTCGCCGCGGCCAAAATCCGTCGCGAGGGTGGCGAGGCATTCTCGCCGCGGCCAAAACCCGTCGCGAGGGTGGCGGCGGATTTTGCTGGCGGCATGAAGGCGTCGCGCCGGTGGCGGCGGATGTTCTCCAGGGGCGGGATCGGTCGCTACCCTCGCGACGGTCGCGTTGAGTGCGAAGACCCTCTCGGTCAGGAGGATTGATCCTCTGGTTTGGCGTCAGCGACGAGATCGAAATGCGCGTCGCGATGGAGGAGTGTCAGGCCGTGCTCCTGTGCACAGGCGGCGATCAGAAGATCGGTCGCGGGAACGGTGATGCCTCTTCTTCGGCAAGCTCGAGCCATGTCGATGGCGGCGCGCCAGACCTCGGCAGTCGTGGCGACGCTCTCGAGGTCGCGTTCGAGCTGTCCGAGAACCTTGGCCTCGGCGTCGCCTCGCGCGCCGTTCCACAGCTCGAGAAGCACCATGTCGCACAGTACTGCCGTACCCTCGCTGGTCACGGCGCGCACGCTGGCACGAACCGTCCGGTCTCCGTCGGGGCGGAGAGCGTCGATCCAGGCCGAAGTGTCGACGAGCACCCGGCTGGTGCCGGCGGCCATCAGCCTTCCTCCCGCAGCCGGCTCAGCTCCTCGTGGGTCAAGAAGTGCTCGAAGGTCCCGAAGCTCTCGACGACCTTCGCCAACCGGCGGCGACGGTTGAAGTCTGTAAGAGCGGTCACCACGGCTTCTCGTTTTGTCCGAGCTCGAGTGTGGCGAAGAGCTTCTTCCAGCTCTTCCTCTGGAATATCTATACTCGTCTTCATTCCATCAACCTAGCACAGATTCGTATTCCAGAACAGCTGTATCGGGAATCTAGCGGAGCGGCGGCGGCGAGGTCGGCCGCGGCGGCGGCCTGCTTCCAGTTCTCCTCGGCAATCAGAGCTTCCAACCCCGCTCGCATCGGCTGGACGGCCTCCGGCAACCGGCCCAGGGCGCCCAGGACGAAGCCGGCATCGTTCAAGAGCCACGCCTGAGCCGCCGCGGTGAGCCGAGGTTCGGGCCGGTCCCAGGGGCGCTCGAAGAAACCCGCGAGCGCCGTCAGCTCGGCGCCGAAGGCGCCGAGCTTCTTCCAGCTGAAGTGCTCATCGCCGCGCAGGATCCGACGCCTTCCACGCCTCGTCGGCGTGGCTGTAGCTGATGAAGACCTTCGGCGGATCGGACGTCATTGGGCGCGGTCCCTCCGTCCGGGAGTGTACCAGCCGAGCCGGGCGCCAACGCCCTTGACGGGTCCTACGCAGCCTGTTTCAGGTTCTCGCGAATGATCCGAGGGTGTCGAGCAGCGATCCGCAAGAGAGCCACGGCTGGCCCTTCCGGCTTGCGGCGACCCTGCTCCCAGTTACGCAGGGTATGAACGCTGATTCCAAGTGCCTCAGCAAAGCGAATCTGGGACAGCCCGACGAAGCGACGGAGCGCTGAAATGTCTTCGCCACTCTCGAACTTGCCACTCATGAGGCGACGGCGCTGACTTGCGGGGATGGCCGACTTCAAGTCGGTTTCCGACAGTTCTGGGATTTCGTCCATTAGAGATCTCGCGCTCGTGCACGAAAGAGCTCGGACTCTCGCCGAGTTGCCATTCGTGCGCTGATGATTCTTACGATGTCTTCGCCTCGATCTACCCACACAACGAGTACGATGCCGCGCCGGATCGGACCGATAGCGTAGAAGCGGTCTTCATCGTCGGAGTGCTCGGCGTCGAAGATCTCGAGGTAGTCAACGCCCGATTCGAACAACTGGCGGGCCTCCTCGAACGAGAGGCCGTGGTTGCGCTGGTTGGCGAGGTTCTTCGACTCGTCCCACTCGAACTGCACTCTTCAATTATAAGCCATTGACTTACTGCGTCAACGGCCTAGTCCCCAACCAGCCCCAGGAAACAGAGTCATCGTTCGGTGTAAGGATCCTCGCCTCCCGCCTCCAGAACCGACAACAGCCACGCCACCTCCCGCTCTCGCCGTCCCTACCCGCAAGCCGTCACCAGCTCGCGCGTCAGTATAGCCGCCGGGTTTGGCCCCGCTGTTGCCACTCAGTGCTATCTGGCCGGCCGGGCGGCCATGCCGTCGGCTGGATAGGCCCCTTCTCCGGCGGAGCCGCGTGCGGAAGGCCGGGTGGACTTCTGACGCGAGCGTTCCCGCGGGGTGAGCTCGATACGAAGATCCGTTCCGAAGACCCTTGCCAGCTTGACCATGCTGGCGAGGGTGAAGTTGGCATTGCCGCGCAGAATCTTGGTGACGTACGCCGGCGTGGTGCCGAGACGCCGAGCGAGCTCGCTCCGGGTGCTCTTCTGTTCCTCCATGAGCTGGAAAACCCTCTCGGTGAACGCCTGAACGGCGTCGGCAATCCAATAGTCGTCGTGAGCCTTCGCCTGCCGGTAGAGGTCATCGAAGGTCTCGGGTTTCTTCTCACTCATTTGGCCACCTCGATATGTCCAGCCTTCTTGGCTCGGCGGTAGAGCCGCAGGCTTCCCACTCTCCGCGGCAACTCGCAGCAATTTCATTTGAACCTCCAGGTTAAAGCTGTCAAGGCCCTCGGTCGAGAGCGCTGGAGGGTGAACCCGAGCGGACTCCACCATCTCTATACCACCATCTCTATAGAGATGTAAGACGTGAAAGAGCTCGCCGATCTTTGCGATCGACCAAAATTCCTCGGTTGGGCATGCGGATGGAGGCCGGATGCCAATGACGCCGCCTTGACTACCCGGCCCGTCGACGATCCTCGCCCTACTCCTCGGTGACTCCCTCCCTGAGCGCCCCGAAACCCACCCCCGTCCAGAGCAGACACGCGACACCCACGACCACCGTGGCGAACAGGAACTGTAGATGCAGCAGGAAGGTCGCGGCCAGGGCGGCGGAGGCGTCGACGGCGAGCAGGCCGAGGGCGCGGCTGCCGAAGTACTCGTAGGTGCCGACGAACCCGGGCGGGGACGGCACCAGCATGCCGAGGCTCAAGATGGTGACCACGAAAAGGGCCGCCTCCAGGCCGAGATCGAGGCCGGCGGCGCGCAGCAGAGTCCACACGGCGACGGTTTCGATCGCCCAGACGGCGAAGGAGAGCAGCAGACTGCTGATGAAGCTCGCCGGCCGGCGGAGAGTTTCGAGACCCTCGGCGGCGGACTCGGCGAAATGCAGCACAGAGGTGGACAGGCGGCCGAAGGGCGAGAGCAGCCGGCGGACAAGGGCGAGAGCCCACTGCCGGTAGCGTAGGAAGACGAGGATCGCCATGAGCGCACCACCGAAGAGCGCGAAGCTCGCATAGGCGACCCAAGACACCCAGGCAGGAAAGTCATTGACCAGCAGAATACCGCCGAGGATCACGCACAGGGTCAGGCCGTCGAGCACTTTCTCGGCCACCAGCGAGGCCAGCCCTCGACCGCGCGGCACGCCGTGAGCCCGCTTCAGCCGCTCGACTCGGAAGAGCTCGCCGAGGCGCGCCGGCAGGGCAAAGTTGGCGAAATAACCGATCATGGTGGCGGCAAACAAACCACCGACCGGCACCGGGCGCGCCAACAGCAGGCGCCAGCGGCAAGCGCGAACCCAGTTCGAGGTCTGTCCGACCAGGAAGGCCGCGAGGAACAGAAGCAGATCGACCGCGCCGAGCGCCGATCTCACCCTCGCCCATTCGACATGGCGCAGACTCAGCCACAGGAAGAGAATTCCCAGCAGTAGCCCGATCACGGACTTTCGCCAGTGCCGCCGCACCTCAATCGATCCCGGGCCGCTCGCCGTCGACGAAGATCCGGTGCCACCACTCGAGGCACAGCAGCGACCAGATCAGGAAACGATGGTTGTGCTCGCCGCTCATGTGCTGGTCGAAGATCTTCCGCACCGCCTCGGGCCGGAAGACGTCCCGCTCGAGCGCCCGCGGCGACAGGACGACGCTCTCGAGATAGCGGCGGTGGGGCCCCCGGTACCAGGTGGCGTCGGGCGGCGTGAATCCCTGCTTGCGGCGGTGGAGCGTCTCTTCCGGGAGCAGACCGTGCATGGCCTTCTTGAGCACGTACTTCCAGGGCCGGTCCTCGGACAGCTTGAGCCGTGACGGGATCCGCGTCGCCAAGTCGAGCAAGGCGTTGTCCATGAACGGCACGCGCGCCTCGACCGAGTGCGCCATCGAGAGCTTGTCGTCCACCAGGAAGAGCCCGTGCAGGAAGGTCGAGAAATCGAAATACAGCGCCTTGTGGAGCGGATCGTCGGTGCCGGCCGCGTCGAGCACCTGGCGGAAGCTGTCAAAGGTGGAGAAATCCCCGATCTCGCCGAGCATCCGATCGCTGAAGAAGGCGCTCTTTTCGCTGTCGTCGAAGAAGCGGACCCAGCGGCGGTAGTAGGTCTCGGCGAATCGGTCCGCGTCCGTCTCACCGAGGATCGGCTGATAGCGCCAGGGATAGCCGGCGAACAGCTCGTCGCCGCCGACTCCCGAGAGCACGACTTTCAAATGCCTGCCGATGAGCTCGGCGACGTGGTAGACCTGGTGGCAGATGCCGACGCGAGGCTCGTCGAGGTGGTACACGATGCTCGGCACCGAGGGTTCGAAGCGGTCTGGGCCCAGCAGCAGCTCGTGATGCTCGGTATCGAGAAGGGCGGACAGCTCCCGGCTTTCCCGACGCTCGTCGAAGTAGGACTCGAGGCCCTCCATGCCGGTGGTGTCGAAGCCGCAGGTGAAGGTGTGGAGACGCCCGAGCCTGCGGCCGGCGACGGCGACGATCGAGCCGGTGTCCATGCCGCCCGAGAGAAACGCGCCCAGCGGCACGTCGCTCATGAGCTGGCGCTCGACCGCGGACTCGAAGGCGGCACGAAGCCGCTCGACGGCCTCGCTCTCGCCGAACGGCTCACCGCGGTCGTACCTCAGCTCGAAGTAACGGCCCCGGCGCGTGCCGCGAGCGTCGGCCTCGAGCCAGCAGCCCGGCTCCAGGAGCTCGAAACCGTGGAACAGACTGCGACCCCCGGTCGCCCACTGGAAGGTGAAGTGCTCCGACAATGCCACCGGGTCGAGCCGCGCCTCGAAGCCGTCGACCTCGAGGATGGCCTTGGCCTCGGAAGCGAACGCCAGCCGGCCGGCCCGCTCGGCGAAGTACAGGGGCTTGACGCCGAAGCGGTCGCGAGCCAGCAGCAGCTTGCCTCGACCGCGGTCCCAGAGGCCGAAGGCGAACATGCCGTCGAGCCGTTCGAGGCAGGCGAGCCCCTCCCGGGCGTAGAGATGGAGGATGACCTCGATGTCGGTGCGGGAGGAGAAGCGGCAGCCCTCGGATTCGAGCTCGCGGCGCAGCTCGGGGGCGTTGTAGATCTCGCCGTTGGCGACCAGCCATAGGTCGCCGTCCGGGCTGGACATGGGCTGGCGGCCGGCGGCGGAGAGATCGACGATCGCCAGGCGGGTGTGCGCGAGCCCGATCGAGACGCCCGCGGCACTGTCGACGAGTGTGCCTTCATCGTCCGGGCCGCGGTGCCGGAGCACCTCGGTCATCCGAACGCAGGTCGCCGGATCGATCGGTCTGCCGAAACGGTCGAAGATGCCGGCGACGCCGCACATGGCCCACTCAGGCCGTGCCGGCCTTGACCGCGTCGCGCCACTGCGCCACGGCCCGCAAGCCGTCGAGCAGCGGCGTCGTGGCCTCGAAGCCGAGCATCTCACGCGCCTTCTTCGGACAACCGGAGCGACGCAGGACCAGCTTCGAGTCGCGGGCCTCGAAGACCGGCTCGAGGTCCGGACGGCCCTTGACCTCGAGCACCGCTTCGGCGAGCTGCTTCAGGCTCGTCTCGCGGCCCGTGCAGCCGTTGAAGAGCTCGCCGGACACCGCGCTCTCCATGGCCATGACGTTGAGCCTGGCGATGTCGCCGACGTAGACCAGGTCGACGGTCTGGCTACCGTCGCCATGAATGATCGGTGGCTCGCCCTCGTCGACGCGATTCATGAAGTGCATGATGACGTCGGTATAAGCGGCCTGGAAGGGCTGGTGGGCGCCGTAAACGTTGAGGTAGCGCAGCCCCACGTAGGGCAAGCCGTGCTCTTTCTCGAAACAGCGCAGGAGCTGTTCGAGGGCGACCTTGGTCATGCCGTAGAAGAGGTCGTTGTCGAACGGGTGCGCCTCGTCGGTGGGCAGGTACCTGCCGTCGCCGTAGACGCTCGACGACGACGCGGAGACAATCTTGCGCACGCCGTGGCGCACACAGCACTCGAGCACGTTGAAGCTGCCGAGGATGTTGACCTCGATCGACCGGCGCGGCTCTTTCTGCGCCTGGCGCAGCCACATGGCCGCCTGGTGGAAACACAGGTCGATACCCTCGAAGGCACGGTCGAGGGCGTCACGGTCTTCGATGTCGGCCTGAACCAGCTCGACTTCGCCGAGGCGCCGCGCCGGCTCGAGATGCGGCTCGCGGCCGCGCACCAGGCTGTCGTATACCACCACTCGGCGAGCGCCACGCCGCAGCACTTCTTCGGCGATGTGCGAGCCGACCAGGCCGGCTCCGCCGGTGATGAGGATGCTCTTGTCCCGGATCCGGGTGTCGGCGGTCATCGGCTTCGGGTCCTCTCGAGGGCGCGGTCGAGGCTGCCTGTGACGCGGTCGATCTGCTCGGGGGTGATCTCGGGGTAGAGCGGCAGCGACAGGATCTCGGCGGCCAGGGCTTCGGTTCGTGGCAGGCTGAGGCGCGAGCCGGTCTTCAGGATGGCGGGCTGCAGGTGGCAGGGCACGGGATAGTGGATCCCGGCTCCGATACCGTCGGCCCGCAGCAGCTCCAGGACCTCGTCGCGATGGGGGACGCGGACCACGTAGAGATGATAGACCGACTCGGTCTCGGGCCGGCCGGTCAAGGCCCGGGCGCCCTCGACGCCTTCGAGCAGGCGATCGTAGCGAGCCGCGGCCGCGCGGCGCCGGCGATTCCAATCGTGGAGGTGCACCAGCTTGGCGGCCAGGATCGACGCCTGGAGACCGTCGAGGCGGGAGTTGACCCCGACCTCGTGGTGCTCGTATTTGCCGCTGCGGCCGTGATTGCGCAAGCGAGAGAGACGCGCGGCCAGCTCAGCGTCGCCGGTGACGATGGCCCCGGCGTCGCCGTAGGCCCCGAGGTTCTTGCCCGGGTAGAAGGAGAAGCAGCCGACGTCACCCATCGTGCCCGCGGGCCGGCCGCGGTAGCGCGCGCCGTGGGCCTGCGCGGAATCCTCGACCACCGCCAGGTCGTGATCACGGGCGATCTCCAGGATGGGGTCCATGTCGCACAGGTGGCCATAGAGGTGGACCGGCATGATCGCCCGCGTGCGCTCGCTCACCAGCGCCGGAATCGCCTCCGTGTCGATCAGGAATCCGCCTTCCTCGACGTCCGCGAAGACCGGCGTCGCGCCGACGCGCAGCACCGCCTCGGCGGAGGCGAAGAAGGTGTGCGACGGCAGGATGACCTCGTGGCCGGGACCGACGCCGAGAGCCTCCAGCGCCAGCTCGAGGGCGTCGGTTCCGTTGCCGCAACCGACCGCGTGGGGAGCCTCGCAAAAACCGGCGAACGCCTGCTCGAAGGCCGCGACGTAACGGCCGCCGACGAAGGCGGTGTCCGAAATCACGGCGGCGACAGCGGCGTCGATCTCGGCCTGGATCGAGGCGTACTGGGCCTTCAGGTCGACGAGGGGAATCTGCACGGTTTGCTCCTCAGTCCGGGTAGGCTCGCGCACCGGGGCGATCATCATACTCCAGATCCTCGATCCGCTTGATCACCCGGGCGGGATTGCCGGCGACCACCGTGCCGGCAGCCACGTCGCGTGTGACCACCGCGCCGGCGCCGACCAGCGCCGCCTCGCCGACGACGACGCCGGGGAGGATGGTCGCGTTGGCGCCGATACGCGCGCACTTGCCGATCCTCACGCCCTCGAGGGTCTCCTTCACGCGCGCCGACCCAGGATAGCGGGCGTTGGTCAGCACGGCGTTCGGTCCGATCCAGCACTCGTCCTCCAGGATCGAGTACTCGGGGACGAATGCCTGGGAGTGGATCCGCACGCCCTGTCCCAGACGCGTTTCGAACTCGATGACCGATCCCGAGCCGAGGCTGCAATCGTCGCCGATGACGTTGCCGTGGCGGACGAGGGCACCATGGCCGGTCTGAAACCCGTTGCCGATCCGATTGCCGGCGTAGATCACGGTACCGGAGCGCAGGACCGCGTCGGCGCCAATAATCGTCTCGACGATGTCTCGCCCGGGGCGCGGCTGCCGACCTACGATCACGAAGTCGTCGATCGAGGCCTCGCCGAGGAAGACAACGCCCGGGTGGATGATCGCGGTGCCGGAACGATTCTCCATCTCGGAGATCTCAGAGCTCGACCGTGGCTCCGCCTCGTGCGAGCGATTCCTGGGCTCCCTCGAGCGCCCGCACGACCGCGAGGCCGTTGAGGCCGCCGGTCCGTGGTTTCTCCCGTCCCTGGATGCAGGCGACGAAGTGCGCGACCTCCTGGTGGAGCGGCTCGGCAAAGTCGATCTTGGGGATCCAGACGTCGCCGGTGTGGGTGAGGAAGACGAACTCGCCGAAGGGCGGCGCTTCGAGCGCCTCCGTGGTCACCGCCTGCTTGCTGACGCCCTTGTCGAACACCTTGACCTTGGCATCGTGGCTCATGTCGTCGTAGACGATCATCTTGCGGCTCCCGACAACGGTCGTCCGGCGCACCTTGTCGGGATCGAGCCACGACACGTGAATGTGCGCGACACGATTCTGAGGATAGCCGAGATTCAGGAAGACGACGTCCTCGAGCTCCTGGTCGAGGAACTTGTAGCCCGAGGCACGCACCCACAGCGGTCTCTCGCCGAAGAGGAAGTTGGCGATCGAGACGTCGTGGGGCGCCAGGCTCCAGAGGGCGTTGCAGTTGGTGCGAACCTTGCCGAGGTTGACCCGCTGAGAGTGAAGGTAGTAAACGTCGCCGATCTCGCCGGCCGCGATCAGCTTTCGGACCTTCAAGACGGCCGCGTTGAACTCGAAGGTGTGGCCGACCAGAAGCACCAGCTCCCTGGCGGCGGCTTCCTCCACCAACCTCTCCGCCTCCGCTGCCGTCATCGCCATCGGCTTCTCCACCAGGAGGTGTCGGCCCGACTCGAGAATCTCGAGCCCGATCTCGCCGTGGGTTTCTGGCGGCGTCGCGAGGATGACCGCATCCACGGCGCTGTCGGCAAGAACCTCGTTCAACTCCGTCGTCACCGTCCTCACAGGGTACTGCGCCCGGATACGTTCTAGACGGCTTGGCCGCTGGTCACAAACGCAGTCGAGGCTAGCCTGCGGCAATCTCGCGACGTTACGGATCAGGTTGGGGCCCCAGTAGCCCGCCCCGACGACGGCGATTCGCACCTTGCTATCGCCGGAAATCCTGTTCATGGCAGTTCCCGGGGCGGTGGGCTCGGTCGATTGGCGGCGCCGTCGAAACCGATTTCCTCCATAACGATGAACAGCGGCCGGCCGCGCACTTGATCCGAGGTCCGCCACAAGTACTCGCCAAGGATTCCCAGCATGACCAATTGAACACCTCCCAAAAAGAGGATCGCGACCATCAACGAGGGCCAGCCGGATTCTCCAACTCCCCTCAGCAGGCGGGCCGCGAGGAGAAACGTAGCATAGAGGAAGCTCAGCAGCGAAATCGTGATCCCCAAGTACGAGATCATCCGGATCGGCGTGTTGGAAAATGCCACGAAGACGTCGATCGCTTGATTCAGACGTCTACGGATGGGCCACTTGCTGACCCCGGAATGGCGAGCGTGGCGATGATAGGGCACCCTCGTCTGGCGGAAGCCAGACCACACCACCAGCATGTGCAGGGACCGATTCACCTCGGGAAAACGATCCAGCACGTTCAAGACCTTGCGGTCCCAGAGGGCACACTCGAGGCCCTGCGGCGGGAACTGGGGCAGCGCGATCCGTCGGACGACAGAGTAGAAGAGCCGTGCCAGCGTCTTCTTCATCCAGGGATCGTCGCGGCTTTCGCGGACCCCCCAGACGACGTGATAGCCCTCACGCCAGCGTTCGACAAGAGTCGTGATCAGCTCCGGGGGGTCCTGGAGATCGACCGAGATCAGGACGGCGGCATCGCCATTGGCGTGATGGAGGCCCGCGCTCAAGGCCGGATGACTGCCGAAGTTGCGCGACAGGATGAGCGCTCTGACTCGGGGGTCCTCTTGCGACAGCTCCGCGATCAGCTCGGGAGAGCGATCACTACTGCCGTCGTCTACGAAGATGATCTCGGCGTCGATCTCCAGCGGCTTGATGGCGCCGATCAAACGATCGTAGAACGGCCGGATGTTGGTCTCCTCGTTGTAGACGGGGATCACCACCGAAAGGAGCTTTCGATCTGTCATCGCGTTTTGGAAGGAATGCCTGGGACAGAAGCTCGCCCCACATCGCCGTCGGCGTGAGGTCAGCCTATCGGTCGCGCTGGGTGGCGTCAAGCCGAGCGGCTGCCTGCCAGGAAGGCTCCGTGGGCCTGCACGACATTGCCCCGGGGCGGCCCGGGCTGTAGGATCTAGCACCTCTTGGCGCCTCTCCGGACGCCAACCGTCCAGTCATGTCACCGCACACATCCAGGCTCGACCAATGACGACGATCTTCGATCGCACGCCGGAGATTCTGGACGTCACCCTGCGCGACGGCTCCTACCTGATCGATTTTCAGTTCACCGCCAGAGACACCGCCAAGATCGCTGCGGCGCTCGAGGCGGTAGGCCTGCGTTGGATCGAGGTCGGGCACGGTCTCGGACTCAATGCGTCGCAAAGCAAGGGGCGCGCCGCCGCCACCGACGAAGAGTACCTGGAGGCCGCGGCAGCATCGCTGAAGCTCGCCCGGTGGGGCATGTTCTGCATTCCTGGAATCGCTCGTCTCGAGGATCTACGCCTGGCCGCCAGCTACCGAATGCCCTTCGTTCGCGTGGGCGTCGACGTGACGACGATCGAGCTCGCCCGGCCCTATATCGAGCTGGCCAAGGAGCTCGGCTTGTTGGTCTCTTTCAACGCCATGAAGTCGTATGCCGTCAGCCCCTCCGAGTTCGGCCGCTGCGCCGCGCTGGCCCGCAGCTGGGGCTCGGATCTGGTTTGTCTGGTCGACTCCGCCGGCGGGATGTTCCCCGAAGAGATCGCGCGCTACATCGAAGCAGCGCGGGGCGAGTGTGATGCCCATCTCGGTTTCCATGGTCACGACAACCTGGCGATGGCAATGGCGAATACGCTGAGCGCCATCGATCGTGGGGCGGCACTCGTCGACTCCTCTCTCCAGGGCATGGGACGCTCCGCCGGCAACACTGTCACCGAGGCGCTGGTAGCGATCCTCAAGCAACGCGGTCATCTCGATGACGTGGATCTCAATGGGGTCATGGACGTTGGCCAGGGCCTGATCGCGCCGCTGATGCACGGCCATGGGCTGAATCCCATGGCGATCACGGCCGGCTATGCTCGATTCCACTCGTCTTTCACTTCCAAAGTGAAGCGTTATGCCCAGGAATACGATCTGGACGTGCGCGACATGATCGTTCGGCTGACCCAGGAGGAGATGGTGAACGCCCCGGACGATCTCCTCGACCGCATCGGGCGAGAGCTCGCCGCGCAGAAGATTCCCCGCACTATCAGCATACCCGCCTACCAAGTCCGCGACCGGGGAATCACGGAAGACATCGCGGGCCTGAGGCTGCTGCTCGATGAGCTGCGGTCGAAGGCCGTCAAGGCGGGCAAGTTCTCGGCACTGAACATTGTGATGGCCGATGCACCATCAACCGAGCTGAAGGTGTCCGCGAACATCCAGGCGACGCCCGCACACATGATCGGCTCAGTGACTCTAACGGCGGGAGAACCCCTGGTTCGGGTCCTGGAAGCTGCCTCCGGCAACGTCGATGTGGTCTTCCTCGACACGGACCGCAAGCCCGACGGCGTCGACACGCCGGGGCGGCTCGCCCGCGACCACTTCGGCGACGGTTTGTTGTTGACCTATTCGGACAGCCGGGTCTGGGTCGGTGCTGTCGAGGATCAGATCGTAAGGATGTTGGACGAGTGCCTCGAAGATCGGCGGATCGCGATCGTCGGCGATCATCCCAAGAGTCGACTGCTGGCCATGCACCTGGCAGGGAGGCTGGCCCGAGTCGTCTTGCTGGGCGAGGCCGCCAACCCGTCGATCCGGGCCGCGATCGAGACCTTCTCGTTCGATCCGACGGGCCTGGACGTGGTCCGCTTGCCGATCCAGGCCCCGGAAGCGATCTCGAGACTCGGCGAGGCCACACTGGTGATCGCCTGGCCCGTTTCTCCGGGCGACTTCAACAGAGACCTGGTCGAGAGCTTGCCGACCGAGACCCCCGTCCTCGACGCTGGTATCGGGTCTCTCCACCCGGACGCGCTCGCTGAAGCACAACGCCGGGGAATGACTCTGCTGCGGGTGAACATGTGGCCCGCCATGGCGGGCGCCCTGGAAGCGGCCCACGAATCGGCCCGCGTTCGCCAGGAGTCACAGGGCCGCGGAGAGGTGGACGGGATCGAAGTCGTCGCCGGAGGCGTCATCGGCAGGGCCGGAGACGTGGTCGTCGACAGTATCAGCAACCCGACCCGAGTCATCGGAGTCGCCGATGGCGGGGGCGGGGTCGAGTTCAACCATGCCGCGAGCAAGAACGAGCGTGTGCGACGCGTCACCGAGGAGATCAACCGCCGCCAGGTGGCGGCTCATCTCTGAGCGGCGCGATTGATCGCGTTTCTTGGCGTAACTCGGGACGTGCCTGGTGGCGGAACGGAAGCCCGTGGCCTGCTCGACTGACACACCCAGGTTACTGGTGCTCGGCGGCAATCGTTACAACGTGCCGTCGATCCACCGCGCGAGAGAGTCCGGCTTCCATGTGATCGTCGCGGACAGGAATCCGGCGGCCCCGGGCCTCGCCGCCGCCGATGTCGGGCTCGCGATCGATATTCTCGACATCGAAGGCCTCACGGAGACCTGCCGGCGCCACGGCGTCGACGGTGTGGTCAGCCTGGCGGACGTCGGGGTCCGTTCCGGAGCGGAGTTGGCGGAGCGCTTCGGGCTCGCGACCATCGGCCGCGATGCGGCGGCGCGCGCCACCAGCAAGGCCGCGATGCGCGAAGCCTGGGCTGGGCTCGGCCCCTATTCGACCAGGTTCAGGGTGGCGAGCAACACCCGGGAAGCGCTGGCGGCGGTCGACGAATTGGCCGAGTTTCCGCTGATCTTCAAACCCGATCGCAGCTTCGGCGGCTCCCGGGGCGTCAGCCGGATCGAGAACCGGGATCAGGTCGGCCGCGCGTTCGAGTTCGCGACGAGGGAAGGCCTGGCCGGTACGAGTGCGCTCATCGAGCGTTTTCTCGTCGGCAGCGAGCACAGCTGCGAGGTCCTGATCGACGGCGACCGGACTTCGGTCCTGTGCATCGGCAGGAAGATCAAGTCCAATTTGCCGTACCGCGTGGACATCAGCGTCCAATATCCCGCGCCGCTCTCGGGACAACGAGAGGCGCGCGTCGCGGACATGTGCGACAAGGCGATCAAAGCCCTGGGTTTGACCACTGGTACGGCCCACATCGAGTTCGTCTATACTTCCGACGGCCCGGTTCTGATGGAGCTCGGAGCGCGCTGCGGCGGCGGGCACACCGCTCAGATCGCGAGCCACGTCAGTGGTGTTGACGAGTTTGTCGAAGCCTGCCGAATGGCATGTGGCTCCGCTCCGATCGGCTTCGAGCCGACGGCCCGACGTGGAGCCGACTACCGGTTCCTGATCCTGCCTCCGGGTCGGATCAAAACGATTACCTATCCCGATGAAGTGAAGGACCATCCTGCTGTTTTCGACATGGACTTGACGGTCGAATCCGGCGACGAAATTCTGCCTCTCAGAACCACCGCCGGCCGAGCAGGTTTCGCGGTCATCTTCAGTACCGGCCTGGAGGAGGCATCCGCCCAAGCCGACTGGGTATGCCGTAACGTCATAGCAACCTACCGCGAGGGATCGACCGCGTCCGCTTATACCGCCGCCGATATTCTCGAGGGCACGGGAAGCAATGACCAAAACTGAATCCGCTCTGGATCGTCGCGATCTGGAGTACGTCGTCAAACGGTACCGAAAGCGGGTCGCCGAGCATGGGCCTACCTTCGACTCTCTCAGCTCCGGGAGCAAGGCCAAACAGAGGATCCGCCATCTCGTGCACAGCTCCGCTCTTCGTGGTGGGCGGCCGAAAGTGCTCGACATCGGCTGCGGTCTGGGCTGTTTCTACCGCTTTCTCGAGGCCCACGACATCGCCTGCGAGTATGTCGGATATGACATCGTACAGGAGTACATCAACGAGTGCCAACGGCGACATCGCGACGTGCAGTTCGAGCTTCGAAACGTTTTTTTGCAAGGCATCGACGGTTCGTACGACACCATCGTGATGTCCTCGGTATTGAACAACCGGTACCGATATTCCGACAACATGGCGGTGATGCGTGAGATGCTCGCGCTGGCCTACGAGCGCACTGCGGTATCCGTCTCGATCGACATGATGTCGACTTACGTCGACTTCAGGAGCCCCGAGGTCTTCTATTACTCTCCCGAAGAGATCTTCGGTCTCGCCAAAGGAATCGCCCGCCGCGTTGTGCTGCGCCACGATTACCGTGCGTACGAGTTCTGCGTCCAGCTCTTCCACGAGGATGTCGAGGGCTTCGTCCGTTGAGGAAACACCTGCTCTGTTTGACGATCGACGCCGACCCAGATGGATTGAGCGGCATGACTACCGATCGCGACGCCGCGACCTGGCATGGTCTGAGCTCGATTCGCCCGTTGGCGGCGGAGCTCGAGGCACGGCAGGCTGACCTGGGGGGGCTACGGGTTCCGATCACCTGGTTCATCAGGGTGGACGGCCAGCTCCGGAGCAATTTCGGTACCTCGCTGCATCTAGTGTGGACCTTCGAAGAGCTCTGGCAGGAAGCGCTTTCCGCCGGCGACGAGCTAGCCTGGCACCCTCACCTCTACCATCAGCCGAGCCCCGGCCAGATGCCGCAGCTGTTGACCGATCCTGGCAAATCTCGCGAGGAGCTGCTGCGCCTCTGGGAAGACCTGGCGGAGGCGCCGTTTGTTCCCACCGCTTTCCGCAACGGGGAAGGATGGCATACCACGGCGACCTACGAGACCGTAGAGCACCTCGGCATGAGCTGTGACTCGACGAGCTTGCCAGGCATCAGTGGAAGCGCCGGCCATCCAAAAAACTGGATCGGCGCTCCGAACCAGCCCTACTTCCCGGACGATGCCGACCTCCGCAGGCCCGGCACAGTCCGGCCGCTGATACAGGTCCCGATGACGACCTGGCGATTCCAGGCGCCATACGATCTGGCACCGAAGACACGGTACATGAACCCGGCTGTCCACCCTCAGCTCTTCACTCGCGCGCTCGATGACTGGGAGCGCCACGCCGGCCGCGAAACCGGCGAGCTGTTGGTCTGGGTTCTCATCTTCCATCCCGACGAGGCCATGCCCTCGCCCAGTGCCGACATGCTTTACGCCTCGTGCCGCGAAGCGGTGATCGACAACCTCGTCGCTTTCGCACGACGGATCAGTGCGTGTGAAGATGCCTATGAATTCACGACCATTTCCGAGGCGGCCAGCCGTTGGCGGACAACGCGCGTCGGAATTAGCGGAGCCGCGGAGTGACGCTCTTGAGCAGCGCCGGGCCGGTTAGGACCCCGGACGCTCTACTGGGTATCGAAGAGCAGGTCCTCTCGGACATGAACGCCGCGGAGCTTCTCTGGTGTGGTCGGGCGGCGACCGCTCTCTACTGGGCCTACCGGCTGGCGGGCAGCGAAGGCCACCGTGAGGAGGAGCTGGAGGTTATTCTCCCTGCCATGGTTTGCGCGACCCCGGCGATGGCGGCCCTCGTGGCCGGGTTGACGCCTAGGTTTGCCGATTGCGACCCGGCCACAGGGATGGTTACGCTCGAGAGCGTCCAAGCGGTTTGGACGGCGCGCACACGGGCGGTGCTTTTTGTCCATCTCTACGGACAGACGGCAGACCTAGACCAGCTGGCGCACTGGTGCCACGAGCACGATGCGATCCTCATCGAGGACAACGCCCAGGCGTTGGGGGCGAATACTCCGAATGGCCTGCCCGCTGGTGCCACAGGGGCGATGACCGTCTACAGCTTCAATCCCACCAAGATCCTCGAGTGCGGTGGCGGCGCGCTGCAAATCCGCGATGGAGATTTGGCTCTGAAGCTCCGAGAGCTGCTCGCCATCGAACGCCGGCCATCGATCCCGGATGCCGACCGACGGGCGCTCCTGTCCCTCAGCTACCGTAATCTCCACCACTCGCTGGTAGCGCTGAGGCGGCTGTCCCCTGACCTGGATATCTGCACCTCATTCATGCGGGTGAGGCCGGCGTACGAAAGCCTTCTCATCAGACCCTTGGACGACGTCTCGGCGCTCGCCGCGGGCTGGCATGAGCTGGCAACGATCTTGGAGCGCCGCTTCGAAAAAGCAGAGATCTGTTGCGAGCTGCTGGAGGATGAAGGTCCCTGGAGCTTGCTCGCCGGCTGGCGAACCAGTGGCGTCTGCTGGCGCTTTTCGCTGCTCTTCGACGCTCCGGACCGGCTCGTCGCCTTCAGTGAGGCCGTTCGGCGGGATGGCTTTCACGTCTCCAATCTCTATTGGGAGCTGAGCTCCTTCTTCCGGCCCGAGGATGCCTGCCCACGGGCCGATCGCTTCGCCAGACGGATCGTAAATCTCTGGGTCGATGATTCGGTGAGCGTAGACTCAGTCCGCCGTTGTTGTGAGAGTCTCAAGATCCATGGGGAATCGGCGGCTTCCACCGTGGCTTCGCACCCAGGATCTTGAGCATCAGAACCCACGCCGTGTCGCCGATCAGCCGCAGGTCGTAGAGCAGCGAGCGATGGTGCACGTAGTGCAGGTCGGCGGCGATCTTGGCGTCGAGCAGCTCGCGGACATAGAACTCCTCCGGCCCGACTCCGTCCGGTGGTCTGAGCCGCTCCTGATAGACCCAGTAGTAGAGGGTGCCCGTGCAGGTCAGGCCGGGCCGGATCGAGAGAGCCTCGCGGTGGCGTTCGGTGTAGTGCTGTTCGACGATATTGAGCGATTCGGGCCGCGGGCCGACGAGCGACATCTCGCCGCGCAGCACGTTCCACAGCTGGGGCAGCTCGTCGAGCTTCGTAAGACGCAGGATGCGGCCGAGCGGCGTGATGCGTGAATCGGCGCCGACGGTGATCGTGCCGTGGCTATCGGAGCCCTCGGCCATGGTACGGGACTTCAGGACGTCGATCGGCCGGCCCCACCGGCCGGCCCGCCGGGCGCGGTAGAGGGCCGGACCTCGCGACGTCAGCTTCACCGCTACCGCGACCAGCGCCATGACAGGCAACAGCAAGAGCCCGCCGGTGGCCGCGACCACAAGGTCGAGCATCCGCTTGATCGGATCGTAGGTTTTCCCCGCGGCGGCATCGATTTCCATGGATTTCAGCCCCGGTGGAGGCAGCGACGCGACTCCGTCAGATATGGTAGGATCTCGCCCCGCGGTGCTCCCGCCGCGTCCCCATTCAAACAGCGGTCAACACGATCGATTGTAGCAGAGCTCGGAGAACGGCTCCCAGGAAGAGACCGTCTCCGCCCCTCGCTCCCCAGAAAGGAAATTCGATGCCCGACAATCTCATCACGCCTCACGGAGGCGAGCTCGTGCAGCTCCTCGTCGACGAAGAGCGGCGGCAAGAGCTGCGCCAGACCTCCGTCGACTGGCCCTCCTGGGACTTGACGTCCCGGCAGCTCTTCGATCTGGAGCTGATCCTGGGCGGAGGCTTCTCACCTCTTCGCGGTTTCATGGGCCGCGGAGACTACGAGTCGGTCTGCGACTCGCTGCGCCTGGCGGACGGCACCCTGTGGCCGATCCCGATCACCCTGGACGTCACCGAAGCGGTCGCGAAGACTCTCGATGCCGGCTCGATGCTGGCGCTGCGCGACGCCCAGGGGGTGATGCTCGCGGTGCTCGACGTCGACGACGTGTGGCCGCTCGATTTCGAGACCCAGGCCCAGGCGATCTACGGCACCGCCGATCGTGCCCATTCCGGGGTCACTCACCTGCTGGACCGCACCAACACCTACGCCGTCGGCGGCACTGTTCGGGGCCTGCAGATGCCGCAGCACTACGACTTCGTCAATCTGCGCCACACCCCGGCCCGGCTGCGCAAGCAGTTCGCGCGGCTGGGATGGCGGCGAATCGTCGCCTTCCAGACCCGCAATCCGATGCACCGCGCCCACTTCGAGATGACGCTGCGCGCCTCGCGTGAGCTCGAGGCCAGTCTGCTCGTTCACCCGGTCGTCGGCACGACCAAACCCGGCGACGTCGACCACTACACCCGGGTCCGCGCCTATCAGGCGATCATGCCGCGCTATCCGAAGCACACGGCGCTGCTGTCGTTGCTGCCGCTGTCGATGCGCATGGCCGGGCCGCGGGAGGCCGTGCTCCACGCGATCATCCGCAAGAACTACGGTTGCACGCACTTCATCGTCGGCCGCGACCACGCTGGTCCGGGCAACGATTCCGCCGGCAACCCGATCTATGGGCCCTACGAAGCCCAGGAGATGATGCAGCGCTACGAGCAAGAGCTGGGAATCGAGATGGTGCCGTTCAAGCTGATGGTCTACGCCGAGGATCGTGGCGGCTACTCGCCCGCCGACGAGCTGCCCGAGGGCACCCGCACCCTCTCGATCTCGGGCACCGAGCTGCGCCGGCGATTGAACGACGGCCGGGACATCCCGGAGTGGTTCACCTTTCCGGAGGTCGTCGACGAGCTCCGGCGCACCCACCCGCCGCGTCACAAGAGCGGCTTCACTGTCTTCTTCTCGGGGCTCTCGGGTGCCGGCAAATCGACCATCGCCAGTGTCCTGATGGTCAAGCTGCTGGAGATGGGCGGTCGGCCGGTGACGCTGCTCGACGGTGACATCGTGCGCAAGAACCTGTCCTCGGAGCTCGGCTTCTCGCGCGAGCACCGGGATCTCAACATCCGCCGAATCGGCTTCGTGGCCTCCGAGATCACCAAGAACGGCGGCATCGCGATCTGCGCGCCGATCGCCCCCTACGCCAGGGTGCGCGACGAAGTGCGCGAAGTGGTGAGCGCCGGCGGCGGCTTCATCCTGGTCCACGTCGCCACGCCGCTCTCGGTCTGCGAGCAGCGGGACACCAAGGGGCTCTACGCCAAGGCGCGCGCCGGCAAGATCGGGCAGTTCACCGGCATCTCCGACCCCTACGAGGAGCCCGAGGACGCCGAGGTGGTGATCCAGACCACCGGCACGACTCCGGAAGAAGGGGCGCAACAAATCCTGCTCCACCTGGAGCAAGAGGGCTACATCGGCGGCGTGGTCTGAGTTTCAACCAGCGAGCTTTTTGCCCATACGGCAGGACCGCCCCGATTGCTCGGGGCGGTATTCGGTAGGGTCGAAGGCAGGAAAATGGTGGGGTTAAGAAGGGGTCAGGCGTCCGTCAGACAACCTGACAATGCTGGTCGTTTTGACGGCGATTGCTCGCCGGGACAGTTGGGTCTCGATGTGTGACTGACTGTCTCATGCCACTGTTCATTAGCAATCGACGTGCCAGCCCGCCGGCCGATCGGCTCCGCGAAGCGCTTTTTCACTACAAGCAGAGATCGCACTTGAATTCGTGATTCGATCTAGAAAAATTCGCCCCATCGCACTTCGGTCGGTGGCAGCGAGGTGTCAGAACGCCGTGTCACGGCGCCCCGATTGACAGTCTCTGTCACAAAAAACCGGACAATGGCACGACAATTCGTACTCCCGGCGCATAGACTTCGCAGCCGAAGAGGTCGATCGAATCCGACTCACCACCCCTCCGGAGATCCACCTAGGCATGGCTAAGCCGGCAAAACCCCTCACCTACAACGCCACCCTCCTCGAGCGTGAGGACCTCACCTCGCAGCTCTCGATCTTCAAGATCCGGCCCGACGAACCGATCCCGGCGAATTCCTTCGTTCCGGGCCAATACGTGACCCTCGGGATGAACAACGAGCGCGTGCCGGATCTCGGCTCCGTGAGGCGGCCCATGTCGATCGTTTCGGCGCCCGAAGAGCGCGACGTCATGGAGTTCTACATCCGCTACGTCTCGTACCCGGAGTCGGACAACCCGCTGACCCATCTCCTGTGGGAAACGAAAGCCGCGAACCGGCTCTTCCTGCGTGATCGCGCGGTCGGTAAGTTCACGATCCGCGACACAGTGGGAGACGACGACCCGCGGCTGCGCGTGTGCGTCGCCGCCGGCACGGGGCTCGCTCCTTTCGTCAGCATGGTGCGCAGCATCCATCTCCGCGACCCGCGGGCCGACCTCGGCCAGTACGCGATCCTCCACGGCGCCTCCTACCCGGCCGAGCTCGGTTACCGGGAAGAGCTCGACTCGCTGAAGGCATCGGGCCTGCACTACATGACCTCGATCAGCCGGCCCGCAGAGTCGCCCGATTGGCGGGGCGACTCCGGCAGGGTCGAGGACTACTTCATGCCCGAGCGCTTGAAGGAGCTCGACGAGCGGCTGGGGCTCGGCGCGGGGGGGCTCAGGCCCGACCGTGCGGCGATCTTGATCTGCGGTCTCCAGGGCACCATCGGCCGAATCATCGAACGCCTCATCCCGCGCGGATTCGTACCCGAGAACCGCAAGCTGCGCCGCGCGCTGGAAGTCCCGGAGGACGTGCCCTCGAGCCTGTTCTTCGAGCAGTACGACAACACGCCGGTGATCGACGTCAAGGATCCGGAGGTGATTGAGCCGCTGCGCGAGCAGTTGCACGCGGCTCTGGCCGAGGCTTGAGCGCTGGCGGTCACGGCGCGAGAGATCCCCTGCGCGCCCTGGAGCTGTACTGCGGCATCGGAGGCTGCGCCGCGGCGCTCGGAGACTCCGCCACGCCGGTCGCCGCCGTCGACGTCAATCGCCTGGCGCTCGAGGTCTACTCCCACAATTACCCGCACCCGGTGGTGCCGGCGCTGGTCGAGTCGATCGCGATCGACCAGCTCAGGGCCTGGGACGCCGATCTGTGGTGGGCGTCCCCGCCCTGCCAACCCTTCACCCGGCGGGGGCTGCGGCGCGACCTCGCTGATCCGCGGGCCGAGACCTTCCTCGCCCTGATCGAACGGATCGCCGAGGTGCGACCCCGCTACGTGGCACTCGAGAACGTCCCCGGCTTCGAGAGCTCCCAGGTCCACGAGCGGCTCCTCACGACCCTGGAAAAGGCGGGTTACAGAAGCGTCGAAGAGTGCCTGCTGTGCCCCACCGAGCTCGGCATCCCCAACCGCCGGCGCCGGTACTACCTGGTCGCCGCGCGCGGCAGGCTCGTTCCCCGCCCGGCTCGCCGGACCCGTGGAGCGCCGCTCGGCAGCTACCTCGACCCGGAGCCGCCGGACGGACTCGAGGTCGACGCTGATCTGCTCGAAAGCTACCGCGCCGCTATGCACCTGGCGCGAGCCGACGATCCCGCCGCCGTCACCCACTGCTTCACCTCGGCCTACGGCCGCTCGCACGTGCGCAGCGGCTCCTACCTGGCCACCCCCGCCGGGGCCCGCCGGTTCTCACCGGCCGAGGTCCTCCGACTCCTGGGCTTTCCCGACAGCTACCGACTACCCCCCGACCTACCCATCGCCAACGCCTGGCGGCTGGTGGCCAACAGTCTCTCGATCGCGGCCGTGCGGCACATCCTGGCGACCGTCCCCGAAATCGGGGACAGCCTCTAGAACGAAGACTCAGTCCTCGCTGCCGCGCCAGGACTCGATCGTGCGTGCCGCGGACTCGCGGCCGCCGAGGCCGAAGGCCAGGCCGCAGGCCAGCGCCAGGCCGGCGATCAGGGCACCGAAGGCCAGATTGACGATGTCCGGAGCCAGGCCGGTCTTGTGCAGCGCCATGGCGCCGACGACGACCAGGATCGCCAGACGGGCGACGTTGGCCAGCGTTCCGGACTGACGATGACCGCTGGCGGTGATCGCCTTGTGGGCCAGGCGGCTGAAGAACAGGCCGGCGGCGAAGATCACCACCGCGACCAGGATCGAGAACAGGCCCTGCATCAGCTCGTTGGCGAGATTCGAGACGACGGCCAGCCCGAGTGTGTTGAAGGCCTGGATGGCACCCATGAAGAGGATCACGATCATCACCACCCAGCCGGCGATCGACGACGCCGAGAGTGCGCCCTCTTTGGTGTCACCAAGACCCAGCCACTCGGGCACCTTGTTGAAACCGATCGTGGCCAGCAGGTTGGCGACCAATCGCTGGACGATGCGCGCCACCAGGTAGAAGATGAAGAAGACAACGACGGCGCCGAGCAGATTTGGCAGGAAGCCCAGGATCTCGCCGACCATGTCCTTGACCGGCGACAGGCCCTCCATCTCCAGAGCGTCCAGGATCTGGGGCAGGAAGAGCAGGAAGATCAGGTAGTAGACGCCGTCCGCCAGAGTCGCGGCCAGCGACATCGACTTGGTTTCCTCGCCTGCCGACTCGCCGATCTTCTCGTCGAGGTTGAAGGCGCTGAGCAGGTTCTTGACGATCAGGCGCAGCACCGTGGCGAGCGCCCAGGCGACCGCGCCCAGAGCGGCGGCGCCGAGCACGTTGGGCAGGAAGCCGGTGATCTTGGTCAGCAGCGCGTTGAGCGGACCGGTAACCACCGTCAGGCCGAGCACCTGGAGCACCGCCACGATCACGAACAGCATGATCAGCCAGTAGACCAGCTTGGCCAGGCCCTTCTCGATCGGCAGGTCTTTCGAGCGGCCGCCGGTGATCATCTCGGCGAGCTTGTTGTCGACGTCGGTCTTGTCGAGCAGCTTCTTGATCGCGTAGGCGGCGAATTTGGCCACCAGCCAGCCGCCGGCGAGGATGCCGACGGCGAAGGCGAGCTTCGGGCCGTAGTCCTGGGCCAGCTGCATCAGTTGGGCGTAGTAATCGGCGTTCATGGCACTCTCCTTTGGAACGGATTCGCGAAGACGAGCCGTTGACGAGCGGCCCACACACACAGCCGCGAATCAGCGGCCGGCACGCGGTGCCTGGGGTCTCGGGCTCGGGATGATGCGGGAATCGGCCAGCGTCCGCTCGGCAGGCCACCTCGGGAATCGGAACGCGGACTGCTCATGGGGACGCCTACCAGTAAAGAATAGCAAGTTCAATGCCAGGAGTCATCCACGACCCGAGGCCCGAAATCCGCCGTTTCACGGACTTCGCGCACCTCTCCGCCCCGGGAGTTTCGGGCGCCCCGGGAGAATCTCCGCCGCCGGTTCCTAGGAGGACGTTAGGCGACCTGGCGCTTCTTGCCGCGCGGGCGGCTGCGCTCGACGTCGGTGCGGGTGACCTTCGGATCCGGGGTCGCTGGGGGATCGGCGATCAGGCCCCGGAGCGCCAGCTGGGTCACCTGGTCGACCAGCTCGTCGGGCCCGAGATCGCTATCGGTCTTGTACCAGAGCACCACCCCGTGCACCATGCCCAGCACGCTGTGGGCGGCGACGGTGGGATCGAGCATCGGGGTGCGCTGCTGCCGCTCGAGCACGCCGACGATCGACTCGCGTAGGAAGTCGGTGAACGCCCGCTTGCGCTCCATGATCTTGGGACGGTAGGAGGCGTCCAGCCCCTCCTCCTCGTTGACCAGGATGTTCATCGCGCTCGGCTCGTCGATCACCAGGCGGACGTAGCCCGACAGCAAGCTCGCCAGGCGCTGGTCCGGATCCCCCTCCTCGCCGGCGATCGAGATGACGTCGTCCTCGAGCAGATTCAGGACGAAGTTCATGATCGCGTAGAGCAGCGCCTTCTTTCCCTTGATGTAGTAGTAGAGACCGCCCTTGGTCAGGTCGACAGTCTCGGCAATATCTCCCATCGAGGTGGCGTCGAAGCCCTTCTCTGAGATAATACGGGCCGCTTCGCGATAGATGTCGACGGCGCGGGCGTCGTCGTTGACGGTCGGTGGTTTCTGATAGGTAGGCATCTGAGCGCCTTCTTCTTTACGAGTGGGTCTTCGCGGCGATCCGAAGCCGATGAATCGTCGATGGTGGCTGCTCCGGGCTTCGGCGCCTTCTCTGGGTACAACTAACCGGTCGGTAGAATAGGGTGGCGAGCCAGATCCTGTCAAGGCGCACGGCGGCAAAGCGACCGTCGCCGCACCGCCCGCGGTCATGTTCAGCGACTACCTCTATCGCCTGAACCGGCGCTATTACAGCGACCCGGCGGTGGTGGAAGACTACGCCGGGTACACCTCCCTGCTGGCCGCGGAGGAAACGATCCTCGGCCGTCTGGACGGCGACCTGCGCGACCGTCGGGTGCTGGACCTGGGCGTCGGCACCGGCCGTACGACGGGGCACCTGCGCCCGCTGGCCCGCTTCTACCTGGCCCTCGACTACTCGGCCAACATGCTCGGCCATTGCCGAGGCGTCCACCGGCAGGCGGCCCTGATACTTTGCGACGCGCGGCGCGTGGCGCTGCCGGATCGCTCGTTCGACGTCGCGTTCTATGCCTGGAACGGCATCGACGAGGTCGATCACGACGATCGGCTGCGGATCCTGGCGGAGACCTGGAGGGTCCTTGTGCCGGGCGGCCGGCTGGCGTTCTCGACCCACAACCTGGACTGCGAGAGGATCTCGGCCTTCCGCCCACCCGAGCTGAAGTGGCGGGGCAGCCTCGCCCGGACGCTGCGGCGTGCCACGACCGACCTCACCGGCGCCGCGACGGGGATCTTCAACCGGCTGCGCATGAAGCGGCGTGAGGTGCACGCGCCGACCCATTCGATCGTCAACGACCATGCCTGCCGCTTCAGCCTGCTGACCTACTACATCTCCAAGAGGCAGCAGGCGCGGCAGCTCGAGGAGGCCGGCTTCGCCGACGTCGAGATGGTGCGCCCGGACGGCTCGCCCCTGCCGATCGACGAGGAGTGCCGAGACGACTACATCTACTATCTCGCGCGCAAACCAGCCTAGATCACTCCAGACTCTCCGCCCTCCCGGATCTTGGCGACCACGAAGTCGACGATCTCGGGATCGATCCCACCGCTCTCGCCAGAGAAACGCCGCGCCAGCAGCTCGGCGTCCACGATGCCGTCCGGCACCAGCACCGGGGTGCGTTTTCGCTTCTCCGGCATCGACTCTCCGTCGTCGACCCGCCGGTGGCTGAAGCCGCTTTTCTCCGTCCAGGTCAGGGCGCGTTCGTCGAGCCCTTTGTCGTAACAGAGCTGAAACCCGATCGTGGCGCCCGCCTCGTCGAGCCAGACGATCAGGTCGAACACCGGATCGCCGAACCAGCGGCGCGCGGGCTCCCCCGCCACCTGCCTGACGTCGCGATACTCCTCGAGCATGGCATCTCCTCGAACAACTCCGAACCCTGAGCCCACACCCTCGTATTCAGCATAGCAGTCGATCCACTGTCTCGGAACACCGCAGCCCTGGAATGGTAGGGTCGCCAACCTGATGAAGATCCGCACCCAACTGATCGTCGCCCTCCTACTGCTCGCGGTGGTCCCGCTGGCCGGCATCGTCCTCTATTCCTATGTCTCCTCCCGGCGAGCGGTACGAGAGACGGTGGAGACCGAGGCCGCCGCCCTGACCGGCGAGATGGAGCGCCGGCTCGGCGCCGTCAAGAGCGACCTCAGGGAGCGCATGACCCGTCTCGGCGGCGTGCCCTTCGCCGAGATTGCCGGCGACGCCGACACAGCCGACGACGCGGAGCAGGTGGTGGTGAAGCGATGGCTCGCGGAGCTCGGCGACGCGGCGACGCTGATCGACTCGTTCGAAGTGATCCCGGAGCCGCCGCGCGCGCCGCTCCCTCCGGGGACGCTCCCCCCGAGGACGCTCGGCTTCGCTCCCGACGCGCCGCCACCAGGCCAGTCCGAGCTATCGCTTTCAGGGCCGGAGCCGCCGACCCAGGCCGAGATCGAGTCGATCGTCCTCGAGGTCACCCGCGAGTACGAGGACCTGCGCGAGCACGCCGACCCCGGCGACCTCGACGAGGAGATCACCCTCGGCATTCAGATGGGCGCCGACATCGCCACGGCGATGGCCGAGGCGTTCGGGCACCCACCAGAGGCGCCAGAAGCCGGTGGCCTCGAATACATCATCATCGAGGGCGAGGGCGAGGGCGAGGCACCGGAAGGGGCCGCCCACGAACGGTGGCAGAGCTGGATCAGGGACCTGGAGCGCGACGCCGAGCACCAGGGCCGAGCCGAAGAGCGGCTCCGGCGGGCCGACGAGCGGCAGACGCTCATCGAGCGGCGCAAACGGAGCGAGCTCGTCTTGGGACCAGAGCTGGCCTTCCCGATGCGCGAGCGGGGGACCGCGATCGGCCGCGTAAAGCCTCACCTGAGCGCCCAGAAGCTGCTGCGCCGAGTCTTCCAGCAAACCCGGCGTGAGCAGGGAGAGCTGCCCTTCGCCCTCGACGCCGAGGACCGCCTGTACGTCGCCGAAGAAGCCGATCGGGCGATCCTCGAAGATCTGCAACAGCGCCTCGATACCGGCAGCGCGCCGCTCGAAGACTGGGTCGTCGTCACCAAACAAGACCCCGAGACCGGCCTGCGCTTCGGCATCGCCCGCCCGATCCGCGAGAGCCTGAAGGCGGTCGAGGCCGCCGCCAAGCGCAGTCTGACCTTCGGCCTGAGCGCCATCCTCCTGGCCCTGGTCGGGGTCGTCGGCCTGTCGACCCGGATGACGCGCCGCGTCGAGGTGCTCAACGCCGGCGCCGAGCGCATCGCCGGCGGCGACCTGCAGACCCGGGTGCCGGTGCGCGGTCGCGACGAGCTCGGCCAGCTCGCCGGTTCGTTCAACCGCATGGCCGGCGAGCTCAGCCGGCACCAGGAAAAGCTGCTCGAGCAAGAGCGCAAGCGGCGCGATCAGGAAATCGCGCGCCAGGTGCTCGAGGCGGACAACGAGCGCAAGACCCGCGAGCTCGAGGAGGCGCGCGATTTCCAGCTCTCGCTACTGCCCAAGGCGCTGCCCGAGCACCCGTCCTACCACCTGGCGGTGCACATGGAGACCGCGACCGAGGTGGGCGGCGACTACTACGATTTCCGCTCGGCCGACGACGGCACCCTGATCTCTGCCGTCGGCGACGCCACCGGCCACG
>JAAELT010000176.1 GCA_024226315.1 bacterium | reverse complement strand
CCACGTCAACCTCACCGGAAACCTGACCTCGGCCGCCGGCAACAGCGGCACGGCCACCGATACCCTGGTGGTCAACCAGCTGCCCAGCTTCGCCAAGGCGTTCAGCCCCGGCACCATCGCCACGAACGCCACCTCGACGCTCACCTTCACCATCGACAACACCGCATCGACCATCGCCGCCAGCGCACTCGACTTCAACGACAACCTGCCGGCCGACGCCACTGTGGCGGCGGTGCCCAACGCCTCGACCACCTGCACCGGCGGCACCCTCACCGCGACCGCCGGCACCGGCGTGATCAGCTATACCGGCGGCACCGTGGTCGCGGGCGCCACCTGCACCGTGCAGGCGGACGTCACCAGCACCACCACCGGGTCCCACGTCAACCTGACCGGCGACCTGACCTCCTCGGCGGGCAACAGCGGCACGGCTACCGACACCCTGAACGTGATCGAGCCGCCGGTCTTCTCGAAGGCGTTCGCGCCGGACGCCATCTACAGCGGCCAGATCAGCACCCTGACCTTCACCATCGACTCGACCGCCAACACCGTCGCGGTCGGCAACCTGGCGTTCACCGACAACCTGCCGACGGGCGTGGTCGTCGCCGCGACTCCCAACGCCTCGACCACCTGCACCGGCGGCACGATCACCGCGCCCGCCGCCGGCACGGCGATCACCTACGCAGGCGGCACGGTGGGCGCGGGCGCCACCTGCACGCTGTCGGTGGACGCCACCAGCTCGACTCCGGATGCCTACGTCAACGTCGCCGACGACCTGACCTCCGATGCCGGCGCCACGCTGGGACCACCGGTCGTCGAGTGGGCGGTGCGCATGGGCGGCACGATCGACAGAGACGAGGCTGCAGCGATCGCCGTCGACCCGGCCGGCAACAGCTACACCACCGGACAGTACCGAGGCACCGCCGATTTCGATCCTGGCCCGGGCACGTTCAACCTCTCGGCGTCGGGGACCAACGCGGCATTCGTCGTGAAGCTGGACCCGGCCGGCGCCCTGGCCTGGGCCGTGGAGCTCGACGGCGTGGAGCGCGAGGACTCCTTCGACGTCGCCGCCGACGCGGCCGGCAACGTCTACGTCACCGGGGAGTTCCAGGGCACTGTCGACTTCGATCCGGGACCCGGCACGTTCAATCTCTCTTCCATGGGCGTCCAGGACATCTTCGTCGTCAAGCTGGACACGCTCGGCAACCTGGTCTGGGCTCGCGCCATGGGATCGAGCAACCAGGACCGCGGCACCGGCATCGCCGTGGACGGCGGCGGCAACGTCTACACGACCGGCTTGTTCTTCGGCACCGTCGACTTCGATCCAGGACCCGGGTCGCTCAACCTCACGAGCGCCGGGCAAACCGACATCTTCGTGCAGAAGCTGGACCCGGCCGGCAACCTGGCCTGGGCACTGCGCATGGGCGGGTCGGACTTCGACGACGGCTCCGGAATCGAGATCGACGGCGCCGGCAACGTGGTCTCGATCGGGACCTTCACCGGCCCAGTCGATTTCGATCCCGGCCCGGGGACGTTCAACGTCACGGGGCTCGGCGGATACCTCCACAAGCTCGACGCGGCCGGCAATTTCATCCTGGCGGTCGCTACCGGCGGTTTCAATTACTCGATTGCGGTGGACGCGGCGGGGAATTCCCACCTGATCGGCTACTACGGAGGCACGGTCGATTTCGATCCCGGACCGGGAACGTTCAACCTGACCAGCGCCGGCTCCTCCGAGATCTTCTTCCAGAAGCTCGATGCCGGCGGCAACCTGCTGTGGGTCGGCACGGCCGTCAACGCCGCCAGCTCGCCGTTCGATAGTGGAATCGAGATCGCGGTCGACGCCTCCGGCAATGCCCTGGCCACGGGGGTGTTCAACGGCACCGTCGATTTCGATCCTGGGTCGGGGACGGCCAACTTGACCAGCCTCGGCGATGACGAGATCTTCTTGCTCGGACTCGGCTCGGGCGGCAACCTCGGCTGGGCGTTCAGGGAAGGATCGACGGGTGGCGACGCCGGGCGCGGAATGGCGGTCGGACCGGCCGGCGCCATCTGGGTGTCGGGGTCCTTCGAGGGAACGGTCGACTTCGACTTCGGCCCGGGCAGCTCGAATCTGACGAGCGCTGGTGGCGCGGACATCTTCATCCAGAAGCTCGGCCCCGGCGGCGCCATCGACACCCTGGTGGTCAACCCGCAACCCGGCTTCGCCAAGGCGTTCGCGCCCGACACGATCGCCACCGGCACCACCTCGACGCTCACCTTCACCATCGACAACTCCGCGTCGACCATCGCCGCCAGCGCGCTCGACTTCACCGACAACCTGCCGGCCGGCGTGGTGGTTGCCGGCACGCCGAGCGCCTCGACCACCTGCACCGGCGGCACCATCACCGCCAACGCCGGAGCCGGCACGATCGGCTACACCGGCGGCACGGTGGCAGCGGGCGCCACCTGCACCGTGCAGACCGACGTCACCAGCGCGACAACCGGCTCCCACGTCAACACTACCGGCGACCTGACCTCCTCGGCAGGCAACAGCGGCACGGCGGGCGACACCCTCCACGTCATCGAGCCACCGGCGTTCTCGAAGACCTTCTCGCCGGCGGCGATCTACGCCGGCCAGACGAGCACGCTGACCTTCACCATCGACTCGACCGCCAACACCGTCGCGGTCGGCAGCCTGGCCTTCACCGACAACCTGCCGGCCGGCGTCACCGTGGCGGCCACGCCCGCCGCCTCCACAACCTGT
>JAAELT010000175.1 GCA_024226315.1 bacterium | reverse complement strand
GCGAGCGCGAAGTTGCGTGAGCCGCCAGCGTCCGCCAACGGATCGAGCTCCTCACCTGTCCGGACAAAGGGAAGGCTCGGAGGAAAGCAGCCCTTGGGGAAGATCGCTTTCGCCACATTGCCGAGCTTCACCTTGAGCGACGCCTCTCCAACGCCTCGGGCTCCGGGCTGATCGGGATCAGGCGACCGCGCCCATCTCGGACCGATTCCGCGACAACGCGCCGCGGCTCGACCGGCCCGTGCGGGCGATGGTCGGATGCTCGGGCGGCGACCGCGGCCGGGTTGCCCTGGGCGCCATCGTCGCCAGTCACCCTATACAAGACGAGAAGAGTCCGTCCGATCTTGCGACGACCCCGAGAATCGTCGCCACTGATGTCGTCCCGACCGGTACGCTGAGTGGCGTGGTAGGCTCCGTTGGTGGTCATCGGGCCGATCCACCCGGACTCGGGTGAGGATCTCGGTGACCGTGACCGAGGTGCGTGACCAAGGTGGGTGGGACCTAGATTGAGGCGTGACCGAGGTGGGTGGGACCTAGATTGATTGGGAGGCGTGACCGAGGTGGGTGGGACCTAGCCCGCATGTATTGCCGGCTTCTTGGCCGGGGGTACTGCGCATTCTCGGAGGAAGAGCTTCTGGGGGAGTTACGGAGCGATCGGAGGTTCTTGGTCGAGGGGACCGGGTCAGGGGCTTCGGTCCGGCTTCGTCGCGAGCGGGGTGGCCAGTGAGCAAGCCGGCGGGGGGCCACTCCCCTGGTAAGGTAAGTCCACTTCGCTAGCGGGCCACCGATGACTCACCCTATATACCGCGTCACTTCAGTCGAAGTCCTGAAGGACTATACGCTCAGAGTCGGCTTCGACGATGGGGCGGAGCAGGAGATCGACCTCGAGCCGATGCTCGAGGGGAAGGTCTACGGACCGCTGCGGGATCGAACAGTGTTCGAGCAGGTCCGCATCGACCCCGAAGTACACACGGTCGTGTGGCCGAATGGAGCGGACTTCGATCCGGCTACGCTGCATGACTGGGCCCAGCATGAATCAGCCATGAAGTCGCTTGCGCGACGCTGGGC
>JAAELT010000174.1 GCA_024226315.1 bacterium | reverse complement strand
CTTCACGAGCCGGCGCCCAAAGAACACGAGAATCCCGCGCTACAGGAACACGGCCCGCGAGACGCTCGGCCTCGCTCCCGACCCGGAGCGGGCCGACATCGACATCTACTGGTTGGATGCCCGGTACCTGGACAAGCTCCGGCCGGCGGCCAGGTAAGATCGTGCAACAGAGAAAGGAGCAGACCATGCTGCCGACGAATCAAAGGCGCGCTTTCAACAAGTTCTACGACTCCGCGAGGGGCAACGAGATCCTCGAGCCGAAGGTCACCCTCATGCTCCATCTGGCCGCGGCCATGGCCGTCGGCTGTTATCCCTGAATGGACTCCTACTTTGGCGTGGCCAAAGAAGAGGGTTTGAGCGACGAGGAGATCGGTGCCGTGCAGGCGATCGTCATGGCTGTCTCGGCGGGGAAGGTACGGGCACAGTTCCGCGAGGCCCGAGAGCGCAGCGAGAAGAAGCCGGACGACCGCGAATAGAATCGATCCAACAGCGCCGGCCTCTACCACTCGTCATGGCCGGGGCACTCCACGCAGTAGAGAATCTCACTCCGTGTCGCCTGACGTCCGTCGAGAGTGATCACCAGTTTGCGTGGTCCCTTGCCCTGATCGGCCAGGGCGAAGGCGGTCGATGCCTCGGTGTTGGAGGTCTGAGATCCCCGCGATGGCCGGCGATGGTCCCTTACCGCGGCGCCCTTTCGCTGACGTCCGGGATGCTGAAATGGACCCTTGGCGTAGTCGATGCGGCTCCAGCGCGTCGGGTTGCCGGTGCCGGCAAAGAGCTCGTACTCCAGATCATGGGACCCCGGTGCGATGTCCTCGAATCGAATGATGACCTGCACCGGATCGCCTCTGTAGAAAGGCCCATCGAACGAGACGCAGCGGTGCTCCCCACCGTCGTTACCTAGTTCGCGACACAGCTCGATATCGCGAATCGAAGCCCCGAGGCTGGCCGGTGGATAAGGAGATACGGCGACGGTCAGCTTGTCTTCGACCAGCTGAGTCCCCGAGATGGCCTCGAGGATGTAGCGGGTCGTTCGAGTCGGCCGTACCACCTTCTCGCCCCGAGCTGGCACCGACTCACCGTCGAGACTCACCTCGCGGCTGCTGTAGACGTCCCAGAGGAGACGGGACGGCTCGCCAGACCGCACCGTCGTCGGCTCGGCCTGGAAGCGGAAGATGTTCGGTGGCGTCGATGCTGGTGGAGGCTGCGGCGTCTCGACGGGCTCGGCCGGCGGATCTGGGGTCGTTGCCCCGACGAGGGCGAGAGCCGCCTCCGTCTCGCCGCTACGACACAGCTGATAGGCCCTGCCGAGAACCTTGGAATCCAGCGCCGGTTCTGCCTCGGCTGCCTGCCGCACCCGTTCGGCGCAACGTTGGGCGGCGGCCGCGGGCACCGCGAACCTCAGGGCGCCTTCGACATCGCCGCGAGCACAGAGACCCGCGACCTCTTGCTGCATCTTCGGGTCCAGGGCCTTGACCTTGAATCGACCCATCTCCCGGCGCACCTCGGCCAGGCAGGCTCGGCTGTCCGGGTCGGACTGCTCGGCGTCAGCCCCGGCTACGCCGACGAGCCCGAGGAGACAGCTCGCGGTGATCAGACGGGTAAAGGCTCGCAAAGGCAGCACCGGCATTGACGGCATGAGCGGCTCCTATCCTGGTTGCGCCGGCGAATCCCCGTCGGGCCAACCTGAGTCCGGCTTTGGTATGCGGTGATAATGCGACCGGCGCGCCCAGTTCCCATGTTCGACCGGTGACTGTTGGCAAGGTAGCACATATGCATCCGGGAAACAGGCGCCCGACGTCCACTCCTCGGCCAATCTGCCTTTTCCTTTTGCCCTCCCTCGTTCCGGCCCCGGGCGCGGACGTACCACCCCAACGGCCGGGGCGCCGAGGGGGCTCGGTTGCTAAGATTCCTTGCATGAACGCGCTGAGAAGAATCCTCCCCCTCCTCTGCCTCGTCATCACCCTGGTCGGCTCGAACCTCTGGGCTCAGGAGTCCCGCACGTTCCGTGAGGAGCGGCGGATCACGGTGATCGATCTGCTGGTGGCGTTCGAGGGCGGCGCGATGCGGGAGTGGGCCACTGAGAGCGCGGTGCCGGGAGATCTCTTACCCGAAGACTTCGAGGTGCGCTACGAACGCCAGCCGCGGAAGGTGATCGCGGTCGATGCCGAGGGCGGCCCCTGGCAGGTGGTGATCTTCTTCGACGCGGTGCTCTCGAGCTCCGGCGACATGCGCTGGGCGGCCGGGTTGCTGGCGGATCACGCGGACGCCCTGGCTTCGCTCGGGGAGGTGGCGATCGTGGTCGCCGATCCGGAGCCGCGGAGCCTGCTCTCGGCCACGGACGATCGCGACCGGCTGCATGCCACGCTTTCACAGGTGGCGGCCAGCCAGGCGGGCAGCGACGATCTGCTGGCCCAGCGTGCCGAAGTGGTGGGCGCTCTGCGTGACCCCGCGGCGGAGCCGGCGGAGGATCTGCTGGGAGCGGCCGCCGGGGAGGAAGCTCGGATCGTGCGCCAGCGGCACGACGACCTGCTGCTCGAGCTCACGGACCGCGAAGTCACCAGGGCGCGGCGGCTTCTGATCTGGGCCGGCGGCGGCTACGATGCGAACCCGGGGGCGTTCTACGAGTCGCTCTCCGGCCATGCGTCGGCGGGACCGACGATCGAGGCGGTGAGTCATAGCGATCTGACCATGGCCACCGAGACCCTGGCGCGCACCCTGGCGGCCTACGGCTGGGTCACCCTGCCGCTGGTGCGGCCGGAGCCCGATCCGCTCAAGGAGGGCATCCGAATCGGCAAGCTGCTGCTCACCGGGCCCGGAGCCGATGCTCAGGACCAGCAGGCGGACTGGGAGGAGTACAACCGCACGGTGGTGTGGCTGTTCGGCGCCCGCTACGAGGGCAAGCGTAAGCCCAAGCGAGCCGAGGCCTTCCTGGAGCTTGGGGCGGCGCTCGAGGGGCAAGGCAAGTTGACCGAGGCGGAGGACGCGCTGCGCAAGGCGATCTACCACTTCGCCGGCGATCCGCGGACGGCCTCGCAGCAGGCGAAGGCGTTCGTACACCTCGGGCGGGTGCTCGATGGGCTCGAGAAGACGCAGGAATCCACCGCCGCCTTCGGCCTGGCGCGCCGGCTCGACCGCGACTACACGGCCGCGGCCACCGGCCCGGTGGCCGCCCTGCTCGATCCGCTGGCGCCGCTGGGCACCGTCGCCCGGGCGACCGCCGGCGGAGTGGTGCGTAGCGGGGGCGCGCTGGTCGCCGCTCTCGACGACCTGCAGCACCGGGTGCGCGTTACCTACCAGGTGGCCGGCGAGCCGGACGGTGAGCTCCACCACCTGGAAGCCCTCTTCACCGGCGGCCAGCGCCGGCTCACCCACCCCCGCTGGGCGCGCTCCGCGACCCCCTCCCAGGTCGCCGCGGCGCGCGCCCGTCGTCTACTGGGCGGCGCGCCCGCCAGGGGACCCCTGGAGCTCAGCGCCGAGATCACGGGCGGGCAGATCCACCTCGCCGTCGAGCCGCCCGAGGTGGAAACCGAGGCCGACGACACTCCCGAGACCACCCTGCGCCTCACCCTTGCCTACGGCGCCGCCGACACCGAGCCGACCGTGGAGCACCGTCCCCTCGGCCCCCAGACCGGCCGCGATGAGACCTGGACCTACCAGCTGGGCGTCGATCCGCCGGAGGAATTTACCTGGCTGGCGGTGCTGGTGGAGGATCTGAACACCGGCGACTGGGGGGCGAGCCTGCTCGAGCTGCCGTGATTTTTCGCTCTGGTTGCATCGGGTTGACGGCCGGGTTTCCCCGGGTTGACGGACCGGTTCCCCCGGGTTGAAACCCGGGGCTACTCTCTATCGCCCCTGCGGGGCTTGGTTTGTCGCTCTAGGCGGGTGCTGGGCGGAGCCGCCCGCGCTTGGCCCGGCGCTCTTGCTTGCGCTGTTCCTCCACCGCTTTCTCGGTGCGCCGTAGCGCCTCGCGCAGACGCCGCCGGTCGTCGTCCCCCAGCTCCCGCCCCGCGAAGCTCTCCCGCACGTAGAGACCCACCAGCTCCCGGCAGGGTTCGGCGGCGCCCGGGAACCGGGCCGCGGCCCGTTCCATCAGCTCGAGCGGCGCCAGCGCATCGGTCACGGGCAGGCCCGCGCGCTCGAGCCGGGCGCGCAGGCGCAGGTAGGCGGCGCGGCCGGTGAGCGGGCGGCGGCGATTCCAGGCCACCAGTGCGGCGACCGACGCGCCGAACAGCAGCAACAACAGGAAGAGCGGCACGCGCGGCTGCCACACCCACGGCGGCTGTACCTCCTCGTCGGTGGCAGTGTCGGTGGCGAACGGCGTCTGTGGCTGGGCGGGCTCCTTGCGGCCCAGCTCCCGCACCTTGCCCCAGAAGCGGTTCATGCGCTCGCGCAGGCGGCGGAAGAAGCTCTCCTGGTCGTTGGCGCCGTAGGTCAGCACGTAGCGGTCCCAGCGGAAGGTGACGTAGTCGTAGACCTGGCTGATCAGGAGCGCCAGGCTCGGCGACGCGATCGACGGCCGGCCGTCGGGCGGCGTCGGGTCGTAGACTTGCCAGCCACGGGTTTCGGTGTAGGCCTCCACCCAGGCGTGGGCGTTCTGCTGGCGGATGACGTAGTAGTCCTCGAGCGGGTTGAGCTCGGCGCCCAGGAAGCCGGTGACGAAGCGCGCCGGGATGCCCTCGGAGCGCAGCATCAGCACCATGGCCGAGGCGAAGAACTCGCAGTGCCCGCTCTTGTATTCGAACAGGAAGTCCTCGAGTGGGTTCTCGCCGGTGCGGCCGAGGAAATCGAGGGTGTAGGTGTACTCGGTCAGCAGGTGCTGTTCGAGGCGATCGACCCGCTCGTCGTCGGTGAGATTCGCGCCGCCCTTGGAGGGGTCGTCGGTGGACGATTCCTCGGCGGCCGGACCGTCGCCGGGCGGCTCGTCATCGGACGCTTCGCCGTCGCCCATCACCTGACGCGCCAGATCGGCCATACGCGGCGTCAGGCCGGTCAGGTCGAGCGCCGAGAGCTCGCCCTCGGGATCGTCGTCGAGCCGGGCATGGATCACGGGCTCGGCGGCCAGGCCGACCTTGTACTTGATGGTCTCGTTGGCGCGCGCGGGCATCAGCACCGCGCCGCCGGGATCGATACCGAGCGCGGTCTCGATGTCGTGCTCGATCGTCACCGTCTCCGTCGGCAGGATCAGGCTCGAGCTGTTGAGCGGTTCGAGAAAGAGGGTCGCGGAGGTGACCGCGGTCTCTTGCGGTCCCAGGTCGTAGGCCCGGGCGAGGGTCGCGGTGGCGCGCGGGATCAACACTTCCACCTGCTGCAGCGCGCGGTACCAGTTGCGGTTGCGGTAACGGTCGTAGGCCGCGCCCTTGAAGCGCAGGTCGCCCGGGTTGTCCAGCAGCATCTCGTCCTCGTACTGCACCCGGATGGCGACGTTACGGTTGCCGCGGATCGACGAGGTGAGGCTCAGGTCCACCGAGTCGCTGAAGCCGGTGGTGCGGGCAATACCGCTGGTTCCCGAGCCACGCCCCAGGATGAAGGGCTCGCGGATGCGCGGCACGGCGGCGAACAACGGCACGGCGAGCAGCAGGACGAGCATCGTGCCGAGCGATAGCGCGCCGCGAAACGGCAATGGCGTCGCCCGCGAGCGCTCCTCACCGGCGCCGGCGGCCATGTGCAGGTGGGCGAAACGGCCGAGCACCAGCATGCCGAGCATCAGGAACCCCAGCAGGTAGGGCGCGATCGAGACGTGGGAGCTGGTGGCCATGGCACCGACGAACAGGAAGTAGATGGCCACGAGAATGTGCCACTTGTCCTTTTCGCGGCGGATTGAATAGAGCTTGACCACCAGCAGGAACATGGTCAGGTGCAACAGCGCGGTGACCGCCGAGCCGCGGTAAAAGGCGGCGCGGATGTCGAGGTAGAAGATCGGCATGTAGACCAGGCCGAGCAGGTTGAGCGCCCAGTTGCCGAGGGTGATCCAGGCGCCGCGCTCGGCGCGCTGCAGGAAGTAGATGACGATCAGCGCGTAGGCGAACAGGAACGGCCACTCGAGCACCTGGTTGAACGGCAGGGGGATGGGCACGAGTAGCGCCAGCCACCCCAGCCACAGCCGCTTCTCCCGGCCGAAGGTCACGCCACCTCCTCGGTGGCGGCCTCCATGGCCAGGCGCAGGTGCGGGGTGTCGGAGTCGCGCGGCGCCAGCACTCCCGCGGCTTCGGGCCGGGGCTCGATCAGGGCCAGGGCCTCGAGAATCAGGAGCCTTTGACGCGAGCCGCTGGCGAAGGGCAGGTCGCCCTCGCGGGTGATCAGGCTCACCTCGTAGCCGCTGTCGAGGTAGTCGAGCGCGGCGGTGGCGGCTTCCGAGATCAGGCGCTCGAAACGCACCCGCTCGGGCGCCGAGGCGAGCTTCCCGGTGGCGTTGTCGAAGATGATCAGCAGTCGCCGGTTCTCTTCGGTCTCGCGCTCCTTGAGGATCAGCTCGCCGGTGCGGGCGGTCTGCTTCCAGTGGATGCTGCGTGGATCGTCGCCCTGGCGGAAGGTGCGCAACCCGAGCAGCTCGTGGCCCCAGCCGGCCCGGCGCGTGGGCTCCTCGCCGGATTTGCCGAGCTGCGCCGGCCGCGTGGCCGAGGGCGCGAAGATCTCGGGGTAGATGAGTAGTTCCAGCCGGGTGCGGTAGCGCCTGCCCTTGCGGAAGAAGCCGAGCGGGAAGAGGCTGGTGACGTGCGCGAAGCGGACCTCGAGCCGCCCGCGCCGGCGCATCATGAGCTCCAGGTGGCTGTCGGCCTCGACGCCGCGCGGCAGGTGCGGGACGAGCACCGGCTTCATGCGCCGGCGCGGCCGGTGGGCGGGCGGTTCGATGTCTTTCGGCTCGACGGTGGTCACCAGCAACCAGCGCGGCAGCAGACGGCCACGGTTGCGCAGCTTGACGTTCAGGTGCGAGGGGCTGTTGGCGAAGATCTCGCCCGGCGAGGCGAGCTCGATCTCGAGCCCGCGCACGTTGATCCGCCCGAGGATTTCGGACACGGCCACCGCGGCGGCCATCACCGCCACCACCAGGAACAGACCGTTGTTACCGGTGTTGGTGGCGGCGACCGCCATGATTCCCAGGAAGACCAGGAACCACAGCCCGACCTTGGTGATGTGGAGTCCGTCGCCTCTGGACCGGCCGAACACGGTGCGCTCGCGCCTACAGTGGCACCGGCGTCGAGGCCAGGATCCGGCGGATCGCCTCGCGCGCCTCCGCGCTGCCGCCCGATCCGCGCTTGAGCATCACCCGGTGGCCGAGCACCGGCACCGCCAGGCGCTGCACGTCGTCGGGCACGGCGTAGTCGCGCCCCTCGCAAAGGGCCAGGGCCTGGGCCGCGCGGTAGAGACTCTGGACGCCGCGGGTCGAGACCGGCAGGGTGAACTCGCTCGACGTGCGGGTGGTCTCGGCCAGGGCCAGGATGTAGTCGACCAGCTTTTCGGTCACCTGGATCTGCTTCGCCCGCGCCTGCAAGCCCAGCAGCTCAGCTTCGCTGATCACCGGCTCGACGGTTTCGGCCAGCTCGTCCACGCCGCCCGACATCAGCAGCTGGCGCTCGTCATCGCGCGGCGGGTAGCCCATCTCGAGCGACATCAGGAAGCGGTCGAGCTGCGACTCCGGCAGCGGGAAGGTGCCCTGGTACTCGAGCGGGTTCTGGGTCGCCAGCACCAGGAACGGCATCGGCAGGCTGTAGCGCTTGCGTTCGACCGACACCTTGTGCTCGCTCATCGCCTCGAGCAGTGCAGACTGGGTTTTGGGTGTGGCTCGGTTGATCTCGTCGGCCAGCAGCACGTTGGCGAACACCGGCCCCGGCACGAACTGGAAGTCCTGGGTCTTCTGATTGAAAATCGAGACGCCGATGATGTCCGACGGCAGCAGGTCGCTGGTGAACTGGATGCGCTGGAAGGCCAGGCCGAGGGCGCGGGCCAGGGTCTGCGCCAGGGTGGTCTTGCCGACCCCGGGCACGTCTTCGATCAGCACGTGGCCACCGGCCAGCAGTGACACCACCGCCAGCCGGATCACCTCGGCCTTGCCGCGGACCACCCGGCCCACCGCCTGCTCGAGATGCTCGATGGCCCGTGGCGTGGGTTCCGCCGAGGTTTCGGCGCCGGCGCGATCCTCGCGCTCGAGCGCGAAGGCTCCGGAGGGGGTGGCCAGGGAAGTCGTCATCGCAAGTCTCTTACGACCCGGGGGCCGCTTCGGTTTAGCTCACGGTCCCTGGATCACGGCGCCGCTTCGGCGAACTCGCGGTACTGGCTATGCTGCTCGGCGGGGACCACCTCGCGAAGGTAGACGCTGAACGCATCGCCGTCCTCGAACTCGACGCCCTCGAGCCGGAGGTCGACCTGCGACACGTCGCTCTTGCTCATTCCGGCGGTGTCGATCCAGTGCAAGGTGGGCTCCCCCTCCTTGCCGAAGGGGTCTGCCTGGGTGACCTCGACGGTGATGCCCGGCAGCGCCTTGTCGCCGCCGAACCGCACCAGCAGGTGCAGGACCACGTCCATGGGCCGCGGCCCGGTCTCCATCACCGTCTCGAGCTCCACGTCGGTCTCCTCGCTCTCGGCGGCCTCCTCGGCCGTCACGGCGACCTCCTCGGACATCACGGCCACGGCGGCCTCCTCGACTTCCTCGGTCACGGCCTCCGCTTCGAGCATCGGTGGCGGCGGCTCTTCGGCCGAAAAGTTCTCGAGCTTGACGGTGTACTGGGCGCGGGTCGCCGCGACTTTCCCTTCCGGGCTCCCGGGCCCGCAGCCGAAGACCATGAACAGGATGGCGGCAAGGCCGCAGAGGAGGAGACGATGGGGGATCTGACGCACGACGGTTCTCCTTGTGGACGGTTTTCCTGTGAAGACCTGGGAGCGGAGAGGGTCTCGAGACACCTCGACAAAGAAGCGTGACTGGCGGACAATCTTCCCCTGGCCGGCTAGGGCAGCAGATTATAGCGGAGGATCGCCCAGATCGCCGAGACGCCGTCGCGCCAGCCGATTTTCTTGCCCTCGGCGTAGGTGCGTCCGTGGTACGAGATCGGCACTTCGTAGATCCTGGCCTTGGCCTTGGCGACCTTGGCGGTGAGCTCGGGCTCGATGCCGAACCGCTCGGAGCTGAGCTTCATGCCACGCAGCAGCTCTGCCCGGAAGACCTTGTAGCAGGTCTCCATGTCCGACAGGTTGAGATCGGTGAGCATGTTGGAGAGGGTGGTGAGCATCCGGTTGCCCACGTAGTGCCAGAAGAACAGCACGCGGTGCGGGCCGCCGAGGAACCGCGAGCCGTAAACCACGTCGGCCTTGTCGTCGAGGATCGGCTCCAGCAGCACCGGATAGTCGCGCGGGTCGTACTCGAGGTCCGCGTCCTGTACCAGCACCAGGTCGCCCTCCGCCTGCTCGAATCCGGTGCGCAGCGCGGCGCCCTTGCCCCGGTTGTGCGGGTGCTCGATCAGCCGGAAAGGCGGATCGGCCTTCTTCTCGAGCTCACGCAGCAGCTCAGCCGTGCCGTCCGACGAGCCGTCGTCGACCACCAGCATGTCGATCTCGACGCCCTCGGGCACCGGCGCCTCGGCGACCCGCCGCAGCAGATCCTCGACCGTATGGTGCTCGTTGTAGGCCGGTATGACTACTGAAAGCCTTGTCATCCTACCTCGCGGATTGGAGACTTACGCCTCTTGACTGCCTCTTGGGGATTCTCATAGCATGCTCCGTGGAGCGCGGGCGGCGGGCGAGTATATCGTTTCCGAATGCCTGTCTCGCCGACCCAATCAAAGGAGCACAGTTCGCCATGGTGAAAACCGCAAAAATTCAGCCGATGCCCGATAAGGAGCGCTCTCTCGAGAACGCGGTCAGCCAGATCGAGCGCCAGTTCGGCAAAGGGGCGATCATGCGCCTCGGCCAGCAGGAAACGCTGGGCATCGCGTCCATTCCGACAGGGTCTCTGGCGGTCGACGCCGCCATCGGCATCGGTGGATTCCCGCGCGGCCGGGTGGTCGAGGTCTACGGCCCCGAATCGTCGGGCAAGACCACCCTGGCCTTATCGGTTGCGGGGCAGGCGCAGAAGACCGGCAGCGCCGCGTACATCGATGCCGAGCACGCCCTCGACGCCGAGTATGCCCAGAAGCTCGGGGTCGACATCGACAACCTGCTGGTCTCCCAGCCCGACAGCGGCGAGCAGGCGCTCGAGATCACCGAGATGCTGGTGCGCACGAACGCCGTCGACATCGTGGTGATCGACTCGGTGGCCGCCCTGGTGCCGCGGGCGGAGCTCGAGGGCGAGATGGGCGACTCGCACGTCGGGCTGCAGGCGCGCCTGATGTCGCAGGCGCTGCGCAAGCTGACCGCCCTCGTCGCCAAGTCCAAGACCTGCCTGGTGTTCATCAACCAGATCCGCGAGAAGATCGGCGTCATGTTCGGCAACCCGGAGACCACCACCGGCGGCCGGGCGCTGAAGTTCTACTCCTCGGTGCGGCTCGACATCCGGCGCATCGCGGCGCTCAAGGACGGCGACGTCATCGTCGGCAGCCGCGCCAAGATCAAGGTGGTGAAGAACAAGACGGCGGCACCGTTTCGCCAAGCGGAGTTCGACATCGACTACCAGGAAGGGATCTCGCGCAGCGGCGAGCTGATCGACCTGGGGGTCGACCACAAGCTGGTGCAAAAGAGCGGCGCCTGGTACACCTGCGGCGAGGTGCGCCTCGGCCAGGGGCGGGAGAACGCCAAACGGTTCCTGCGCGAGAACACCGATCTGGCCGACGAGCTGGAGGTCAAGCTGCGCGAAGCGTTGGGTCTGCCGGCGATGGAGATACCGGCAGCCGAAAAGGCAGCCGAAAAGGTGCCGGCCGAGAAGGCAGCGGAAGCGTAGGCGTCTCCGCGCGGCGCCGCACGGGCCACGGCTTGCGGTATCCTCACCTCACCCATCCACCCGTCAGGTGAGGAGACCGCATGCGCACGAAGCTCTCCGTTCTCGTTCTCGTCCTGCTGTTGCCGGCTTCCATCGCGCTCGCCGAGCCCGAGATCTCGGTGTCGGCGCCCACGTCGCTAGGCGGCCTGCCGCTCGAGATCGAGGTCACGCTGATCGATTCCGGCGCGCGGCCGGCAACGGTGTTCTTGGATGGCCGCGAGATCGGCACCCACAATCTGGTGCCCGGTGCCAACCCGCTGAGATACAAGGACGAGAAACCGGCCGCCGGCGATCACCTGGTGGTGGTCACCTCCGGCTCGCTGGCCACCGAGGCGCAGCTGCGCTTGATCCCGGGCTGGCTGTCGATCCTGCCGCCGCTGATCGCCATCGGCCTGGCGCTCATCACCAAGGACGTTCTGATCTCGCTGTTTCTAGGCATCTTCGGCGGCGGCCTGATCCTCTTCGACTGGAACCCGGTCGTCGCCTTTGCCCACGCCATCGATCGCTACATCGCCCCGGCCCTGGCTAATCCCGCTCAGGCGTCGATCCTCATCTTCACCATCATGCTCGGCGGCATGGTGGGCCTGGTGACCAAGAACGGCGGCACCCACGGCATCGTCGAGCGGCTCAAGCCCTACGCCACCAGCCAGCGGCGCGGGCAGCTGGCGACCTGGGCGCTGGGCGTGCTGGTGTTCTTCGACGACTACGCCAACACGCTGATCGTCGGCCCGACCATGCGGCCGATCACCGACAGGCTGAAGATCAGCCGCGAGAAGCTCGCCTACATCGTCGACTCCACCGCCGCACCGGTGGTGTGTCTGTTCCCCATCTCGACCTGGGTGGGCTTCGAGATCGGCCTGATCGGCACCGCCTTCACGGAGATCGGCCTCGCCAACGATCCCTACACCACGTTCGTGGCCACCATCCCCTACCGTTTCTACCCGATCTTCGCGCTCGTGCTGGTGGCCACCCTGGCGATCACACGCTTCGACTTCGGGCCCATGCGCAAGGCCGAGGCGCGCGCCCGCGATCAGGGCCTGGTGCTGGCCGAGGACGCCGCGCCGATCGCCGATTACGGTTCCCACGAGGTCGAGCCGCCGGCGCACATCCCCAAGCGTGCCTTCAACGCCATTCTGCCGATTCTGACGGTGATCGGCATCACCGTGCTCGGCCTCTACCTCACCGGCACGGCGGGGCTCGCCGAAGGGGACGAAGCCACGGTGCGCTCGATCCTGGCGAACGCCGACAGCTCCAGGGCGCTGCTGTGGGCCAGCCTCACCGGCATGCTGGTGGCGCTGCTCTTGCCCCTGATCCAGAAGCTGCTCTCGATCCGCGAGGCCATGGGCGCCATGATGGGAGGCTTCAAGGCGATGTTCATGGCCCTCGTGGTGCTGGTGCTGGCCTGGGCGCTGGCGGCGGTGTGCGCCGAGCTCCACACCGCCGATTTCCTGGTGGCTCTGGCCAGCGACTCGGTGAGCCCGGCCTGGCTGCCGGCCCTGGTCTTCGTGCTGTCCGCGGCCACCGCCTTCGCCACCGGCAGCTCCTGGGGAACCATGGGGATCCTCGAGCCTCTGGTGATCCCGATCTGCCACAGCCTGTCGCTGGCCGCCGGCCACCAGATCGGTGACGACACCTACATGCTCTACATGCTGGCCTCGATCGCCTCGGTGCTGGCGGGCTCGATCTGGGGAGACCACTGTTCGCCGATCTCGGACACCACCATCCTCTCCAGCATGGCGACCGGCTGCGACCACATCGCCCACGTGCGCACCCAGCTGCCGTACGCCCTCTCGATCGGGCTGCTCGGCATCCTGGTGGGCAGCATCCCGGCGGCTTTCGGCTTGTCGGTCTGGATCTCGCTGGCTGCCGGAATCCTGCTGGTGGTCGGTGGCGTGATCGGGCTCGGAAAGTGGACCGCTCAGCGGGCGTAGGTGACCACCACCGCGGCGTCGGCCATGAAGACCAGCACCAAGCTGTTGATCGCGGCGGGGATCGTCTTCGGCGTCCTCGTCTTCCTGGTGCTGGTGGCGCTCGTCGGGCTCGGCTTCGCACTCGAGGCGAATCTGATCCCGGACACCGCGGCCGCCGAGGGCTCCAGGCTCTCGTCGCGGGCGCGCGAGCAGATCAGCGAGGTGGTGACGCTGAACGAGGGCGAGACCATCGAGTGGTTCTACTCCGCCGGCCTGTTCGACTTCAAGGAAGACGGCAACATCGTCACCAACCAGCGCCTGATCTCGTACTACATGGACGCTGACGACGGCGCTCCCTACGTCTCATACACCTACTACGACGACATCACGGGGATCGAGACGGTGGTGTCGGAGGGCTGGCACGAAGACACCATCGTCACCGTGCGGCACGCCGACTCCGAGCTGGACTACTCCCTCTGGTTCTCAGCCGAGGACGGCCGGGACAAAAGAATCGTCGCGGCCATCCGGGCGCGCATCGAGTAGGGGCGGTTAGTCTTTTTTCCAGAAAGGGCGCCACCAGCGGCGCTGCTCGGGGGTGCCGCGCTCGTCGGCGTCTCTCTCGAGCTCCTGGACGGGGCTCGGAATCAGGGCGAGCGCGCCCTTTCTCAGCTGCAGGGTCAGCAGCTCGGCTTGCTGCTCCCTGGCGTCGCGGTCGTCGGACAGCAGGTCGCTGAGCCGTTGGCTGCCGTCGATCTGGCTCAGGAACTCGCGTTCTGATTCCGGCAGATTCGTCCAGGTCTGGGCGCCCGGGGCGCGCGCCCACACCGGCACCAGGCTCTCCACCACGTCCATGGGAATCGCCCCGCGGCGGGCGTGCGACATCTGCTCCTCGGCCGCCTGCTCCAGCAGCAGGTTCGAGAGCGGCAGCTCGTGGGTGGACTTGGGCGTCTCCTTGCCCTGATCGAGCACCTTCAGCACGTGCTGCTGCTGCAGGGAGTGGGCCTCCAGCAGGAAGCGGAAGTAGGAGCCACCGGTGAGCTGGTAGAGCCGGGCGACCGACATGGCGCTCTTGAGCTTGCGGAAGATGGCCGACGCGCGGGGGCTCGAGTTGTCGGGCTCGTGGTCGGTGGCGCGCCGCAGGTAGAGGTTGTCGTGGGTCAAGGTCTGGCGGATGCGAATCAGCTCGTCGATCCACTGGGTGCCCTCGAGCACCAGCGCCAGGGTGTTGACCGGCTGAGCGAGGATGTCCTCGGCCGGCGGCTGATCGGCCTGGAAGAAGAAGATGCCGCGGTCCCAGAGGAAGACGTCGCGGATCAGGTCCTCGAGCTGCTCCGCCAGGGTGCGCTCGACGGTGTCCCGGTCGACGATGCCCTCGTCCACCAGCACCACGCCGAGGCGCTTGCCCTCCTCCTGGCATTTCACCAGGCAGCGGGTCAGGACGTCGGGATCGAGATGGCCTTCGAGCAGCAGGTGCTGGCCGTAAAACTCGGTCGTCGAGTCGGTCAGGCAGGCAACGATCTCGCCGCGCTCGAAGTAGATGCGCTTCTCACGGCTGGTGCGGCGCAGCACCAGTGCCCCGGTGCGATGGTCGTTCGCCGCCCAGGTCAGCAGCTCCGCGATCGGAAACGAAGCCAGACGTCCGGAAAACTCCATAAGGACGTGATCCTACCAGTCAAAACGCAAGCTGACCCACCGTGGTGTCTGAAGAATCGATCAGTAGCAAAGCACACGACCACGCACTATGCTTCAGGCCATCATGACCTCGCGACCTCACCCCCAGCAGATTTTCCTCACGTTCATCCTCGCCGTCGTCGTCCCGATCGCGGCCGGCGCCGCCACGCCGCCCTGCCGGCCCTGCGCCGGTGTCCGGGTGGCCGATCCGCAATCCATTCTGTCCTCGCTCGCCCAGGAGCCGAAGCTCGAAGGCGAAGCGCGTCTCTACGTCGCCTGGTCGGTGGAGCTCGACGGCAGCGCCGACCCCGCCGACTTCGAGGCGGTGCGCGCACAGGGCGGCACGCCCTGGCTGATCGCGCGCTTCCGTACCCCAGCGCCGGTGACCGAGCACATCGAACAGCTCGAAGCCGAGCTCGAGGACCTGACGCGCCTGGCGCGCGGCGCGGGCGAGCGGGCTCACATCCAGATCGCCTGGGAGAGCGACGGCACGGCGACGGACTTCGCGTTCCTGCTCAAGCGCGCCGCGGTGGCGGTCACCGGCAGCCGCGCCGACGCGCGGGTGATCGCCGGACCGCTGACCGCCGACGTCGACGCTCTGCGCGCCCTCTACGCCGAGGAGATCGCCGCCTACGCCGACGGCATCGCCCTGGCGCCCGCGCCCCGCGAACGGCTGGAGAAGGCCATCGCCGTGCTGCGCGAGCTCGACCCCGGCAAGCCGACCGTGCTCGACGCCCTCGCCTGGCCCGAGCAGGGGGCCCGTACCCTGGCGCGTGCGGCGGAGTACGCCACCGTCGGCTTCGCGGTGACCTTCTTCGACCTCGCCGACCCCGCCTCGGACCTGGCGCCGCTCAAGCTGCTGGCGCGCGAGTTCCAGGGCGATCTCTCTTACGACCCGGCCACCGTGCCGCGAGGCGCTCAGCACGCATGGACCTTCGTGCGCGGCGAAGACCTCGGCCTGCGGGTGATCGCCGAGGCGTCCCCGGGCGCCGAGCAGGTCGAGCTCTTCTTCGACGACCCGCACCTGCGCTCACCCGCCACCATCGATCTGGCCACCGGCGAGGAGGGCTCGATCTTCACCCAGCGCCGCACCGAGCGCGGGCTGGTGCTGCCGCTCGAGGATCCAGGGCCGGTGGTGATGCTGCGGCTGGTGCGCATGAGCGCCGCTGAGCTCGCCGGGCTCGAAGAGCGCGTGGAAGTGGAAGACGAGCGCCAGATGCCGGTCGAAGAGATCCTGCGCCGGCTGCAGGCCTTCGAGGACGACCAGGCCCGCCGTCTGACCCACTATCAAGCCCGCAACACCCTCCATCTGCGTTTCCAGTCGGGCCCGGCGGGCATCGAAGCGGCCTACGAGGGTCCCTTCTTCTTCCGCCGCGGCGAGGGCTTCGACTGGGTGTGGGAGACTTTCTACGTCGACGGCGTCAGGTGGCGCAGCGAGAAGATCCCCGAGATCCCCCTGATCCAGCCGGAGAAGGCGGCGGCGCTGCCGCTCGAGATCAACTTCTCCAAGGAGTACAGCTACCGGCTGCGCGGTACCGCCGACGTCGAGGGCCGCGACTGCTGGGTGATCGACTTCAAGCCGGTGACGGCGACCCCGGGCCGGGGGCTATACCAGGGCACTGTGTGGGTGGACCGCCAGATCTACGCCCGCGTGCGCACCCGCGCCCTCCAGCTCGGGCTCGAGGGAGACGTGATCTCGAACGAGGAGACGGTGACGTTCAGCCCGATCAACGCCGTCGGCCAGCCGGCCGCCTGGGAGCCGGAGAGCTTCTTCCTGCCGCTCGAAATCGTCGGTCAGCAGCTGCTGTCCGTGCTCAACGCCACCATACCGGTGGAGACCGAGACCGTGCTGCGCGACGTGCGCATCAACGGCGCCGACTTCGATGCCGACCGCGAGACCGCCTGGGCGTCGGAGCGAACCATGGTGCGCGACACCGACGAGGGCATGAAGTACCTGATCAAGGACGACGACGGCAAGCGCATCGTCCAGGAAGAGCCAAACACCAGCCGCACGTTCGTGGTCGGCGGCGTGTTCTGGGACGAGTCGGCCGACTTCCCGATCCCGCTCGCCGGCATCAACTACCTGGCGCTCGATTGGCGCGGCACCGGCAATCAGCTCAACTTCTTCTTCGCCGGGCCGCTGCTGACCATCAACCTGGCAGAGCCGCGGCTCTTCGGCAGCAAGTGGGACGCCGGCTTCAACGCCTTCGGCTTCCTGATCCCGACCGGCGACGAGCTGTACCGCGACGGCCGCGAGGCGCCGGAAGAAGAGATCGAGAGCACCACCGGCTCGGTCGCCGCCTTCCTCGGCCGCCCCCTCGGCAACTTCACCAAGCTCGACTTTACCTACCGCGCGACGTTCAACAACTTCAGCGACGCCGACGACACGGCGCCCGAGTTCGTGCTGCCCGAGGACACCCTGACCCACACCTTCCAGACCGAGCTGCAGTACAAGCGCGGCGGCTACCGGTTCGAGCTCCAGGGCAGCTACTCCAGCCGTTCGGACTGGGAATTCTGGGGGCTGCCCGACAACACCGAGTTTTCGCCCGACCAGGAGGAGTACCTGCGCTGGCAGGCGTCCTTCGCCAAGACCTGGTGGTTCAGCAAGTTCCGCAACTTCGGCATCGAGCTCGAGCATCTGAACGGTTCCGACCTCGACCGCTTCTCGCGCTACGACTTCGGCATCTTCGGCGACTCCTCGGTGAGCGGCTACCAGAGCGGCCTGGTGCGGGCCGACGAGGCCAGCGGCGTCCACATCGAGACCGGGGTCAACGCCGGCAACCTGTTCCGTTTCGAGATCGAGGGCGACGCCGTGTGGGCGACCAGCGAGGAGACCGGGCTCGACAACGAGCTGCTGGCCGGCATCGGCCTGGAGGGCACTCTCACCCTGCCCTGGAACCTGCTCACCAACTTCGAGATCGGCTACGCGCTCGACGGCCCCGGCGAGGGCGACGTCGCGGCGCGCATCGTGTTCCTCAAGCTGTTCCCCGAGAAGTGGAAGCTGTGGGGCAAGAAGAAGAACAAGCAGAAGGAGTCGGAGTGAGGCTCGCCGTGAGGCTTGCCGTGAGGCTCGCCGTGAGGATCGCCCGCCTGCTCGCCGTCGCCGCCTGCCTGGCGCTGGCGGCGATGCCGGCCCTCGCCGAGGAGGCGGGCGAAGAGAAGCCGCCGCCGCTCGAGATCGCACGGATCACCGTGGAGCCGGAAGACCCCGGCCCCGACACCCTCTGCAAGCTGCGTGTCACGTTGAAGAACCGCGGCAGCGAGGCGGCGTCGCGCTTCGTCTTCGAGGTCCGGGTAGGCGGCAAGGCCCTGCCCGTTTACCGCGACCAGATGGTCCTGCTGCCGGTCGCCGCCGGCGAGACCGCCGAGATCCCGCTGCACAACTTCTGGTCCAGCGAGACCTCGCGTCCGTACCCAAAAGACGGCAAGCTCGCCGTCGAGGTGACCCTGCTCGAGGCGACCTGGGTGAAGATCGAAGACAAGGACGGCGTCGAGGAGCGGGCGCCCCTGGGCGCCGTCGAGGGCTTGCCGGTGACGCACCGGGTGATTCTCGGCAGGCGGTCCGCAGCCGAATGAGCCTGCGCGCGTGCTCGAAGCTCTGAGCTCACCTGCGGATCCGGTAGCGCGGTCGCTCGAGCTGGCGCCGCTGGATGGCGAGCCCGACGACGACGACGTCGACGGCGGCCTCACCGAGGCACGCAATCAGGCCATCGACATCGTCTCAGGATCGGGGACTGGCGGACGCGCTTCCGGCGAGTCGGGGGTGCCAAGGGCCTCCGCACCATTCAACCGACCGGACGGTCGAATCCCACGGACCCCTCCACCCGGGCGGTTCAGAGCCTCGGCCTACCGATGGCCGCCTGACAGTGCTACCTGTTTCATCATCTTGACATCCTGCGGCGCTTGGGCGATCTCGTCAAACGGTGGAGGCAGGCGCCCTCTGAACTTCGGTGCCCGCCCGAGGTCACCCTCGATGTCTGCCGCCACCAGGGCCGCGACGGCGTAGGCGGCGACGTTCTGCGCCAAGTCGCCAGGATCGACCTTGTCGAGGGTGTCGGCGGCGCTGTGGTAGGCGTCGAAGTAGTAGGTGCCGTCCTGGGGCAGGTCGATGAAGGGTACCCGATGGCGGCGCAGCGGGAGAAGATCGAAGCCCCCCTCGCCCTCGTTGCCCTGGTACTCGATACCGAGGGGAGCCAGCAGGCGAGCCAAGTCGCGCGCTACCGGTCGGGCTCGCCTGGCCACCCGTGAGCGCATGGCCCACACCCGGGCGGCGCCGAAGTCCGACTCCATCGCCGCGACGTGGTGACCGAGCTCGTCGGCGTGGCGCTCGGCGTATGCCAGGGCGCCGGAAAGCCCATTCTCCTCGCCGGCCGCGAGCCACACCCGGACGGTGCGGCGCGGCACCGGCTCGAGCTCGCCGATCAGCCGCGCCGCCTCGGTGATGATGGCGCACCCGGCACCATCGTCGATGGCGCCGGTGCCGAGATCCCAGGAGTCCAAGTGGGCAGCGAGGAGCACCACCTCCTCGGGCCGCTCGCGGCCCGGGATCTCGCCGATGACGTTGGCCGATGTCGTGTCGCCCAGATGGCGGCAGCCAAGCTCGAGGCCAAAGCGCACGGTCTCGCCGCTGCGGATCCGGGCCGCGAGCAGGTCGGCGTCGGGGTTGGATAGAGCTGCGGCTGGAATCCTCGGGACGCCTTCCTGGTAGTGCGTCGAGCCGGTGTGGGCCAGGTGTTGGTTTGAAGTCGAAAGCGAGCGGATGAGAACCGCAGCAGCGCCCAGGGCGGCGGCCCGGGCGGGTCCGTAGCGCCTGATCGGTGAGGTCTCACCGTAGCCCGAGCCGTCGCGGGTGCGGCGCATCCGGCGGTTGATGAAGACGATCTTGCCGCTCAGACGGGAGCGCTCGAGCTGTGCCAGCTCTTCGAGCCCCGCCACCTCGACGACCTCGGCCTCGATGCCGCCCGCCGGTGTCCCGACACTGCCGCCCAGGGCCACCAGCTCCACCCGCTGCCGCGAGGGTGCGGTGATCTCCCCCGTCGCCTCGCCTCGCGTCCACCGGGGGACGGTCACCTCCTCGGCCCGCACGTTGCTGAAGCCGAGATCCTCAAGCATGCGCCGTGCCCATTCGACCGCCCGGCGGTCGTTGGTAGAGCCGGCCAGGCGGGGGCCGACCTCGGTGGTCAGCGCGTCGAGGAAGTCGAATGCCCGCGACTCCGTGAGCGCGCGTTCGCGGAGCGCCTCCGCCCGCGCCACCAGATCCGCGGGCAGTACCTCAAAGACCGGCTCACCGGGCTTCGACGAAGCCTCGCGTGCCCAGATGAGCGAGCTGCCCGATAGCATGCAGACAACAGCGAGGTGAGCGAGCGCCCAGAGGTAGTTCCTCCTCATCTTTGCTCCTTTCACTCGTCCGGTTTCGCGACTCCCGCCCGCCCGGTACAGCATCCGCGTGAACCAACAGTTCCGAGTGTGCTCCCGGTGGACGGCCTCAGGGGCGAAAGACGTCGAAATCGTTGACTACCACTGAAGGAGAAGACCATGCGTGAGCTCGAGCCCGTGACCCCCGGCGAGTTGCTGCGTGAGGAGTTCCTGATTCCCATGGGAATCTCGCAATACCGGCTGGCAAAGGAAATCGACGTGCCCCCCCAGAGGATCAGCGAGATCGTTAAAGGCCGACGCTCCATCACGGCCGACACCGACCTGCGCCTTTGCCGGTTCTTCGGCCTTTCCAAGGGCTATTGGCTCCGCGCCCAGGCAGCCCACGACACCGAAGTCACAGAGCCGAGCCTCGCCGAATCCCTGAAGAAGATCAAGCCGTGGAAGGAGCCGCGGCCCGCCGTCGAACACTCGGGCTGAGTCGTCCCTTCCGGGAGCCGCCCCTCCCCCGACCCGGCCGAGGTGGACCCGGCCGAGGTGGGTGGCACCTCGACGCCGCGCGAGGGCGATGCCGAGGAGCCGAACGGGTCCGTCGACGACCGGATCGCCATCCGGACCGGCCATCGCGGGCTGGCGAGGAGTCTGCTGGAGAGGCTCGCCGGCGCGGACGCGGCGCCCGAGCTGCGGGTGCTGGCCGACCTGATCGACGACCAGGACCGTCGCCTGCGCCGGCTGGAGGAACGGCAGGAGGGTGAAGACCAGGATCCGCCAGGCGGCGGCTCGAATGACCAGGCGGGCGAATAGAGCCTTGCTTGGAAAGAGGCAGGGGGCGTAAACCTCTGGAAACAAACGAGTACGATTCGGATGCCAGTTACCTCGGGGCTCGGCAGGGCGTGATAACCTCCAACGGAGGAGGCCTCGACCCATGCCCCGCACCCTGCAAGAACTCGAATCCGAAGCACTGGAGCTCCCGATCGAAGCGCGCGACCGGCTGGCCGCCCGCCTTCTGAAAAGCTTGGAGCCCGTCGAGCGGGAGGCGCCCTCGCAGGAGGCCACCCAAAAGCAGAGCAAGTGGGCCAACCTGGCGAAACGCTATCGGGAGAATCCGAACCTGCGGGGGAGCTCCGAGAAAGTCAACGCGCTCGTGCAGGAGTTTCGAGAGGACTTCGTCTTGTAGACGCGTGGAGTGTCCGTGCTCTACCTCCTGGACACCTGCATCCTCTCTTATCTGGAGGATCCCGAGTCCGAGTTCAACTCAGCGACTCTCGCCGCGCTCGAGGCACTGACAGACGACGATGATGTCTGCCTCTCGATCCTGAGTGTCTATGAGCTGGAGTATGGGCTCGAGAAGGCGACGGGGCTTGCGTCGGAAATCGAAGCAGCCAAGCGGCAGGCTCTCGAATCCTACCGGTTGCTGCCGCTGAGCCGGCGCGGGGCTCGGATCTTCGCTGAGCTCAAGAGCCGCTATCGGCGATCGCAGGAGCGAAGGATGGCTGCCAAGGAGCTGACCAAGCATCTCTCCCGGCATTCAGTCGACCTGATCATCGCAAGCTCAGCCCTCGAGTACGACGCCACAGTCGTGAGCAACGATCGGATCTTTTCGAGACTGCGGGACGCCTGGTCAGAGCTGTCGGTCGCAGACTGGACCGTGACGAAGCGAACCTGAGCGGGTGCCAGGCTTAGACTCTGTAGGAGCCAATCGAGAGTGCCCAAGACGAAGACCAAGACGGTGCCCTACGACGTAGCGGACCAACTGCGTACCCCCGAAGAGATGGCCGCCTACCTCGACGCTTGGCTGGCCGAAGCGACCGACGACGCGCCAGGCATTGCCCGGGCGCTGGGGGACATCGCGCGAGCAAAGGGCATGACGCAAGTTGCCCGAGACGCCGGTCTCAGCCGAGAGAGCCTCTACAAGACACTCAGCGAGAACGGCAACCCGAGCTTCGCGACGGTCCTCAAGGTGGCACGTGCTCTGGGTCTGCGGCTACACGCGGAAGCCGCTTGATGCTCGGCGATCGACCTTGCTGGCACCGGGATCAGCAACCGGCGAAGGTGTGTGCGGCAGCGTAAGTCGTTGAGAACAAAGGCCGACCGAGGTGGGTGGCACCTCGACGCGACGAACGCGACGCGCCGAACGCCGACCGAGGTGGGTGGCACCTCGACGCGACGCGACGCCCCGAGGGCCTCCGCACCACTCAACCGACCGGACGGTCGAATCCCACGGACCCCTCCCCCAGGGGCGTAGTGGGCGCCTT
>JAAELT010000173.1 GCA_024226315.1 bacterium | reverse complement strand
GCCTTAAGCCACCAGACTAGTGTTGACAGTGCGAACTTGAAGCGTCTCTACTCCCAATGCCATTGCATGCCTTAAATGAATCAAGATGCGCGTATTTGCCTCCTCGTGATTGCAACTTGGAAAGGCAAATTCACTTGACTGCAATCCTAGATCACCAACTGACTGGCCGTCTGTTATTACTACAATGAGATCGTCAGGGAATTTATGATCTTGAACTTTGCTGGCTAGAAATTGGAATAGTTGTTCCTTATTCTCTGAAACGTAATTGAAGTCGTTCCAATTCTTGGAGATTTAGTCTGAGCAACTAATTTTCTTTGCATTCCTTTGCCAAAAATTTGTGTTTTTTATTCTAAGTTATTTAGTGGCCAGAAAGTATATATGTATTTACATGAATTCTCATAATGGTGAAATCATTTTACATGGTAATAATTTTAAATTGCTTATTTGCTGACGTCATCACTCTGTCAACTCCAATCCTGCAAAAGAAGGGTATAATTATTTTTCTGATTG
>JAAELT010000172.1 GCA_024226315.1 bacterium | reverse complement strand
CACCGGCCCGACGGCGGGGCCGAGCAGACCCGGCTGGGCAGCGACCGCGGCTACCAGGCCGTCGGCCATGTCGGCCTCCAGCGTGGTCGCGACGCGGGTTGGCGCGCCGTCCGGCGGGGTCAGAACGAAAGTGACCTCGGTGCCGTTGACCCGCCGCAGCTCGTCGGCGCGGGCGTCGTCGATCGCCTCGGCGGCGACCAGGAAGCCCTGCAGCACGCCGCCGGCGGCGATCGGCACCGCGGCGGCGTTGAACAGCCGATCGCCGCGCGCCCACTGACCGGCGGAGTCGAACTCTTCGAGCGCCTTGAGGTAGAGCGGGTCGGCCGAGACGTCTTCCTCCAGGGGCAACAGCTCGCCGGCCTGCACCAGCACGAAACCGTCCGGGTCGAGCACCATCACGAAATCGCCGAGGTCGCTCCGGCGGTCTTGAAGTGCGTCGCGCAACGAAGCGACGTCGCCGCGATCGATGGAATCGGCGAGGTAGGCGAAGAACGCCGGATCGCCGGCCACCAGGCGCGAAGCCAGCAACAGCTCTTCGAGCTGGCTGTCCTGGAAGGTCGATTGTACCCAGCTCGAGCGTGCCAGGCTGTCGCGCACCGCGCGCTCGGCTACCTGGCTGCCGAGCAGATGGGTGACCGCCACCGCCGCCGCCACCGCCAGGGTGACGATCAGCGCGCTGGCGAGGAAGATCCTGGCGCCGAGCGACAGGCGGGAGCCAGGGGTAGGATCGGCCACTGCGTCGTCTCGCGTAGCGCCGCCTGATTTGTTCTCAGCGGTAGGATCGTCCACTGTGTCGTCTCGCATAGGGTTTGCCGAATCTGTTGGTGTGCCGCGGCACCCGCGGCTTGGAGCTGCCTTGTGGGTCGCGAGTACAACGAGCGGCCCACTAGAACGGTTTGTAGATCGCCAGGTAGGCGGCGGTCGCGCCGAGGACGGGAAGCGCGAACCAGAACGTCGTGGCCTGGGCCGGCAGTCGTCGGATGACGGCGACCGAGGCGCCGATCAGCAGCCAGATGACGATTTTGAGCCACACCCACAGTGGGAACGGGAAGTCGTAGCCGAGCTTGGCGAGCATGCCGAAGCCCGAGATCAGGATCAAGAGCAGGGCGACGCCATGGGTGATGCCGGCCAGCTTGCGGCCGGCGGCGTCTTCGCCGGTGCCGGCCAGGGCGCGCAGCGTGGCGCCGCCCAGGGCGGTGAAGGCGAGCAGGACGCCCAGGAGGTGTAGGATCTTGTAGGTCAGCGCGCTCATGGGGAGTGTCACTCTGTCGCGTTTTCTGATTTTCTTCACACGGCTCGTAAGGTTGCGATGCTACAACAGCCGGGAGGGTTTCGGAGCTTTTCTGGCGCGTAACCCTGATGGGCCATAGGCGCGCGGCCCTGCCGCTTCGTAGAATCGGGCGCGGGCGGTATGCCTCGCTCCTGATCTCGAGCGCCGTCTGCCGCCGAGCAGCCCTACACTGACATCTCACGAGTCATTCCGGAGTCCACTACCATGTCTACCATGCAAGCCGTCAAGTTGGTCGATAGCGAAGCCGCCGGCAGCCCGGAGCTGCGCCGCTTCGAGGACATCAAGCCGCCCGAGATCTTCGCGGAGCTCAAGCACGGAGTCCTGGGGCAGGACCAGGCCCTGCGCTTCGTCTCGGTCGCGGTCTACAAGCACACCACCGGCAGGATGCCCGGCAACCTGCTGATGATCGGCAACTCGGGTACCGGCAAGACGACGGTGATGAACAACATCCAGCGGCTGTACAACGAGGTGCCGGAGTACCAGCCGTTCCGCGCCGTCACCATCATCAACGCCAATCTGCTGGTCGACGTCGACCGCATGGAGTTCCGTCCCAGCCGCCTGCTCAAGGCGGTGGAGCAGCGCGCCCGTTCGCTCGCCGGCCACAAACCGTCGCCTGCGGCGCTCAAGCATGCGATCGAGCGCGCCACCATCTGCGTCGACGAGATCGACAAGATGGCGGCGGTGGTCGCCGGCAAACCCAACGCCATCGGCGTGGTGCTGCAGCAGGGGCTGCTGACGCTGATGGAGGGCGAGCAGTTGGCCTATCAGGTGCACGCCTGGGTCGACGGCGAAGAGAAGGAAGTGACGCTGGACATCGACACCGGCCACATGATGTTCATTTGCGGCGGCGCTTTCGAAGGGTTGTACGACCAGGTCTACAACCGGGTATTGAAGCCGGGCAGCGGCGAGAGGCTGCGCACCAAGACCATCCGCACGGCCGAGGGCAAGGTGCGGATGGAGACCTACTTCTCGCTGGCAACCTACCTGAAGCCCAAGGACCTGTTCGACTTCGGCATGGTGCCGCAGTTCATGGCCAGGTTCGAGAGCACCGTGCTGCTCCGGGACCTGGGGATCGACGTCCTCAGGGAGATCCTGCTGAAGTCCTTCGAGTCGCCGTTCGTGCGCACCCGGCGCTTCTTCGAGGTGCACGACATCGAGCTCGAGATCGACGACCTGGCGGCCGCGCTGATCGCCGAAGCGGCGGCCAAAGACAGCCGCACCGGCGCCCGCGCCCTGCGGCCGATCTTCACCGACTTGATCAATCCCTACGAGTTCGATCCCTGGCACGACGACAAGCTCGAGGCCCGCGACGACGGCGGTTGGCGCCTGACCGTGTCCGCCGACATGGTCCGCGACGTCCTGAAGTAGACCACCGCCCGCGGCTCGCTCCCACGCCAGCTTCCCCCGGCCATTCTGCGATCAGGTAGAATGGTTCTACGGGGTGGCGAGGCGTTGAATCGAGATCTCTAGTAGAGGAACTTCTGGTCTCCAGAGAAGGGAGCGTCCACTCTGGGGGAGCAGGCACGGCCGACAGCTTCCCCCGCCCGAGCCATGGAATTCGAAAGCGACCTCTTTGTCAGCTACGCTCACATTGACGATCAGGCACTCGTCGAAGGGCAGAAAGGGTGGATCTCGAATCTCCATCGCGCCCTGGAGATTCGCCTGGCGCAGCTGTTGGGCAAGCAGCCGAAGATCTGGCGCGATCCCAAGCTGCAGGGCAACGACGTCTTCTCCGACAAGCTCCTCGATCGGCTCGCCCAGGTCGGCCTGCTGGTCTCGGTGCTCTCTCCGCGCTACGTCAACTCGGACTGGTGCACCCGTGAGCTGCGCGAGTTCTTCAAGGCCTCGGAGAGCTCGGGCGGCGCGCGCGTCGGCGACAAGATCCGGGTCTTCAAGGTGGTCAAGACCCAGATCCCGCTGGAACAGCATCCATCCGAGCTGCAGCAGGTGCTGGGCTACGATTTCTTCATCGTCGACCCGGAGACCGGCCGCGCCCGCGAGCTGAGTCAGTCCTCCGGGCCCGACGACTCGAGACAATACTGGGCACGGCTCGACGACCTGGCCCACGACATCACCGAGGCCCTGGGCCTGCTCGAAGCCGCCTCGCCCGGCACCGGCACCGGCACTGGCGCCGTGGCCGGGGGCGAGTCGGGCGCCGTTTCGGCACGGGCGGGCGATTCGCCGATCGTCTTCCTGGCCGAGACCACCTTCGATCTCAAGTCCGAGCGCGATTCGATCAAGCGCGAGCTTCAGGGCCACGGCTACAGGGTGCTGCCCGATCGCCCGTTGCCGCTGATCGCGCCCGAGGCCGAGGCGCTGGTCACCGACGACCTCGCGCGCTGCCAGCTCTCCGTGCACCTGGTGGGCCGCAACTACGGCATCGTGCCGGAGGGTGCCACCGAGTCGATGGTGGTGCTGCAGAACGAGCTCGCCATCGGCCGTGGCCAGGCCGAGGACTTCCTGCGCTTGATCTGGATTCCGCCCGGGCTCGGCACCGAGGACGAGCGCCAGCGCCGTTTCATCGAGAGCCTTCAGAACGACCCCAGGATCCAGCAGGGAGCGGACATCCTGGAGACGTCGCTCGAGGACTTCAAGTCGGCGATCCACAAGAAGCTCGAGCCGGAAGAGGAAGAGGAAGAAGAGGAGGAGTCGGCAGGCGCTGCCGCCGGCGACCTGGACGACGACGACCTGTGCCGGATCTACGTGATCTGCGACCAGCGTGATCTCGACCATACGCTGGCGCTCGAGGATTATCTCTACGACCAGGGCTTCGAGGTCACGGTGCCGGTCTTCGAGGGCGACGAGGCCCAGGTGCGCAAGGATCACGAGGAGAACCTGGTGATCTGTGACGCTATCCTCTTCTACTACGGTGCCGGCAACGAGCTGTGGCTGCGCCGCAAGCTGCGGGAGATGCAGAAGAGCGCCGCCTTCGGCCGCACCAAGCCGCTGCGTGCCAAGGCGATCTACGTCGCCCCGCCGGCGACGCCCCAGAAGCGCCGCGTGCGCACCCGCGAAGCGCTGGTGATCCCCCAGCAGCAGGACTTCGAGCCATCGGCTCTGGCCCCCTTCCTTCAACATTTGCAGGACTAGCGCGGACCGATGTTCGACGACACCAGCGAGAGCCCCAACCCGTTCCCGGGGCTGCGGGCATTCGAGCCCGACGAGGACCACCTGTTCTTCGGCCGCGAGGACCAGATCGACGAGCTGCTCACACGCTTGCGCAAGACCCGCTTCCTGTCGGTGGTCGGCACCTCCGGCAGCGGCAAGTCGTCGCTCATCCGTTCGGGACTGATCCCGTCGCTCTACAGCGGCTTCATGACCAAGGCGGGGTCGAGCTGGCGGGTGGCGGTGATGCGGCCCGGCAGCGACCCGATCGGCAACCTGGCGGCGGCGCTCAACGACCCGCAAGTGCTGGGCAGCGACGAGCAGGACTTCGCCGAGATGAATCTGGCGTTGCTCGAGACCACCCTGCACCGCAGCGCCCTGGGCCTGGTCGAGGCCGTGCGCCAGGCTCGGCTGGAGGAGGGCGAGAACCTGCTGGTGCTGGCCGATCAATTCGAGGAGCTGTTCCGGTTCAAGCAGAACATCCGCATCCGTGACTCGAAAGACTCGGCGCTGGCCTTCGTGAAGCTGTTGCTGGAGGCGACGCAGCAGGACGAAGTGCCGGTCTACGTGGTGCTCACCATGCGCTCGGACTTCATCGGCAATTGCACCGAGTTCTCGGGCCTGGCAGAGGCGATCAACGACGGCCAGTACCTAGTGCCGCGCATGACGCGAGAGGAGCGCAAGGCGGCGATCGTCGGGCCGGTGGCGGTGGGCGGTGCCGAGATCTCGCCCCGGCTGGTGCTGCGTCTGCTCAACGACGTCGGCGACAATCCCGATCAGCTGCCTATTCTGCAGCACGCCCTGATGCGCACCTGGGACCGCTGGGAAGGCCATCATGCCGACGACGAGCCGGTCGACCTGCGGCACTACGAGGCCACCGGCACCATGGAGGCGGCGCTCTCCCAGCACGCCGAGGAAGCCTTTGGCGAGCTCGACTCGGCGCGCGAGCAGCGCATCGCCGAGCTGATGTTCAAAGCGCTCACCGACACGGGCTCCGACGCCCGCGGCGTGCGGCGGCCGACCCCGCTGGCGGAGATCTGTGAGCTCACCGGCGCCGAGCAGGACGAGGTGATCGCGGTGATCGAGCGCTTCCGCGCTCCCGGCCGCACCTTCCTGATGCCGCCGCCCGGCACCCCGCTTTCCGCCGACTCGGTGATCGACATCTCCCACGAGAGCCTGATGCGCACCTGGGAGCGGCTGATCGAGTGGGTCGGCGAGGAGGCCAGCTCGGCGCAGATCTACCTGGGACTGTCGAAGGCCGCGGCCTTGTATCAAGAAGGCAAGGCGGGACTGTACCGCGACCCCGAGCTGCAGATCGCGGCAAACTGGCGGGAGAAGAACCAGCCGACCGAGGACTGGGCAGTGCGCTACGACGTCGCTTTCGAGCGCGCCATGCTGTTCCTCAAGTACTCCGAGAAGGAGCACGAGCTCGAGATCGCCGAGAAGGAGCGGCAGCGGCGCAAGCAGCTGCTGATGGCGAAGCGGATGATGTACGGCGCGGCGTTTGTGGCGTTGATCATTCTCGGCTTCGGCCTGTATTCGTTCCAGCAGAAGATGATCGCCGACGTCGCGGCCGAGGATGCGAGGGTCGCCCAGGAGGAAGCGGAGCGTCAGGCCGAGGAGGCCAACCGGCAGAAACGCGAGGTCGAAAAACAAAGGCAGGTGGCCGAGGACGAGCGCGCCAAGGCGCTAGAGGAGCAACGCAAGGCCGAGGAGGAGCGTGAACGGGCCGAGGAGCAACAGCGGATCGCCGAAGAACAGGAGCAGATCGCTGTGGCGGAGCGGCAGCGGGCGAAGGAGCAGGAGAGAGAGGCATTGGAGCAGAAGGCGCGCGCCGAGCGCGAGGCCGAGGCGGCGGAAGCCGCTCGCAAGGAGGCGGAGGCGGCCGAAGCCGAGGCCAAGCGCCAGCGTGCCGAGGCCAGCCGGTTGGGCTTGCTGGCCCTGTCGCGAGCGCTGGCGGTGCAGGCGCCACAGCTCCGCAAGGCGGAACAGAAACAGTTGTCGGCGCTGCTGGCTCTGCAGGCCCATCGGCTGTATCGGCAGGGCGGCGGGGAAGGCAGTGACCCAGATGTGTTCCGGGCCCTGTTGCTCACGTTGGGACGCCTCGAGGAAGGCGAAAAGACGTCTTTCAGTAACCACGGCGATGCGGTGCGCGCGCTGACCCCCGCGCCTCGGGGTCGGGTCGCCTTCACCGGCGGCGCCGACGGCAAAGTGCTGCGTTTCGATTTCAGCTCGTCCGACGGTCCCACCGTCGTCGCCGATTCGGCGACCGAGGTCCGGTCGCTATCGGTCGCGGCCGGCGGCGAGCTGCTGGCCGTGGGCGGCTTCGACGGCTCGCTGCGGCTGTTCGAGCACCAGCGGCCGGAAGCCACCCGGCGCGACCTGATCGTCCCGGTGACGGCCGCCGTCGAGGACGGAGCGGCCGCTGCTCCGAAAGGCGCCGAGAGCGTCAACGCACTCGCCTTCGACGGCGGCGGCTTGCTGGCGTCTGGCGACACCTCTGGCAGGCTTCGGCTGTGGGCGGTCGACGGCGGCACCGAGTTGGCGCCACTCGCCGGCCAGCCGGGTAGCCGCATCCACGCTCTGGCCTTCGCTCCGGGAGGCGACCTGCTGGCCGCGGCCGCCGTCGAACGGGGAATCCTGCTGTGGGATCTGCGCGAATCCGGCGCCGAGCCCCGGCAGCTCGGCGCCGGCAACAAGATCCGGGCGGTGGCATTCAGCGGCGACGGCAAGCTCGCCGGCGGCACCGGCGACGGCCCGGTCCTGGTATGGGACGATCCCGTGTCCACCGCATCGCCAACCCACGAGCTACTGCAGCACGAATCGGGCGTCACCGGCCTCGATTTCGGACGAGACTCGAGGCAGCTGGCCTCTGCCAGCCTCGACGGCAAGGTCGTCGTGTGGGACCTGGAGCTGGCCGCCAAGCTGCAGCCGATCGTGCTGGACGACAACGAGGACTGGGTGTGGTCCGTCGGCTTCGTCGACGGCGGCGCGCGGGTGGTCTCCGGCGGCGCCGACGACACGGTTCGCATCTGGCCCACCAGCACAGATCCGCTCGCCGCCCAGGTCTGTGATCTGGCGGGCCGCAACCTGTCGAGCGAGGAATGGGCGGAGTACGTCCCGCCGGAGATCGAGTACGAGACCCTCTGCCCGGGTCTGTCGGCCGAGGCCCGCTAGACTCACCGCCAATGCCCGGGATGAATACCAGAGACCTGCACACCGAGACCTGCTGACGAAAGACAGTCCATGATCTACCGAAGTCTGCGCGCGGCCCGGCCTCGAAACATCCTGGCGAGCGGCGCCCTCGCCGCCTGTCTGCTGCTATCCGCCGCGCCCGCCGCGGCGGATCACGCCTGTGAGCAGGAGCTGAGCGAGGCGAGCGCCAAGTACCGGATCGGGCGCTTCGAGGAAGCGATGGCCACGATCGCGCGCTGCCGGGCGGAGCAACCCAAGTCAGAGGTCGAGGCGCAACTGCTGGCGCTGGAGGCGAAGATCCACATCGCGCTCGACGATCTGGAGGCGGCCGAGGCCGCGTTGGTGACGCTGCTGAGGCTGGAAGGTGACGACTTTGTCCCGAACCCCGAGACCGACCCGCCCCGGCTGCTCGCCATGGTCAAGAAGCTGCGCCAGAAGCCGACCCTCGTGACCGTGAGCTCGGTCTCCAAGACACCGGAGAGCCTGCGCGAAGCCCCGGCCACCGTCACTTTGATCACGGCCGAGGAGATCGAGCGGCGCGGCTACCGCGATCTCGACGCGCTGTTCGACGACCTCTCCGGCTTCAACATCTCGCGCAGCAACGGCGTCACCCTGTCCAACATCTACACGCGCGGGTACAGGTCGGACGAAACCAACCGCACCATGTTCCTGGTCGACGGGGTGGAGGAGAACGACCTGTGGTCGAACACCGTTTACTGGTCACGCCAGTTCCCGATCTCGAACGTCGAACGGGTGGAGGTGATCTACGGCCCGGCGTCGACGATGTATGGTGCCAACGCCTTCGCCGGCGTGGTCAACATCATCACCAAGAGGCCCGTGAGCCTGGACGCGGAGGGCAACAGGACGGCCGAGAGCCTGATCCCGGAAGGCAAGAGCTACGCGGTCCGGGCCAACGTCACCGGTGGCTCGTTCGACACCGGCATCTTCGAGGCGACGGCGGCGGGCCAGACCAGCAGCGGTAGCCTGCGGTGGATGGTCACTGGCCGTGTGTTCCAGTCCGACGAACAGGACCTCTCGGACTTCGAGTTCTGGGACTATGACAAGGCGGTCTACGAGACCGCCGTGATGGCCGCCAATTATCGATCGATGTTGGGCTACGATCCGACCGATCCGAGCGGGCCGGGTCTGTCGGTGAGTGATTTCATCGCCAGCCTCTGCTCGACCGACGGCGTCGTAGATTCGAGCTGTGTCGCCGCGGTGAATTCCTCGCCCTTCTTCGAGGTCAGCCCTACGGGGATCGCCTTGACCGACGGGGGCCTCGCCCGCGCCATCGCGCTCGACCAGTCGGTGTACGACCAGGAGCTGGGCGGCGCGCCGATCGGGTTCTCAGACCCCACCGACAGCTGGCTGATCAACGGCAAGGTCGAGCTCCAGAAGAATCTCGTCGTGGGTTTTCAGGCCTGGCGCACCAAAGAGGGAGCAACCCCCTGGTACACCGACCAGCTGCGCCCCGGCGGCGACAACGGCAACCTGTGGACGCCGGAGCAGAACTGGTTCTACCTCAAGTACTCCAAGGAGCTCGGCGATGACATCTCGATCGAGCTGTTCAGCCAGTACAAGGAGCACACGCTGGACGGCACCGACACGGCGCTGTTTAGGCCGGACAACTACGTCCGTGGCGCTCTCAACATCGCCGATCTGGCACTCGAGACGGAGCCGAGCTGGGGTGCCACCTACTTCTACCTGCTCAACACCCAGCTACGCAACGAGCTGAAGTTCTTCTACCACCCGTCCGAGCGCTTCAGCCTGGTGGGCGGCGTCGAGGTACGCAACGGCTCGCTGCAGGGCAACTACATCCTTTCCAGCGAGCCGAACCCGTCGGAGACCGGATCGCCGGGGAGCGACATCGCGGGCGGCAACCGCTTCCGCACCACCGACCTGGGCGCCTTCGTGCAGGCTACCTACCGGCCCGAGCGTCTCGAGGGGCTCAAGTTCGTGGCGGGAGGACGCGTCGACGACAACAGCGTGCGCGAGACCCAGGGCTACGGCATGGTCTTCAACCCGCGCCTGGCGGTGGTCTACTCGCCGAACGAGCTCACTTTCAAGGCGATCTACTCGGAGTCGTTCCTGGACGCCTCGAACTTCTTCAAGTATGCCACCGACCCGGGGGTGCGAGACCTGCCGAATCCCGGCCTCCAGCCGGAGACGGCCAAGAACCTCGAGCTCAGCGCCAGCTGGCAGATCTCCGAGGATTTCTCGGTCGACCTGGTGGCCTACGATTCGGATTTCTCGGGCGCCGTGCAGCAGGTCTCCGGGGTGGATTGCGGTCCGCCGGACTGCGAGACCAACCGCACCACCAGTCAGTTCCAGGCCACCGGGGCGCTCAGTATCCAGGGCCTCCAACTGCGCTCGCAGCTGCGCTGGGAGAAGTTCGAATTCTGGGGCAACTACAGCTACTTCGACCCGTTCAACGAGCAGACCGACACCCGGGTGGGTGACATCGCCAGCCACCAGTTGAATCTGGGTGCCAACGCCGAGCTCGGCAAGTGGAACGCCAACCTGCGCCTCAATTACGTGGGCACCAAGGACACCGGCGCCGATACCGACGTGACCGGCAATCCCTTCGACGAGATCGACTCCTACCTGGTCGCCCACGCGGCGCTGACCTACCGCGACCTCTTCGCCGGCGGCTCCCTGCAGCTCACGGTCAACAACCTGTTCGACGAACAGTTCTTCCATCCCGGCCTGCGTGGAGCCGAGGGAGTGAGCGCCGCGTCCCGCCTGCCGCAGCCCGGCAGGGCCGTCTATCTGCGCCTGTCGGTCAGCTACTGATGCCGCACCCCAGCCACCGACCGGCGTCGGGGGTCTACGGTCTGTTCGCGGCTCAGGCGGCACGTTCGCCCGAGGATCCGGCCCTGATCGCCGGCGACGAGCGCCTCACCTACGCTGAGCTGCGGGCCCGCGCCGAGCAGCTCTCCGGCCGCCTGGCGAACCTCGGGGTGGGCCCCGAAACCATCGTCGGCATCTGTCTGCCGCGGTCGGTCGCGATGATGGTCAGCGTCCTGGCGGTGCTGCGTGCCGGCGGCGCCTACTTGCCGCTCGACCCCGGCTATCCCACCGAGCGCCTGGCCTTCATGCTCGACGACGCGGAAGTGAAGGTGTTGCTGGGTGCCGGCGGCGTCGCCCGGGCGCTGGCGGATCGGCGAGGTGAGCTTCTCCTCCTCGATCCGCGGCGCGAGCCGGACGCGCCGGAGAGCGCCACCGATCGGCCGCCGATGGTCCACGAAGACAGCGTAGCCTACGTCAGTTATACCTCGGGCTCGACCGGCTGGCCGAAGGGTGTCGCCATGCGCCACGGCGCACTCCACAACCTGATCCTGTGGCAGAACGAGGACTCGCGGGTCGGGCGCGGCGCGCGCACTCTGCAGTTCGCCTCCCTGAGCTTCGACGTCTCGTTCCAGGAGCTGTTCGCCACCTGGTCGACCGGCGGTTGCCTGGCGCTGATCAGTGAAGACGAGCAGCGCGACCCGGCGGCTCTCTTATCGAGGATCGCGTCATTTGGCGTCGAGCGTCTCTACCTGCCCTTCGTGGCGCTGCGCCAGCTGGCTAGGGCGGCGGTCGAGCGCGGCGTGACGCCGGCGGCCTTGCGCGAGATCATCACCGCCGGCGAGCAACTGCGGATCACCCCGGAGATTCAGGCCTGGCTGGACCGGCTTCCGGACGCCGAGCTCCAGAACCAGTACGGGCCGGCGGAAACACACGTGGTCACGGCGCATCGGCTGGTCGTTCCGGCGAGCTGTTGGCCGACCCTGCCGCCGATCGGACGCCCGGTCGCCAACACCGACATCCACCTCCTGGACGGCCACTTCCAGCCGGTCGCGGCGGGTGCCGAGGGCGAGCTCTACATCGGCGGCGAGGGGCTGTGCCGCGGCTACTGGCGCCGGCCGGCGCGTACCGCCGCGGCCTTTCTGCCGCACCCGTGGAGCTCGGAGCCGGGCGCGCGGCTCTACCGCAGCGGTGACCTGGCGCGCTACAACGCCGGTGGCGAGATCGAGTTTCTTGGACGCGTGGACCACCAGCTCAAAGTGCGCGGGGTGCGCGTCGAGCCCGGCGAAGTGGAATCGGTGCTGGGCCAGGAGCCCGGCGTGCGCGAAGCCGTGGCGGTGGCGCGCGAAGACGCCCTCGGCGAGAAGCGGCTGATCGCCTACGTGGTGTTCGAGGGGCCGGAGGACGAAGCGCCGGTGGCGCGGTGGCGGGCGTCGCTCGAGCGGCAGTTGCCCCACTTCATGTGGCCTTCGGCCTACGTGCTGCTCGATTCCCTGCCCTTGACGCCGAGCGGCAAGATCGATCGCCTGTCCCTGCCGGCACCCGGCCGCTCGGGGCTGGGCGTCCGAGAGCGGCCGTACGCCGAGCCCCGCACGCCGCTCGAGGCCGAGCTGGCGGCGATCTTCGGCGAGGCCCTGGAGCTCGACCGCGTCGGCGTCCACGACGACTTCTTCTCGCTCGGTGGCCACTCGCTCCTGGCCTCCCGGGTTGCCTCGCGGACGTGGCGGGACCTGGGGGTGGAGCTGCCCCTGCGTGCCATCTTCGAGCACCCGACGGTCGCCGGCCTGTCGGAGGTCGTCGAGGAGCTGACGAGCCAGGGCACGGGCGCCGCCACCGCCGCCATCGAGCCGGTGGCGCGCGGCGGCGACCTGGCCCTGTCGTTCGGGCAGGAGCGAATGTGGTTCCTGCACCGGATGCAGCCATCGTCGACCGCCTACAACCTGCCGATGAGGCTCCGGCTTAAAGGCAGCCTCGACGCCGGCGCCCTCGGGCGGGCCCTGAGCGAGATCGTTCGCCGGCACGAGGTGCTGCGCACGGTCTACGGCAGCACCGGCGGGCGCCCCGCCCAGGTCATCCTGCCCGCGGCGGGGCAGCCGCTGCTGCGCATCGACCTCGAACTGCTGGAGCCGGAAGCGCGGCGGCGCGAGGCGCGGCGTCTCGGCGAGACGGAAGCCCGTCAGCCGTTTGCCCTCGAGGCCGAGCCGCCGCTACGCACCACGCTCCTGCGCCTCGGACGCGGCGAGCATCTGCTGCTTCTGACCTTCCATCACATCGCCTCGGACGGCTGGTCCGATCGCATCTTCTTTCGCGAGCTGAGCACCCTCTACGACGCCTTCAGTGCCGGCTCCGTGTCACCCTTGCCGCCGCTGCGGCTGCAGGTCGTGGACTTCGCGGCCTGGCTGCGCGGGTGGATGACGGGGCCGGTGCTCGAGACTCGGCTCGCCTATTGGCGCGAGCAGCTCGGAGCCCATCGCGAGCCGCTGGAGCTGCCTACCGATCGGCCTCGTCCGGCGCTCGCGAGCGGCTCCGGCGCCCGCCGCCGATTGGCAATCCGCGGCGATCTCCGGCGGGCTCTCGAAGACTTCGGCCGGCGCCGGGGGGCGACTCTGTTCATGGTGCTCCTCGCCGGCTTCCAGGCATTGCTGCACCGCCTCACCGGCCAGGGCGCCATTTCGGTGGGCACGCCGATCGCCAACCGTGAGCGCCCCGAGAGCCAGGATCTGATCGGCTTCTTCGTCAACACGCTGGCCCTGCGCACCGAGCTGGCGGACGATCCACGGGCGCCGCGGCTGGTGAGCCGGGTGCGCGAGGTGACGCTCGGAGCCTACGCCCACCAGGAGCTGCCGTTCGAGAAGCTGGTGGAGGAGCTCGAACCGCGCCGTGAGCCGGGCCGCGCGCCGCTGTTTCAGACCATGTTTGTGATGCAGGAGTCGCTGGCGGACGCGATCCGGCTCGGCGGTCTGGAGAGTCGCTTCGAGATGCGCGACAACGGCGGCGCGATGTTCGACCTCACCCTCTACGTCGGGGAGCACGACGGCGCGGGTGGTGGCGAGCATCGCGGTGCGCTCGAGGCGGTGCTGGAATACCCGACCGATCTCTTCGACGCCACAACCATCGACCGGCTCGGGCACTCCTACGCGCGGTTGCTCGAGGCCCTGGCCACGGCGCCCGAGAACCGGGTCTCCGAGCTGCCGCTGCTCTCCGCGCCTGAACGGCACCTGTTGACGGTCGAAGCAGCTGACACCGCGGTGCCGCTGCCGGAGGAGAGCCTGCACGAAATCTTCGCGCGGCGGGCGACCGAGATTCCCGAGGCCGTGGCGCTGATCCATGGCGAAGAGAGCCTGACCTACGCCGAGCTCGAAGCCCGTTCCAACCGCCTGGCTCACCACTTGGGGGCGTCGGGCGTGGGGCAGGAGGCGGTGGTGGCGATCTGCCTCGAAAGATCTCCGGCGATGGTCGAGGCGATACTCGCGGTGCTGAAGGCCGGCGGTGCCTACATGCCTCTCGAGTCTTCGTTCCCGACCCGGCGCCTGGCGATGATGCTGCGCGACTCGGGTACGCGGGTGGTGATCAGTCGCCGCGCCCTGATCGAGAGCCTGCTGACGGGATCCGAGACCGACCCAAAGCTGGTCGACCTCGACGCCGACCGCGAGGCGATCGAACGCTCGCCAGAGGCCGAACCCGCGGTGGCATCGAGCGACGCGCTCGCGGCGTACGTGATCTACACCTCGGGCTCGAGCGGCGCGCCCAAGGGCGTAGTCGGGCTCCACCGGGGCGCGGTCAACCGCTGCCGCTGGATGTGGCGGACCCATCCCTTCGCGCCCGGCGAAGTGGCCTGCCAGAAGACCGTGCCGACCTTCGTCGACTCGGTGTGGGAGATCTTCGGCCCGCTGCTGGCGGGCGTGCCGAGCGTGCTGGTACCGGAGCCCGTGGTCGCCGACGTCGAGGCTCTGGCGCGGCTGCTCGCCGCCCGGCGGGTGAGCCGCATCGTGCTGGTGCCGTCGCTCCTGCGCGTGTTGCTCGAGACCGTGGACGACCCGGACCGCGACCTTCCGGCTCTGCGCCACTGGGTGGTGAGCGGCGAGACCCTGCCGCCGGAGCTGGCCCGCCGCTTCGCCGCCGCCCTGCCGCGCGCGCGCCTCCTCAACCTCTACGGCTCCTCGGAGGTGGCGGCCGACGTCACCTGCGAAGACCTGACGAGCTGGGCGTCGAATGCGCCGGTGCCGGTGGGGCGGCCGATCGCCAATACCGCGGTCCACCTGGTCGACCGCCGGTTGCGGCGTCTGCCGCTCGGCGCCCGGGGCGAGCTGGCGGTGGGCGGCGTGGGGCTGGCACGCGGTTACCTGGATCGGCCCGCCCTGACGGCGGAGAAGTTCGTCCCCGACCCCTGGGGAGAGCTGGGCGGTCGCCTCTACCTGACCGGCGACCGTGCCCGCGTCCTGGCCGACGGCCGCATCGAGCTGCTGGGGCGCCTCGACGCCCAGGTCAAGGTGCGCGGCTTCCGCATCGAGCTGGGCGAGGTCGAGGCCACGCTGGCCAGCCATCCGGCGGTCCGGCAGGCAGTAGTGGTGGCTCGCCGGGGCGCTGACGGCGACACCAGGCTGGTAGCCTACGTCGTCGCCGAGGCCGGTGCCGCGACCGAACTGCCGCGCGCGCTGCGCGCCTTCCTGGCCGGGCGCCTGCCGGACTTCATGCTGCCCTCGGCCTTCACCCTGCTCGGCGAGCTGCCGCTGCTGGTCAACGGCAAGGTCGACCGCGCCGCATTGCCGGAGCCGCGGACCACCGCCGAGGCCGCCTTCGTGGCACCGCGCAACCCGACGGAAGAAGTCCTGGCGGAGATCTGGCGCGAGGTCCTGGGCGTCGAGCGCCTCGGCGTCCACGACAACTTCTTCCGCCTGGGCGGCCACTCGCTGCTCGCCACGCGGGTGACCTCGCGCTTGCGCCGGGCGCTCGGCGTCGAGGTCGCGCCGCGGGCCGTGTTCGAGCATCCGACCGTCGCCCGGCTGGCGGCATGCGTCGATCATGAGCGTCGTCATGACCCTCGCCAGCCGCCGCTGGTGTCGCGGGAGATGGGCAGCGAGCTGCCCCTGTCATTCGCCCAGGAGCGGCTGTGGTTCCTCGACCAGCTCGAGCCTGGCAACCCGGCCTACAACCTGCCCGAGGCCTGGGAGCTGACGGGTGAGCTCGATCGTGCGGCGCTCGCCGGCGCGTTGGCCGAGATCGTGCGCCGGCACGCGGTGCTGCGCAGCACATTTCCCGGTATCGACGGCCGGCCGACCCTGATGATCGCCGGGCGCGCGCGCTTGTCGCTGCCGCTGATCGACCTCTCGGCTCTGGGTGCGCGGTCTCGAGCCCTGTCGCGGTACCTCGCCCGCGAGCAGGCCCGGCTGCCCTTCGACCTCGGACGGCCCCTGCTGGTACGAGCGGTGCTGCTGCGTCTACGCGGCGACCGCCACGTCCTGATGTTGACCCTCCACCACAGCGTCGCCGACGGCTGGTCGCGGGCCGTGCTGCGGCAGGAGCTCGCCGCCCTCTACGACGCCGGCCGTAGGGGCTTGTCGTCGCCGCTCGCCGAGCTGCCGGTGCAGTACGCGGACTACGCCGCCTGGCAGCGCGGTTGGCTGCGGGGTGAGGCGCTGCGCGACCAACTCGCATTTTGGCGCGAGCGCCTCGTCGGTCTCGAGCCTCTGCGTCTGCCCACCGACCGGCCGCGACCGGCCAGGAGGTCGCACCGCGGCGCGTCGATCCCGCTGACGGTGGGGGAGGGAACGGTGGCGAAGCTGCGGGACCTCGGTGCCGAGCGCGGCGGGTCGCTCTATATGACGCTGCTGGCGGCCTTCTTCGTGGTGCTGCGCCGGCTCACCGGCGAGCGCGATCTTGCCGTCGGCACGCTGGTCGGGGGCCGCGGCCAGGAGGAGCTCGAAGGGCTGATCGGCCTGTTCGTCAACAGCCTGGTGCTGCGTGTCGACGCCGGCGGCGATCCGCCGTTCCCGCGGCTGCTGCGCCGGGTGCGGCGCGCCGCGCTCGAAGCCTTCTCACACCAGGACCTGCCGTTCGAGAAGCTGGTCGCCGAGCTGGCGCCCGAGCGCGACCTGACGCGCAACCCGCTGTTCCAGGTGGTGTTCGCCATGCACGAAACGCCGCTGACGCTGGAGCTGGCAGAGCTCGAGTGCCGGCCGCTCGAGGTCGGCGAGAGTACCGCGCGGTTCGATCTCGCCGTGCACCTCTGGGAGTCCGGCGGTGGCCTGGAAGGCTTCGTGACCTACGACACCGATCTCTTCGACGCCACCACCGTCGCCCGCCTGGCGGCGTCCCTGGAGCTCCTGATGCGAGCCGTCGGCGAGGAGCAAGCGTCGCGCGGGAGGCGCGCAAGTGGAACGTCGCGCCAAAGGCGCGCAGGTGGAATAGAGCGACGGGTCAGCGAGCTGCCGGTGACGACTCGTGCCGAGCGCCACCAGGTGTCGATCGAGTGGAACGATCGCCGACGCGGCCCCGAGGAATGCCCTGATCTCCTCGATCTGATCCTCGCCCGCGCCGCTTCGGTGCCCGGCGCCGTCGCCGTGGCTGGCGACGGCGTCGCGCTTACCTACGGTGAGCTGGCGCGCCGCTCCGGCACGCTGGCGTCGACTCTGTCCGCCCGCGGGGTCGGCCCCGAGAGCCTGGTGGGTCTGCACCTCGAGCGCAGCCCCGAGCTGGTGGTGGCGATCCTGGCGGTGTGGCGCGCCGGCGGCGCGTTCGTGCCGCTCGACCCGGGTCTGCCGGCGGCGCGCCTCGACGCGATGATCGCCGAGGCCGGTGTCTCCCTGGTACTGACCCACGGCGGAGCGCCGCTGGCAGCCGAACGGGTGCTCGACGTCGATCAGCTGCCGCCCGGCGGCGCGCCCCCCGCGACCGCGCGGCGGTCGCCGGACGGCCTGGCCTACGTGATCTTCACCTCGGGCTCCACCGGCCGGCCGAAGGGCGTGGCTGTGCCTCATCGCGGCGTCGCCAATCGCCTGCTGTGGGGCCAGGAGACGTATCCGCTGGTAGCGGCGGACGCCGTGCTGCAGCTCGCCTCGCCCGGCTTCGACTTCTCGGTCTGGGAGATCCTGGCGCCGCTGATGACGGGAGCGAGGGTGGTGCTCGCCGGTGCCGAGGAGGGCCCGGATCTCGAAGGTCTCGCCGCGCTGATCCGCCGGCAGCGGGTGACGGTGGCCCACTTCGTGCCGTCGCTGCTCGAGGCTTGGCTGGAGACGGAAGGCGCCGGCGAATGCGTCTCGCTGCGCCGGGTCTTCAGTGGCGGCGAGGCGCTCGCCGCGGACCTCTGTCGGCGCTTCCATGACCTGCTGGACGCCGAGCTCGACAACCAGTACGGCCCGACGGAGGCCTCGATCGACGTCACCTACCAGCCGACGCGCGGGCGCCCCGTCGGGGCCTCGGTGCCGATCGGCCATCCGATCGCCGATACCGAGATCCACCTGCTCGACGCTCGTCTGCGCCCGGTGCCCCTCGGCGCCCCGGGCGAGATCACCATCGCCGGTGCCGGCTTGGCCCGCGGCTATCTCGGCCGGCCGGCGGCGACGGCGGAGCGGTTCGTTCCCCATCCGGGCTGCACCGAGCCGGGTTCGCGCCTCTATCGGAGCGGCGACCAGGGTCGCTTCCGCCCCGACGGCGCGATCGAGCTCCTCGGCCGCCTCGACCATCAGGTCCAGATCCGCGGCGTGCGTGTCGAGCTGGGGGAGATCGAGCAGGTGCTGCGCGAGCAGCCGTCGGTGAAGGCGGCGGCGGTGGTGATCGACGACCGAGATCGCCGGCTGGTTGCCTACGTCGTGCCGAGCGGGCCGGCGCGCCTGGCCGAGCTGCGCGGTGCGCTCGAGAAGCGGCTACCGGTTGTGATGATCCCGGCGGTTTTCGTGCCGCTCGGCATCCTGCCGCGTACGTCCCAGGGCAAGATCGACCGGAGGGCCTTGGCCCGAGTCACTCCGACATCGGCTCCGGAGGCTTCGGGTGCCGACCACGTGCCGCCGCGCGGTCCGGTGGAGGAGATCGTGGCGGAGATCTGGAGCCGCGTCCTGGGGGTCGAGCGGATCGGCGCGCGCGACAACTTCTTCGCGCTCGGCGGCCACTCACTGCTCGCCACCCAGGTGGTATCGCGTATCCGCCGCGCGCTCGGTGTGGAGCTGACAGTGCGCGCCCTGTTCGAGCACCGTACGGTCGCCGACCTGGGGGCCCATCTGCTCGCTGCCGGAGACCGTTCCGCCGCTCCGGCCCTCGCCGTCGTTCGGCAGGAGGCCCCGCCGCTCTCCTTTGCGCAGGAGCGGTTGTGGTTCCTCGATCGGCTGGAGGGGCCGAGCGCGGTCTACAACATGCACACCGCGCTGCGCCTCGGCGGCGAGCTCATAACTGCCGCCGCCGCCCGCGCCCTGCGGGAGATCGTGCGCCGCCACCAGACCCTGCGCACGACCTTCCCGAGTGCCGACGGCCAGGCCCGTCAGCGGATCGCGCCGCCGCCGCGAACCGTCCTGAAAGTCGTCGACCTGCGGCACCTGCCGCCGGACGAGCGCCGAGTCGAAGCCCGGCGCCTGGCACGGGAGGAGGCCGAGCGGCCGTTCGACTTGGGCCGGGGCCCGCTCTTTCGGGCGATCCTGCTGGAGCTCGCGGCCGAGCGGCACCTGCTGCTGCTGAGCATGCACCACATCGTCTCGGACGGCTGGTCGACCGGTGTCTTCCGGAGCGAATTCGTCAGCCTCTACCGGGCATTCGCTCGCGGTCTGCCGTCGCCACTGCCGGAGCTACAGGTCCAGTACGCGGACTTCGCCGTCTGGCAGCGCCGCTGGTTGACTGGGAACGTGCTCGACGCCCAACTGGCCTATTGGCGCGAGCAGCTGGCGGAGCTGGGCGAGCTGCGTCTGCCAGTCGATCGGCCGCGGCCGGCGGTCCAGACCTTCCGGGGGGCGACACGGGAGCTGGCCCTGCCCGAGGACGTGACCCGGTCGCTCGAGAGGCTCTCGCTCGAGGCCGGCGCGTCGCTCTACATGACTCTCCTGGCGGGGTTCAGCGCCCTGCTCGTCCGCGTCACCGGCCAGCGGAGGGTCGCCGTCGGCTCGCCGATCGCCAACCGTGGCGTCGAGGAGATCGAGGGGTTGATCGGCTTCTTCGTCAATACGCTAGTGTTGCGAGCAGACCTACTGCGCGGGGATCTCACCCACGGCGAGTCGTTCGCCGACCTGCTGGGACGCATCCGCGAGACAGCGCTCGAAGCGTACGCCCACCAGGATCTGCCGTTCGAGAAGCTGGTCGAGGAGATGGCTCCCGAGCGCGATCTGAGTCGTCACCCGCTGTTCCAGGTGCTGTTCACCCTGCAGAACGCGCCGCGGCCGGCCCTGGAGCTCCCCGGCCTGACGCTGTCGGAGATCGAGGTCGAGAGCCGGGTGGTGCGTTTCGATCAGGAGTGGCACTTGTGGCAGGAAGACGGCGTGCTACGCGGCAGCGTGGTCTACGCCACCGACCTGTTCGACGCCGCGACCGTCGACCGTCTGGCGCGGGGCCTCACACACCTGCTGCGAGAGGCCGCGGCGCGGCCCGACCGACCGTTCGACGACCTGCCGCTCCTGCCCGCGGCCGAGCGCCATCAGCTGCTGGCCGAGTGGGGCCCGAGCGCCGACGACGACGGAAGCGCCGGGGCGGGATTCCTCGAGCGCTTCGCGCGCCAGGTCGCGCGCGCGCCGGAGGCGGTGGCCGTGGTCCACGCGGAGGATCAGACGAGCTACGCCGAGCTCGACCGCCGTTCACGTCGGCTGGCCGGTCAGCTGCGCGATCTCGGAGTCGGCCCGGAGGTGACCGTCGCCCTGGTGCTCGATCGCTCACCGGCGATGGCCGTGGCCGTGCTCGCGGTGCTGCGGGCGGGCGGCGTCTACGTGCCGCTCGACCCGGCCTATCCGGGCGAGCGGCTGGGCTGGATGCTGGCGGATGCCCGGGCGCGGGTGGTCCTCGCCGACAGATACGGCGCGCGGCGTCTGCCGGCCCACGATTTCCCGCCGATCACTCTCGATTCCTCGGGGTTCGCCGAGGACCTGCCGCCGCCGTCCGCCAGCTCCTGGCCCCGGGCGCGCTGCGAGAACCTGGCCTACCTGATCTACACCTCGGGCTCCACCGGCCGGCCGAAGGGCGTGGCCATGCGCCGCGGTGCGCTCGACCGTCTGATCACCTGGCAGCTCCGCGAGCCCCGGTTCGCTGGCGGCCTGAAGACGCTGCAGCTCGCCTCGCTGTCGTTCGACGTGTCGTTCCAGGAAATGTTCTCGACCTGGAGCTCCGGCGGCACTCTCCTGCTGGTGGACGAAGGCCTGCGCCGCGACGCCCGGGCGCTTCTGCGGCGGATCGCCGCCGCTCGGGTGGAGCGGCTGTTTCTGCCTTTTGTGGCCCTGGAGCAGCTCGCCGAGGTCGCCGCTTTGGCGGGCGGTCCACCGGCATCTCTGCGCGAGATCCTCACCGCCGGCGAGCAGCTGCGCATCACCGATCCGATCCGGCGCCTCGCCGCGTCCGTGTCCCTGACCAATCAGTACGGTCCCTCGGAAAGCCACGTGGTCACCGCCTGGCCGCTTGAGGGCGCGGCGCGCTCCTGGCCGACCCTGCCCGCGATCGGCCGGCCGATCGAGGGCTCGCGCGTCCACCTGCTCGACGCCGAGCTGTGCCCGGTGCCGATCGGCTCCGCCGGCCACCTGTTCATCGGCGGCGCCTCGTTGGCCCGCGGTTACTGGCGTCGCCCGGCCGCCGCCGCCGAGCGCTTCGTGCCCGATCCCTTCGGTGGGGCGGGGGAGCGGCTCTACGCCAGCGGCGACCTCGCCCGCTACCTGGGCGATGGCTCGATCGAGCTCCTCGGCCGCCTCGACCACCAGGTCAAGATCCGCGGCTTCCGCGTCGAGCCCGGCGAGGTCGAGGCGGTGCTGGAGAGCCGGCCCGAGATCCGCCGGGCGGCGGTTCTGGCCCTGGGCGGGTCGACTGGGCAGACCTCGGGCGGCGGCGGCTGGTCGGGAGAGCGGCTGGTGGCCTGTGTCGTGACGACCTCCGGCGCCGACGCCGAGGCGCCCCGCGGGTGGCTGCGGCAGAGGCTGCCCGAGCACCTGGTCCCGTCCGAGATCGTGGCCGTCGACGCTCTGCCCTCGACGCCGAGCGGAAAACTGGATCGCCGGGCCCTCGAGCGGCGGATCGTCGAGCTGTTGCGAGGCTGGTCCGGGGCGGATCAGGTGGCTCCGCGAGACGATCTCGAGCTGGCCCTGGCCCGGATCTTCGCCGAGGTCCTCGGCCGGGACCGGGTCGGGGTCCGCGACGATTTCTTCCGCCTCGGCGGGCACTCGCTGTCGTCGGTGCGGCTGATGGCGCGTATCGAGCACCGCTTCGGCGTGCCGTTGCCGCTGGCGACGGTTTTTAGCCACCGCACCGTCGAGGCCCTGTGTGCGCTACTGCGTCCGGACGTGCTGCGTGCTGATCATGTCTCGCCCCGGCCCTCGGCGCTGGTCGCCATCGAGCCGCGCGGCGACCGGCCGGCCCTGTTCTTCGTCCACCCGGGCGGCGGCCAGGTGCTCTGCTACCGGGATCTCGGCCGCCATCTCGACGCCGCCCAGCCGTTCCATGGACTGCAGGCTCCCGAGATCGACACGCCCCGGGGATTCGCCCTCGACGTCGAAAGCATGGCCGTCCGCTACCTTGACGCCGTCCTCGAAGCGGGATTCGAGCCGCCCTATCGCTTCGGTGGCTGGTCGATGGGCGGGCTGGTGGCGTTCGAGATGGCCCGCCAGGCTCGAGACCGGGGCCAGGAGGTCGAATTCCTGGCGCTGATCGATACCGCGCCACCGCTGGCGGAGCCGCCGCGGATCGAGCAGGCCGAGCTGCTCGCCTGGTTCGCGCGCGACCTGGGCCTGCCCGCCGAGCCGGCGCCCGCCGGCCTCGACCAGGTCCTCGAGCGGGCACTCGCCGCCGGCCTGCCGAGCTCCGCCCCCGACGTCGCCCGCCTGCGCCGGCACTACGACCTCTTCCGCAACAACGTCCGTGCCGCCCACCGCTACCGGGGCGGTCGCTTCGACGGTCGCGTGACCCTCTTCACCGCCGCCGAGCGACCGCCCGCGGAAGCGCGCGAAATGGCGCGCGAAATGGCGCGCGCCTGGGGCGAGCTGGCGGCCGGGAGCGTCGAGCAGGTCACCGTGCCGGGCGATCACTTCTCGCTCGTCCGCGAGCCGCACGTGCGGGCGCTGGCGGAGGCTCTTGGCGGCAGTCTGAGGCGGCTCGAACGCCGGGCGCTCCAGCCGATCTGAACACCAGCTCGAAAGACACCCGTCAGCCGCCCAGGCGCCGCGCGATGTCGGCGTTGGTGAGCCAGCCGAGCACCGGCTCGCTCTGCTTGCCGTGCGCGGTCACGAACACGTCACGGCAGTGCTCGATCTTGTCCATGGCCTTACGGGCATCGGCCAGGGTGGTGTCGGGGGTGACGAACGCCCGCGCCTGGACCAGCGTCTGGTTCTGGTCGTGGTCCAGGAGCTCCTTCAGATAGCGGTTGTTGGTGTCGAAGGGTTTGTCGCCGCGCGCCCCCTTGGCCACGAAGCCGCATAGCAGGCCTTCGTGGATCACGTACTTGATCCGCGCTTCGGCGTCGAACACAGGCACTCGTGTCACTGTCGGGCCGAGCTTGTCGATCAGCTTGGTGAGCGAGATCTTCTCCTCGGTGTCCGTCTCGCTCAGCATGACTTTCTCGATCTTGTCGTACGGGATCATCACCTTCTCGACTGCCTCGAGCGTGTCGAGCTTGTTCTTGCGCGCGTCGTCGCCCTCGCCGCGCGAGGTGCGGAACATGGTCTTGAAGGTCTCGTTGAGCTTGTCGGTGGCCTGCTTGGAGAACATCCCCACCAGGCCCGCCACGGCGGTGATGCCGTAGAGGCTGATGCCCGCGGCGTCGGTGGTGGTGGCGAGCAGCCCGCCGCGCAGCACGAAGTAGAAGATCAGCGCCAGCGCCATGCCGATGAACGGCCGCAGCACGTACCACCACATCCAGCTGTAGCGCAGCGTCTCGTTGCCCACGAAGCTGACGAACGAGGTCGCCGCGTGCACGTAGCTGCCGAGCGCTCCGACCAGCAGCACCAGCAGCAGCAGGCGGGTCTCGTTGTGGATGCCGAAGTCGAAGCCGAAGAGATTCACCTGGCAGTCCCAGATGCCGGCGATCGAGGGCGGCGGTTTCTCCTGCGGCCACAGGGCGAGCACGACATAGGCGAGGACGACGGGAACGATGAGGAGGTAGATCCCCAGCAGCATCCGCTTGCGGGTCGAGGCCTTCTGCTCCCGAGCCTTCGCGGCCTCGGCGGCTTCGATCGCGGCGGCTTCGATCGCGGCCTTGTCTCCCTCGTCGGCTTCGGTCATGGCACACCTCCGGACGGGATGTTGATGGGACCAGATCAGGATAGCACGGGGGTGCGACCTGCCCGAACGGGTGGCGCCCCGGACCGACCTTTTGTGAATAGATGGAGCTGGCGTAATAGGCGTCCCCGGGCCCGCGGCCACTCCCTCGGCACTCACTATCCCGTTGCCTCGGCCGGAGCGGCCGAGAAGATCGAGCTGCGAATCGAAAGGCAGGTAGTGACATGAAGAGAGCTCTGATGGTTCTTCTCGTTCTCGCGTGGGTTCCCGCCGTGCCGGCCACGGCCTGGCCAGCCAACACCGAGGTCTTGGCAGCCAATACAGCAGCCTTGCCAGCCAACACCGAGGTCGCGCTTCCCGATAGCGGCTACCTTTCAGGCCCGCTCGACACCGACGAGAGCCAGCTCGGCGACGAGTTCTTCAACTTCCCCGTCGAGCTGGGCGAGCATCCGCGGCCCGGAGAGAGCCCGCTCGCGGGCTGGATCCACTTCCGGTTCGAGCCCGTCGCGGAGGATCCCGACCGGGTCAGGTTCACCTTCGTCTACGACAGCACCGGCCCCACCGACATGTGGTCGTTCGAGAACGGACAGACCTGGCTCCTCACCGACAATCGGGCCGTCAGCAATCCCAGCCCGCACGCCCCCAACGAGGGGATCCTGAACATCCGGACCGGTGAGATCGAGACGATCGTCGTCAACCCGGCGTTTCAGAACAGCGTCATCGCCGACGTCACCCGCAACAACCGGATTCCCTTCGCGGCCGTCCCGACCTATCCGTTCGATCCGGAGCTGGCGGGCACCCTGGTCAGCCTCCTGCCTCCCGAGCTGGTGCCGCTGCTGATCCCGCCCCAACTGCTGGCCCTCGAGCCCGGGTTCGTCTTCCATGAAGCCTTCTTCACCTACAGCAGCGAGGGCCGGATCACCGGCTTCAAGTTCTTCGGCTGGTCGATCCTGCCGGCCGGGCTCGTGGCCTACCTGAACCCCCTGCTGGTGGAGGTGGGGGTCTCGACCTTTCCCTATTCCGCCTTCGGCCTGAACGGCGACTTCTTCTTCGGCCTGCCGTTCGAGTGTCCGCCGGGCACGTTCTGCCCGACTCGCGAGAGCTCGCCCGACGGCCTGCTGGTGGATCCGACCGCTTTCTTTCGCCCCTACTTCATGCTCGGCAGCAAGGAGTTGGCCGCCGTCGCCGAGCCGCCGGCCACGGCCCCGGATTGTGCTCCGATGAGCCGCGCCGGCAGCCTTCTGCTCGCCCACGGCGACAAGCTCTACCAGATCGGCGGCCGAGATCCCGGAGGGGTCACCGATCGCGTGGACGTCTACGACGTGGCCACCCGGTCGTGGAGCGAGGGCGTGCCGTTGGCGTTCGCCACCGCCGACGCCCAGGGTGGCGTGATCGCCTCGAAGATCTACGTCTACGGCGGTAGCGCGCCGAGTGGCGAGCCACGCCCCGTGCTCCAGGTCTTCGACCCGGCGAGCGGGCAATGGACGCAAGGAGCGGACGGCCCGGCGCCGGTCGCCGGCGGCGCGGCGGCCGTGGCCGGTGAGAGCCTCTACATCATCGGCGGCCGCGTCGAGGGCGGCGCGGGCGGCACCCACAACCGGGCGGTCCTGGCCTACCACGCGGCCCGCCCCGGCCTACCCGCCGGTTGGGACATGATGGACCCCGAGCCCGAGGACGCGCCGATCCTGACCGAGGGCGCGAGCGCGATGGCGGTGGGCGCCCAGATCTACGTCTTCGGCGGCAAGAAGCTCGATCCCGACACCGCGATCCTGAGCGTCACGGGCGAAGTCTTCGTCTACAGCACCATCAGCCGGGAGTTCTCGCCCGGCCCGAGCCTGCTGTGGGGCGTCTACGACGCGGCGGTCGGCCGGGTCGGCAACCGGATCTTCCTCAGCGGCGGCCGGCGGGAGGTCGATGGACCGGTCACCGCGGACGTGCAGGAATGGGCGATCGGTCAGCAAAGCTGGCGCAAGACGAGACCCATGCCGTTCCCGGTCGCGGGCGCCGGCAGCGCCTCGGTGAACGGCGAGATCTTCTTCGCCGGGGGCACCTCGCCCGACAGCGCCGCCACCCGCGGCTTCCAGATGCTCGACGTCGGTCGCGGATGGTCGATCTGCGGCTCGCGGCCGTTCTTCACCGCGGCCGACGTGATGAACAGCGCCTCGCTGGTGGTGGGTCCGCGCGCGCTCAGCCCGGGGAGCCTCGCCGTCGTCACCGGGTACAACCTGGACGGCGTCGACAGAGTCCACGTGAACGGGCAACCGGCCGAGATCGTGGCGGGTGCCGCGACGATCGCGTCGATCAACTCGCGGTACCGCTCGAGTACCCTGCCGCAGCGGCTCCACTTTCGCCTTCCCGAGGGCATCACCGGCGGCTCCGCCACGATCGAGGTGGGGTCGCTGGCGGTCGAGGTCGAGGTCGCCGAGGCCGGCCCCGGCATCTTTCTCGAGGCCCGGGGCGAGGCCCACGATCCGATCTATCTCCACACCGCCTCGGCGCTGGCCTGCAACCACGACGGCACCCTCAACTACGCCGCCAATCCGGCGCGGCCGGGCGAACGGGTGACGCTGCGCATGACCGGCCTCGGCAGCGCGCCGTCGCCCGCGGCCGTGGAGGTGAGCATCGACGGCATGCCGTCGCTGGTCGACACCGTGGTGCCGGGCAGCCCGACTGGCCTCTGGCAGGTCGGGGTCGTCGTGCCCGAGGTCACGAGGTCGGCGAATCGGCTCTCGGTCCGCGCCACCGTGGCCGGCGTGGACTCGAACGTAGCCGGGCTCGCCGTCCTGAGGCCGGAGGACGACGGCATGGTCACGCGGCTGCTGTTCGGCTTTCCCATCCCCCTGCCGTGCGCGGCGCCGTTCGCCCCGTGCGAAGGTGCGATCTGCCTCGACGGCGGCCGGTTCCAGGTAGACGTCGCGTGGCGCACCTCGGGGGGCCAGACCGGAGAGGCACAGGCGGTTCCCGGAGTCTCCTCCCACGACTCCGGAGTCCTGTACTTCTTCGACTCCGGCAACTGGGAGATGCTGGTCAAAGTGCTCGACGGCTGCGGCATCAACGAGCGCTACTGGGTGTTCGCCGCCGCCGCCACCGACGTCGAGTACACCTTGACGGTGACCGATCGCGTCACCGGGCAGTCGACGAGCTACTTCAACCCGCTGGGCACGCCAGCCGCACCGATCACCGATTCTTCCGCCCTGGCAGTCTGTGACGCCGTGCCGGTGACGTCTGCCGAGCGGTTGATCCACCCGTCCGCGCCCTCGCGCGCCCCGACCGCTTCGCTGGTCGACAAGGGCACGTGCTCGGCGGGTCCTACCGGCCTGTGTCTCGACCAGGGCCGTTTCCGGGTGGAGGTCGACTGGACGACCGTTGCGGGCGACTCGGGCCCCGGCATGGTGGTGCCGTTCGGTGGCGACGACTCCGGTCTCTTCTACTTCTTCGCGGAAGACAACTGGGAGATGCTGGTCAAGGTGCTCGACGGCTGCGCGGTCAACGAGAGATTCTGGGTATTCGCCGCCGCCGCGACCGACGTGGAATACACGCTCACGGTCACGGATACGGAGACCGACCAGGTCAGGGAGTACGTGGGGCCAGCGGATCGGGCGATTGCCGATACCGCGGCCTTCGCGACCTGTCCGCCACCGACGCTCTGAGTCCTCCAGTCGCACGATGAAAAAGGAGGGCGGCCGAACGGCCGCCCTCCGGTTGGTGTCACTGTCAGGTCGAGCCGCTACCCGGTCGCTGCAGTCGCCTCACCCTGCTCGTCCGGGGACGCCTCGGTGCCGGCCTCCTCGTCCTCGGGCTTGGCCGACTTCCGCCTCCGCGTCGGCCGCACCCGCTCCGCCAGTGCGGGCTTGCCCGCGATGGAGGAGAGGGCCTCGAGCAGCCGGATGCTCGCCCGGTAGGCGGTGCTGAACTCGGCCATGGCCTCGTCCTTCGCCGCCTGGGTGATCTGAGCCTCGCGGCTCTTGAGGTCGACCTCACCCAGCGCCAGATCCAGCTCGCCCTTGGCGGGCTCCAGGCTGACCGCCAGCTGACCGGGCTCGATGAGGATGCCCTCCAGCTTGTGCGACGGCCGGTTCTGGTCAGGATCCAGCAGCCTCTCGAGCACGTGCTCCGCATCGTGGAGCAGCGCCTTCGGCCGCCTCGGGATGGTCTGATCGCCCGGCAAGATCCGAGCGACCATCTTGCGCCCGTACAGACCGCGCGCCACGTCGCGAAGTCCGAACAGGGTTTCGCTCAAGCCGTCGGCCGCGTCGTCGCGGCGCTTCCTCGGCTCGATCAGGGCGGCCTGAGCGTCGATGTTGGCCTTGTCGGCCTCGATCAGTTGCTCGAGCCGGGAGTCGACCAGGCGCACCGCCAGTTTGGGCAGCAGCGTCAGGTCGGGCAGGCTCTCGCCCTCTTCGAGCAGGGGCGAGAGTGTCTGGTCGAGGGAGGGGGAGACCTCCCTCAGGAAGGTTTTGGCCGCGGCGTCGACTAACGACGCTTCGGCACTACGGTCGGTCACCATTTTTGTAGCCATGGTGGGGGCTCCTTTCCGGGCCGTCCGGGGTGTCCCCGCCAGCCCTGTTGAAAATCGGAGCGAGCCCGGAGGTCCGCGTCCGTTGGAGAGATAGTTACACATTGAAGAGACTTACGTCAACAGTGAATTTTAGTTACGTTCTCTGAATCTTCTGGCCCTCTCATGACGGTTGCAGTCAGCTCGCGGTGGGGCGTGATCAGCGGTGAGACGCCGCCGGTCGACGGCACCTGGGCCGGCGAAGATCTGTAGTCGAGGTTCCCTTTTTTGGGCATCTCGAGCATTTTGAAGAGTCCGCACGACAGAATCGCATCTCTTGTCGCTCCGGGAAACGGTGTGTCGGAATCGGGGCAGGGCGGCCTTTTCGGTGAAAGGAGCCCTGGCCCAACTGTGTCAGGGCGTCGATCTCGCGAAAGACGTCTTATCGAAAGAGGCAACAACTCTTTCTCCAGAAAGACGCCTTCGTGGCCGGTCCAGGGCCTGTTTTTCGAAAAAGCCTCCCCGCCCAGTCCGGCGGGGCGTCTTTCCGGCGAAAGACGGCTGATCCAGCTGACCAGCGGGTCTTGCCGCGGAAAGACGGCCCCCCTGGCTGGCGGAGGCGTCTTTCCCGGAATTCTCGCTCCGCCAGGCTCAGCGGGGCGTCGATCCGCGAATATTCGCTCCGCCCGGCTGAGGGAGGCGTCTATCCGCGAATCCGCGGTCCGCCAGGCTGACGGAGGCATCGATCCGCAAATATGCGCCCCCCAAAGTCAAGTGCCAGACACGACTAAGGACAGACTGGCACTCCTGAAGCGGTGTCTGGCACCGCTTCTGAGGGCGTGATGCCGCCCAGCACCACCCTCCGGGCGGACTGCGCGTCGATCTCGTCGCAGAAGTGGGCCGCGGGTCGTCGGGCAGTCGCAGGGCAGTGGCCTGACGCCGCGGCCGCGAGTCGCTGTCTTGGAGATCGTCAGTTGGGTCGAGGTTCGCCGTCGTCAGCCCAGCGGACGAGCGCGCAAGAACTGGCTCCCGTCCCATACGACGAGCCAGTCGCCCCTCTTCACTTCAGCATACTCAGTACGATCTGGCGCCAGTGACACCCTGTACTGCATGTCGTCCGGGACGCTTTCTTCGACGTAGTACCCTCCTTTGAGCCCGGTCGGGTTCGTCTGACCGCCGATGAAGAACTCCGCGTATCCTGACGAGGCGTTGGCGACAATCATCTGTGTTCTCCTTTTCCGTGGTGGTTGCGTGAGGCACTGCGGGTCAGATCCTGCCTTCTCTCCACCTGGCGTTCCCGATGACGGTCCGATGCCTTCCGGCGGTTGCCCCTCTGGTGACCAGCCCCCCTCACGATACGATTCGCGACCCATGGCGCGACCCTCGAGGCGTCACCCAGTGTTGCCTGCTCCACACGGTTTGTTCCGTCCGGCGCTGAGGGGATGGAGCTCGGCGGAGTCGAAGGGGTCGCCCGTGATCGCACTTCACTTCTCTCTTTCATACCGCGGGATCTCACCGGGATCAACCTCCAAACGGGTAGGCCGTCCGCTATCCGGAAGGATGGGCATTCGGCCGCGTAGGCAACTGGTCGCAGGGTGTGAGCCCGCCTCAGAGACGGTGTCTGGCGCCTCAGAGACGGTGTCTGGCACCGCTGATCGGGGGTCCCGTAATCGCCGGGTCGTCGGACTGGTAGGATCGGGCCGTGACGAGCAAGGCCGCCGCAGCGGCTCTCTGCCTGGCCCTCGCGGGTTGTGCAGCGCACGGCCCTCGACCGGTCGAAACGGACGACGACATGCGGGTTTTTCTGTCCGGCATGCCGAAAGCGGAGCTGCATCTGCATCTCGAGGGCTCGCTCAGCCCGGAGACCATTGCCGCGATCGCGAAACGGAATGGTCTGGATTACTTCACTACCGCCGAAGAAGTCGAGCGGTCTCTGGCCGACCGGCCGCCGGGATTGATGGGTTTTCTGAAACATCATTTCAAGTCCCAGGAGGTCATGCAGAGCCGCCAGGACTTCTACGACGCGACCTATGGTCTGGCCGCGAAGCTGAAAGAGAACAACGTCGTCTACGCCGATCTGTTCTTCGATCCCCAGGCCCATACCTCGCGCGGAATCTCGTTCTCGGACATGTTCGGAGGGCTCGACGCGGGCCGTCGAGACGCCGAAGCGGAGCTCGGCATCGAGATCAATCTGATCATGTGCATACAGCGCGAGCGCAGCGTGGACAGCGCCTTCGAAATGCTCGATCAGGCGGCGCCGTTCCGGGACAGGATCATCGGACTCGGCATGGACTCGGGGCCGGAATACGGCAACCCTCCGGTCAAGTTCCGCCAGGTCTACGCCCGCGCCCGGGAGGAGGGCTACTACCTTACCGGGCATCACGACGTGGACGTGCGCGATTCGGTCGAGCACATCTGGCAGTCGCTCGAGATCATCGGCATGGACCGCATCGATCACGGTCTGAACGCGGTCGATGATCCCAGGTTGGTCACGGAACTGGCGCGGCGCGACATGTGTCTGACCGGCAGCCCGGTCAAACGCACGACCGACCCGGCTCCGCAGGACGTCGACCGGATCAAGAAGCTGGACGAGGCCGGGGTGTGCGTCTCCCTGAACACCGACGATCCCGAGGAGTTCGAGAGCGGCTATTTGACCAACATGCTGATCCTGTTCCAGCAGGCGAGCGGCTATTCCGAGGCGGATATGACGCGTCTGATGCTGAACGCGTTCAACGCTCTTTGGCTGGGCGACGTCGAGAAGCGCGCCTATTTCGCTCAGTTGAGAGAGTACGCCGGCGCAAACGGTGTAGCGTGGGCCGACGTCACCCGCCAGTAGGATCGGCAGGCACGTGCCAGCCTATTTCCGTCTCGCCATCTACAAGACCAAACGGTCGCACCAGGGCCGCAACATGAACGAACAGGCCGCCGCTCGAGCGTATCCCGGCCCATCACGCCACGCAGTTGGCATCCTGAGACCGATCGCCAAAGTCAGGTGCCAGACACGACTAAGCTATTGCTTGGCAGCAACTTACGGCTTCCCGGTCCGCTGGCGCGGTGTCGGGAGGCTGGGGGTCACAGCTTGTGACTTCCAGTCCGGTGGTCGCCGCCTCTCTACGCACTGAAATGAGGCGCGGCAAGGCGCCGGCAACACGATTCTTGCCTTCCAGTGCCTCTGCAGGCGCCTGGCGGATACAGCTGTCCTGAATCCGAGCCTCGCTCGGGACGAAATCGGTCTTCGGCCGCTACGGCGCTGCGAACAGCGAGAGACTCACGGCGGCCGGCCGCGGCAGCGTGGCTCTGCCGCTTCTCCCCAGAGTTGTGCAGTGACCTCGACCACCGGGATCTCGCCGCGCTCGACCGCACCCGACTTCGGAACCGTGATGGCCCGCGTCGGTGGCGACGGTGGTCGGCGAGGCGGCGGCGGACCACGGAACGGGTAAGCCGGTGGATAGCAGCCCTCAGGAAACCACGCGGCAGCTTTCAGGTTGCCGCCCAGCAATGCCTCCGACGCGATCCGGAACTCGGCGAGGAACGCCGCGAGCTCTGCCTTCAAGTCGTCTCGCGCCTGCTTCGACGCCACGTGGAAGAGTGGCTTCGGCGATCTCTTCGTCCGCCGCGTGGGCGGCTCGTAGGGATTCTGGCTCAGGATCTTCTTGACGCCGGCGACAGGGTTGCCGTCGCGCTTTGCAGTTCCCTCCGCCTCGATCTCCCACACCAGCTCGGCCATCTTCTGCCGATACTCCTCCGACGACAGATGACGGAACGCCGGCAGCTGGGCGAAGCCCACCAGGTACTTGGTGGCGAAGTCGTAGACGCCATAGTCGAGCCCACGGTTGCGTGCAGCCCACTCCTTGCCGCGGTTCCACCAGGTGCCCTCCAACGGCTCGCCGTGAACGAGTGAGCCAGCAGCGTGGACGCCCGGCCAATCGAGCGGGCTCTCGACGAGTCCTTCCTTGACTCCGTGGCCGAGGCAATACTTCAGGCGCGCCCACTGCGCCTCGGGCTCGTCGCTCACCACGATGGCGTCGTAGCGGCGTTCCCAGAAGCAGCCGCGCCAGTTGCGGACACGCCCGCCGATCTCCTTCGAGATGTTCGCGCACAGGTGCTGCATGAAGCGGGAGAGCTGCTGCTGATGGTGAACGACCAGCAGTAGGTGCGCGTGGTTGGCGACCCAGACCGCAGCGCACAGCTCTAGCGGCGAGACTTCCAGGGCGCGGCCCATGACTCCGGCGACGATCTCGTTGAAGCGACGGGGATTCGGGCCAGGCGTGAGCAGGGCTCGCGCGCCGATGGTGCGCACGGTGACCTCCACCAGGACGCCGTCCTTGTTCTCTGGAATGAAGCGTGCGGGTCGACCCATTTCTGTCTCGCTTGGTGATCGAGGCACACCTGTGGCATGCCTCACCCATATAGAGACGAGAAAACGGGCTCCGATCTCGCGGCGGAGCTTTCGAGGCACCAGACTGCTGGTCACCGTCGAGGACGACGAGATCGTCTCCTGGCATCTCTCGATCTCATAGCTCTTGCCACACCGCTTCTCGAAATCGAGCAGGAACGGCCGGTTGAACAGCACCAGGCCAGACACCACGAAGGCGGGTGAAACTGCTGACGAGATTCATACATATGTCGGCAGGCTCAGAAACGGTTGACGCGAGCGTCTTGGCGTCGGTCACCCCCACCGCCTTGCGCAACTCGGAGAAGGCCCCCGCAAAGGGGCACCCCGCAAAGCGAACATACATAGAAGTTCCGAACGATCTAGCTCCGGTTGTGCGCGAGCTCATCTCAAAGGAACATAGCTGAGTCGCGTAGCATGGCTCGAAGAGAATCTGAGATGCAGAACACGTACATGCAGCGTAGGATGGCACCCGTGAGTGATCCCGTCATCGACATCTCGGAGCTGACGCGCCGCTTCGGCGCCACGATGGCGCTCGACTCGGTGAGCCTCGCCGTGACACGCGGCGGAGTCCATGGTCTCGTCGGCGCCAACGGAGCGGGCAAGACGACTTTCATAAAGCACATTCTGGGGCTGCTGCGGGCGGAAAGCGGCTCGGTGCGTGTCTTCGGCCTGGATCCGGTCGCCGATCCCGTCTCCGCCCTGTCGCGGATCGGCTATCTTTCCGAGGAAAACGACCTTCCCGGCTGGATGAGCGTTGACCAGCTCATGCGCTACACGCGCGCGTTCTATCCCGCCTGGGACGACGCCTATGCGGAGGAGCTGCGGCAGAAGTTCACCCTCGATCCCGCGGCGAAGCTCGGCAAGCTCTCGAAAGGGCAGAAGGCACGGGCGGGGCTGCTCGTCGCTCTGGCGTACCGCCCGGAGTTGCTGGTCCTCGACGAGCCGTCGTCCGGTCTCGACCCCATCGTCCGCCGCGACATTCTCGGGGCCGTCATGCGCACCATCGCCGACGAAGGGCGCACGGTCCTTTTCTCGTCGCACCTCCTGGACGAGGTGGAGGAGGTCGCTGACCACGTCACGATGATCCGCGACGGCCACATCGCGCTGAGCGCACCGCTCGACGTCATCCGGGAATCGCACGGCTCTCTCGAGGAAGCTTTTATCGCCCACGTCGGCGAGGCTCTGGACGAGGCTGACTAGTGCATGTGTTTCACAAGTTCGTTCTCACCTCGGGAATGCTCCTGCGGGTGGGCTGCGAAACTCGCACCCTCCTCCCGCCGCCCCCCGCCTCGCCCGCGCCCCCGTTCAGACAGTCTCCGCCCATCCTCGGAGCATCCCCGAGGTGGGCACGAACTTCCGAACGGACGTAGTAGGCCATGCGCTCGCCCGCCGCCGCCATCGCCTGGGAGATCTGCCGCGGCCATCGCTGGGGATTGGCTGGCCTGGCGCTCTACTTCGCCGTCCTCGCCGTGGTCCGGTTCCTCGTCCTCGGATCGGGGCAGAGCCTCGCCCAGGAGGAGGTCTGGCAGTTCGCGCTTGCGGTGCCCGTGCCCCTCGGCGCGACCGTCACCTATTTCCTGGCCATATTCAGCTTCGGCCTGGGCGGCGACCTGTCGGCGCGGGAATCGATGTACCCGGCCCGCATGTTCACCCTGCCGGTGACGAGCGCCGCCCTGGCGGGATGGCCGATGCTGTACGGCTCGGTGGCGATGGCGGGCATGTGGCTGGTGACGAGGTCCCTCGCGTTGTGGCCGGCCGACGTCGACATCCCGTGGCTCTGGCCGGCGCTCCTCGCCGCGGTCTTCATCGCCTGGACGCAGGCGCTGACCTGGATACCGTACCCGTTTCGGGGACTGCGGGTGGCCGTCATCGTCTCGTGGTTGAGCGTGATCGGTTTCTCCTGGATCCTGGCGATCGAGCTCGAGGTCCCGGAAAACGTGATCCTGGCCCTCCTGGCACCGCAACTTCCCCTGGCCTATCTCGTCGCCCGTTTCGGCGTGGTTCGCGGTCGCCGCGGCGACGTACCCGACTGGCGGCACGTCCTGCCCCGGGCTCTCCGGCGGCAGCGGGGGAGCGCAGAGCAACGGCACTGGCCTTCCGCCGCCCACGCCCAGGGGTGGCTCGAGTGGCGGCGCTACGGCCGTTCCCTGCCGATCCTCGTCGGCATCCTGCTGCCGTTCGAGCTGTTGTTGCTCTTCGTCTTCGACGGCACGACGGTCTTCATCTCCGAGACCCTTGGCGCGGTGCTCATCACGCCGCCCTTCATGGCCACCTTCGTCGCCGCGAGCGTCCGCTCCGATCCGGGTGGCAGGGACGCCTACGAGCTGACGCCGTTTCTCGCCACGCGGCCGCTGACCAACGCAGCGCTGATCCGCGCCAAGGTGGAGGCGACCGTCCGCAGCACGCTGGCCACCTGGCTGCTGGTCCTCCTCACCACTGCGCTGGCGCTGACGCTCTCGGACACCTGGCCGGCCGTGTTCGACGCCTCGCGCCGTCTCGCCGAGGCCGTGGGGACGCCCCGTGCCGTCGCGATCGGACTGCTCGGACTGGCGGCCCTGGTGGCGTCGACGTGGAAGCAACTCGTGCAGGGGCTCTACCTCGGCCTGAGCGGGCGCGCCTGGTTGGTCAAGGCGAGCGTCTCCGTCAACCTGTCGGTGCTCACCGTCCTGGTCGTCCTCGTGCCGTGGGTCCTCAGGAGGGGCAGCGCGATCCGCGCGCTGTGGCAGGCTTTTCCCTGGATCCTCGCGGTCCTGGTCTGCCTCAAGGTCGCCGCCGCGGCCTGGATCGCCGTGCGCCTCCATGACAACCGCCTGCTCCGCGACCGCACGCTCGTCCTCGGCGCGTTCTCCTGGAGCGTTGCCGTGTTTGCTCTCTACAGCCTGCTCGTATGGCTCGCGCCGCCGGTGCTCTTCCACGCTTTTCTCCTGCTGCTCGTCGCCATCCTGGCCGTTCCCCTGGCGCGGCTTTCCGCGGCACCGCTGGCGCTCTCGGGGAATCGCCACCAATGAAATCCATGGATTCCATGCAGGAGACGAGGCGATGACGCGCAGGACCCGAGTCCTCGGCGCGGTCTTTCTCTTCCTGAGCCTGCCGCCGCTGGTGGCCCTCTTTGAGGCCGTCGACTTCCACCTCCACAATCGCAACAACGCCTCGATCGTCTCCTCGGGCGAGCAGCGGGAGTACCTGCTCTACGTGCCTGAGAGTTACGACGGCACCCGGCCGGTGCCCCTTGTCGTCAGCCTGCACGGCGGGGGGATCTGGCCGTCGTTCCAGAGGGACCTGAGCGGCTGGAACCGGGTGGCCGAGCAACACGGTTTCATCGTCGTGTACCCGGCGGGGCTCGGCGAGTCCTGGCGCGTGACGCGTCTGGGGCCCAACATCATGAAGGACGTTCGATTCATCTCGGACCTGATCGACACCTTGGAGAAGACCTACAACGTCGATCCGACGAGGATCTACGCCAACGGACTCTCCAACGGCGGCGGCATGACGTTCGTT
>JAAELT010000171.1 GCA_024226315.1 bacterium | reverse complement strand
GTCCCGGCCGCCCACCAGTATCGGTAGCCGCCCGTTTCGACCGGCCAGCCGGCCATCGCCAACCAGCGTCAGCAGCCGCTGCGCTGCCCGTTCCGGACCGCGTGAGGCGCTATCGCAGCGCAACGAATGCATGTCCTCAATTGGCGTGAAATATAGTTTTTAGCCAACGCAGGATCTAAATGCTGTCTTGGACAAGAGTGAGAGAAACTGGAGAGCACGGAAGGTGCTGAAATCTATGAGAAATGCTTGCGAATTCTGGGAAGGAAATCTGGCAGTGGGAACGTCAAGTGCTCTAGCCTAGAGCCACTTCTGGAGAAGTATGCAGGAGAAGGCGGATCGCTCATTGGTATCGCGGGGCTCAAGATTCATCATGTAGTCGACGTAGTTGCTGTCCTTCTGTCCTATGATTTCGATAAGATTTATAATTTCGAGCTGATCAAGAAGCAGACATACGGCCAGGCCGATCTCATTCACAACCTCTCAGGAGACGACTACAGATTTAGGCCCTTGCTTCAGAGTAATCCTGTTCGTGCGAGTGTAAGGCGGATTACTCGGTGGTCAGCGCGAAACAGATATTACCTGCTTCTGCTGTTGAGCTTGACGCTCGTGTTCGTGCTTGCGCTGCTGGTCGATAGCGGGGCAGAACAGTGGTTCGCTTATGCTGCTATCGTATCGAGTATCGGTTCCTTCATTGCATTGTTTCGCAGAGAGAAGAGACTGAGATGATTCGGCAGACGGCCGGACGTGTGAAGGCCTCTCGCGCGGTCGGTGCGGTGGCGCGAACAAGCGGCGCGAAAAAGGAGAGGGACCTTCTGCTCTCCTAGTGGGAATCGGCCGCTTACCCTTCGGGGGATTGAGACAGAGAAATAGACCCTGTGATCCGTTGGGCGCACTTCCCGAGCGGTGGAAATCGGCCGTTGACCCTTCGGGGGATTGAGAGCGGTTGTGGTGCGTGGCCTGGCCCCCTCGAGAATTGATATATCCAGTTCGATCGTAGTTCTTCTCGAAGACACCGGGAATCGATTTCGCCCCTTCAGGGCGAGGGGTTTTGGGGCTCGCTAACCCGGGGTTTCACCCCGAGCTTTACGATTGCGCTCCTTCGGAGCGATGGCGGCGGGGAGCCGGGGCGTGTAGGCGGAAGAGCCCGGCAAGCGTGGCGTCGGTCGGTCGCAAGCTCGACCCGCAGGCGGTGCTGGCACCTCGACGCTGCCGGCTCGGTGTCGGTACGAGCAGTGCTCGAGCGCCGATGGCGTGGGCGGTGACCTCCACGAGGACGCCGTCCTTGTTCTCGGGAATGAAGCGCGGAGGTCGGAGTATGACTTCACATATGCTATCATTGGGAGATGGAGGTCGTGGTAGATACCAACGTCTTCATCTCCGCCATGCTGGGGCCTGGCGGCCCCAGCAGGCAGGTGGTCCGGGCTTGCCTCGAGGACCGGCTCCGGCCCTTGATGGGTGCAAGCCTGTTTGCAGAGTACGAGTCCGTTCTCGCACGGCCGAGTCTCTTCGAGCAGACGCCTCTCGAGCCCGCGGGGCGCGAGGCGCTGCTGAACGCCTTTCTCAGCACTTGCAGGTGGGTCCGGATCTACAACATCTGGCGGCCGAATCTCCGCGACGAGGCCGACAACCATGTCGTCGAGCTGGCGGTCGCCGGGGGCGCGACCGCCATCGTGACCCAGGACCTCCGCGACTTCTCTGAGACCCAGCTTCGCTTTCCACAGATCCGCGTCCTCCATCCAAGAGACCTCGTCCAGGAGATCACGCCATGAGCACTCTCACACTTCGACTACCCGCCGACAAACATGACCGTCTGCGCCAGTTGGCCCGATCCCAGAACATCAGTCTCAACAAGCTCTTTGACGAGTTCGCGACCATCGCGCTGGCAGAGTTCGACGCCTACACCCGCTTCCGCGCCCGCGCGGCGGCCGGCTCGCGCGAGACGGGTCTGCGTCTGCTGGACAAGCTCGATGCTGAGGTCGCTTCAGCCGCCGCTGGGAGGGACTCGCCCGCGGAGACTCCCATAGAGGATTAGAATCCAGGGAGCTCGGCCGCCACAAGTGAAGAACGTGATCGAGGTCCCTGGGGTCTCGCGTCGGTCGAGGCGGTCTCGGGCATCGCGCAGCCGCTTCTTGAGCGCCTCGTTCTCGCAGCGGTCAGGCTGGCGGCTCGATCAGCACGGGATCGTTCACTCTGACGCGGCCTGGCTCCACGGTCGAGCCGTAGACGCCGAGGCATCCCTGACAGGGCTGAGCTCTGCCCCGAGCGCCGGGTCCGTGACGTCGAGGATGGCTCCCGACGGAGTCCGCACGACCGTCGCCGACTTGTCGGGCCGGGCCGGCTCGACGAACGAAGGGCTATAGTGACGTATCCCCCGGCTGGCGCGCCGCCCGAGGATCAGTCGCCCGGCGCGGCAGCTCCGGCCCGTTCCAGGACCGGTGGTCCGATGAAAGCCTCGATCCAGGCGCGAGAACGTGCGAGCTCGTGAGCAGCCCTCAGTCTCCGTTCGATGACCTCGAGCTTGCGCCGGCGGTGGCGCTCGGTGGTGCGCCCGGCCCTCGCCTGGCAGACGTGCAGCAGGGCGACGACGTTGGGCGATTGGAGGAACAGAGTCGGGTCCTTCCAGACACCCCGCTTCCGCTCCAGGTTGTCGAGGTCCAGGCAAGCCTTGTGGATGGTTTGTGCCACCTGATCCAGCGGCACTGCGAAGCCCGAGGCCAGGTCGTGAACGGCGATCCGTGTCGTGCTTCGGAGCAACGTATCGAGCTGGAAGTGGAGGAGCGGTGGGTGCTCCGAGCCGATCAGCTCCAGGACGGCGACGATCGCCGGTAACGCCGATTCCTTCACCACCGCTACCAGTTCCTTGATCGATCGTGATTCATGTTCAGTGAAGTTGCGGTGTGGCAGAGCGCCGAGAGCGGAATGCACACCGCGCTTCATGATTCAGGGGCTTCTGCGAGGAAAACTATCACGTCACATGCTGTGGTCGATCGAAGTACTGAAACCTTCTCCAAGTCGCAGAAAGTCCCGGAAATTCCTGAGCATTGACCGCTGCTGAGATCCTGTCTCACTTTTTCCGCAACAATGATTTACTTGCGGAATTTCCAAGCCTTGCCGCGCTATGATGCCGCCCAAGAGCGGCCAGAGGTTCGAGCAATTCGGCCGGCCTCCAGGTCGTTCCGAAGGAGGCGGCGATGCAGGCGGACACCTATGGACCGTTCATCCATCCGGACGGCTAGAGGGCAAGTAGGCCGGTAGAGCTGTTGCCCGGGCGAGAGTCCTTGACTCTCGCTTTTCCTTCTGCATAATCGGACCCTGTCAGCCTGGAGCGCTCCTCTGTGAAAACCGATCGTGAAGTCAAGATCCTGCTCACCAAAGCAGCGAAGGACCCTTACTACGTCTTTACGAACAGCGATTGCCTGTCCGTCGACTTCTGCACTCGGTTCTTCGAGCAGTGCAATGAAGTCATCTTCGACGATCCGGCGGAAGCTTTGGAACGGACATTCATCGCTCGAAGGCTGGCCACCGAGTCACGGGATCCCCACCTGCTGGCCAAGGCGACGGCCATGGTCGCGACCGGCTATCGAATCGAAGCTCTGTATACCAAGGCCGAGCAATTCATGCTGGAAGCAGAGTCCCTCGCGCGCGGGTGCTCCTGCTGCCTGGCTGGCGTCTACCGTCGCAAGGGAGTCTTGCACTTCTACCAGCGAGAGTTTCGAAAGGGTTACGATGTCCTGTCGCGATCGATCGAGCTCTATCGACGGCTCGACGACCTCGAGGGAGTCGGTCGCGTATTGATTCACCGAGGGCCAGGCGTCTGTATGCTCGGCCGGATCGACGAGGCTCTGCGGGAAGAGCGCGAGGGCCTGGAGCTTCTCACCGGCGAGTCTCCGTCTCGCTACTACATCGCCGGCATCACCAACATGGCGGCGATCCTGGCCCACTCGGAAGACGAGGACCCGGCTCGATACCACCAGGCTCTGGCCGACCTCGGTTCCGTGACGAATGCCCTGAAGGGTGAGAAACGGCGCCACGAGCACGTTCGAGTGCTCCTTCGCTGGATCAAGGGGCTCCTCTTTGCCAAGAAGGGGGATCGGAGAAATGCCTTCAGGCTGCTGGCGTCCGCGAGGAACGGACTCGAACGCCTCAACATGCAGTCGGAGGTCCTCGCGATCTGCGCCGACATCGCGAAGCTGTACAAGACCGGCACGGTTCGCGCCAACGACGATCAGGTGGTCGAGCTGGCCACTCATTGCCTCGAAAGGTTGCATCCAGGCGACCAGGAACGGGCGATTCTGGAAGAGTTGCGCCTGTGTCCGGAGCTGCCCGCGATCGAGAGTCTCCGAGCGGCGGTGAGCTGCCGCGTCCCGGCCCTTCTGTGAGCGGGGCACGGTCTCGGTCGAACACTGCAAAGCCGGCGCCGAAATACTGGCGCCGGCTGCGACGAGACGCCGCTTCTGGCCCTTGCCAGGGCAAGTGACTGTGTTTTCAGAGCTTTGCGCCGCGCCGCGAGCCTCGTGGGCCGGCGTTTCGCCTCTTTGCAGCATGCTGCGGGCGCCAATAATTTTCGGTATCGGGCTCTGCAGCATGCTGCGGGCGCCAATAATTTTCGGTATCGGGCTCTGCAGCATGCTGCGGGCGCCAATAATTTTTGTTACCGGGCTCTGCAGCGTGCTGCAGGCGCCACTATTTTTTGTCACCGCCGCTCGCAGCGTGCCGCGGGCGCCGATATTTCTTGTCACCGCCGTTCGCAGCATGCTGCGGACGCCGGAAACTTTTGTTACTGGCCGCTGCAGCGTGCTGCGGGCGCCGGAAGTCTCGCCCCGAGCGCTCCGCGCCGTGGCGCGGATGCCGTCAACTCGCGTACCAGATCGCGCGACGCCCCCGCCGGTCCCATTCGAGCCGCTTCCAGACACGCTCCACGGCGTCGAGCTCGTCGACCGTCACGCCGTCCGCCGTCGCCGCCGAGCGGGCGAGCGCCCGTAGCGGGGCGGAGTCCTCGGCGCTCTGCGCCAGACCGCTGAGGTCCGAGACCAGGCGGGCGGCTTCGGCCGACGCGTCGCGTGCGTGGCCCTGATCGAGACGGAGGCGGGCGAGGTCGAGGCTGAGGCGGGCGGTCCACAGTTCGTCGCTGGCGGCGGCGAAGAGGTCCCGGGACTGGCGCCAGGAAGGCTCGGCGGCGGTGGAGGAGCAGTGGCCTGCAAACCAGTGGAGCAGGGGAGCGGCGGTGTCGCCCAGGTCGGACCCCTGGCGGCGGGCCTGGGGCAGGGCGGCGGCGAGCTCGTTCTGGGCGCCGAGTAGGACGAGGATGCGCAGCCAGAGCCCGAAGACCGCCAGGGGCTCGTGGTGGTCGGCGTCGTGCCCGCGGGCTTCTTCCAGGTCGGCCAGGGCGGATTCCAGGAGACCGCGACGTGCCTCGCCGCCGTCGAGATCGGCGACCGCGGCGCGCAGGGCGGCGCGCAGCAGCAGGGACTTGCCCAGCTCGGGGGCGGCGGCGATGCGGTGGGCGCCGACGGTGCCCTCGGCGAGGGTGAGGGCCTGCTGGGGGCGGCCGGCGTGCCAGTAGAAGGCGGCGGTGATGCGGCTGCGCTCGGCCGCGGGGGCGGCGTAGAGGTGGCCGTCGCTCGCCCGCTCGGCGTCTTGCATGGACTGCATCACATCCTGCACGGCACCCTTGTTGTCGCCGGCGCGCCAGCGCGCCAGGGCCAGGCGTGCATAGGCCAGGGCGGCGTTCTGGGGATGGGTTTCGAGCATGCGGTTGGCGGCCAGGCTGTCGACGGCCAGGAGCGCCCACTCGACGCCGCGCTCGGGGTCGTCGGCCGCGCGGCTCTCGCGGCCGAGACGGTCGAAGAGGGTCAGGTCGGGGAAGGCGACGGCGTCGCGCGCCAGCCGGCGCTGGTAGGGGAAGGTGAGCCGGTTGAGGGTGTAGACCATGCCCTCGGCCACCCGCTCGCGGGTGCGCCGCCAGGGCGCGTCGGGGTCGTCGGTGTCCGGCCCTGTGCCGGGCGCCGCGCTGCCGGGCGCCAGACGTTCCAGCCAGGTGTCGAGGGTTCGCGCCTCGGCGTCGTCGAGGCCGCCGTCGAGCATCCGCTGCCAGTAGTCGCGGGTGCCGGCCCCCGCCGGTGGCGCGGCGTGCTCGAGCAGGCGCGGCGCCCGGCGGCGATACTGGGAGGCGGGCATGCCCAGGAAGTCGCCGATCCGGCCGCGGAAGGTCGAGATGCTGGTGTAGCCCACGCGCTCGCCGATCTCCTTGATCGACATCTTGGTCTCGATCAGCAGATGCGCCGCGGTCTCCAGGCGGAGGTTGCGCAAGAGCTCCCTGGGTCTCTCGCCGACCTCCTCGCGCAGGTCGCTCCAGACCTCGGGGTCGGGGCAGCCGGCGGCGTCCTGGATCTGCTCGAGGTCGAGGTCGGGGACGAAGAGCAGCTCGCGGATGGCGGCGAAGATCGGGCGCAGGCGCGGCGGCGCGCGGCGCTCGTCTTCCTCGATGGCGGCCATCGCCGGCGCCGCGGCGCGCAGCAAAGCCTCGTGGCCGTCGGCGCGCCTCATGTCTGCTCCCGGCGCGCCCGGGCGGCGGGCAGGGCCTGGGTGCCGGTGATCTCCCAGGCCACCAGGTCGAGGTCGCGCCACAGCTCGGCGAGCAGAGCTTCGAGATCGACCTCCGTGTCCGCATCGCCGTCGATGAGGGCGCGCAGCCGGCGGGCGGCGTTCCAGGCCTCGCGGTGGAAGGGCAGGTCGTCGAGGAAGGCCGCCGCCGCCGATGCCAGGCGCCGGGCCTCGTCGTGCTCGCCGCGCAGCGCGCACAGCACCGCCAGCTCGGCCTCGACCGCGGCCTCGAACACCACGGCCTCGAACCAGCGGTAGCGCTCGAGCGCGAAGCGCAGGTCGCGCTCGCAGTCGTCCGGGCGGCCGTGGCGGAAGCAGTGACGCGCCCGCTCGTGCAGCGCCAGGGTGAAGAGCATGCCGAGGCTGGTGTCGGTGTCGCACTCGGGATCCTCGGCGATCTCATCCAGGACCTGCTGCATGCCGGCACCGGCGCAGCATTCCTGATCGGCGGCGGCGAGCGCCCGGGCGTGGTGGTAGAGGGCGAGGGCACGCCACAGGGTGAGGCGCTCCCCGGTCTCGGCCTCGTCGGCTTCCACCAGCTGCCCGAGCTCCCGCGCCAGGGCCAGACCGGTCTCGGCGTCGCCCATCGTCGAGGCCAGCTCGAGGCGGTGGAGCACCGCCTGGCCACGGATCGTACTCGTCTCGGACAGCCGCCGGCCGAGCTCCAGGGCGCGGTCTAGGGCCTTCGCCGCCCGGTCGTAGCGCCGCTGGCGCCTGGCGACCCTACCCTGCACCCGGCGCAGCTCGATCTCCACCCAGGGTGCCAGGTGCTCAGCGCCGTCGACCTCGGCGCAGGCGAAGGCCAGGGACCGCTCGGCCTCGCCGCCGTGGCCGAGGTGGGCCTGCACCTCGCCCAGAAAGGTCCAGGCCAGGGCCTGCCAGTCGTCGGCCTCTTCGCCCATCAGGTCGCGGTGCGGCTGGATCATCTGCACGGCGAGCTCGGCCAGGAGCAGGGCCTGCTCGGGGCGGTGCGGGATCATCCCGCGGCAGGTCTTCTGCAGGTAGTGATAGGAGCCGGCGTTGCCGAACAGCACGCCGTGGAGCAGGGCGAAGCGCATCTCGTCCTCGGGCGCGTCGAGCAGCTCGCCGAGCGCGGCGGCGGCGGCGAAGTCTTCCACATGATCGCCGGTGGGGGTGAGGATGACCGGATATTGGGGATGAGTCGAGTCACCGGTCTCGTCGAGGCAGCGGTGGCGGCGTCGCAGGCGGGGGCGCAGCTCGGCGGCGCGGCCGGGGTCGAGCAGCCCGAGGGAAGCGCGTCGCCTGAGGTCGGCGGTCAGGGCACGCGGCGTCGGGCGGGTGTCGCCTGACTCGACTTCGGACTCGTCGTCCGCGGCCGGCTCGGACTGAGAGGCGGGCCCGCCGGCGCGCGCCTTACGGCGCATCTTGCTGGGGGACTCGCCGTGGTAATCGGCGAAGGCGCGGCGGAAGGTGCGGTCCACCGCGTAACCCACCGCCTGGCCGATCTTCCCGATCTCTTCGGAGGTGTCGCAGACCCGGCGCCTCGCCTCCTCCATGCGCAGCTCGGTGTGCCACTTCTTGAGCGCGCCGAGCTTCGCCGCCAGGCGCTCCTGCACCGGGCGCGCGGCGCCGCAGGCCCGGAGCATCGAGGCCAGGTCGTGGGCGGGATCGAAGGCGTGCCGAGCCAGGCACTCGAGCAGAGCGGCCGCCTCCGGGTCGCCGGCGACCAGCGCGGTGTCGTGGCGGATCCGTTCGTCGAAGTCCATGGCCGCGCAGTATACGCGGCGCGCGGCACTCCTGGCAGTGCTTTCTCTCTGCCAGGTTACCTAAGTGTGTCCTTTCTACTCACCGGGCAGGTTTTTCGGCCCCGTGGTTTTCGATCCTCTCTTCGTTCTGGCCCTCCCCCTTTGGAAAAGGGGGAGCTGGAGGGGGATTCTCTGGGTTGGCCGTGGCGAGGGCTATTCGGCCGCCGTAGCGTGGAGAGCGCCCTGGGGGTGGCGCTGGAGGTAGGCCTCGAGGAGAGGGGCGTAGCGTCCCAGGTTGAGGCGGACGACGGTGGCGAGGCGCTCTTTGTCCCACAGGGGGCCGCGGGTGACGGTGCGGAGGATGTCGTAGTAGGCGGCGAGGTCGGGATCGGCGAGGCGGTTGGGACCGTCGGGGAGGCTCTCCAGATAGCCCTCGGGAATCGTCCGCGGCACGTGGCCGGCCCGCCAGCCCAGGGCGTGGGGGCGGTTGAAGGTCGCGCCGATCTGGCCTGGTAGCCTCGCCAGGAGGGGGTCCGAGATCGCGAAGTCGTCCACAATGTGCACGTCCGGGCCGGCGTAGAAGCCGATCATGCCGATCGCGCCCTCGGTCGACACTGTGACGCCCTCGCGCGCCAGCTCTTCGCCGTGGCGCCTGAGGTAATGCTCCGGCCACCTCTCTTCCGCCGGGATCGAGACCAGTCCAGTGTAGGGGTGATGGGTTCGCCGCTCGTCGCCGATGCCGAAGACTCCGATCTCCTTCTGGACCATCGGCTCGACCACCCGTACGGCAACGCTGAGGTTGGCCAGGATCAGGGCGGCGACGGTGGCGCGGCGGCCTGGCAGGCCGAGCGCGAACGGACGGGCCACGAGGGCGAGCACCGCCGCGGTCAGCGGCAGCCCCAGGAACCGGCCGCTCATATAACTGCCGCCGATCCACACCACGTAGAGCAGGTAAAGCGCGCCCCCGGCCAGCAGGTGCAGGTCCACCGGTCGCGACCGGCGCCAGGCCACCGCCACCGCCAAGCCGATGATCAGCAGGGTCGCCGGGTCGCGGATCAGGGAGTCGAGGAGGTAGGCGAGACCCTGGACGACCCGGCCGATGCGCGGCACGCCGGTGCCCAGCTTTGCGAACGCGGAGTTGGGCCAGGGGCTGCCGAAGTAGAAGAGGGCGAAGAGGCCCCACATCAGGAGGGGCGCGAAGCCGAGGGCGGCGAGCCCCCAGGCGCGTCCCCGGCGGCGGTAGAGGGCAACGGCCAGCGCCGGTGCGAAGACCAGGATGGCGTCAGGCCGGTTGAGGGTGGCGAGCGCCGCCAGGAGCGAGAGCAGAAAAACCCGCCCGTCGCCTTCCGGCCGGCGCATGACCAGCACGAAGAGAAGCAGGAGCAGGCGCGTCAACGGGTCTTCGAGGCCAGAGCCGGCATAGTCCACCCAGGCCTTGGACAAGATCAGCGCACCTGCCGCCAGGCAGCCGGTTTCCGGCGACGGCGCCACCCGGAAGATCAGCAGGAAGATCGTCAGCCAGCTCAGCACCAGCGACAGTGCTACGCAGGTGAGCTCGTGATTTCCCGTTACCGTCACCAGGCCGGCGTGGACGAACAGCCACAGGGCGTGGGTGGAGGCCTGAACCCGCTCCGCCGGATTCCAGGTCAGGCCGCGGCCGTCCAGCAGGTTGTCGGTGGTGCGGAAGGTGACGAAGGCGTCGTCGTCGAGCCAGGCGGCGGTCACCAGCACCACGAGCGCGATCCCGAGAACCGCCGCGCCACGGAGGACAGACCGCCGGCTCTTCAACGGGGAGTCAACTCAGCCTTCGTCGGCCAGCGCGGCCTGCGCCGCCGCCAGGCGGGCGATCGGCACCCGGAAGGGGCTGCACGAGACGTAGTCGAGCCCCACGCGGTGGAAGAAGGCGATCGACGCCGGGTCGCCGCCGTGCTCGCCGCAGATGCCGACCTTGAGGTCGCCGTTGGCCTCGCGACCGCGCTCGGTGGCGATCTCCACCAGCTGGCCGACGCCCTCCTGGTCGAGGGTGGCGAACGGGTCTTCCGGGTAGATGCCCTTCTCCAGGTATTCGGGCAGGAAGGAGCCGATGTCGTCGCGGCTGAAGCCGCAGGCCATCTGGGTCAGGTCGTTGGTGCCGAAGCTGAAGAACTCGGCCCGAGCCGCGATCTCGCCGGCGGTGAGCGCGGCGCGCGGCACCTCGATCATGGTGCCGACGAGATAGGGGAGATTGATGATGCCGGTCTCCGTCTTCACCTGCTCGGCGACGGCCCGGATGAGGCCTTCCTGATCCTGGTACTCCTTCACGTGGCCGGCCAGCGGCACCATGATCTCGGGCTGGGCGTCGACGCCCTCCTGCTTCAGCTCGGCGGTGGCCTCCAGGATGGCGCGGGCTTGCATGCGGGTGATCGCCGGATGGCTGATGCCCAGGCGGCAGCCGCGGTGGCCGAGCATCGGGTTGAGCTCGTGGAGCTGGGCCAGACGCGCCTTGACCGCGGCCAGGTCTTTGCCCATGGACTCGGCGACCTCGCGGATCTGCTCCTCCTCCTGGGGCATGAACTCGTGCAGCGGCGGGTCGAGCAGGCGAATCGTGACCGGCAGACCCTCCATGGCCTTCAGGATGCCACGGAAGTCCTGCTTCTGGTAGGGCAGCAGCTTGGCCACCGCGCGCTCCTGGTCTAGGGCGTTGTCGGCCAGGATCATCTCGCGCATGGCCAGGATCCGTTCGTCGCCGAAGAACATGTGCTCGGTGCGGCACAGGCCGATGCCGCGGGCGCCGAAGCGCCGGGCCTGGGCGGCGTCGTCCGGGCTGTCGGCGTTGGTCCGCACGCCCAGGCGCTTGACCTCGTCGCACCAGCCGAGGAAGGTCGCCAGGCCCTCGTTCTTCTCGGTGTCGACGTCGATCAGCGGCAGCTCGCCGGTATAGATCAGGCCGCGTGTGCCGTTGACGGTCAGCTGGTCGCCCGCGCGCAGCACGGTCTCGGAGCCGTCGTCACCGGCGACGGTGACGGTGCCGGCCGCGACGTCGATGTCGAGCGCGCCGCAGCCCACCACGCAGGTCTTGCCCCAGCCGCGCGCCACCAGCGCCGCGTGCGAGGTCATGCCGCCCTTGGCGGTGACGATCGCCTCTGCCGCGTGCATGCCGTGGACGTCCTCGGGGCTGGTCTCGGCGCGCACCAGCACCACCTTCTCACCGGCGCTGCCGAGCTCGTGGGCGCGGTCGGCGGTGAGCGCGATCTGGCCCTCGGCGCCGCCCGGGCCGGCGGGCAGGCCCTTGGCCAGGGGCGCCGTGGTCTTCTCGGCCGCCGGGTCGATCATCGGGTGCAGCAGCTCGTCGAGCTGTGACGGCTTGACCCGCCCGATCGCCTCGACGCGGTCGATCATGCCCTCCTCGACCATCTCGACCGCCATGCGCAGCGCGGCCTGACCGTTGCGCTTGCCGGTGCGGGTCTGGAGCATCCACAGGCGCTGCTCCTGGACGGTGAACTCGATGTCCTGCATGTTGCTGTAGCGTTTCTCGAGCCGGGCGCGGATCGCCACCAGGTCGCGATAGGCGTCGGGCATGGCCTCTTCGAGGGTGGCCAGGTGGCTGTTGGTCTCGGTGCGGCAGGACTCGTTGATGGCGTTGGGGGTGCGGATGCCCGCGACCACGTCCTCGCCCTGGGCGTTGGGCAGCCATTCGCCGTAGAAGGTGTTCTCGCCGGTGGCCGGGTTGCGGGTGAACGCGACCCCAGTCGCCGAGGAGTCGCCCATGTTGCCGAACACCATGGCCTGCACGTTGACCGCCGTGCCCCAGTGGTCGGGCAGGCCCTCGATGCGCCGGTAGCTCTTGGCGCGCTTGCCGTTCCACGAGCGGAACACCGCGCCGACGCCGCCCCACAGCTGCTCCATGGGATCGTCGGGAAAGGGCTTGCCGAGCACCTGCTGCACGAGATCGCGGTACCGGTCGCACAGGCTCTCGAGCTCTTCGGCGGTGAGCTCGGAGTCGTTCTTGTATCCCCGTTCTTCCTTCACCTCCTCGAGCATCTCGTCGAGCTGGGCGCGGATGCCGTGGCCCTCCTCGGGCTCGATGCCCTCGGCCTTTTCCATCACCACGTCGGAGTACATGGTGATCAGCCGGCGGTAGGCGTCGTAGACGAAGCGGGCGTTGCCGGTCTTCGCGATCAACGTCGGCAAGGTGGCCGAGGTGAGGCCGACGTTGAGCACCGTCTCCATCATGCCCGGCATCGAGTCGCGAGCGCCCGAGCGCACGCTGACCAGCAGCGGGTTCGAGGTATCACCGAAGCGCGAGCCCATGATTCCCGCCATCTGCCCCAGCGCGTCTTCCACCTGGGAGTCCAGCTCTTGCGGGTAGGCGCCGTCGTGGGCGAGGAAGTGGTTGCAGACGTCGGTGGTGATGGTGAAGCCCGGCGGCACCGGAATGCCGATCCGGCTCATCTCGGCGAGGTTGGCGCCCTTGCCGCCGAGCAGGTTTTTCATGTCGGCGTTGCCCATGGCGTTGCCGGCGGCAAATGTATAAACGTGGTCGGCCACTCGAATTCTCCTGGGTTGTTGCGAGTCGCCGGATTGTATCGGGATCGCGACGGGGCGCAAGACCCGGTGAACGTGAAGAATCGGTAAACCCCGGAGGTGGGCCATCGGCGCGTGGTATCTTGCGCCGGAAAGGAGCCTTCGATGACGACGCTGGCAGACAAGCTCACCGCCTTGAGGGAGGGGGCGAAGGACCGCATCCCCGCCGACGCCCTGGCGATCATGCACCAGGCGGTCGAGGACCTGCGTGCCTCGGGCATCCGCGACCGGGTGCTCGGCCCCGGCGAGCCGATGCCCGCCTTCGAGCTCGAGAACGTCCACGGCGAGATGGTCGACTCGCGGGCGCTGCTGGCGCGCGGGCCGCTGATCCTGACCTTCTACCGCGGCGTGTGGTGACCGTACTGCAACCTGGAGCTGGAGGCTCTGGAAGCGGCACGGGGTGAGATCGAGGCGCTGGGCGCCACGCTGGTGGCGATCTCACCGCAGATCCCCAAGTACAACGGCCGCATCTCGCGCCGGCACAAGCTCGGCTTCGGCGTCCTGTCCGACCCGGGCAATCGCGTCGCCGGGCAGTTCGGCTTGAAATTCGAGTATTCCGAGGCGCTGAAGGGCGTCTACACCGGCACCTTCAAGATGACTCTCGAGAAGTACAACGGCGACGACTCCTGGACCATGCCCTTGCCCGCCCGTTTCGTGGTCTCCACGGCCGGTAGGATCGTCGGCGCCGCCGCCGACCCGGACTACACGGTGCGTCCCGAACCGAGCGAGACGATCGAGAACCTGCGCCGCCACCTGAGCGAAGGCGGGAGCTGAGGAGTGCAGTACGTACGTCTGGGCCAGACCGGCCTGAAGGTCTCCCGCATCTGCCTGGGCTGCATGACCTACGGCGACCCGAGGTGGCGGCCGTGGATCCTGGGGGAGATCGAGAGCCGGCCGTTCTTCGAGCGCGCACTCGAGCTCGGCGTCAACTTCTTCGACACCGCCGACATGTATTCGCTGGGGGTGAGCGAGGAGGTCACCGGCCGCGCGCTGGGCGAGCTGGCGCGGCGCGACCAGGTGGTGATCGCCACCAAGGTCTTCTTTCCCATGGGCGACGGCCCCAACGACCGCGGCCTGTCTCGCAAGCACGTCCTCGACTCGATCGACGCCTCGCTGCGCCGCCTCGGCACCGACTACGTGGACCTCTACCAGATTCACCGCTGGGATCCCGAGACGCCGATCGAAGAGACGCTGGAAGCCCTGCACGACGTGGTGCGCGCCGGCAAGGCGCGGTACATCGGCGCCTCCAGCATGTTCTCCTGGCAACTGGCCAAGGCCCTTTACCTCGCCGACCGCCACGGCTGGACGCGCTTCGTCTCGATGCAGAACCATTACAACCTGGCCTACCGCGAGGAAGAGCGGGAGATGATCCCGCTGTGCCGCGAGGAGGGGCTCGGGCTCATCCCCTGGAGCCCGCTGGCGCGCGGCCTGCTGGCCGGTGGGCGTCACCGCGGCGACAGCGGGGGACCGGCGGGGGAGTCGGCACGTGCCCACAGCGACAACATCGCGGAGGACTACTACACGGCGCCGTCGGACTTCGAGGTCGCGGGTCGCGTCGTCGAGCTCGCCGGGCGGCTCGGCGTCAAGCCGGCGCAGGTGGCTCTCGCCTGGCTGCTGCGGCAGCCGGGAGTGGCGGCGCCGATCATCGGCGCCAGCAAGATGACCCACCTGGAAGACGCCGTCGCCGCCGTCGAGCTGGAGCTTGACGACGAGTCCTGTGCCTTCCTGGAAGAGCCGTACCGTCCCCACCCGGTGCTCGGGCATTCGTAGCTCACTGCGACCTAGCCGGGCTTCAGTCGGACTGACGGCCGAAGAGGGCAAGGTCGAGCAGTCTGGACCCGTGGTAGACCGTCACGATCTCGACGGCCTCCGGCTCGAGCACACGGTAGATGATCCGGTACTTCTTGAGCCGGATCTCGCGGAATTCCACGCTTCCGAGCTCCGGCACCGGTGGGCCCGCCAGAGGAAATCGTTCCAGGCGCCCGACGGTCTCGAAGATCCGCTGGACGAAGCGCTTTGCAGTGCGTGGAGCATCACGCGCGATGAACGCGCGGATCGCCTCGATGTCGTCCAGCGCTTGAGGTGACCAGATTACTCGAGCCATTCGCTGAAGCGTCTCCGCGCTTCCTCGTGCGGAATGCCCTGGCCCGAGTCCAGCTGACGGACGCCTCGCTCGATCTTGTAGAAGAGGTACACCCGCTCGATGAAGTCCTCGAGGCGAGCATCGTCCGGCAGGCTCTGCAGTGCTTGCCAGATCCCCAGCTCTTCAGATGTACCCGATGGTTCCAGGTGCACCCGCACCTCCGCACCTTCCGGAAGGTCTGCCTCCGAGTCGAGGACGACAGCGCCGTTTCTGATGGTTCCGCGATACGTCATGCTCTTGCTCGAACTGGTCGATAGTCTAACATCAGCGGCCAGATCACTCAGCGGATAGGCAAGGTACCCCATCTGCTACCCTCCACCCGGGAGCCCGGAAAGGCGCCCGACCCAGAGCAATCCAGAATGCCCGACATCTTCGTTGACGCCGACGCCTGCCCGGTGAAGCAGGAGGTCTACCGCGTGGCCAAGCGCCACGCCCTCGAGGTGACCCTGGTGTCGAATTCCTGGATGCGGACGCCGCCCGAGGATTGGATCGAGCTGGTGGTCGTCGGCGGAGGGCTCGATGTCGCGGACGATTGGATCGCCGAGCACGTCCAAGAAGACGACATCGTCGTCACCGCGGACATTCCCCTGGCCTCCCGGTGTCTCAAGAAGCGCGCCCTGGCCCTCGCACCGACGGGCCGGGTCTTCACCGAGGACATGATTGGCGATGCCCTGGCGACCCGGGAGATCTCCTCTCAGCTGCGCGAGATCGGCGTCGCCACCGGCGGCCCGGCACCCTTCGCGAAACGGGACCGCTCCCGCTTTCTCCAGAACCTGGATGAATCGATCCGGAAGGTGAGGAAGAGGGAGAAGGCTTGCGCCGTCAGCGCATCGACAGGCTGATCCGCCCGCGCTGGCGGTCGATCTCGAGCACCCTGACCCGTACCACCTGACCGACCCGAACCGCCTCGCGGGGGTCGTCGATCCACTTGTCGGACAGCTGCGATATGTGGACCAGGCCGTCGCGCTTGACCCCGAGGTCGACGAAGGCGCCGAAGTTGGCGACGTTCGACACCCGGCCCTCGAGCTCCATGCCGGGCTCGAGGTCGTCGATCGAGGTGACGTCGTCGCGCAGCTCCGGCGCCCGGTATTCCGGGCGCGGATCGCGGCCGGGGCGCTCGAGCTCGTGCTTGATGTCGTCCAGGGTGAAGCGGCCGATGCCTTTCTCGGCGTCTAGGAAGCGGTCGAAGCGGACCTTGCCGACCCTGGCCGGATCGCCCACCAACTCGGCGAGGCCGGTGCCCAACTCGGCGGCCATCGCCTCGACCAGCGGGTAGCGCTCCGGATGCACCGCGGTGCGGTCGAGGGGGTGCTCGCCACCCGAGATGCGCAGGAAACCGGCGGCGAGCTGGAAGGCCCTGGGGCCGAAACCGGCGACGTCGAGAAGGCGACGTCGGTTGGCGAATCTACCCTTGGCGTCGCGGTGACGGACGATCGCTTCGGCGACGCGCGCGGAGAGCCCCGATACCCGGCGCAGGAGCGACGGCGAGGCACTGTTGAGCTCGACGCCGACCCGGTTGACGGTGCTCTCGACCGCGGTGTCGAGCTCGCTTGCCAGGGCTTTCTGGTCGACGTCGTGCTGGTACTGGCCGACGCCCAGCGAACGCGGCTCGATTTTCACCAGCTCGGCCAGAGGATCTTGGAAGCGGCGGGCGATCGACACCGCGCCACGCAACGTGACGTCGAGCTCCGGCAGCTCGGCGCGCGCCACCGTCGATGCCGAGTACACTGACGCGCCGGTCTCCGGCACGATGGCGACGATCACTTCGCCGAGTCCGGCCTCGCGAAGTGCTCGCCGGGCAAAGACCTCGGTCTCCCGGCCGCCGGTGCCGTTGCCGACGGCGACGGCGCGCGCTGAGTGCCGGCGGACGAGCGAGATCAGCTCATCGGCGGCCTCTTCTACCTGTGACTGTGTTCCGACTGCCTGTGGCTCGACCGGGTAGATCACCCCGGTGTCCAGCACCCGCCCGGTGGCGTCGACCACCGCCAGCTTACAGCCGGTACGGTAGCCCGGATCGAGCCCCACGACCGACACCTGGCCGAACGGCGCCTGGGTCAGCAGCGCCTCGAGGTTGTCGCGGAACACCCGGATCGCCTCGGCCTCGGCACGCTCGCGCAGCTCGCGGAAGACCTGAGTGGTGATCGCCGGCCGCAGCAGTCGCTTGTAGCCGTCCTCCGATGCGGCGAGCACTTCGAGACCGCAATCGGTGTCGAGCGGCACGCCCCAGCCCTTTGCCAGACCCCGGGCCATCGCCCGGTCGTCGATGACGAGACTGGTGCCGAGAAATCCCTCCCGCTCGCCGCGCAGGATCGCCAGCAGGCGGTGGGAGGGGATGCGTACCGCCGGCTCGCGGTGGTCGAAGTAGTCTTCGTAGGTGTTTCGTTTCCCCCCCTCCGGGGTGACGTTTCCCTTGCCCGCCTGCCCCTTGCCGCGCAGCACATGCGTGTGGAGCTCGCTGCGAGCGCTCAGCGCCCGGCGCAGGTGGGCGCGGGCGTGAGCGTTTTCGGCGAAGCGCTCGGCCAGGATGTCGCGCGCTCCGGCGAGGGCCGTGTCCACGTCCTCCACGCCTTTCTCGCGATCCACGAAGGGCGCGGCGAGCCCGGACGCCCCGGCGCGGCCGCGAGCGGCGGCGAGCAGGCGGTCGGCCAGCGGCTCCAGACCGCGCTCGCGGGCCATGCTCGCCCGGGTCCGGCGCTTGCCCTTGTAGGGCAGGTAGAGATCCTCGAGCTCCTGCTTGCTGGCGGCGCCGCGGATCGCCCGCTCGAGATTCGCGGTGAGCTTGCCTTGCTCGGCGACCCTCGACAGCACGGCGTCACGGCGCTCCGCGAGCTCCACGAAGTAGCTCCGCCGCTTGGCCAGGGTTTCGAGCTGCTCGTCCGTCAGCCCGCCGGTAGCTTCTTTGCGGTAGCGGGCCACGAACGGCACCGTCGCGCCATCGGCCAGCAGCTCCGCCGCGGCCACGACCTGCCGCGGCCGGCAGCCGAGCTCGGCCGCGATCTTGTCGACGAAGCGCTGTTCCAGGTTGTCCGCCATCGGTTCTCCCCAGAGGTGATTCCAGCCCCGAGCCGGCAGCGCCTATCGTGTCAGCTTTCGGACGACCGCCGAAGCCGGCCGATGGAGGAAATGTCCGGTTTTGCCCGGCACCGCGGGTTCAGGTAGGATCAGCGGTGCCCGAACGGCCGATGACGGCCTCCCGAGACAGAACTCCGAACCACCCTCGCGAGCCATGCAAGCGACCACGACCGACGTCCAGATCCGCCAGCTCGACACCGTCGATCTCGGCGCCGTGACCACCATCGACGAGAAGATCACCGGCCGCTACCGGCCGGACGAATGGGAGCGCCGGGTAGGTTACTACCTGCGGCGCGATCCCGACGCCGCGCTGGTGGCGGAGGTCGACAGTGAGGTGGTGGGGTTCATGCTCGGCGAGGTGCGCTCTGGCGAGTTCGGGCTCGAGGAGCCGACGGGCTGGATCGAGGTTCTGGGAGTGGATCCGGATCGGCGGGGCGGCGCCATCGGGCAGCGCCTGGCCGAGGCACTGCTCGATCACTTCCGGGTCGAGGGTGCCACGACGGTGCGGACGCTGGTGGACGAGACGATGGAAGACATCGCCGGCTTCTTCAGTTCCCTCGGCTTCGAGCCGGCGCCGTTGCGGCCGTTCGTGAAAGCTCTCTAGCAGCTTCGATCAGCCCCCTTCGTCAGGAGGTTTCGAGAATGCGAACAAGAGAAGCGCGCCTACCCGGCAACTACCATGATGCCGTGGTGAAATGGCGCGACACCTTCATCCCGGACTACGACTTCCTGATGGACAACTGGGAGAAGCACTTCCCCAAGGAGCCTCGGTTCAAGCTCTGCGCCTTCCGTGAGCTGGGCATCTGCAACGAGATCGAGTGCGGCGACGACGTCGGCAAGCCCAAGATCACCTGTCCCAGCGACCTGGGCCCCGACCGCGCCCGTCACCTGCTCGGCGCCATCCGCGCCCAGGCCTCGACCGAGTTCGGTTCGATCCAGCAGCACCGCCTGACCCTCGCCCGGGCACAGGAGGAAACCGACCAGGTATGGGTGCTGCGGATGATGGCCGAGGAGCTGCGCCACGGCTACCAGATGCTGCACCTGCTGCTCGAGGACGACTGGAGCTCGGTGTCGGATCAGACCGGCCCCGACCTGGTGGAGGAGATCCTCTCCATGCAGACCGGCTCCCACGTGCTCGGCGCTTTCAATATCGACTTCGACTCGTTCGTCGACAACATCGTGTTCTGCGCCCTGATCGATCGGGTCGGCAAATACCAGCTGGCCATGCAGCGAGTGAGCGCCTACAAGCCGATGGCCGAGTCGATGCCCAAGATGCTGCGCGAGGAGGCCTTCCACCTCGCCACCGGCGTGGTGCCGATGCGGCGCTGGGCGACCGAGGCCGCCGAGGGTGACGTCTACATCTCGATGGAGATGCTGCAGAAGGCGATCAACAAGTGGCTGCCGCGGGGCCTCGAGATGTTCGGCGACGAGCGCGGCGGTGGTTCCAACGTACGCATGGGCTTCAAGCCGATGAAAAACGCCGAGGCCCAGGATCAGTACCGTGCCGAGGTGGGCAAGCTGGTGGACGACCTCAACATGCGCTACCTGCGTGCCCGTCTGCCGGAGCTGGGCCGTAACGAGGCCGACAAGTTGATGGAGGAGATCGAGACCGAGAGGTCCACCCGCCACGGCGTCGGCTGGGAAGACCTCATCCACCTGTCCCATCCTCACTTCTTCCGCCGCCGCGGCGTGCCGGCGTTCACCATGGTGGGCTTCGAGGGCGAGACCTTCGAGGCTCTCGACGATTACACCGCCCACCTGCGGCGCCACCTGCCGGAGTCCTACCTGGCGGGGCGCGACTTCCGGGATTACCTCGAGACTCTCAAGCAGGTGGCCGCCGGCGAGCTGAGCGCTGTCGACGCCAGCCGTCGGATGCCGAGTTTGCGGCGGGTCGGTGGATCGTGCCCGTGCTCGCGGTCGGTGCGTTGGGTGTCCGAGGAGCCGCTGCCGGCCGCCGCTGACCAGCCGGCCAGCTGACCGGCGACCTGGCATGACGGAGCGAACGGCCGCATGAGTCTCTTCGACCGGCTGGTGATCACGACGCTGCCCGTCGTGCCGAAGCTCATCGTCCGGCGGGTGGCGTCTCGTTACGTGGCTGGAGAAGAGCTTGACGATGCCGGGCGCGTGATTCGCGAGCTGCACGCAGAGGGCGCGGTGACCACGGTCGACATCCTCGGCGAGGAGGTCCACGACCGCGAGCTGGCGCGGTCGGCGCTCGCCGAATACCGCCGCCTGCTCGAAGAGCTCAAATCGGCGGACCTCGAAGATTGCTACATCTCGGTCAAACCGACCCAGCTGGGGCTCGCGATCGACGAGGACTTCTGCCGCGAGAACCTCGAGGCGCTGGTCGGCGAGGCGTCGGAAGCGGGCATCTTCGTGCGCCTCGACATGGAGGACCGCACCGCCACCAGCGGTACGCTCAGGATCTACCGCCACCTGCGCGAGCGCACCGAGCTCGTCGGCACGGTGCTGCAGTCGTACATGCGCCGCACCCTAGACGACATCGCCGAGCTGCCGGAGGGCGCCAACGTCCGCCTGTGCAAGGGGATCTACATCGAGCCCCGCGATACCGCCTGGAAAAGCTACGAGACGGTACGGCACAACTTCGTGGCGGCGCTCGAGAAACTCTTCGAGCGCGGCGCCTACGTCGCCATCGCGACCCACGACGAGTACCTGATCTGCGCCGCGGTGGCGTTGATCGATCGCCTGGGCCTGAGCCGCGACCAATACGAGCTCCAGATGCTGCTGGGCGTCGAGAACCAGGTGCGGCGGATCCTGATCGCCGAGGGACACAAGCTACGGGTCTACGTTCCCTACGGCAAGCACTGGTACGAATACTCGACCCGCCGCCTGCGGGAGAATCCGAAGATTGCCGGGCACGTGCTGCGCGCCCTCTTGCGGGGAGACTAAGATGGACGACGAGGTGAGACTCCGCCGGTTGGCGGTCATCGGGGCGGGCAAGATGGGGGAGACCTTGATGTCGGCCCTGATCGGCTCCGGCGTGGTCGACGCCGGCGACGTGGCTGCCACGGCCAAGCACCGAGCGCGGCTCGATCACGTCGAGGAACGCTTTGCGGTGCAGACCTCGCTCGACAACGCCGAGGCGGCAGCCGGCGCCGAGGTCGTCCTGCTGTGCGTCAAGCCACAGGTCGCCGGATCGGTGCTCGAGCAGCTCGCTGGCAAGCTCGGCCCCGATCAGGTGCTGCTGTCGATCGTCGCCGGCTTGACCACGGCGGCGATCGAGGAGCATCTGGGTGGCGAGCCGGCGGTGGTGCGGGCGATGCCAAACACGCCGAGTCGAATCGGTTCGGGCATGACCGCGGTGTGCGGAGGCCGGTGGGCGACACCGGCCCAGGTCGACCTGGGCCGCGCGCTGTTCTCGCGCATCGGCAGGAGCCTGGTGCTCGACGAGAAGCATTTCGACGCCGTCACGGGTCTGTCCGCCAGCGGCCCGGCCTTCATCTACATCGTGATCGAATCGATGGCCGAGGGCGGGGTCAAGCTCGGCCTGCCGCGGGCGGTGGCCACCGAGCTCGCCGCCCAGACCTGCCTGGGTGCCGGCCGCATGGTGATCGAGAAGGGCGAGCATCCGGCGCTGCTCAAGGACGAGGTCACGACGCCGGCCGGTTGTACCATCGACGGCATCTTGAAGCTCGAGGAGGGTGGTTTGCGGGTGACCTTGATCAAGGCGATCGTCGAGGCGGGCCAGCGCGCCGGGGGGCTGGTGGATGGCTGAGATCGCCACCGAGACCGTCGCCGAGACCGCCGTGGCGACCGATCGGTCGCCCCTGGCCGAGCGCGGCATCCGGGTGGTGCTGGTCCAGATCCGTGGGCTGCCCCAGGCCAAGCGCCACGAGGTCTGGTGTATTCGCCAATGCACGGGTCTCGACGCCGACCAGATCTACTCCTGGAACGTGGTCGACCGCCCGGAGGTGCGATGGAGCACACTCCGCCGGGCCGACGCCATCATTATCGGCGGTTCGGGTGACCACTCGGTGACCGAAGACTACCCCTTCATGCCCTGGCTCGAAGACCTGGTGCAGTCCGCCGTCGCCCACCGCATGCCGTTGTTCGGCATCTGCTGGGGGCACCACATGATGGCGCGGGCGTTGGGTGGAGAAGTGGTCACCGATCCCGACGGCGAGGAGATCGGTACCTACGAAGTTGACCTGACTCCGGCCGGCAGCGAAGATCCGTTGTTCGAGGGGCTGCCCGGGCGATTCCTGGCCAACCTGGTGCATCACGACCGGGTGATCGCGCCGCCGGAGGGTTTCCACGAGCTGGCGACTTCCGAACGCTGTGGCTGGCAGACCATGCGGCTCGACGGCCTGCCGGTCTACGGCACTCAATTCCACGGCGAGATGACGCCGGCGCAGCTGCGCCGGCGCCTGCTGATGTACAAGGACCACTACCTCGAGACCGAGGAGCAGGCCGAGGAAGTGGTCGAGAGCCTGCGCAAGACCGAAGAGGCCCACGGCCTGCTGCGACGGTTCCTCGAGCTGTATACGTAGCTACTCGTCGTCGACCCAGGCGTTGACCGACATCATCTCGGTGAGGTTGTCGGACCAGTAGTGCTCGATGTCGACCCAGGGGGTGGCGTCGACCCAGGGCGTGGCGTCGGTCCAGAGATAGCCGTCGACCCAGGGGGTGGCGTCGATCCAGGGGATTCCCGAGGTCCAGGGGGCGGCCTGGATGTCGACCCAGGGAGTGGCGTCGACGAATACGGCGCCCAGGGGCAGGAACCGGCCGTCCCAGGAGTAGCCGACGCCGTCGATGTAGAAGCCCTGCTGATCGTCCCAGCGGGCGGGACCGGCGAAGTGCTGTAGGCCGTCGAGGTCGGCGGTGACGTCGAGGCCGACGTTGGCGCAGGTCAGCTCGTCGCTGGCCACGGCGTCGTCCGCGTCCACCAGCCCGGCGCCTTGCTGGAAGGGGCTGAACGCCAGCTCGCCAGCGGAGTCGACGGCGGCGCGCGCGGAGTCCATCAGCCGGCACTTGACCTCGTCCGGGGTGAGCCAGGGATCGGCTTGCAGCAGCAGGGCGGCCACTCCCGAGGCCACGGCAGCGGCCTGGGAGGTGCCCGACATGGTGAAACCGTTGTCGATCAGTCGCTCGGGATGCTGCAGCGCCAACAGGCTACCGGCGTCGATCACGCCCAGGATGTGACCCCCCGGCGCGACGATCTCGGGCTTGACGAAACCCTCGATTGTCGGTCCGGCGGCGGAGAAGAAGGTCAGCCGGTCGTCGGACGGGTCGGTCGGGGTGAAGGCGTCGGTCATGGCGCCGACGGTGATCACGTAGGGCGCGTTGCCCGGCACGCCGATCGTCATGGCCGCGGGACCGCCGTTGCCGGCCGAGGTGACGACGGTGATGCCTGCTTCCCAGGCTGCCATCACGGCCTGGTTGAGCGGATCCTCCCAGTAATAGGACCTGAGCGGTGCGCTGAAGGAGAGGTTCAGCACCCGGATGTCGAACGTGTCACGGTGGCGGATGATCCAGTCGAGCCCGCGGATGATGTCGGCGTAGGTGCCCTGGCCGTGCTCGTCGAATGCCTTGACCGCCACCAGGCCGGCGTCCGGAGCGATGCCGTTGTAGACCCCGGGCAGGCCCAGGGGCTGGGCGCTCGACAGCATGACGCTGGTGACGTGCGTGCCGTGGCCGTTGACGTCCGCCCCCTGGTGCAGCTGATCGCGAATCGCGTCGTAGCGCACGTAGGGCCGGGGCTCGCCGGTGGTGTCGCGCAGCAGGGTGTGCCAGCCCCACAGACCGGTGTCGACCACCGCGATGGTCACGCCGTCGCCGGTCAGACCGGTGGTATGCAGCCGGTTGGCGCTGATCAGAGCGGGGTAGTTGCTGTAGGAGGCGGCCTCGGCCGGATCCTGGCCCTCGCCGTAGATCGCGTCGCTGCCGCAGATGCTGACGTTGTCGATGAGCACCGTCTCGGACGGCTTCATGTGGCGCGAGCTCCTGAACCGCAGCACGGTGTTCGCCGAGAGATGTTGGCCGAGGTCGAAGAGGTACTCCACCGGCTGTGAGTCGTCCTGGGTGATCCTGATCCGGGTGAGCAGCGTCCAGGTCGCGCCGCCGTCGGCCGAGACCTGTACTTTGAGGTGCCCCGGGGGCGTCTGGGTGGGCTGACCGCTGTCGCTGTCACTACCACTGTCGCTGTCACTACCACTGTCGCTGTCGCTACCACTGTCGCTGTCGCTACCGCCGTTGCCGTTGCCGGCCGCCTCGAAGCCCTGGCGGGTGGCCTCGAAGGTCAGCACGGCGTGGGACTTCGACGACAGGTCGATCCCGCGCCGCGCGCCCCGCTTCTTGTGGCGGATGCGCAACGCCTTGCCACCGCTGTCCGCATCCTGAATCGCGACGTGGCCGCGCCGCGGGCCGTTTTGCTCGCCGATCTCGTGCCAGGGGCCGGCCCAGGCGAGATTGCCGTCGTCGCCCGAGAACGAGACGGCCTCGAAGTGGTCTTCGGCACTCCAGAAGGCGTCGTCCTCGCCGTCGGCGCCGCCGCCGTCACCGGGCAGGTAGGCGATCTCGATTGACGGGCGCTGGTCGGGGCCGGGCCAGTCGCGGCTGGCGAGGCGGATCTCCTGATCGTCGACGGTTGCCACCAGCATCAGGCCATGCTCGGGCAACAGCCCGCTGGACCAGGCCTGGACCAGAGAAGTGACGTCGGCGGTGATGAAGCCCTGGCCGTCCGGGCCGCTCGAGGTGGCGTCCGGAGCCGGATCGATGGCGGTGCCGGCGCTGTCCCAATCGACGGCGTTCTCGGTCCAGGCGCCCGACACCCGGTGGACGTCGATCGGCACCGGCACGCCACGAGTGAGCCGGAGTCTGGCGGTCGCCGAGACGATGATTGCGTCCTGCGGCACCACCGTGAGGTCGAAACGCAGGATGGCGCGCTTCTCGGCCCCCGGCTGGCGGCCGACATACATCTCGATCGCCGAGCCGTTGTCGAGCACCGGGCTGGCCTCGCTCAGCCAACTGTCTTGCGTCGAGGGAGCGACGACCGTGGGCAGGGTCTCGGCCGCGATCCGCGCCTCGCGGTCCTCGTGCAGGGCCGTGACGCCGTCGTCGGCCGACAAACGGCGCCGCTGCGTTTCGGTCAGCCGTGCGCCGACCGCTCGGATGATTCCCAGTTCGTGGGTGATCTCACCGCCGACACCCTGAACCGCGCGTGAGGCGGCCGCGGAATCGCGGCCCTGGACGATGAACGACCGGGTGGTCTCGAGGTCTGCCAGCGTCGGTGCCGTGATCGGCGTGAGCCTGGCCACGGCGCCGAGGGTGAAAAGGAGACTGAGCAGAAGTACGGTCCGTCGCATGATTTCTCCTCGCCTGAGCGGAAGGGGTTGATGTTCATGCGGCGCTCCAGAGCCCGACCGGGCGGTCGGTAGTTTAGTTGGCCGGAGGTAGGTACAGGTCCCCCCCGGCCATGAGAACGTTCGGGCTCCCATGCAGCGTCTCCACCCGTTTCAACCGAACGGTAGGTAGAATCGCTGATAGACCTTACGGGTTACATTACGAAGCCCAGCGAGGTTTGAACCAGGACTCTGTTCGCAAGTTCTCACCCGCTCGCGTGTTCCACCCGGAGCCGGCCCGAAGCCGCCACTGACCGGCACTTCATTGACCCTCCGACGAGGCACTGCTAGCATGACTTTCGCTTCGACGTACCCCGGGCGCACAACGAATCAGATCTGGCTTCCGGACCTCCGAGCGAGGGTTCAGGACGTGAATCGGGAAAGCAAGACCGACGAAACCACGGTGGACCTCGACTCGGTGCTGGAGATGGAGCGCACCGCGCTGGCCGATCCGCGGCCGGCGACCGGCGAGGTCGACGGGCACGGAGCGGTCGAGGCCAACCTCATCCTGATCGCGCATCCCCACGACGAGATGCTCGGCACCCGGTACCGTTTGCCGCCGCGCGGCAAGCTGACCATCGGCCGTTCCTCGACCGCCGACATCAGCATGCCCGAGGTGCAGTCCATGTCGCGCAACCACGCGCGGCTCAACCACCTCGGCGCGGTGGTCGAGCTCGAAGATCTGCGGTCGACCAACGGCACCTTCGTCAACGACCGCCGGGTGATCTCTCCCCGGTCTCTGGGCAGCGGCGACCGGTTCCAGCTCGGCGCGGCGCATTTCAAGTTCCTGCACGAGCAGGACCCCGAGCACGCCTACTTCGAGGCCATCTACCAGTTGGTGATGACCGACGGTCTGACGCAGGCCTTCAACAAGCGCAAACTCGAGGAGGAGCTGATGCGCGAATTCGCGCGCGCCCAGCGCCACGAGCGGCCTCTCAGCCTGATCCTCTTCGACATCGACCGCTTCAAGGCAGTCAACGACACCTACGGCCACTTGTGCGGTGACTTCGTGCTCCAGGAAATCGCGCGGCGCACGTTCGAGCATCTGCGCCCCGAGCAGGTCTTCGCCCGGGCCGGCGGCGAGGAGTTCGTGGTGGTCAGTCCAGAGATGGAGCTCGCGGGATCGCTCGACCTGGCGGAGAAGCTGCGGGCGCGGTTCGAGTCCGAGCCTTTCAGATACGCCGAGCTCGAGGTGCCGATCACCTGCTCGTTCGGCGTCGCGGTGCTGACCCCCGAGATGGAGTATTCGGCCGAGCTCTACGAGGCGGCCGACCGCGCCATGTACGCCTCCAAGGGCGACGGGCGCAACCAGGTCACCAGCTCGCAGCCGGCTTCCTGACCAGGGTTCGGCCATGAGTGGCTCGAAGACCCGGCATCAGCTCATCGGTCAGCGCTTCGGCCGCTACCGGATCGAATCCTGCCTCGGTGCCGGCGGCATGGCGGAGGTCTTCCGGGCCACCGACGACAAGCTCGACCGCCAGGTGGCGATCAAGGTGGTGCTGCCGGCCTTCGCCGCGGAGGAGCAGTTCCAGGTGCGGTTCGTGCACGAGGCACGGGCGGTGGCGAGGCTCGAGCATCCGAACATCCTGCCCATCTACGACTTCGGCGAGCACGGGGGAATGCCGTTCCTGGTCATGCCGCTGATCGAGGGCGGCACCCTGGCGGACCGGATGCTCGGCCGGCCGCTGCCGCCGGCGCAGGTGGTGGCCTGGGTGGGGGACCTGGCCTCGGCGCTCGACGCCGCCCACGCCGCCGGGGTGCTGCACCGGGACATCAAGCCCGGCAATGTGCTGATCGGGCGTGAGGAGCGGCTGTTCCTGGCCGACTTCGGTATCGCCAAGATGTGCGACGCCACCCGCCTGACCCGTACCGGTACCGTGGTCGGCACGCCGGTCTACATGGCGCCCGAGGTGGCGGCCGGCCGGCCCGCGACGTCCGATTCCGACCGCTACTCGCTGGCGGTCATGGCTTACGAGATGCTCGCTGGACGGCCGCCGTTCGAGGGCGAGAACGTGCTCTCGATCCTGCATCAGCACGCCACCAGCCCGGTGCCGCCGATCACCACCCGTGTCGCCGACCTGCCGCCCGGGGTCGACGAGGCTCTCGATCTGGCGCTCCGGAAGGATCCGGAGACTCGCCCGGGGACCTGCCGTGCCTTCGCCGATGGGCTGGCCGAGCAGTGGCCGACCGAGGTGAGGGCCGCGTACCGGCCGCCGCGGGTGAGCGACCAGGTGCCGACCTTACAGATGACCGGCGGTCCGGGCGCCACGGCGCCGGAGCAAACCATGGCTACCGCGCCGGCCGTTGCGGCTCTGAACCCGCCGCCCTCGGGTGACGCCTACGCCACGGTGCATCCGCCCACCGGCGTGGTGCGCAGGTACGGCGCCTGGATCGGCGCCGCCGTCGTCGGTGCGTTGGTGGCGTCGACCGGTTTCGTGGCGTTGCAGCGCATGGGCGATGCGCCCGCCGGCGACGGCGAAGTCGCGGTTCACACCGCTGCGTCGCCGGCCGCCGGGGTCACCGAACAAGCTTCGAGCCCCGCTGAGCCGTCGATGCCGGTGGCCGAGCCGCCGCCACCGTCGGTCGCGCCGCCTCCGCCGACGGCCGCGCCACCTCCGCCGGCGGCCAGCGTCCCTCAGCCGGCGCTGGAGACGCCGCCCGCCACGGCGATCGGCCAGGGGGCATCCGAGGCGCCGTCGCGGCCCGAGTCAGTGGGGCCGGGGGCACGGCGCTCTGGCGACGACACCGATGGCGGCCCGCTGCGTCAGCCGCCGGCCGGCATGCGGTTCCAGTCGTTGCGCTCGTTCACCGCCCGCTCGACCGCGCGCGACTTCCGCCGTGCCGTGGATCTGTCGCGGCGCCAGGGTGGGCGCGGGCCGAAGGCGGCGCAGGCGGCGGTCATGGAGCGCTACGGCGAGGGCGGCATGGCCTACCTGAAGGGCGACGACGCCACCGCCGCCGAGGCCTTGCGAGAAGTGCTCGGGGACCAGCGCTTCGTCGCCCTGTGGGGGCCGAGCCCGCTCATGCTGCTCGCCTCGTCGGCATCCGAGCGCCATGCTTTCGCGCCCTGGGAGCTTGCTCTCGGCTACGGCGACGCCCGGGCTCGCGCCGCGGCGGAGCTCGATGAGCTGCTGCGGCGCGAGCCGGACAACCCGCGTCTTCGCTTTGCCCGCGCGCTGGTCCACCGGCTCGACTCCGAGCACTCGAAGGTCATCCGCTACGCCGCGCCGGTCTTTCATCAGCTCGAGGACGACGACGCGCCGGAGGCGCGTGGCTACCTGGCGCAGATCATCGGAGACGGTTACCAGGGGCTCGGGCACGGCGAGGAGGCGCTCCAGTGGTACCGCCGGGCGATGGAGGCCGGCGGCCCTTTTCAGGGCCTGATGGCGTTTCGCGCCGCCGAGGCCGCGCGCGCCCTCCAGCGCACCGACGAAGCCTTCGAGCTCCTGGAGCTTGGATGCGAGGCAAAGTTTCCGCCGGCCTGCCAGCGGCTCGAGGGCAACCCCCGACGGCGGGGGTCCAACAAGCGCTGAGCACTGTTAGACTTCGCGAGTGCTGCGAGACCTCCACATCCGCAATCTGGCCGTCCTGGAAGAGGCCTCGATCGAGCTCGGCGCCGGGCTCAACGTCTTGAGCGGCGAGACCGGTGCCGGCAAGTCGATCGTGGTCGACTCCCTCGCCCTGCTCTCGGGGACGCGGGCGTCGAGCGATCTGATCCGCACGGGGGCGGAGTCGCTCACCGTGACCGGCTTCTTCGAGCCCGACGGCGCGCCTCCCGGCCTGCTGCGCGACGCCGGCGTCGAGCCGGACGGTGACGAGCTGGTGATCCGGCGCGAGGTTGCCAGGAGCGGCCGCAACCGCGTCTTCCTGAATGACCGGCCGGTGACGTTGAAGCTGGTCGCCGAGCTGGCGCCGGCGTTGATCCGCATCCACGGCCAGCGCGAGGAACTCGGCCTGGTGGCGCCGGAGCTGCAGCGTGTCTGGCTCGACCGTTCGGGCGGCAAAGAAGCGCGCGAGCTTCTCGGCCGGGTCGCCGACGCCTACGGCGCCTACCGCGCCGTCGCCGCCCGCCTCGACCGCCTGACCGGCGACGATCGGGCGCGCCGCGAGCGCATCGACTTCCTGCGCTTCCAGGCGGCGGAGATCGACGGCGCGCGGATCGAGGCGGGAGAAGAAGAGGGCGCCCGCCGTCAGCGCGAGGTGCTGCGTCACAGCGAGGCCATCCAGCAGGCCCTGGCGTCGGCGAACGAGCTGCTCTTCGAGCAGGAGGGCGCGGCCTACGAGGCGCTGACCGGCACGCTCCAGGGTCTGCGCCAGGTGGAGTCCTGGGAGCCCGAGGCTGCCGGCTGGATCACCGAGCTCGAGGAGCTCCGCATCCGTCTGGCCGAAATCGAGAGCTCGCTGCGACGGCGGCTCGACGAGGTGGAGGCCGATCCCGATCGCCTCAATTCCATCGAAAGCCGGCTGGCGACCCTGGAGCGGCTGTTCCGCAAGTTCGGGCCCACCACCCAGGAGGTGCTGGAGCGCCGCGCCGCGCTCGGCTTCGAGCTGGCGGAGCTCGAGGGCGACGAAGACACGCTCGGCGAGCTCGAAGCGGAGGTCGAGAGCGCGCTCGAAGCCTACCGCGCGGCGGCCGCGAAGCTATCCGAAGGGCGCCGTAGGTGGGCCGAGCGCCTGGCACGTCGGGTCGGCGACGAGCTGCGCGACCTGGCCTTCGACAAGGCACGCTTCTCGGTGCGGCTGGAGCGTCGGCGGCGCTCGGACAGCCCACTGAGATTGGCGGGGGAGGGGGTCGAGTTCTCCGAGCACGGGGTCGATCAGGTGGTGTTCCTGTTCTCGCCGAACCCCGGTGAGGAGTTGCGACCGCTGCAGAAGGTGGCCTCGGGCGGCGAGCTCTCGCGTCTCTACCTGGCGGTACAGCTGGCGGCGCGGGGAGAGACGGCGGCCGGCGGCTCGGTGACCATGGTCTTCGACGAGGTCGACGCCGGTATCGGCGGCGCGGAAGCAGCGATCCTGGGGGCCAAGCTGAAGAGCCTGGCGCGGGACGGACAGATCCTCGCCGTCACCCACCTGCCGCAGGTGGCGTCGTGCGCGGACCAGCATTTCAAGGTCTCGAAAGAGGTGCAGAGGGGCAGGACGCGGACTCGACTGCGACGCCTCGAAGAGGCCGGCCGGGTGGAGGAGGTGGCACGGATGCTGGCGGGCAGCGAGGTCACCGAGCTGTCCCGGTCGCACGCCCGCGAGCTGATCGTCGGAGCCGCGCGGTGACGGTTCTGCTATCGAGCGCGCTACGCCGCGACGCGACCCCGCCGGTGTGCGGTCCGGCCCTCGGCTCCAGGCGCGGACGCGCCCACGGGTCTAAGATCCTGGTCCCAGGTGGCTCGCCTGCCGCCGACTCCCGACAGAAACGAGCAAAGACATGAAGACGACGTGGACGATCGCGATCCTGATTGCGGCGCTCTCCGCGCCCGAGATCGCGGCGCAGCCCTCCGAGCATTCGCGGCCCTCTGGGCCGACGGAGCCGACGGAGCCGACGGAGCCGACGGAGCCGACGGAGCCGACGGAGATGCCGGAGATGCCCGGCGCCACGATCTCGGCCGACGCCTTGAGCCGCGGCCAGACCGGCTACGGATTATCGGTCTTCGCCGGCACCGAGCCCGAGCGCTTCGATGTCGAGGTGCTGGGCGTGCTGCGCAACTCGAAGCCCGAGCTGAGCTACATCCTGGCGCGGCTCTCGGGTCAGGATCTGGAGCGTAGCGGCGTGGTGGCCGGCATGAGCGGTAGCCCGATCTATATCGACGACAAGTTGGCCGGTGCGGTTGCATTCAGCTACCAGTTCGGCCTCGACGCCATTGCCGGGATCACGCCGATCGACGCCATGCGACAGCTCTCGGAGCTGCCCGTCCCGGCGCGGCTGCGCGCGAGCGCCGCGCCGGCGGGCTTGGATTTCGACCTCGAGGACCTGCTCAAGCGCGACTTCTCGGTCGACCTGCTGGCCGAACAGCTGACGTTGCTGCGGCCGCCCAGCCTCACCGGCGCCAGATCGTCGGTGCAGTGGACCGCCTCCGGCTTCGGCGAGGTGACCACGGGTCTGCTGCGGCGAGCGCTCGGGGAGATCACGCCCGCCGGGTCGCTCGGTGGTGGCGGCGGCGCGGCCGGCGCCGAGCTGGTTCCGGGCAGCGGCGTGGCCGCGGTGCTGGTGCGCGGGGACCTCAACCTGGCGGCCCACGGCACGGTCACCGATCGCAACGGCGACGAGGTACTCGCTTTCGGCCACCCGATGTTCTCCCTCGGTCCGGTCAACCTGCCGCTGGCGCCTTCGGAGACGATCACCGTGATCGCCAACGCCGCCAACTCGTTCAAGGTGTCCAATGCCGGCGAGACCATCGGCGCCTTCGACCAGGATCGAGAAGCGGGTGTGCGCGGGCGCCTCGGCCTCGAGGCGCCGACCACGCCGTTGACGGTGCGGCTGCGAGGCTTGAGCGATCGGGACTTCCACATGGAAGTGGCCAATCTGCCGCAGCTTCGCCCGCTGCTGTTCGCGGTTTCGGCGCTCGGCGCGATCAACACGGGCAGCTACGCCGGCGGCTCCCAGGGCATCGACCTCGAAGCCCGTATCGCGCTGCGAGGGCACGATGACCTGGTGATCCGCCAGAGCTTCGACGGCGACCAGGTGGCGGTCACCGCCGTCGTCCACTTGCTGGGTTTCGCCGCGTTTCTCGAATACAACCCGCTCGAAGAGGTCGAGATCGAGTCCGTCGAGGTCGAGCTGACGCAGGTCGACCGGCCGCGCTCGGCGACCCTGGTGGCGGCCCATCCGCAGCGCGTCCGGGTCGAGCCCGGCGACACCTTGCCGGTGTCTCTGGAGCTCCAGGCCTACCGCGGCGAGCGCTACCGCCGCGAGATCGAGGTCGAGGTGCCGGCCGAGGCGCGCGACGGGAGCTATTATGTGTTGATCGGTGACGGCACCAGCATGGACACGGCCCGCGACTCCATCGAGCGCCGCGCGATCGAGTCCTTCGATCAGGCCTTGGCGCAGCTCAGGCGGTTGCGCTCGCGCCGCGAGCTGGTGATCTACGGCCTGGTGCCGGCGCCCGGGCTGTCGGTGGGCGGCGAGGTGCTGCCCGATCTGCCGGGCTCGGTGCGCTCGATCTTCGCCGCCAGCGGGACACCCGCAGGCGCGCCGCTGTGGCTCGACTTTGCGGACGAGCGCGTCGAGCAGCTCGACCGGCCGATCGACGGTGCCCTGCGGATCGATCTACAGGTCCGCCGCAGGTCTGATCGACCCAGTCGGGATTGACGCCCCCCCCCCAACCGAGGAGCCAACGTGAGCTGGAAACGTCTGATCATTGCGTGGTGCGCCCTGCTGGCGACGGCTGCCGGCGCGTCCGAAGTCAAGATCTTCCGAGCCGATTCTCGGGAGGGCATGATCAAGGGCACCCTCGAGGGGCTCCGGATCGACACCCTCGGGCGCCTGGAGCTGGCGCGCCGGCTCGACAAGGTGGCGAGCCTCGAGGAGCCGTTCGTGTTCTCCGCCGCTGGCCACGCTCGAGGGTGGGTGGTCGGTACCGGCAATTCGGGCAAGGTACTGCGCGTGGCGCCCGGCGGCGAGGTGATGGAGCTCCATGCCACTCCGGAGCCGGAGGTCTTCGCGGTGCATGTCGACGATGACGGCACGGTGCTGGCCGGCAGCTCGCCCGACGGCAAGGTCTACGCGCTCGGCGGCGGTGGCGCGGAAGTGGTCTTCGATCCCGAGGATACCTACGTCTGGGACCTCGCCCGCGACGCCGAAGGGCGTCTGCTGGTCGCCACCGGACTGCGCGGCCGCCTCTACCGAGTCGCGCCCGGGGCCGAGCCCGAAGTGCTCTACGAGAGCCGCGACAGCCACGTGCGGGCGGTCGCCGTGCTGCCGGACGGCGACGTCCTGGTGGGCACCGCCGGCCAGGGGCTGATCGTGCGCGTCGGTACCGACGGCGAGGTCGCCACCGTCCATGACGCGGTGCATCCGGAGATCCTCGACTTCGCCGTGACGCCCTCGGGAACGGCCTATGCCGCTGTCCTGGCGTCGGAGGCGAGCTTCGTCGACCTGTCGAAGTCCGTCGCCGGCGCCGGCGCCGGCGACGACGAAGAGGCGAAGGAGGGCGCGGTCACCGTCACCGTCGACTCCCAGGACACGGTGGGCTCGCGCAGCTCGAGCTTCAGCGGGCCGCGCAGCCTGGTGCTCGCAATCTCGCCTGAAGGCAAGGTCGAAGAGGTCGTGAGCCTGCAGAACGAGACGGTGCACTCGCTGCTCTGGCACGACGGCGAGCTGTGGATCGGATCGGGCCAGGAGGGCAAGCTCTACCGCTGGACCGGGGAGCGCCTGATCCAGGAGACCGAGCTCGAGGAACGTCAGATCACCGGGCTGGTCGCGGGTCCCGCCGGCGTCGCGGCGATCACCGCCAACGCCTCGGCCCTCTACCGACTGGAGGACGGCACCGAGCCCGAGGGCATCTACGTCAGCTCCGTGCTCGACTCGACACAGGTCGCGCGTTTCGGCTCCTTTACCTGGCGCGGCGCCCTGCCCAGGGGAGCCGGGGTGGAGGTCGCCTTCCGCAGCGGCATGAGCGCCACACCCGACGCCACCTGGACCTCCTGGGGTGACGATGCACGCGTCGCCTGCACCGGCTGCGAGAATGGCGCCGGGAACACGCAAGACGTGGCGCTCGAGGGCCTCGCCCACGGTCGCTATGTCCAGTGGCGGGCGACGCTGCGGCGCGGCAAGACGAAGGGCCCGCGGCTCGAGAGCGCCGAGCTGAGTTACGCTCAGGAGAATCTGCGGCCCGAGATCGAGAAGCTCGAGGTGCTCGATCCGGGGCAGATCCTGGTGCCCAGCAGCTTCAATCCCCAGAACCAGACCTTCGAGCCCTGGAGCCCCAATCGTGAGGGCATCTTCACCTCCCTGCGGCTCGAGGCGCCGAAGAACGGCGACGGCCGGCTCAAGAACCTGTGGAAGAAGGGCTATCGCACCTTGCGCTGGAGCGCGGAGGATCCGAACCAGGACGAGATGGCCTACGTTCTCGACTTCCGGCCCGAAGAGATCGAGGACGGCTGGCTGCGGATGGTCGAAGACCACCACGAGACGCACTACAGCTTCGACGCCACCGTGTTGCCCGATGGCCGTTATCGCTTCCGCCTCACCGCCAGCGACGGCAGAGCGCGCGCGGGCGAGGAGGCGCTCGAGGACGAAGAGCTGAGTGAGCCGGTGGTGATCGATCACACGCCGCCGGTGCTCAGCCGAAGCGCGCGGCGCGGCTCGACGCTCGAGGTCGAGCTCGACGACGCGCTGTCGCCCATGCGCGACGCTTCGGTCAGCTTCGACGCCGGCGAGTGGCGGCGGGCACGGCCGGTCGACGGCCTGCTCGACGGCCGCCGCGAGAAGCTGGCGATCGAGGTGCCGGAGGGAACCCGCCTGTTGTTGCTGCGGGTGACAGACGCGGCCCACAACGTGGTAACCTTCGATCTTCTCGACGAATGACCGGTGAGATCCAATTGACCGAGTGAGACCTTGCCTACGAGAATCGGCGTCTATCCGGGGTCGTTCGACCCCGTGCACAACGGCCACGTCGACATCATCGAGCGCTGCTGCCCGATCTTCGACGAAGTCGTGGTGGCGGTTCTCCACAACACCTCGAAGGAGCCGCTGTTCTCGATCGAAGAGCGGGTCGAGATGCTGCGTGACGTGCTGGCGGACAACCCTGGCTGCCGAGTGGAGAGCTTCAGCGGCCTGCTGGTCGACTACATGCGGCAGCTCGGCGCGCGCACCATCGTCCGCGGCCTGCGCGCGGTGTCCGACTTCGAGTCCGAGTTCCAGATGGCGCTGATGAACCGGCGCCTCGATTCGCGCGTCGAGACGGTATTCCTGACCCCGAAGGAAGAGTACAGCTATCTCTCCAGCCGCCTGACCAAGGAGGTCTTCCTGCTCGGCGCCGACCTCGAGGGCCTGGTGCCGGGGGCGGTGCTCGAGCGCATGCGGCAGCGGATGGTCCGGGACTAGCGCCAGCCTGTTGCTATGGGCAACAGGTTCCTAGCGAGCTTCGCCCTCGACCTGCTCGGCCAGCCGATAGTGAAGCGAGTCGACGCCGACGGCTCGGAGCGGGAGGTCGCCTGGACTCTGCGGCGGGCCCTTCAGACCGTCGCCTTCCTGGCTCTGGCGCCCGACCGGCGGGCCACCAGGGAGGCGCTCGTGGACGCGTTGTGGCGCGACGCCGATGCCAGGTCGGTCGAGAAGAACTTCCACCCGACACTGAGCGTGGCCCGCCGCACACTGGGCAGTCGCGATGCGTTCGTCTACCGTCATGGCGTGTACGCTCTGAATTCAGAGATCGACTGGCGCCTCGACCGCGACCGCTACCGCCAGCTGGTCGGTGCAGGCCGGCGCCTCCTGGAGTGCGACCCTCGAGACGGAGCCGGCGCTCTCGGCCTGTGGCTCGAGGCCTGGAGCCTTTACCGCGGCCCGCTGCTGGACGGCATCGACGCCACCTGGATCGAGCCCGAGCGGCAGCAGCTCTACCGCGAGCAGATCCGTCTGCTGCGCGACGTCGGCGATCTCTGCGTCCGTCTCGAGCGGCCGGCCGATGCACTCGACGCCTACCGTTCCCTGCTGCTGCAGGAGCCGTTCGAGGAGCGCGTCCACGTGGCGGTCATGGAGCTCTACGCCCAGCAGGGCCGGCGCGACCTGGTGCGCCGGCAATTCGTGCGCATGCAGGAGCTGCTGGTCCAGGAGCTCAACGTCGAGCCCCTGGAGGAGACCCAGAAGCGGTACCACCAGCTCATGCGCTGAGTTTCCCCCCGGGCTCACGCCCGGGGCTACCATCTGCCGCCCTCCGGGCTCCGGAGCCCGGAGGGCGGTATGAGGTAGCCCAGGGTGTAAACCCTGGGTGGCGTCTCATGGTGCTGCTAGAATCGGCATTCGCCATAGATTGCGTCCTGAAACCCTACAGATCTCCACCCCGCGATCCGAGACATCCAGTGCTGACCGCTGAAACCACGACCGTATCCGAGCGCGTCGCTCCCGAGGCGACCGAGCCGCCCGAGGTGACGGTGATGGTGCCGGTGCTCGACGAGGAGGACAGCGTCATCGAGCTCACCGAGCGGGTCACCGCCGTGCTCGACGCCGAGGGCCGCAGCTTCGAGTTGATCTTCGTCGACGACGGCTCGCGCGACGGCACAGTGGAGCGCATCCGCGAGCTGCACGGTCGCGACTCGCGGGTCAAGCTGGTGCGCTTTCGCCGCAACTTCGGCAAGGCGGCGGCGATCACCGCCGGCGTCGAGCACAGCCTCGGCCGGATCCTGGTGACCATCGACGGCGACCTGCAAGACGTGCCCGAGGAGATTCCGCGCTTTCTCGAGAAGCTCGAGGCCGAGAACCTCGACCTGGTCTCCGGCTGGAAGCAGGACCGCCAGGATCCGCCGTCCAAGCGCTATCCGTCCAAGCTCTTCAACTGGGTGGTGCGGCGCCTGGCGCAGATCGACCTTCACGATTTCAACTGCGGCTTCAAGGCCTACCGCCGCGAGGTGCTCGAGCAGGTGGCGATCTACGGCGAGCTCCACCGCTACATCCCGGTGCTGGCGAGCCGCCGCGGCTTTCGCGTCGGCGAGCTGCCGGTGGCCCACGAGAAGCGCCGGCACGGCCGCAGCAAGTACGGCTGGGATCGCCTCTACAAGGGCCTGCTCGATCTGATCACCGTGCTCTTCATCACCAAGTACACCCGCCGGCCCCTGCACCTGTTCGGCGTCATCGGCCTGATCTTCATGTCGATCGGCCTCGGCATCAACTTCTACCTGGCGGTGCTGTGGTTCGTCGCCAATTCGCCGTGGGTCGAGGTGCAGACGCTGCTCGGGGTCGGGCCGGGTTTTCAGCTCTCCGGCCGGCCGTTGCTGCTCCTCGGCGTGCTGATGATGCTCCTCGGCTTCCAGACCCTGACCACGGGTCTGCTGGGAGAGATGATCACCTTCAAGAGCTTCCGTCGCAGCGACAGCTACTCGATCAGAGAGCGCCTGGAGTAGCCGGCCTGAGCAAGAGCTTCCTCTTTCTCACCCAGACGTATCCGCGCTTCGAAGGCGATACCTCGGGTCCGTTCATCCGTGAGCTCGCCCGCGGCCTGGTACGCGGAGGCGACCGTGTGACCGTGCTCACCCCGCACGCCGAGGGCGTCGAGGCCGCCTGGGACGACGGCGGGGTGGAGGTGCGCAGCTTTCGCTACGCGCCCGAGAGCTGGGAGTTGCTCGGCTACAGCCGCAGCCTGCGGGCCGACGAGGCGATGCGGTGGGGCGCCGCCAGCGTCACGCCGTTGTACCTGGCCGGCGCCGCGCGCGCCGTGCGCCGCGAGCTCCGACGTCGGTCCTACGATCTGCTACAGGCCCACTGGGTGGTGCCCAATCTCCTGGTGGCGAGCTTGTCGGCCAGGCGTCTGCCGATCGCCGTCGGGCTGCACGGCAGCGACGTCTTCATGGCCGAGAAGCCCGGTCTCCGGCGGCTGGTGGCGAGCGCGCTGCGCCGCACCAGCGTGCTCACCGGCTGCTCGCCGGAGCTGGTCGACCGGGTCTGCGCCCTGGGGTTCGACCCCGCTTACGCGCGCGTCATCCCATACGGTGTCAACGCCCAGCAGTTCGGTCCCGATCCGCGACGGCGCGCCGAGTGGCGCCGGCGCCTCGGCGTTCCGCACGACGCGCCGATGATCCTGTCGGTGGGCCGCATGGCGACCAAGAAAGGCTACCAGGTGCTGATCGAGGACCTGGACGCGCTCATGGAGCGCCACGCCGACGTCCACCTGGTGCTCGCCGGCGCCGGCGACCGCCTGGAGGAGTTCCGCGCCGCCACCGCCCGCTGGGCCGAGCGCGTGCACTTCCCCGGATCGGTGGCGCACGACCAGCTGCCCGACCTGTTTCGTGCCGCCGACATCTTCGTGCTGCCGGCGGTCCATGATCCCAAGGGCAACGTCGACGGCCTGCCCAACGTCATCCTCGAGGCCATGGCCAGCGCCCTGCCGGTGGTGGCGACCGAAATCTCGGGCATCCCGCTGGCGATCGACGACGGCGTCCACGGCTACCTGGTGCCCGAGCAGGATCCGAAGGCGGTCCGCCGCGCCCTGTCGCGCCTGCTGGACGATCCCGCCGGTGCCCGCCGGATGGGGGAGACCGGCCGCGAGAAGACCCTCTCCGGGCTCAGCTGGGACGCAGTGGCGGAGCGCTACCGCGCGGCCTACGAGCTGGCGCTGACGCCGCATTGACCGAGTTACTTGAACACCAGCTTGTACCACTCGGTACCGCGGTAGGCCGCCGCCCGCACCCGGTCGCCGCAGCGCGCGGTGCACCACTTGCCG
>JAAELT010000170.1 GCA_024226315.1 bacterium | reverse complement strand
TCGCCACGGATCTTGCTGGCATACCGTTCCGTCAGCCGCTCCACCATGACAGCCTCCTCCAAGGCCGGGATATGGCCCCAACCCACATCCTATCCGACGGAGGCACTTCGACCTGTTTGGTTCCGGCTATGCCGGGTTAGGAACAAGAAGATCGAGACGGAGGTGCGCTCGCTGACGGCATCGGACGAGCTGCGCGCCGAGTACGAGCGCGCCTGCCACAGCTGGGTGAAGAAGGCCCTTCCGGACTTCTGAGGAGGGACCCGAGTGTCCCCTCGAACCTGCAGGCGCTCGTGGCAGTTCGACCTACCTGCCTGATTATGAAGGCGGAGCGGCTGTTCGGATAGAATCCTCGAACGAGAGAGACGCGACGATGAGAGTCCAGCACAAAGCCATCAACGGCCTGGTTCGGCAGATCGTCGAAGCGGTTCATCCTCTGCGGATCCTCCTCTTCGGATCCGCCGCACGCGGCGAGGCCGGCCCGTCGAGCGATCTCGATCTGCTGGTCGTCATGCCCGAGGGGGTCCACCGCCGCAGAACGGCCCAGGAGCTGTACCGGACGATCCGGAACGCTGGCATTGCTTTCGACATTCTCGTGGCGACGCCGGCCGATCTTGAGAAGCACCGGGACAACCTCGGTCTGATCTACCGTGCCATCCTCGAGGAAGGAAGAGAGGTCTATGCGGCGTGATCCTCCCGCCGGCAGCCCGGAGGACTGGATACGACGCGCACAGAGTGACTTGGCCCTCGCAGGCACGCCGCCCGAGGTCGGTGTCCTGCTCGAAGACCTTTGCTTCCATGCTCAGCAAGCGGCGGAAAAGGCACTCAAGGCAGTTCTGATCAGCAGATCTGTGCCGTTCCCACGGACCCACAGCCTCACTCGGCTCTTGGAGCTGATGCCTCGTGCCCTTCCGATACCGGAGAAGGTACAAGCAGCGGTTATTCTGACAGACTACGCTGTGGCAACTCGTTATCCTGGTGCCTATGAGCCGATCGAAGACGAAGAATATCGAGAGGCGTTGATATTGGCGGGGGCCGTTGTCTCTTGGGCGGTGGGTGAATTGACGAGATCGTTGGCTACGCCAGGCCCAGAGTGACCGCGGTCTCAGTCCTGAATCGGTTCAATACCCGCGCCGTCGGCGATCGAGCAGGCGACGACCTCCGGCTCTTTGCCGAACTCCCGAGCGAAGGTGTCGATCATCCTCGCTCGCACGTCCTCGGCCGCCTCCGTCTCCACCAGTGCCATGACGCAACCGCCGAAGCCGCCGCCGACCAGACGGGCGCCGTGGCAGCCGGGGGCCGCCCAGGCGGCGGCGGCGAGCACGTCGATCTCGGGGATGGAGACTTCGTAGAGGTCGCGTGAGCTCAGGTGCGATTGTCGGATCAGCCGGCCGAAGGCGGCGAGGTCGCCGCGCTCGAGTGCGGCGGCACCCTCGTGGACCCTGAGGCACTCCTCGATGGCGTGCCGCGCGCGGCGGCGCAGGGTCATCGGCAAGATGTGGGAGTGGAGCTCGAAATCCTCCAGGGAGACGTCGCGCAGGGTCTCGATCCCGTCCAGTCGCGACAGCAGCAAGACGACGGCCTCGCGGCATTCCCCCCGGCGGTCGTTGTAGCCGAAGTCGGTCAGACGCCGCCGCACGCCGGAATCGGCGACCAGCACGCTCGCCGACTCGGGCAGCGGCAGGAGCTCGTGCTCGAGACTGCGGCAGTCGAGAAAGATCAGCTTGCCGGCAGCGCCGTGGAGGCTCGTGAACTGGTCCATGATGCCCGACATCACGCCCAGGTAGTCGTTCTCGCAGCTCATCCCGATCCGGGCACGAGCGGCGCCGTCGAGGCCGAATCCGGCGCTCCCTTCATGTTGGGCGAAGATCTCCCAGGCCAGCAGGAAGGCCATCTCCACAGCCGCCGACGAGCTGACGCCGGCGCCGATCGGCACGTCGCCGCCATAGACGACGTCCATCGCCCGCGGCCGGTGGCCGGCGGCGGCGAGCGCCCAGGCGACGCCGGCCGGATAGTCGACCCAGGAGGCGCGGGAATCGTCACGGTCAACGAGGGGGGGCGGCAGGCGATTGAGATCGAGGGCCGCGTTGGCGTCGAGATCGAGGGCGTGGATGCGGGTCTCGGAGCCCGTCGCGGGCGCCGCGGCCAGCCACACGGCGCGATCGATCGCCCCGGTGATCACCCAGCCTTCGCTGTAGTCGACGTGGGCGCCCAGCAGGATTACCCGGCCCGGAGCGCGCACCACCACCTCCGGCCGGCGGCCGAAGCGCTGGTGGAAGGCGTCGACGACGGCGTCGGGGAAGCTTCGGTCAGACGATTCACGCTGCATCGTGGGCATAGAATACCGGCCTTCATGCGAACTTTCTGTACCCAACTGGCCAGGGCCGTGGGGACCGTGCTCGCGGCGATCCTGGCGCTGCTCGTCGTGCTGGCCGCTGGCGAGACCGTGGCCTGGGCGCTGTTCGAGATCTCCTGGGCCTCCGGCTCGGAGATCCAGGGCGTGCTGCTGATCTGGTTCGCGCTCCTGGGCGCGGTCTACGGCATCCATCACCGGACTCATCTGGGGGTCGAGATCCTCACCCGTCTCGCGCCGCCTCGCCTACGAAGTGTGCTCGGCAGGTTGGCCGCACTGCTGGTGGCGATCTTCGGCGCCCTGCTGTCGTTCTATGGCGCAAAGCTCGCCCTGAGCGTCACCAACACCTTGCCGGCGACCGGCATGAGCGCATCGGTGCAATACTTCCCGGCGGCCTTCTGCGGCCTGTTGATGGTCGTCTTCGGTGCCTGTGAGCTGATCCACGGCCCGGCCGAGACCGTGGCCGATTCGGGCCGCCCCGAAGGGGCGCCAACGCGCGACGGCCCCGACGATGACTGACGGCTCGCTGTTGCTCCTGGTCTTCGGCCTCTTCGCCGTGCTGCTCGCCCTGCGGGTGCCGGTGGCGTTCTGCCTCGGACTGTCGGCCTTCGCCTACTTTTTCGCCGCCGGCCTGCCGCCCATGGTAGTGGTGCAGAAGATCTCGGTGCAGATGTCGTCCACCACGCTGATGGCGATCCCATTCTTCATCTTGTGCGGCGAGATCATGTCGGGTGGCGGCATGGCGCGCCGGCTGATCGACGCGGCGGGCGTCTTCGTCGGCATGATCCGCGGCGGGCTGGCGATGGTCAACATCGTCGCCTCGATGTTCTTCGGCGGCATCTCCGGCTCGAGCGTCGCCGACACCTCGTCGATCGGCTCGCTGCTGATCCCCACCATGGTGCGCAAGGGCTACCACCGGGACTTCTCGGTGGCGGTCACCGTCACCTCCTCGACCCAGGGCATCATCATTCCGCCGTCGCACAACGCCATCATCTACTCGCTGGCGGCCGGCGGCACGGTGTCGATCCAGGCGCTGTTCCTGGCGGGCTACCTGCCGGGCCTGCTGATCGGCACGGTGCTGATGGCGCTGGCCTGGGCCACGGCGCGTCGGCGCGGCTACCCGGCCGAGAAGGCGGTGCCGTTCGCGCAGGCGTCGCGGATCGTCCTCGGCGCGGTGCCGGCGCTGGTCACGCCGCTGATCATCATCGTGCCGATCGCGCTGGGCTGGGTGCCGGCGCACCAGGCGGCGGTGGTGGCGGTGGTGTGGGCGGCCCTGGTGTCGACCTTCTGGTACCGCTCGCTGAGGTGGCGCGGCTACGGGCCGCTTTTGATCCGGGCGTCGAAGACCTCGGGCATGGTGCTGATCCTGATCGCCACGGCGGCGGCGTTCGGCGAGGTGATGACCTACCTCCACGTGCCCGCCCAGCTCACCGACTGGCTGCTGTCGCTGTCTGCCAGCCGCGTGCTGCTGATGCTGCTGATCAACCTCATGCTGCTGGCCCTCGGCACCTTCATGGACATGGCGCCGCTGATCGTCATCACCACGCCGATTCTGCTGCCGGTCATGGGCCAGCTGGGCGTCGACCCGGTGCACTTCGGCATCATCCTGTTGCTCAATCTCGCGATTGGCCTCTGCACCCCGCCGGTGGGCAGCACGCTGTTCGTCGGCTGCGCCATCGGCGGCATCTCGATCGAAAAGGCTACCCGCGCCTTGCTGCCGTTCTACCTGGCGATGGTGGTGATCCTGCTGATCGTCACCTTCGTGCCGGAGTTGTCGCTGTGGCTGCCGGGTTGGGTGGCGCCGCGTTGATGATACAAATGCGTAGCCATGATCGACTCGAGACGCTTCCGTTGGTTTCAAGCTGCCGCCGCGTTGCTCCTCCTCTTCGGCTGCAGCGGAGACTCGGTGCCGGGCAAGGAGAGGCTGATCCTCTCCAACGTCCACGTCGAGGGCTACCCCACCGCCCAGGGCCTACGCGACTTCGAGCGTCGGGTGGGGGAGGATCCGCTACTGGGTGAGCGGCTGGCGCTCGATCTGCAACTCGGCGGCGTGCTGGGCAACGAGAAGGAGACGCTCGAGAAGCTGGGATTTGGCGGCATCCAGATGGCCTGCACGTCAGTGGCGCCGCTGGCGGAGTTCTCGCGCACGATCGGGGTTCTGACGCTGCCGTACCTGTTCCGCGACCCGGAGCACATGTGGCGGGTGCTCGACGGCGAGATCGGCGAGGAGCTGCTGGGCTCGCTGGAGGCGAACGGCCTGGTGGGGCTGGCGTGGTACGACGCCGGGGCGCGGTCGTTCTACAACCGCCAGCGCCCGGTGCGGAGCCTGGAAGATCTCGCGGGGCTCAAGATCCGCGTGCAGAAGTCCGAGATCATGCGCGAGATGGTCGAGGCGCTGGGCGGCTCGCCGGTATCGTTGGGATTCAAGGAGGTCTACACCAACCTCTACACCGGCGCCATCGACGGCGCGGAGAACAACGTGCCGAGCTATCGCTCGGAACGCCACTTCGAGGTCGCGAAGTACTACTCCTACGATCGCCATTCGACGATTCCCGATCTGCTGATGATCCACCGCGGGGTGTGGCAGCGATTGTCGGAGGAGGAGCGGGCGGCGTTGCGGCGGGCGGCGCGCGAGTCTTCGGCGGCGCAGCGCGGGTTCTGGCGCGACTACGTGGAAGAGGCGCTGGCGGCGGTGCGCGAGGCGGGCTCGGAGATCAACGAGATCGATGACGTCGAGTCGTTCCAGCGGGCGGTCGAGCCTCTCTACGTGAAGCACGCCGCGCTCTACGGCGACCTCGTGGAGCGGATCCGCGCGGTGGAGTGACCTGAGTGACCGCTCAGCGGTCGAGGAAGGCCAGTGCCTTGATCATCATGGCGTCGAACTCCGGGTTGGCGCGCGGCGGCGGTGGCTCGCCGGGCCGCGCCTGATGGGTCATCGGCTCGGCCAGCACCAGCTCGGCGTGAGCCACGTCCAACGCCGCGGGAATGATGTGGTGCTGGCCGGGATCGTCCTGCCGGACAAGGCCCTCGACCGCACTAATGCTGATCGTGCGATCAACCACCGAATGGGCAACGAACACCCGGTCTCGATGCTGGCCGGCTGATTCGAAGCCGGCTCGCCGTCGCAAGTCCCTGGTGAGCAGGTAGACCTGCCGGGCGCCGACGAAGAAGTCGCGCGAGTACTTGTAGGGGTCGCCGCCGATGCCGTCGCCGCGCCGCGCCAACCGGGCGTCCAGCCAGCGCGTGACGGCGCCGGTAGAGAGCACCAGCCTCTGGTGGCGCCGCAAGGCGAGGGCGGCCGAGAACAGGAACAGCTTGCCGGCGATCGCCGAGGGCTCGTGCAGGCACTTGTCCAGAGCCAGGGCGCCGCCGGTCGAAAGGCCGCCGATCGAGACCTCTTCTCCCAGCATCGCGGCGATCTCGACGGCGCGGTCGCCCGTCGCCCGCCACGCGCGCCAGTCGACGGCCCTCATGGCCCGCACTGGATCGCGGCGGCCGTGTGCCTGCAGCAGCGGCAGCGCGACGTTGGCTCCGTGGGCCGCGAATCGCAGGGCGATCGCCTCCAGATAGCCGGGCGAGTCCTTCAAGCCGTGAATCAGGACCAGCACGTGCCGGCTCGGGGCGCCGTGGTGGATGATTCTGGGCCAGTTGCCGCGCTCGGGCCGGTAGTCCGGCCGCCGGACGGAGAGCGTTTCGAGCTCAGGGCTGTCGTCGGCCACGGGGTGGCTTTCGAGCTCGCCGTCGAAGAGCTGTCGCCATGCCTCGGCCGCCGGTCGGATCCATCCTTCCATCGTTGCTGAGTCTAGCGCCAGGTCTGCCCAGCATCGTTTCGAGACCTGAATTCTGTGCCGCCGGGATTGAGTAGACTCCGGCACGATGGACGACACCTACACGGCAAACGCCCAGGCCGCGTTACTACGCTGGGACAGCGAGGATCCGGTGCGGACTCATCCGGATAGCGGGTTGATCAACCGTACCTGGATCGTCGGCGACCCGGTGTGGGCGATCCTGCAGTGGGTGAACCCGATCTTCGACCCGTCGATCCATCTCGACATGGAGGCGCTGACCGCCCGCCTGGAAGAGGTGGAACTGACCACGCCGAGGTTGATCCGGGCCACCAATGGCGAGCTCTGGCAGGTGACGAAAGCGGGCTGCTGGCGTCTGATGACCCACATCCCGGGCAGGACCCTGCATCGTCTCGAGGATGCCGAGCAGGCGGCCGAGGCCGGGACGCTGGTGGGGCGCTTCCACGCCGCGCTCGACGGTTGGGGCTACGACCTTCAGGCGCCGCGGCGCAACATCCACGACACCACGTTCCACATGGCCGAGCTTCACGCCGCGCGCACCGAGGCGCCGGGGCATCCCCTGGCGGCCGAGGCCGGCGAGTTGGGTGCCGAGATCCTACGGCGCTGGTCCGAGTGGGGCGGCGAGCTGCTGCGTCACGTCCGGTTCAGCCACGGCGACCTCAAGGTCTCGAACGTGCGCTTCGGCGACCCCGGCGAGCCGGCGCGGTGCCTGATCGATCTCGATACTCTCGGCATGATGACCATCGATTGCGAGATGGGCGATGCCTGGCGGAGCTGGTGCAACCCGGCGGGAGAGGACGATCCCGACAGCTGCGTCTTCGACGTCGAGCTGTTCGCCGCCAGTGCCCGCGCCTGGTTGGCCGCGGGGCCGCCCCTCGAGGAGGCGGAGATGCGCTCCCTGGTTCCCGGCATCGAGCGCATCTGCCTCGAGCTCGCGGCCCGGTTCTGTGCCGACGCGGTGCGCAACACCTACTTTCGCGAGGATCGGAAGCGTTATCCCGAGCTCGGCAGCCACAACCTGCTGCGCGCCCGCGGCCAGTTGACCCTGGCGAAATCCGCTCGCGCGGCGCGGGCCGAGTGCGAGGCGATCGTGGCCTCGGCGATCATTCCAAAGTGACCCAGGTCGCGCCCCAGCCTCCCGACTGACCGGGCGGATCGCCGTACTCGACCACGCGCGGGTCGCGCTCCAGGATCGCCCGCACCATCCGGCGCTGCGTGCCGGTGCCTTTGCCGTGGATGATGCGCAGCTCGCGCAGGCCCTTCTCGTAGGCCAGGTCGAGGTACTCGAGCACCAGCTCCTTGACGTCGCGGGGGGGAAAGGGGTGGAGGTCGAGGACGTCGGTGATCTCGAGCTCGATCGGCTCGAGCTCCTCGAGCTCCTCTGTCTCGGGGTCGGTCATCTCACGATGTAGTGTACGGTACCCGCATGGGGGCAACCTATGTCATCGGCGACATCCACGGGTGTTTCGATACCCTGCGGGCGCTGTGGCCGCGCCTGGGTTTCGACCTCGATCGGGATCGGCTGTGGCTGGTGGGCGACCTGGTCAACCGGGGGCCGCGCTCGCTGGCGGTTTTGCGCTGGGCGAAGGAGCTCGACGAGCGGCTCGGTGAGCGCATGCGGGTGGTGCTGGGCAACCACGACCTGCACCTGCTGGCATTCGCTGACGGTCATGCGCGCAAGCGTAAGAAGGACACCCTCGACGAGGTGATGGCGGCGCCGGACCGCGACGATCTGGTCTCCTGGTTGGCGAGCCGCCAGCTGGTGCATCGTCGCGGTGACGTGCTGCTCGTCCACGCCGGCCTTCTGCCCCACTGGACGCCTGGCGAGGCCGAGCGTCTGGCGCGCGAGATCGAGCCCTGTCTGCGCGATCCGGAGAGCCGGCGACCGTTGATCGACCGCTCGCTCGAGATCCCGCCGGGCGACCGCTGGTACGCGCCCCGGCAGGCGCTGTCGGCCATGGCGGGCCTGCGAACCTGCACCACCGAGGGCGAACCGTGCAAGTTCAAGGGGCCTCCGCATCTGGCGCCGACGGGCTGTCTGCCCTGGTTTCAGATACCGGGCCGCCGCAGCGCGGGCGTCACGGTGGTCTTCGGACACTGGGCGGCGATGGGCTCCCGCATCGAGCCGGGAGTGATCGGCCTCGACAGCGGCTGCGTCTGGGGCAATCGGCTGACGGCCATCCGGCTCGAGGACGGGCAGATGTTCGAGCAGGAGACCGTGGAGACGTCTCTGCCAGCGAACACGGCGCCTAAAAAAAAGGATTAAGGCCGTGGTCGCGGTCTTCCTTCGGTGGACGACTGCGGGTAGAATCTCGACTCCCGAGGTGCCCGCGACCGAGCTCCCGCCACGCCTTGCCGGCGTAGCGCAGCGGCGGCCGGCGGTGCCTCCAGACCGAGAGAAGGGTGCGGCCCGCGCGGTCAGCGGCACGGAGTGTGTGTCGCGGCCCGATCGTCGTGCAGCTGTCGCCCGAGCGTGAGGAGATTCGAGTGCATCCCAAGCCTGAAATCACCGAACACCTGGAGCTGATGGAAAACGTGCCGGTCGGCGGCAACGGCCGGCCCGCCACCGCCGGGGACGGTGCTCTGGTGTTCACCATCCACGATGGCGACAAGTTCCCACGGCATCTGTTCGGTGAGCGCACCGAGGAGGTGCTGGCGCGCCCCGAGATCGAGACCGCCCATCTGCGCGAACGGGATTGGGGTGCCAACCTGGTGGCCCGCCACCTGGCGCGTGAGATCGGGACCGGCAGCTACCTGCGGCTCAACCTGGCCCGCGTGGTGATGGACTTCGGGCGGTTCCCGGGGACGTCGTCGGTGGGCGAGGAGTACCTGCGCCGGCACGCGCTGTTCCCGCCGCTCGAGCATCTGTTCGACGAGGACGCCCGCCACGAGATCCTGGCCCGCTACTACGACGGCGCCGCGTTGGCCTTCACACAATATTTCTCGAGGCCGCGCGTCACGATCGCGATCCACAGTTACGACCCGCACAACCAGAGCGGCACACGGCGGCCGGAGGTCAGCCTGGTGACGCGTTCTCTCGAGTATCAGCTACAGTCGACGATGCCACCCTACATCTTCGATCCGCTCTTTCCGCCGGAGCTGTGTGAGGCCACTTGCCAGCAGCTCCTGACCTACCGGGCGCTGGCCGCGCTCGAGAGCGACGGCTGGCACACGGCGCTGAACTACCCCTACATCATGCCCGAGGGCTCGGTCGAGATCCGTGCCCAGGTGTGGCTGTACTTCGGCTACCTGCGGCGCGAGTTCACGCGGGCGTTCCCGCACACCCGCGACCTACCCGGGTATCAGCGCGTCTGGCAACTGCTGCTCGACGTCATCCGGCGCTCGCCCGCCGCCGAGCGCCTGCGCGGCTACCTGCACCGCTACCGCTCGGCGCCGCGCGATTCACGGGAGCTGTTCGCCGAGGCCCGGCGCGCCTACGGCGAGATCGCGCGATTCGCGGAAGCTTGCCGCGACGACCTGCTGCGCGGCTTCCGTTTCGGCAGCGAGCGCCTGAGCTGCCTCGGTATCGAGGTGCGCAAGGACCTGCTCTGCGAGATCGATCGTACGACCCGTGTGGTCAGACCGCGCGCGGACGCCGAGCGCACCGCGCGCCGCATCGCCGCCTGCATCGCACCCGCGGTGCGGGCCCACCTGGCGGAGCACGCGCCCGCCGAGGCGGCGCGCGACAGCCTGACGGCGGAGGACGCCGGCAGGCTGGTGCCGACCGTGATGGCTTAGTAGAGGTTCGGGCCGCGGGCGTCCTGATGGCCTGCGGGCGGTGCTAGAGCTCGCTCCTGCCCACACCGCCTGCTCGTCCTCGATCGCGTGCGCTCCGTCCTCGGCCATCAGGCCGCCCGCTGTCGGCGGTTGAGCGTTACGATCGCCTCTGTGCCACGGGGCTCGCGGGGGAGAAGCCGGATGGTGCCGCCGTGCAGCTGGACGATGCGCTGGCAGAGGTTGAGGCCGAGACCGTAGCCGGCGGCGTGGCCGCGGGCCGGGTCGAGCTTGACGAAGGGCTCGAGGAGGCGTTCCTCGCTGCCGGCCGGGATGCCGATGCCGTCGTCGGCCACTCGCAGGACGACACGGTCCTCTTCGGACTCCAGTGTGATCGCTACCGGCTGGCTGTCGGGGCGCGAGAACTTGACCGCGTTGTCGACCAGGTTCTGGATCAGCAGCTTGAGCATGGCGGGGTCTGCGTGGATCCTCACCGCCTTGTCGGAAACGAGCTCGACGCCTGGCCCCTCCTCGGCAAAGGCCACGGCCACCTCGCCGGCCAGGGCGTCCAGCGCGACTTCCTCGCGGTCGAGCCGGCCGGCCCGGGAGCGCAGCGCCTCGCGCTCCAAGAGCACGGCGATCAAGTTCTCCATCTCCTTCAGATCTCGGGCCAGGGCGTCCCGCTTGTCGCCCTCTGGCATGAGCTCGAGGGCGACCTTCATGCGGGTGATCGGGGAGCGGAGCTCGTGGCTGACGTCGGCGAGCAGCCGTTCACGGTCGTCGATCATCTCGCCGACCCGGCCCGCCATTACGTTGAAGGCCTCGGCGACGCGGCCGATCTCGTCGTCACGCACTACCGGTACCCGAACCTCGAAGTCCCCTCGCGTGAGAGCGTCGACGCCGTCGTGAAGCTTCATCAGCGGTTTCAGCTGTCGTTGCAGAAACCACAGGGCGGAGCCGACCACCGCGACCACCATGAGCACCAGGCCGCCCAGCAAGGGGAGGTGGCTCTCGCGAAAAAACAGCAGGTTCCAGTAGAAGGTGACCCGGGTCCCGTCCTCACCGGTACGAACGGCCTGGATCGGACCCCCGAGCGCCGGAGTGGTCACGGGCAGCGGCTCGCCCAGGTCGTCGAAGGCGGTGGGCTCGCCATGAGCGGGCTCCACCAGGATTGTGACCTGATGCCTCGCCGCCATCCGCCGCCAGATCTCCGGGTCGGGGCTGGTGAATCCGTATTCGGCGAGATGATCCGTGTAGGGGCCCAGGGTGCGGCTGATGATCGTGCCCAGGAAATAGCTGTTGACCATACTGTAGAAGACGACTCCGACCAGGCCGACTCCGACGATGACGGCGATGCTGGCCAGCCGGAAGCGCGAGAGGACGCTCGGTCTTCGAACGCTACCGCGTTCAGCCATCGGAGGCTCCCACGAACTGGTAGCCGGTGCCCCAGATCGTCTTGATGAATCGAGGCGAGCGGGAATCGTCCGCGAGTTTCTTGCGCAGACGGCTGATCAGCATATCCACGGACCGGTCGTAGACGTCGCAGTCGATTCCCCGCAACTTCAGCAGCAGCGCCTCCCGAGTGAGCACCCGCCCGCGGCTGTCCATGAGAATGCGCAGCAGCTCGAACTCCGTCGATGTCAGCTCGATCTCGCGCTCGCCCAGGGTGACGCGGCGGGTCTCGATCTCGAGCACGAGGGCGCCGGCGGACAATCCACGGGAGGAGGCTTCGCCCGATCGGCGCATCAAGGTCTCCACCCGGGCGACAAGCTCACGGGGCTCGAACGGCTTGGGCACGTAGTCGTCGGCGCCGAGCTCCAGACCCAGGACTCGGTCGGGCAGGTCCCCCCTGGCGGTCAACATCAGGATCGGGATGTCGCTGTCCGAGCGAATCGCCCGGCACAGCTCCATGCCGTCGGCGTCGGGCAGCATGACGTCGAGGATGAGCAGGTCGGGCGGCTCCCGGCGCAGCAGGTGACGCCCCTCGGCCGCCGTGGTCGCCGTGGTCAGCTGGTGGCCGAAACGTTCGAAGTACTCGACTAGCAGGCCGCCCAGTGCCGCGTCGTCGTCGATCATCAGGAGCCGGTACCGCTTCTTGCCGCTCATCGAGCGTTCAAGGTTAGCGTTACCCGAGGTCGACGGCCAGGATCTGGTTTCGGTCCCGCACGTACAGGGTCTGGCCGACGATCGTCGGCGCCGTCCAGGCCACCCGGTCCAGCAGTTGGGTCCTGGCGTGCACGACCAGCGCTTCGGGCGTCGCGGTGGCGAGGTAGAGGACGCCCTCCTCGTCGAGGATGACGAGCTTGCCGTCTGCCAGAACGACATTGGCCTTGGCAAAGCCGCGCTGGCGCCAGCCGATCTCACCGGTCCGGACGTTGACGGCGGCCATGAAAGCCGGCGCCGTGACCCCGGTGGAGCCGTAGACCCAATCGCCGCTCGACACCGCCGAACCGTGGTACAGCTGGATCCGGCGCGTATGCCACGCTTCCTCGACTCGGATCGTCTCGTCGTCGCGGGACAACCGTAGCCCTTTGGCGCCGGCCTGGGGTGAGGAGATGAAGATCATGTCTCCGTCGACCCCGCCATTGGCCAGCGGCATGGCGATGTTCTGGTGCCACTGGTTGCTGTGCGGGTAGCGCCACAGCAGCGCGCCGGTATCCGGGTCGACGCCGATCAGCTCGTCGCCCATGAACGCCAGCAGCTGTGGCTGGCCGGCGATCCGTGCGATGCGCGGGGAGGAGTAGCTGTTCTTGAAGGAGTGAGCTCGCCACCGTACCTTGCCGGTCTTCTGTTCGAAGGCCACCAGGCTGGCGTTCTTGCCGCCGACGGACACGATTACTGTGTCTTCCCAGGCCACCGGGCTCGAGGAGTAGCCGTGCCCCGGGCGGTTGCCCCCGAATTCCTCGCCCCACAGTTCCCGACTCCAGAGAACCGTCCCGCCTTTGGCTTCGAGCGCGTGCATCTTGCCGGTCACGCCGACGGCGAAGAGGAGGTCACCGGCGATCACCGGCGTCGAGCGCGGTCCGATCCCGTATCCTCGGAGCCCCTCGTAGCTCGCCTCGTAACGCTCTTCCCAGACCGTCTCGCCGCTCCCGGCGTCGAGACAGATCACCGACTCGCGCTCACCGGTGCCGTCATCGGCGCGGTGCATCGTATAGAGACGGCCGTCCCGGTAGAGGATCGCCGAGTACCCGTCGCCCAGGTCGCGGCTCCACAGCTTCGCGGGCCCGGCCTCGGGCCAGCTCTCGGCCAGGTCGCGGGCCGGGGCCCTGAAGTCCTGCCCGGGGCCGCCGAACTGCGTCCAGGTGGCCTCGGAGCAGGAATCACGGGCGGCGCGACAGGCTGCCTCGTCGCTCGCCTCGCCGTCCCGGGAGTAGCTGTCGAACACCTTCTGGGCGGCGCACGAGCCGAGCGGCTGGCCGAGTAGCTTTCCGCACCGCTCCACCAGCGTCTCGCCTATCTCGGTGAGCAGGTCGAGACCCGAGCAGTGGATCTTGAATGCATTGTCGCACCACCCGGTCGGCATCGGCGAGGGCATTGCCTGCACGTTGTCCTTCAGGCAGGCGTGGAGCGTTCCGGCATCGTCTGACAGCTCGAGTCCCAGGTCACGAATCATGGGATCGATCTGGTAGGTCTCGTCTACCCACGTGAGACACTCGTCCCGGGTCAACCCCTCGCCCGGAGCCAGGTCGGGGACGTTAGCGCTCATGATGGCGAGCGACACGCCGATCGAGACGCCTCCTTCGGGACGCTCCCCGAACGTCAGGGCCAGCTCGATCGTTTCGCCCTTCCGCTCGACGGTGAGGGGCACCGTGTCGCCGGGCCGGTGGGCCGCCATGACCCGCCTCAGATCCTCGTTGGTTGCGATCTCCTGCCCATCGAGTCGCACGAACAGGTCGTCGGCCTCGAGTCCGGCCGCCTCGGCCGGACTACCGGGATGCACGGAATTGACGACGATCTTGCCGTCGCCGTGCTCGCCACCGCCGTGGGCGGCGGCGAGCATGGGGAAAAACAGACATGCGGCCGTGAGAGCCGCTCTTGCAATGAGGTTCTTCATGCCGGGGACCCTAGCGGGCCGTCGTCTCCCAATTTTGTCTGGGCTGTCACAGATTGTAACGAGCCGGACACCCGGTCTGGAGATACACTATGATGTTCCGCCCTCGAAGATGCTCTACCCTTGAATCACGACCCCCGCCATCATCATGCGGACCCTCTACCACGAATTCGAATCCCTGGAGCATCTGCTCGCCAACCGCCTGCTGCCGGGCGGCGGCAAGGAGCCGATCCGCTTCGTCGTGTTCGGCGGCACGGGCGCGGTCGGCGGCGCCTCGGTGCTCGAGCTGTGCCGCATGATCCTGATGTCGAAGACCCTTCGGCAGCCGCCGCTGCGTGGCGAAATCTACGCCACCGGCATGGCGGACAAGGACGTCTCGCAGTTCGCCCGCCGCCTCTACCTTGCCCTGGGTGACGAGGTCGAGATCGAGAAGATCGAGCCCCGGCGCCACTACCGGCTCGACGGCCGGATCGACCTCAAGTTCGCCCTGCTGCAGCTCCAGGTCCCGCGCGACCTCGAGCAGCGCCTCGATTCGGAACGAGTCGAGTCGGGGTCCAAAGCCGACCTGGAGAGAGCGCTTGGCGAGTATTTCGCGGCCCAGGAGTGTCCGTTCCAGCGCTTCGTGGAGGACCTCGACACCGATCTCCTGCACGCGGTGCTGGTCGCCATCCCGCTGCCCTCGGTCGCCACCTACACTCTCGGTGCCATCGATCGGCTGCTCACCGAACGCGGTATTGACCATGCCGCGCAGCAGCGGGTCAAGAAGAGCTATCTGAGGACTTTCATCGGCGGGCTGGCTGTCATCCAACAGCGTCACGCTCGCCACGTGGTGATTGCTCACACCACCGCCGTCGGCGGTATGTACAGGGTCGACGGCGGTAAGCCCGAGATCCGTCTCGGGTTCGCCCACAGCGCGCTCGGCAACAAGCTGGTCGACAAGAAATACTTCGCCGAGGAGCTCACTCAGCTCTATCTCGACCACGGTTTCGACGTGCTCGAGGCCGCCGCGGCTATCGGTATCGACGCCGTCGAGCTGCGCGAGCGGGTGCCGCTCGATCGGGCCGTGAACAGGGCACTCGCGGCGCGCTTCGCGACCGCGGAGTCGCCGCCGGTCCCTGCAGGCGATCTCGAGAGCGCGCACATCCTGCTCTATCCGAGCCACAGTCTGCCCCTGGCCGCTTCGGAAGGAGATGGCGAGTCCCTCGCCCGCGAGCCGCTCGCCGGCGAGCCCCTCCAGTTCGGCGGCGGCAAGGAGCTGATCGTCGACGCCGCGATCCGTTCGGGGGAAAACGGCATCTTCTCGGTCGGCAACTGCGTCGCCCTCTACCACGTCATGAAGGTGGCGATTCCCGAGGAGCTGGCGATGGTCCTGGTCCGCCACGCCGTGTTCGGCCCCGAACGCCGCCGAGACTGGTTTCAGGACAAGTTCTCCTACTACACCCAGACCGAGAACTCGCATTTCGCCCTCAAGCTGCTCGACAGCTACCCGCAGTTGATCCGCGCCCATCACGGCGTGTTCGCCGTGCAGGCCTACCAGGCGCTGGGATCGGCCACCCACCAGGCGCGCATGCACGAGTTGGGGCTGCTGCTGCTGGTGCTGCGCCTGCTGGAGCTGGGCGAGAAGTTCGCGGACATCTCCGAGGACGATCTGGTCCAGGGGCTCTCCGACCTCGACGACTTCTTCTGGAGCCATACCCGCATCCCGTGCTTCGAGGATCTCGAGGGCCTGGACGCCGTCCGGCTGGCGTCGCTCTTCGGCCAGCTCTGCGAGATCGACTCGATGGAGTCGGCGGGGCGTTTCCTGGGATACGACCCGCGTCATCAGGGCCGGCGGCAGCCGGGCCGCGAGCGGTTCCTGGCGCGCCTCGCCACCCGCATCGGCCGCTACCTCCAGACCGTCACCTCGCTCGGCATCCCGATCATCTATCGCGACCCGGTGGGCGGTGACGACCGGATGCTGGTCGGACCCTATGTGGCACCATTGGAAACAGGGATCGCCGCCACGGGCGACGTACACCGCGCGTGGCGGAGCCTGGCGGAAGAGCACGGTCTGCCCTTCGAGGTGGCGCGCGATTGGGTGATTGCCAACAACGGCTTCGTCGACCTGCGGCCGCTGGCGATCGGCAGCGCCGCCAAGGGACCGGGACCTGGATTGCGCGAGCGGGTGCAAGCGTGCTCCAGCCGCGAGGAGCTCGTGGCCTGGCTCGAGTCCCTGCCGGCGGGCTCCTACTTCACCACCTGCGGCACGATCGCATTGCAGCTGCGCCTGACGCGCCTGTCGCGCGAGGTTCGCGGCCGCAAGCTTCAACTCGGTACCCGCGAGACCTGGAAGCACCTGTTCCGGGTAGGTACGCATGGGCGGCATCTCATCTCGCCCGGCCTGGTCGAGACGGTCCGGCTGTACACCGAAGGCCTCGGCAAGATCACCGGCACCGAGGCCTTGTGGCCGTCCTGGGGTTACTGAGCGGGCAAAGACGAGGAGAGCCTGATGAATAACGCCTCGCGCCGGGTCGTACTTCGAGACATGTCTCAGTCGTTCGCCCGCGCCGAGGTTGTGTCATGAGCGGTTTCTTCGAAGCGGCATTCACCATGCCGACCACGGTCTTCAGTGTCCTGCTGATCCTGGTGATCTTCTACTGGCTGACGGTGATTCTCGGAGTCATGGATCTGGGGATCCTGGACGGGCTGTTCGAATCCGCGGACGCCCTGGCCGAGGGGGCGGTGGCCGGTGTCGAAGGCGCGGCCGAGGGCCTGGCGGAGGGTGCGGCCGAAGCCCTGTCGGGCGCGGCCGACGGCCTGGCGGACGTGTCCCTGGCAGACGGTGCTGGGGAGGGCGCCGGCGAAGCGATCGGCGAGCACCAGGGTTGCCTGGGGCTGGCCGGCGTGCCGTTCACCGTCATCGGCAGCGTGCTGGTCTTCTTCTCCTGGGCCTTCTCCATGGGCGGGGTGAAACTCGCCGCAGGCATCGTGCAGGGCGCCTTGGCCGTCGCCCTGGTCGGCGCCTGTGCCGTGGTGCTGTCGCTGGCGACGACCGCCGTGGCGCTCAGACCGCTCAAACAGGTCTTCCGGCTGGCGCCGGTGACCGGGCGCCAGGATCTGGTGGGGCGGATCTGCACGGTCACCACCCTGCGGATCGACGAGAGGTTCGGCCAGGCGGAGGTCGTGGACAAGGGCGCGGCAATCCTGATCCAGGCCCGCTGCACCGAGGCGAACGAGCTGAAGCGCGGCTCCAAGGCCCTGGTCTGCCACTACGACGCGGCGAACGAGGTGTTCCACGTCACGCAAGTGGACGAAGGTCTGGCGGAGCTTGCCGAGGAAACAGATTCGAACACGTGATGAGAACTATGCAACCCGCCCGCTAGAACGCGGACGGACTTTCGAGTGAGGAGGCGTCAATGGCTTTAGGAATCGTCAAGGTCGAACAGGGCAAGGCCCTCATCGTCAGCAACGTGGCGTCCGGCAAGGTGCAGGTGAGCTTCACCGGCGGTCTGGTGATCCCGGTGATCCACAAGGCCGAGCTGATGGACATGACGGTCAAGACCATCGAGATCGATCGCAGCGGTGCCGATGGCTTGATCTGCCGCGACAACATCCGTGCCGACATCAAGATCACCTTCTTCGTGCGGGTCAACAAGACCGAGGAAGACGTCATCAAGGTGGCCCAGGCGATCGGTTGCACCCGGGCATCGGACCAGAAGACGCTCGAGGAGCTGTTCAGCGCCAAGTTCTCAGAAGCGCTCAAGACCGCCGGCAAGCAGCTCGACTTCGTCGATCTGTACACCCAGCGCGAGGACCTGCGCGACCGCATCATCGAGGTCATCGGCACCGATCTGAACGGCTACTCGCTCGAGGATTGCGCCATCGACTACCTGGAGCAGACGCCGGTCTCCTCGCTCGACGAGCTCAACATCCTCGACGCCCAGGGCATCCGCAAGATCACCGACCTGACCGTCATCGAGCACGTCAAGACCAACGAGTTCCAGAACAACGAGAAGAAGCTGATCAAGAAGCAGGACGTCGAGGCGGCCGAGGCGATCTACGAGCTCGAGCGCCAGCAGGCCGACGCCGAGTCCAAGCAATTGCGCGAGATCGCCACGGTCAGGGCCCGCGAGCAGGCCGAGACCCTCAAGGTGCAGGCCGAGGAGAAGCTCAAGGCCGAGAGCGCCCGCATCAAGGCCGAAGAGGAGATCGGCGTCCAGGACGAGAACCGCCACCGCCAGGTCGAGGTGGCACAGAAGAACCGCGAGCGCGTGGTGGCGGTGGAGAACGAGCGGGTGGAGAAGGATCGCCTGATCGAGGTGATCAGCCGCGATCGCGAGACCCAACTCCAGACCATCGCCAAGGACAAAGAGGTCGAGCACGAGAAGCGCGAGATCGCCGTCGTGATCCGCGAGCGCGTGGCGGTGGAGAAGACCGTCGCCGAGGAGGAAGAAGCGATCAAGAGAGTGCGCATCGTCGAGGACGCCAAACGCACCAAGGAAGCGACAATCATCACCGCCGAGGCCGAGGCCCAGGAATTGCTGGTCAAAGACATCAAGGCCGCGGAGGCCGCCGAGACGGCCGCGAAGCACAAGGGCCGTGAAGAGCTGACTCTGGCCGAGGCCCATCTGGCGGCGACCGACAAGCGAGCCCAGGCGAAGATCCGCATGGCCGACGGCATCAAGGCGGAGCAGGCGGCTGCGGGTCTGGCCGAGGTCCAGGTCAAGGAGCGCGACGCCGACGCCGTCGAGAAGCTCGGCATGGCCAACGTGCGGGTCAAGGAGGCCGACGCCACGGCGACCGAGAAGATGGGCACCGCCGAGGCGGAGGTGCTGCGCAAGAAGGGACTGGCCGAAGGTGAGGCGATCCGCGAGAAGCTGCTCGGCGAGGCCTCGGGTCTGGCCGAGAAGGCCGAGTCGATGAAGGCACTGGACGCCTCGAGCCGCGACCACGAGGAGTACCGGCTGCGCCTCCAGGCACAGAAGGAGATCGAGCTGGCGGGCATCGACACCCGGCGCCACATCGCCGAGGCCCAGGCCGGGGTGATCGCCGAGGGGCTCAAGCAGGCCGACATCGACATCGTCGGTGGCGACACGGTGTTCTTCGACCGCCTGGTGCAGGCGGTGGGCATGGGCAAGGCGGTCGACGCCTTCGTCGACAAGAGCGAGACCAGCCAGAAGCTGCTCAAGGACTACCTGGAAGGCGACAAGAGTTTCGCTGCCGACCTGAAGGACGTGCTCTCGCGCCCCGCCGTGTCCTCGGATGACGTCCGCAACCTGAGCCTGGCGGGCCTGTTCGGGCGGCTGCTTCAGCAGGCACCGGGCGACCGCTCGTCGAAGCTGCGCCAGTTGCTCGAAGCCGCCGAGGAGGCGGGACTCGACACCACCGACAGCGACGACAGCTAACCGGCGATGAGCGACGAGCCGGAATCGACCGCCGAGGCCACCCTCGAACGCGGTACCTACGAGCTGCTCCGCGACCGTCTCCAGCAGCACGCCCGGGGCCTGTCCGAAGCGGCGAACGGGCTCAACACCCGGCGGCTGGAGGTGTTCGGCGGTACCGAGACCACGGTGCTCGGCAACCAGCGCATTCGCACCGACAACAACTGCGTACCGCGTGACATCCGCGACGTCGGCCGCCACTCTGATGGAGAGCCGGGCGAGAAGCTGCTGTTCGGCTACAACGTCTTCATCGGCCTCAAGACCGAGACCCGCGTGGAGGACGTGCTCAGCCTCCACTTGTTCACTGAGACCAACTCCGGTTTCTCCTTCGAGCCGATACCCGAAGACTCGCCGGACAACTTCCTGAGCGACGAAGAGTTCGTCCGCGACTTCAAGGAGCTCTACAAGTACTACAAGGAAACCCGCCTGCTGCAGCTGCGCCGAATCGACGACAAGCTGCTGGCGGTCTTCCAGACCGGCAGGACGGTAGGCGACATCAAGGTCTTCCGCTGGGCGATCGCCCCGGACGGCGTGGCGACCTACATCGACAACCGTGGCGAGCGCGATCACGTCTTCCCGCCGTCGCACGATTTCGAGTGGACCGCGACCTCCCGCGAGGACTTCGTTCTCGGGCGCCACCCCCACGTCTCGGTGCTCGACGAAGTATTCGTCGAGACCGTGGGCGGCGATCTCACCGTCAAGGTCGAGGACAACACCGAGGATGGCCTGGGCATCTACCGCGAGCCGGTGGACGAGCCGGACCAGAGCCTCGACGACGGCGAGATCCACTACGCCAGGGTCGGGCCGCTGATCTTGCTGAAGATCCTGCCCTACAACGAGACCACCTGGCGCTACCTGGTGTTCAACACCCGCAACCACAAGGTCACGCGCCTCGACGCCATCGGCCAGGCTTGCCTGCTGCTGCCCGAGGACCACGGCCTGATCTTCCCCGGCGGCTACTACCTGCAGAGTGGCGAGACCAAGTCTTTCGAGGGCGACGTCGCGGAGATGGAGTTCATGCGCGTGGTGCGCTCGCCCAACGGCGAGGACGTGCTCTACGTCTTCCACGAGCGCGTCGCGGGGCGCACCATCCTGCTGTCCTACAACATGATCCGCAAGGAAGTGGCGAGCCCGATCCACTGCAACGGCTTCAGCCTGTTCGAGGACGGCAAGCTGGCGATCTTCCGCGCGCTCTCAGGCGAGCCCACCCGGGTGCACGCCATCCAGATCTGGCAGACCCCGTTCACCAGCGACGAGTACGCCGCCCAGGCGCCGACCGGCGACAGCTTCCTGGAGAAGGTGGGCAACGCCGACCTGGTGCGCGGCATCTCAGACGCGTTGTCGATCGGCCGGCTGATCGAGGAGCAGGAGCCGAGCGCCGAGATCTACGAGGACCTGATCGCGGCCGCCGTGCGCATGGGCGACGCCTACTACTGGCTCGATGGCGACGAGGCCGGTGGCATGGGGCCGAGCCTGAAGGAGGTGCGCGCCACCGTCGAGCTGATCGTCGACGAGTTCGAGAAGGTGCGGGCCATCCGCAAGCGCGCTCGCGAGGCGGTCGCGGAGAGCGAAGCCCAGCTCGAGGAGCTCTTCCGGGAGGTGCGCACCGAGGCCAAGACCACCACCGACCACTTCGTCGCCGGCCTGTCGAAGCTGCGCACCCAGCGCGGCCACCTGATCAGCCTGCGCGAGCAGCGCTACGTCGACCGCGGACGCCTCGACGAGCTCGAGGCCGCGGTGGTCGAGCAGCTCGACCAGTTGAGCGTCGAGACGGTGAGCTTCCTCGACACCGAGGAGGCGCTCGAGCCCTACCATCGGCGGATCGGCGAGCTGGTGGCCGGCATCGACGAGGTGGAGAAGACCGCCGACGCGAAGCCGCTGACCGAAGGCTTCACCGCCATCGGCGACGCGCTCGAGCTGCTCACCGAGGTGCTGGGCGATCTCGAGATCGACGACGCCACCGTGCGTACGGTGATCCTGGAGCGCATCTCCGAGGTGCTCGGCGGGCTGAACCGCGGCCGCGCGCTGCTCGAGGCGCGGCGCAAGGAGCTGCTGTCGAGCGAGGGGGTGGCGGAGTTCGGCGCCCAGTTCAAGCTCTTCTCGCAGAGTGTCAGCGGCGCCATGGCACTCGCCGACACGCCGGAGAAGTGCGACCAGCAGCTGTCCAAGCTGTTGCTGCAGCTCGAGGACATGGAGAGCCGCTTCGGCGAGTTCGACGAGTTCGCCGAGCAGCTCGCCACCAAGCGCGAAGACGTCTACGAGGCGATCACTTCCAAGAAGCAGACCCTGCTCGACGAGCGCCAGCGCCGGGTCGGCCGGCTGATGAAAGCGGCCGAGCGGGTGCTCGAAGGCATCGTGCGGCGGGCATCGGGCCTGGCATCGAACGACGAGCTCAACGCCTACTTCGCCGGCGACGCCATGGTCGCCAAGGTGCGTGACATCTCCGGCCAGCTGCGCGAGCTCTCGGACAGCGTCAAGGCCGACGAGCTCGATTCCCGGCTCAAGAGCGCCCGCGAAGACGCCGCCCGCGGCCTGCGCGACCGCCAGGACATCTTCGAGGAGGGCGCCACCGTCATCAAGCTCGGGCGTCACCGGTTCAGCGTCAACACCCAGCCGTTCGACCTGACCATGGTCCCCGTCAGCAACACCGGGCCGTCCGGCGACGCCATGGCCTTCCATCTCTCCGGCACCGACTTCTACGAGACCGTCGCTGACGGCGAGTTCGAGACCACCCGGGACTACTGGAACCAGCTCCTGGTGTCCGAGACCGAAGAGGTCTATAGAGCTGAGTACCTGGCGGCGTCGATGCTGTTCGACGCTGAGGTCGAGACCGCCGGTCTGACGCTTTCGGCTTTGCAAGAGGGCGTGGTGGCCGAGGCCGGCCTGGTGGATCTGGTCCGCCGCTACTCGGCCGAGCGCTACGACGAGGGCTACGAGCGTGGCCTGCACGACCAGGACACGGCGCTGATCCTCGAACAACTGGTGGGGCTCTACTCGACCGCCGACCTGCTGCGCTTCGCGCCGCGCCCGCGGGCCTTCGCCTGCCTGTTCTGGGCCTTTCATCAGGAGCCCAATTCACGGTTGCTCTGGGAGCGGCGGGCGCGCAGTCTCGGCCGCCTGCGAGGCGCCTTCGCCCACAGCCCGGCGATTATCCGCTTCCACCAGGAGCTGGCCGACGCCATCGCCGCCTTCTTCGCCGAGAACGAGCTGGAGATCCATCCCGACGACGCTCAGCGGGCGGGGGCCTACTTGTTCGAGGAGCTGGCCAAGAAACCTCACAGCTTCGTGACCAGCGCCGAGGCAGTGGAGCTGCGCGACGCCTTCCTGGCACTGCTCGAAAGCGGAGGCAGCCGCCGCGAGCTCGACGACGACCTGCGCGAGCTCGAGAACGACCTCACTCAGCGTTACCGCCTGGCCCGCGCCTGGTTGGCGGCGTTCCTCGACCAGGCCGGCGACGAGCACCAGCGGCTGGAGCCGTGCCTGGAAGAAGCCGTGGCACTGTTGCTCACCGAGCGTCGTCTCGAAAGGACCGTGTCGAGCGCCCTGTCCTCGGTCGAGGTCGAGGGCCTGCTCGGCCAGCACCCGCGCGTCGCCGGCCGCAAGATGCGGCTGCGCCTCGATGAGTTCCTCTCGCGCCTGGCCACCTTTCGCCAGCGCCGGGTCGCCGGTTTCCGGAAGTTCCAGGAGCTGCGTCACGAGATGCTCGAGCGCGAGCGGGCGCGTCTGCGGCTCACCGAGTACGAGCCCAAGGTGATGAGCAGCTTCGTACGCAACCGCCTGATCAGCGACGTCTACCTGCCGATCATCGGCGACAACCTGGCCAAGCAGCTCGGCGCCCTCGGCGAAGACAAGCGCACCGACCAGATGGGGCTACTGCTGCTGATCTCGCCACCGGGCTACGGCAAGACCACGCTCATGGAGTACGTCGCCAACCGGCTCGGGCTGGTGTTCGTCAAGATCAACGGGCCGGCCCTGGGGCACGCGGTGACCTCGATCGACCCGCAGGAGGCCTCCAACGCCACCGCCCGCCAGGAGATCGAGAAGATCAGCTTCGCGCTCGAAATGGGCAACAACGTTCTGCTGTATCTGGACGACATCCAGCACACCCACCCCGAGCTGCTACAGAAGTTCATCTCCCTGTGCGACGCCCAGCGCCGCATGGAGGGCATCTGGGGAGGCCGCACGCGCACCTACGACCTGCGCGGCAAGCGCTTCGCCGTGTGCATGGCGGGCAACCCCTACACCGAGGCGGGGGAGAAGTTTCAGATCCCCGACATGCTGGCCAACCGCGCCGACACCTACAACCTGGGCGACATCCTCGAAGGCAAGGACGAGCTCTTCGCCCTCTCCTACCTCGAGAACGCCCTGACCTCGAACCCGGTGATGGCGCCGCTCACCACCCGCGAGGGCGACGACCTGTTCAAGCTCGTGCGCATGGCCCGGGGCGAGGAGATGCCGCCGGATCAGCTCTCCCACGACTACTCGGCGATCGAGCTCGAGGAGCTGCTGTCGGTGCTGCGCAAGCTGCTGCGGGTGCAGGAGGTCTTGCTGGCGGTCAACCAGCAATACATCTACTCCGCCTCCCAGGACGACGCCTACCGCACCGAGCCGCGCTTCCAGCTCCAAGGCAGCTATCGCAACATGAACAAGCTGGCCGAAAGAATTGTGCCGGTGATGAACGACGCGGAGCTCGAGGCGCTGATCGACGACCACTACGCCGGCGAATCCCAGACTCTGACCACCGGCGCCGAGCACAACATCCTGAAGCTGCGCGAGCTGCGCGGCGTGCTCTCAGGCGAGGAGCAGCAGCGCTGGGAAGAGATCAAGCGCGGCTTCGCCCGCGTCCAGGCCATGGGCGGCGCCGAGGACGATCCCGCCATCCGCCTGATCGGCCAGCTCGGCCTGGTGTCGGACCGCCTGCAGGACATCGGCTCGTCCATCCAGTCGGCGAGCGAGCTCGCCCGCCAGCCGAGCGAGGACTCGGGCGGCGAGGACGCCGCCGCCGCGGCGCTGAAGGCAACCCTCGATCCTTACTTGAAGAAGCTGCAATCGAACCTCGCGTCCCTGGCGAAGGCGGCGAAGAGCGTCTCGAAGCCGGCCGGCGACGACGCTTCGTCGAAATTGATCGGCGAGCGCCTCGACGCCTTCCTGGAGCGCCTCGACAAGCTCTGCGAGGTGGCCGCGAAGCCGTCCCCCGCCGCCGTCGCGGCACCTGCCGGGGAACCCTCCCCCGCGCCTCAGCCGGCCACGTCCGATCTCACCCCCTACCTCGAGAAGCTCGACCAGACCCTCACCGGCCTCGCCGAGTCACCCCGCGGCACCCAGGTCGTCCAGACCCTCGGCTCCGGCGTGCACGAAGTGCTCGCCCACCTCACCGGCATCGTCGGCGACAACCTCCTGCCCCTGGTGCAGGGTATCGGCCGCAAGCTCAAGAAAGCAGAGGGCAAAGCCGACCGTGCCCTCACCCAGCAGCTCGACCGCACCTTGAAGAGCCTCGACATGCTGAATGACCTGGTGGCCTCGCTGCGCAAGATAGACATGTCGGACCTGGCGACGAGGCCGGCGGAGGAGGGCGGAGGCTAGCGCTGCTGGTCGATCTTCTCAGAGGCTTCAGTTGCGGACTTCTGCTGTAGCTGTTTCCACATCTGCTGCCAGCGATCGTGTTGGTCGGCTGGTGCCACCGAGACGTGCCCCGGATGACGACTGTGAAAGCCAGGGACGATTTTTCCCTCCCTTCCACAGTGGCCGATTTCGGGTTTCTGAGCCCCTCCGGAGCCCCGATCGTCCACTGTGGAAGCAAGGTCGGGTTTTTCCCTGGCTTTCCCAGTGGCCGATTCCAGGCCCGAGCACCGCACCAGGTCCCGGACGACCGCTGTGGAAGCAGGGGTCGAATTTTCCATTGTTTTCCCAGTGGCCGATTCCAGGCCCGAGCACCGCACCAGAGCCCGGACGACCGCTGTGGGGGCGAGGGCCGATTTCTTCTTCGGTTTCCCAGCGCCCGTTTGCTGTCCTGGACTCTGCCCGAAAGCCTCGAAGAGCACCGAGGAGGCAGGGTTGCGCGGCCGGGACCGCCGGCGCCCAGCCCTTCGCCTACATCACCAACAACGGAACGGACACGGTGTCGGTGGTCGACACCGCCACCAACGCGGTCGTCGACACCGTCAGCGTGGGGACGCGCTGAGATGTCTGACATTCGCTCTTCGTTGGCCCATTAGAGACTTGACATTGTCGGATTCTGTGTCAGAGTCTGATCATGAGGGCGGGAATCCATAGAGCTCAGCGGCTTCGGGGATTGGACAGATGAGCGAGAATCCGTTGAAAGGGATCGAGCCACGAGCTCTCGGTGCCCGTCTTCGAGAAGCCCGCGAGTCGCGCGGCCTGACGCAGACGCAGGTGGCGGAGCACCTGAAAGTTGCGCGGACGACCCTGGTCGCCATCGAGAAAGGCGACCGGCGGCTCAAGCCGGCTGAGCTGATCGAGCTTGCCGGTCTCTACGATCAGAGGGTCTCGGAGCTGCTGCAGCGGGGCGCGCCCGTGGAGGGTTTCGGCGCGCTGCTCCGGAGGTCCCTGCCGTCGACGCTCGGTGAGTCCGAGATGTCGGCACCCGTCGAGAGCTTCCAGCATCTCTGTGAAGACTATTCCCGGCTCGAAGAGATCTGCGAAGCGCCCATGCGCCGCCGCTATCCCCCAGAGTACGAGATCCAGGGTGTAGACCCCGAGATCGTCGCCGAGGACGTGGCGAACAGCGAGCGGCACCGACTCGGGCTGGGCGAAGGCCCGCTGCTCAACTTGCGGGAGACGCTGGAGAGCGACGTCGGATTGCGGGTGTTCCAGATCGAGCTGCCGTCGCGGGTGGCCGGAATGTTCGCCTTCAGCGAGACCCTGGGCGGCTGCATGGCGGTCAATCTCAACCATCCCCCCGAGCGGAGGCGACACAGCCTCGGACACGAGTACGGGCATTTTCTGACCTCCCGTTACCGCTCCGAGATCACCCTCGAGGATCACTACCGTCGCATGCCAGCGACCGAAAGGTTTGCCGAGGGTTTCGCCAGGGCATTTCTCATGCCGGCGTCAGGCTTGCGGCGGCGGTACCTGGAGCTCGAACGCGGTCGGCCTCTCACCCACGGCGACCTTTGCCGGCTCGCCCACTTCTATTGCGTCGCCGTCGAGGCCATGATCCGCCGCTTGGAAGAGCTTCGGCTGATTCCCGTCGGCACCTGGGAACGGCTGCGGCAGGAGAGGTTCAGCGTACAGAGAGCAAAGCAACTGCTGGGTATCGCGCCAACCCGGGCTGATGAGAATCCGCTACCTCCCCGTTACGTTGGCTTGGCGGTGGAGGCTTGGCAGATCGGGGAGCTGAGCGAGGGGCAACTCGCCCGCTACCTCCGCACCGATCGAATCGGAGCTCGCGAGGCGATCCTACGGCTCGAGAGATCCTCCGGCGAGGGAGGTTCGGCCGGAGCGGTCGACTTGAGCACGCCTCTGGTCGCCGCGGCAGGGTGACCGGGACCTCTGCCGTCTCATGAGTCACAGGCCCGGCGAAGGCGCGCTGATCCTGTTGGACGCGTGCTGCGTGATCAACCTGTTTGCCACCGAGCGCGCCGGGGACATCCTGGTCCAACTGCCGTATCGCTTCGCGGTCTCGAAGCTCGTCGCCGACGAGGAGGTTCTGAGCATCCGTCACGTCGCTGATCCCGATGGCAGCGTGGAACGAGAGAGGGTGTCTCCCAGGTCGCTCGAAGAGATGGACGACCTCACGGTCATGGATATCGCTACTCCGGAGGAACAGGACCGATACGCGCGCTTCGCGATCGATCTCGACGACGGTGAGGCGTCGGCGTGCGCCCTCGCTGTGGTTCATGGTGGCGGCGTCGCCACGGACGACAAGAAGGCACTCAGAGTCCTGGAGAAAGTCAGCCCTCGGGTGCCGACACTGCAGACGCCCGACCTGCTCTTCGAGTGGGCTCTACTGTCGAACACGCCCGAAGCCGAGGTCCGAAGAATGTTGCGCGCCGTCAGAGATCGGGCTCGTTTCTTTCCCCGGCGTGTTGCTCCCCACTTTTCCTGGTGGGCCGGCTTCTTTCGGTGAGGAAGTCTACGACGAGAGGGGAACGCTGCGCCCTACTCCGTGTGCAGCGCCAGGACCGGGTCGACCCGGCTCGCCCGCAGCGCCGGCAGCAGGCTCGCCAGGAGCGCCACGGCGGCGAGCAGCAGAGGGACGCCGAGGAAGGTGGCCGGGTCGGTGGGGTTGACCCCGTAGAGGAGCTTCGCCACCACCCGTGAGACCGCGAACGAGCCGAGTAGCCCGACGCCGATGCCGATTCCGACCAGCACCATCGCCTGGCGGACGACCAGCCGCAGCACGTCGGCCTGGGCGGCGCCGATCGCCATGCGGATGCCGATCTCGCGGGTGCGCTGGCTGACCGAGTAGGCCATGACCCCGTAGAGCCCGACCGCGGCCAGCACCAGACCCAGACCGCCGAGGGCGGCGAGCAGGGCCGCGCCGAGCTTCGATGCCCATAGCGACTGGTCGATCACCTGGCCGACGGTCAGCGCGAAGGTGCGCGGGACGTCGGGGTCGAGCTCGTGGATCTCGCGCTCGGCGGCGGCCAGCGCCAGGGCGGCGTCGCCACTGGAGCGCACGTAGACGGTCATGGCGTCGGAGTAATTCTGGGACAGTGGCAGATAGAAGCACGCTTGCGGGTCTTCGCCCAGGGTGATGTATCTGGCGGTCCGCGCCACGCCCACGACCTCGAAGAGGTGGTCCTCGCCGTAGAGGCGGAAACGCCGGCCGATCGGCTGCTCTCCCGGCCAGTATTTGTCCGCCATGAACTGATTGACGATCGCCACCGGCGTCGTTTCCTCGCGGTCGATCTCCGAGAATCCGCGACCCCGGACGATCGGGATGCCGACGGTTTCGAAGTAGCCCAGGTCGACGGTGTTGGACTGGGTGACCTGGCCCTGATCGGCCTTCGAGGTGTCCTGCCCCTCCATGAACACGGTGCGCGCGAAACCGCCGAACAGCGGCAGGTTGGCGGCCAGCGTCACCGATTCCACCTCCGGCAGTGCCCCGACCCGCTCCACCACGTCGCGGTAGAACTGCTCGGCCCGGGGCTGGTCGTAGCCGTTCTGGCCGGGGCTCGCGATCACCACCGCCAGCTTCTCGGTCTCGAACCCCGGATCGATGTCGTAGGCGCCGCCCAGGCCGCGCAGGAAGAGGCCGGCGGCGACCAGGGCGACGAACGACAGCGCCACCTGGGCGACCACCAGGAAGCCACGCAGCGTGATCCGGCGGCGGTTCCCCGCCGCCCCCCGAGTCTCCTCCTTGAGCGCGCCGATGACCTGGGGGCGCGACGCCTGGAGCGCCGGGACGAGCCCGAACAGGGCGCCGGTCACCAGGGCGACGATCAGGGTGAAGGCCAGCACCCGGCCGTCGAGAGCCAGGTCGAGCATGCCCTGAGGGACGAAGATCGGGCGGAACGACCAGATGAAGTCGCGGCCCCAGTAGGCAACCGCCAGGCCGAGCACACCCCCGCCGAGGCCGAGCAGGACGCTCTCGGACAGCAGCTGGCGCACCAACGACCAGCGCGACGCCCCCATCGAAAGGCGCACGGCGATCTCCTTGCGCCGGGTGCCGGCCCGGGCGATCAGTAGGTTGGCGACGTTCGAGCAGGCGATCAACAGAACCATCGCGACCACCGCCATCAGCACCGCCGCGCCGAGCACCAGGAATCCGCGCATGCCGGGGAAGATCGTCGCCTGGGCCAGGGGCATGATCCCGACTCCACGCCCGTTGTTGGCCTCCGGGTACTCCTGCTCGAGGCGCTTGGCAATGGTCTCGAGCTGGGCCTCGGCCTGCTCGAGGGTGGCCCCCGGCTGAAGCCTGCCGGCCGTGCTCATGATCAGCGCCCGGCGGTCATCGAAGAAGCGCCGGAACTGCTCGGGGAGGATCTGCTGGTACATCATGGTCGGTACCCAGATCTCCGGCCCGCCGATCGCGTTCACCCCGGTGAAGCCGTCGGGGGCCACGCCGACAATGGTGAAGCCGAAGCCGTTCAAGCTCAGGCTGCGGCCGACCACGTCGGGGTCGGCCGCGAAACGCCGCTGCCACAGGCCGTGGCCGATCACGGCCACCGGATAGAGGCCGGGGGTGACGTCCTCGCGGGGATAGAAGAAGCGCCCGGCGGCCGGATGGATCCCCAGCACCTCGAAGTAGTTGCCGCTGACCACCTGGGCGAAGAGCTGCTCCGGCTCCCGGTCGAGGACGACGCTGGCGTTGACCGGGAACGAGTAGGCGGCGAGCCCGCTGAAGACGTCGCTGTCGTCGCGGAAGTCCTCGAAGTTCGGGTGTGAGACGTTGGCCAGGCCGGCGAGCTGGCCGGTCATGTTCTCGTCGACGGTGTAGACGGCCACCAGCCGCGAGACGTCCTCGACCGGCAACGGATTCAGGAAGACCGCGTTGATCAGGGTGAAGATGGTGGTGTTGGCGCCGATCCCGAGGGCTAGCGACAACACTGCCACCGCGGTCACCCCGGGCGCCTTGGCCAGGGAACGGGCGCTGAAACGGACGTCCCGCCAGAAGGTCTCCATGCTGTCCCTTACGAGTCCGCCGGCGCTTGTGTTTCGGCCCAGTTGCGTTCGGCGGCACCTCGGTCGAACACCGACGAAGACGAGGTCCAAGGCAAGCGTTAGGAGTGTTGCCCGCGGTCGAGGACCTGCTGAATGTCGGCGAGCATCTCGGCCGGCGGCGAAGGTTTAGCAATGAAACCATCCATGCCGGCATCCAGACACTTCGCGCGTTCGCTCTCGAGGACGCTCGCGGTGAGCGCGATGATCGGGGTCCTGTGTCGAGCTCCGTTCTCGGCTTCCCGGGCTCGGATTCGGCGCGTGGCCTCACAGCCGTCGATTCCCGGAAGGTTGCAGTCCATCAAGATCATGTCGTAGGTTGTACTCGACGTTGTTTCGATCGCGGCGTAGCCGTCCTCGACCGCGTCGATGGTGGCCCCGAAGGACTTGAGCTGCGCCGCGATGACGAGCCGATTGATCGGGTTGTCTTCGACCAGAAGCACCCGAAGTCCCGAAAGGTCTGAATCCGAGGAGCTGGGGGACCTCTCGCGGGTGCTGTGAGAAACGGGGGCGGCGAAGGTGAAGGTGAATCTGGATCCGGTTCCGATCCGGCTCTCGACCGAGATGTCGCCACCAAGAGCGCGGGCGAGGCGCCGGCTGATCGCGAGCCCCAACCCCGACCCTTCGTTGCATCGCGCCGCCTCGGAGTGTTCCCGGAAGAAGAGAGCGAAGATCTCCTCCAGGTGCTCCGCTGGAATGCCCCTTCCGGTGTCTCGGACCTCGACCCGCAGGCGTGGCGGTTCCTCGGGTTCATGTTCGAGACGGATCTCGACGCCTCCCACCTCGGTGTACCTGAGTGCGTTGGACAAGAGATTGAGCAGCACTTGTCGGACCCTTGCAGGGTCTCCGATCACCTGCTTCGGAATCGACGGGCCAATCACCAGCTCGAGGCTCAAGCCCCGGTCGACGGCCTCGGACTTCACGAGCGCGGTCTGGCCGCGCAGCAGCTCGGCTGGGTCGAAAGGCTCCTTCACCAGGCGCAAGCCGCCGCCGTCCAGCTTCGCCAGGTCCAGAAGGTCGTCAAGCAGGGTCAGCAGACCTCTGGCGGAAGAGGTGAGGATTCCGACCCACTCCCTCTCCTGGGAGCCGATCGGGGCTCGTTGGAGCATGTCGGCGATCCCCAGGATGCCGGTCATCGGAGTTCGGAGGTCATGGCTTACGTTGGCCAGGAGCTCGTCCTTGGCCCTTGCGAGCCGTTCCGCGGTCTGCTTCTCCAGGCGGAGCTCGTCTTTGGTCTTCTCGAGCGCCTGGATGATGCGACGGTGGAAGGCATCGCTTCGATCCTTGTGCACCTCGAGGCGGGTACGGTTGAACTCGGACCGTTCGAGCTTCCGGTGGAGGATGCGAACCTCCTTGCGGAGGCGATCGATCTCGTTCAAGAGGCCGCGCCTTCTCCGAGCAGCACGGTCACGAACGTCTCGTTGTGAAGATCCGCGCACGTCCTGCCGCCGATCGGGGCGATCTCGCCGTAGGTGTAGAACCCGGCCATCGGCAGACCCGTTGCGAGATCCCGCAAGAGCGCGGCTTCCTCGGCCGTCCGCGTGCCCAGAAGCTGCTTGCGAGCGGCGCAAGAGAACACCAGCACACCGTCCGGATCGACGCCTCCCAGAGCGGTGCTCGCCTTCTTGATCGAATCCTCGCACGCCGTGAGGATCTCGTCTCGAGACGCGTCGGTGATCTGCACTTCGCTCCCGACCGGGACATCTCCGGCGAAGCCGACGCTGCCGCTCGCGCGATCGTAGGACAGTGGGGCTCGCAGGTAGTGTTCCCGGCGGTCGGCGTCGAACACGCCGAGCGGATACTCGGGGTTCGGCTCGACATGGGGACCGTGGAATCGCTGGAAGAATTCCAGAGCAGGCTGATCGGAGATTTCGTGGACGACGTGCCCTTCGGCCCGCGTCACCAGACCTCGGGGACCCACCGGCTCCCAACCCGAAGCGACGCCGACGCCAACCTGGACGGCGCCACAGAGGAGCAGGACCGGTACGGAGTCCGAATACACCTCTCGGCCGATGAACTGACGAGTTTCTTCGAAGTGCCACTGATCGCCAGCCGTACCGCCGACGAGCGGAATGTCCGGGCCGAGCCGGGCAACGAGCTCATTGACGATCGACGCACCGCTCGCCGTGAGGCTCTCGGGGATGGTGATACAGAGCTGTGGCCCGGGATCTGCGGCGAGTTGCGCCTGGCCGAGCGCGTCCTGGACGGCACCTGCCACGGAATCCGAAAGGCCGCGGCCGAGGCCGACCCTCACCTCGAGTCCGTCGCCCGCGAAGACCACCAGGAGGATCGAGTCCTCCTGGAAGTCGAGTACCGAGGAGAGCTCTCCATCGGTCGTACAGCCGATGAGCGGCATCGCAGGAAACGCCGACGTCACTGCCTCCAGGATCTGCTCGTGATCGGCGTCGCGGCACGCGAACAGGAGACCGCCCTTGGGGGGAGCTCCGTCGAGGCGCGAGCGCACCTGGTCGACAATCTCTTCGGTAGCGGCGGGAATGAGCGGGTCGATACTGTGTCCGATTGCGATCTGCATGGCTCGTCCTGCCCGAGCCCTCATCATACGGCTTGTCGTAGAGTGATCAGGTTAAGAGCAGTTTAAGCATGGTCTAAGTGAGTCGAGATGCCAGGGGGCTTAGGTGGTTGCACCCAGACTGGAACCGATCTAGCCTTTCCCGCGCGAAGGACCACCGAGAGGAGAGGCGATGAAGATCGACGACATCCGCAGAATCTGCGTCACCGGCGCCGGACAGATGGGGGCGCAGATCGCGATCCACGCGGCGCTGCACGGCTACCGGGTGGCGCTCCACGACGTCAGCGCCGAGCAGCTCGAGAAGGCCGTTTCGGGCAACCGCAAACACCTCGACCGGCGGGTGACGAAGGGCAAGATGAGCGCCGAGGACGTCGACGCCACCTTCGAGCGCCTGAGCACGACGACTTCGCTGGAAGAGGCTTGCGAGGACGCCGATTTCGTGATCGAGGCGGTGGTCGAGGTGCTTGACGTCAAACGCCAGGTGTTCCGCCGGCTCGACGAGCTGTGTCCGGAGCGCACCGTGCTCGCCACCAATAGCTCCTATCTCGGCAACTCCGACCTGGCGCCCTTCACCGGGCGCCCCGACCGCGTGGTCAACATGCACTTCTTCTATCCGCCGCTGGTGATGCAGCTGGTCGAGGTGGTCAAGGGTGATGAGACCTCTGATGCGACCCTCGAGCTCACCGTCGAGCTCGCCCGCCGGATCGGCAAGCAGCCGGTGACGCTACACCGGGAGCTGCCCGGTTTCCTGGTCAACCGCATCTTGCGCGCGATCAGCAACGAGGCCTACTACCTGCTCGAATCGGGCGTCGCCAGCTTCGAGGACATCGACCGTGCCTGCCAGTTGGGCCTCAACCACCCCATGGGCCCCTTCAAGCTCGGCGATTTCAGCGGCCTCGACATCGGTTACGAGGCGCGGATGGAACGCTTCCACCGCACCGGCGACCCGGAAGATCGTCCGGCGCCGTCGCTCGAGCGAAGAGTCAAACGTGGCGACCTGGGCCGCAAGAGCGGCCGGGGTTTCTACGACTATTCCACTGATCCACCCACTCCCACCGAGGATTGAAACCATGAAGATTCAACCCGATACGGTCGCCCTGGTCACGGGCGGCGCTTCCGGCCTCGGCGAGGCCACCGTCCGCCGTCTGGTCGCGGCCGGCGCCCGTGCGGTCATCGTCGACCTCAACCGCGAGCGCGGCGAGGCGGTCGCCGCCGACCTGGGCGACGGCGTGGTCTACGCCGAGGCCAACGTCGCCGACGCGGACCAGGTCCCAGCGGCGGTGGCCGCGGCGGGCGAACTCGGCACCCTGCGCATCGCCGTCAGCTGTGCCGGCATCGGCCCGGCGGCCAAGGTCGTCGGCCGCGACGGCTCGCCGCACGACCTGGAGAAGTTTCGCAAGGTGATCGAGGTCAACCTGATCGGCACCTTCAACGTCCTACGCCTCTCGGCGGCGGCCATGTGTGCCAGCGAGCCGATGGACGACGGCGAGCGCGGGGTGGTGATCAACACCGCCTCGGTGGCCGCCTACGAGGGCCAGGTCGGCCAGGTGGCCTACGCCTCGTCCAAGGGCGGCGTCCTCGGCATGACCCTGCCCGCGGCCCGCGACCTGATGAAGAACGGCGTCCGCGTGGTGACCATCGCTCCCGGCACCTTCGACACGCCGCTGCTGGCAGGCCTGCCCGAGCACGTCACCGAGGCCCTGGCCGCCGGAATCCCCTTCCCGCGCCGCCTCGGCAAGCCCGCGGAGTACGGCCAGCTCGTGGAGTCGATCGTTCGCAACCCCTACATCAACGGCGAGACCATCCGCATCGACGGCGCGCTGCGCATGCCGCCGCGGTAGCGGCTGCGCGAACCGGGCCGGCTCAGCGAGCCGCGACAGGACGACCCGTCGCCCGCTCGCGGCCGCTCGTTTGCTGTGCAAGCCGGATCGTGGACGGGCGATCGGTGCTGTATTGCTCCGGCTCGTCCGTCCAGCCGCGGCGTTCAGCGATGCGGCCGAGGTTGCGCAGCAGCTGGTAGGTGACCTGGCGCGCGGCGTAGCGGACCTTGTTGGAAGTCGGCCGGTCGGTGATGCGTACGCAGAAGGCCAGGCGCGGGTTGGTGGTCGGGCCGTAGCCGATGTAGTTGACGTGGAAGCCATAGCGCGGGTCGCTGGCGGTGCCGGTCTTCATGGCCACGGGGAAGCTCTGGGGCGGCCAGACGCGCTGCGCGGTTCCACCCTGGACCACGGCCTCCATGGCCTGGCGCAGCTCGGGCACCCACTCGGGCTCGATCACCCGCCGGCCGGGAGCCGTGGGGATCGATCTCGGATGCAGGCCGAGGCGGCCGTCTTCGGCCGCCACCAGGCGCGGTTGGGACATGACGCCGTCGTTGGCGACGGTGGCGGCCAGCATGGCGGCGTGGAGGGGCGTGATCTCGGTCGCCTCGAGGCCGATCGAGAGATCGGCCAGCTGGCGGTCGTCGCCGCGTGCCTGGACGATCCTGGCGCCGGCGAAGGGCGTATCGTTCGAGTCGAAGCCGTAGCGCCGGAACTCCGCGAGCATGCCCTCGCGCCCGACCCTCACCCCGAGGTTGGCGAACGCCACGTTGCAGGACGTCGCCATGGCCCGGTCGAGACCGCGCAGGCGGCCGACGATGACCGGGCAGTAGAGCATCTGGCCCGAGTAGCTCTCGTGGCCGCGGCAATACATTCGGCGCAGCTCGGAGTCGGGCACGTAGCCCGCTCGACGTGCCGCGGTGGTGGTGATCAGCTTGGCGATCGAAGCTGGCTCGCGCAGTTGCTCGAAGGCCGCCGTGCCGCCCTGGCGCCAGGTGCGGCGATCACTCACCGCCGCCAGGATCTCGCCGGTCTGCGGCTCGACGATCACGATGCTGCCGCGGTAACGCCCGAAGGCTTGAAAGGCCGCTTCTGAGAGCTCCAGATCCAGGGTGAGCCGTAGGGAGCCGGCCGGCCGGTGGTAGGAGGCGGCCGCGGTCACCGCGCGTGGGACGATCTCAGGGTGTACGTGGCCCGCCAGCTTCAGATCGTCCGCGGAGGCGGTGCCGATCGGCTGCCCCGAGCGATCTCGCAACAGTACGCCACCCTGCTCCTCCGGGCTTTCGAGGTGGTGCGCCAGGCGCCGCGCCACCTTGCTTGGCACTTGGAGGTCGAGTCCCGCAAAAGCATGCGCCTGCTCGGTCCGGCCGCCCTCGACCCATGACGCCACGGTCAGCATCGGTACGGTCTTGACGCCCAGGCGCTCCGCCAGCTCGGTCAGTCGCAGGGCGGCCGAGAACTCGCCGCGCTCGAAGGCGGTGCGGATGATCAGCGGCACCGGAAAGGCCGATGCGTCGAAACGGTCTTCGGGGGTCAGCTGCCGGTCGACGGGATGAACGTCCGCCGGGTCGCTGGTGTTGTCCGGCTCGCCGGTTAGGGCTCTGGCGAGCTCGATCCCGGCCCGGGCTTGGCTGCCGGTCCAGGGGGACCGCTGCAGGTCATCGAGCAGTTCCAGGGCCTCGGCGCCACGGCCGCTCACCAGCAGCGTCTGCGCCTGACTGAGAATGGCTTCCTCCTGCAGCCCTCGTAGCGAGAGCAGGAGAGCGATTCCGCAGATCAGCGGCGAGCTCCAGAATGCGAGACGGAAGAGAATACCCAGCCAGCGAAGAATTGCCTTCGTCCTCGTTCACAGGCTCGCGCTTTTTCAGCGAGAACCGTAGATTCTTCAGAAGGACGCCGAGTATACCCACAGTCGGACGGTTGCACAAATCCTTGGGCGCGGCGGCCGGAATCCGTGGACGCGCTGTCCATTTCGGCGGACGGATGGCCGGTCCGCCTCGGCGGACAAGATGGACGTTCTCAAGAACGACCGGAAGGGATAAGCTGTCGGACCCATGTCCGTGACGCTCGAACCCCCCAGGGATCTTCTCGACCGGCCGATGTCCGACCTGCGGATCTCGGTGACGGATCGCTGCAACTTCCGCTGTACGTTCTGCATGCCGTCGGACCGCGCCTACAAGTTCCTGCCCAAGCCGCAGATCCTGAGCTTCGAGGAGGTGACACGCCTGGCGCGGCTGTTCGTCGGCCTCGGAGTGGAGAAGATCCGCCTTTCCGGCGGCGAGCCCCTGCTGCGTTCTGAGATCGAGCATCTGGTCGCCTCGCTGGTCGCGATCGACGGCTTGAAAGATCTGGCGCTCACCACCAACGCCTACCTGTTGCCGCGGATGGCCGAGTCTCTGCGCCGGGCGGGCCTCGGCCGGGTGACGGTGAGCCTGCACTCCCTGGACGCCGCGACCTTCGGCCGCATCAACGGCCTCGACCTGGACCTCGAGCGGGTGCTTGCCGGCATCCGAGCGGCGGTGCGGGCTGGTCTCACGCCGGTGAAGCTCAACGTGGTGGTGATGCAGGGCGTCAACGACCACGAGGTGGTCGACCTAGCCCGCTTCGGCCGCGAGCAGGGCTGCGTGGTGCGGTTCATCGAGTACATGGACGTCGGCACCGTCAACGAGTGGGATCCGGAGAAAGTGGTCTCGGCGCAGCAGATCGTCGAGCGCGTCGATGCGGTGTTCCCACTCGAGCCGATTGCCAAGGTTCGCCCCGGTGACGTGGCGAATCGTTACCGCTATCGCGACGGCGGTGGCGAGCTCGGCGTCATCACCTCGGTGACCCAGCCGTTCTGTGGCGATTGCTCTCGGGTGCGCCTGTCGGCCGAGGGCAAGCTCTACACCTGCCTCTTCGCCGCCGGCGGTCACGATCTCAAGACGCCGCTACGCGACGGTGCCAGCGACGACGAGTTGCTCGAACGGATCCGTGCGATCTGGACCCGCCGTGCCGACCGCTATTCCGAGGAGCGCACCGCGGCGCTCGCCGCCGGGCGGTTCGTGCCGGCGGAGAAGGTCGAGATGTTCCGGATCGGTGGTTGAGTCCGGGTCGGAGATCAAGGGGATTCCGCCGGATCGGAATCCGACACGAAACCGTGTTGGCGACAGAGCTCGAGGAACTCGGAACGCTTCCAATTCGCGTCGAGCAATCGCTCGACCATGGGCCGTGCGGTTTCGATCTCGTCGAGATATAGGAGCGCCATTGCGTGAGTCTGGAGAAATCTCAGCGAATCGGATGAAGCAGTGAGAGGACTGATTGCTGAGACCGAACTCCTCAGGAACGTCTTGCTCAGCTCGTCCTGGCCTTCTACCAGGTGAATGATACCGATTCCCAGGTTGGCGTCTGCAAGGAGTTGAGCTGCAATGAGGTTGTCGGGGCTACTAGACTCTTGCAGGAGTGCAATCGACCGTCGGTAGGCTGCTAGAGCCTTCTCAGCTCGCCTTTGACGTCGGTAGACATGCGCAGCGTTCACCAGAATGTAAGCTAAATCATGCCGAGGTAATGATACGGCCTCTCGGAGATGTATGGCGCGATCGAATGCCGACTCAGCTTGTTCGTACTCTCCCATTTCATAATAGATGAGGCCGAGACTGTTAAAGGTCCAGGCTACGTCTGGGTGAGATTCGCCGAGGCGGGCTTGTGCGAGAGCGGTCGCCTTCTGGCCGATCTCGGCGGCTCTGTCGTGCTGTCCAGTATCGAAGTAATACTTAGCAAGGCCGTCGAGAGCGAGCTCCATCTCGGCGCTGTTCTGGAAGCCCGAAGACTCCATTTCTTCCTTTGCTCTAAGCAAGAGAAGTTTGGCTTCCTCGTGCCTGCCGACCAAGCCATAGTCGTATGCAAGTTCGATCATGTGGGCGCTTGAGATCGATTCAAAGGCACGTGTTCCTTGCGGACTTCGCGCCAAGGCGATGGACGTTTCGATGGCAGAGCGCATCTTGTCGTAGCGCCCCTCGTCTCGGTAGTTGATTGCTAGATGGTAGTAGTTGATTGAGAGTTTTGGGCTGTCGCCTCCTGCGAGTTTCTCAATGATCCGTATTGCCTCCAACAAGTGCGATTCGGCTTTGGAGTGTTCCGACTTTGCCGAATAGAGGCTGCCGAGCTCGGTCAACGTGTTCGCGACCTCAAGATGGTTCGGGCCAAAGAGATCGACTTGGGTCTCCAATGCCTGCTCGATAGTCTCGGTTGCCTCGTCATACAATCCAAGCTGGTGATAGACGCGGCCGACTGCGGTTTTGGTGGCAGCTTGAACCTCGGGCTGGTTATTGAGCCGTAGATTGATCCTGCTGACTGCTTCGTCTAGAAGACGTCTGGTCACAGACGAGGTGCCCGTGTCGCCGCTTGTCTCGAAGACACCGAAAAGATCGATCAGAGCGGCGGACACGGTTCGGGCTTTGTCGCGCTCAGCCGTCGCGTCATCTCGTTGCTTTTCGACTTGCGATGATTGGAGGACGATGATGCCTGCGAAAGTCATCGCCAGGGCTAGAAAGACTGCGGCCGCCGCGACGCCGAGCCTATGCCGTCGCAGGAACTTTTCCGCGCGATAGCGCAGAGAGGGCTGACGCGCCCTGACCGGCATCCCTTCGAGATGCCGCCTCAGATCCTCCGCGAATTGCTCGGCCGAACTGTAACGCCGGGCGGGCTCCTTGCGCAAGGCCATCAACACGATGTTGTCGAGATCTCCGGCCAGGCTCCGGCGAAGTTGTTCTGGCCTCAGGCCGCGAAGGTAGGCGATCGACCCTTCCGGGGCCTCGAGCGATTCCATGACCGCCGAGCTGGGTGCCGGGGCTTCTCGCGAGAGGATGTCTTCGATCTCCTGGGGTTGCAACCGGTCCAGCCGGAACGGCACGCGCCCGGTCAGCAGCTTGTACAGCAGCACTCCGAGAGAATAGACGTCCGATGCGGTTGTGATCACCTCGCCGCGGATCTGCTCCGGGCTGGCGTAGGGCGGAGTCATCGGCTCCTGCCCGGTCCGGGTGACCTCGAGGGTCATCGCGAAGGCCTCGGGATCGAGCAGCTTGGCGATTCCGAAATCGAGCAGTTTGGGCTCACCATCGACGGTGACCAGGATGTTGCTGGGCTTGAGGTCTCGATGCACCACGAGGTTGCGGTGCGCGTAGCTGACCGCATCGCAGATCTTGCGGAAGAGCTCGATGCGTTGCGGGATCTTCAGACAATGTTGGTCACAGTACTCGTCGACCGGGGTTCCCGCGACGTGTTCCATGACCAGATAGGGACGGCCGTCCTCGGTGGTGCCGCCGTCGAGCAGCCTGGCGATGTTGGGATGGTCGAGATTGGCGAGGATCTGGCGCTCGCCACGAAAGCGTCGCGCGACGCTGCCTGAGTCCATGCCCGGCCGGATCAGCTTGATCGCGACCCGACGCTGATACTCGTCGTCCGCTCGTTCCGCGAGGTAGACCTTGCCCATCCCGCCATGACCGAGCTCGCGAAGGATGCGGTAGGGGCCGATCCAGCTCGGATCGTGCTGGGGAGTCTCCTGCCGTGAGCCGCCGGGCGCGGCCAGCTCGGCCACAGCTGCTCGCAGGCCAGCCACTGCCGGGGTTTCCAGAAAGTCGTCGACCTGGTCCAGCGATTCGAGAATCGCGGCGACTTCGTGGCGCAGGTCCGCGTCGCCGTCGCATGCCGAGTCCAGGAAGCATGTTCTGGCGGTGGGCTCACGCTCCAAGGCAGCCTCCACCAGGCCTTCGACCTGTTGCCAGCGTTCAGGAGTCATCGTCCTCGTCGGGGCTGAGCTCATGGTGCAGCCAGGCCTTGGCCATGCGCCAACGGCGGACGACTGTCGCCCGGGAGACGCCCAGCACCTCGGCAACCTCTTCGTTGGAGAGTCCGCCGAAGAAACGAAGCTCGACGATCGAAGCCTTCTGTGGATCGATCGCGGTCAATCCTTGCAGGGCATCATCGAGCACCACCAGGTCGGGCTGGCGGGTGGTGGCCAGGTCGCCGGCCTGATCGAGCGAGATTCTCGGTTCCGATCCACCGCGCTTGGACGCCCGGTGTTTGCGAGCATGATCGACCAGGATCCGCCTCATCGCCTGCGCGGCGATGGCGAAGAAGTGGGCCCGGTCGCGCCACTCGATCTCGCGAAGATCGACCAACCGGAGATAGGCCTCGTGGACCAGGGCGGTCGGTTGAAGCGTGTGCTCTTTTCGTTCGCGCGCGAGGTAGAGACCCGCCAGATGATGCAACTCGTCATAGATCAAGGGCGCGAGCTGCTCCGCGGAGCCTCGGTCGCCGTTGCTCCAGGCGTTGAGCAGTCGAGTGACCTCTGCTGTCGGCGTCGATGGCATGGAAGCATGGTACCGGATGTAGCCGGAGACAGACCAAAGCGCAAAACCGAGTCGCCACGATCGCGGCTCAAGGCAGGAGTCGGAGCTGCTTCGGGCCTCGGTCCCTCGGCCGCTCGCGCACGGTGGCCCGGCGGTGTTCGAGCAGCGTTTTCTCGATGTCACGCAGGAACGGCGACGGGTGGCGGTCGCGGACCTTGCCGCGCCAGGCGCGGCGGCGGGCGTGGGAGAGGAACAGGCGTGAGCGGGCGCGAGTGATGCCGACGAAGAACAGGCGGCGTTCCTCCTCGATCTCGTCATCGTCGGCCTCGGCGAAACGTAATGGCAGCAGGCCGTCCTCGCAGCCGACGATGAAGACCACCGGAAACTCCAGCCCCTTGGCGGCGTGCAGGGTCAGCAGCGACACCCGCTCGGCGCGCGGGTCCCAGGTGTCGACCTCGGCTCCCAGGGCGATCTCGGCCAGGAAGCCGGCGAGGTCGTCGCCGTGGCGCTTGGCCAGAGGGGCGACCAGCTCGACCGCCTGCCGGAGACTCGCGGTGCGATCGAGCTCCGGCTCTTCATCGTCGGGCTCGACTTCCGACTCCGCGGCGCCGATTCGCTCGGCCTCGGCGCGCAGCCGGTCGAGCACCGCCGAGGACTCAGCGCCTGTGTGCTCACGGCAGCGCAGGGCGTCGACCAACGTGCGGACCTCGGGCCGGTCAACGAGCCGGGTGTGGGAGCGTTTTTGAAAAGGGATGCCGGCATGGTCGAGGGCCTCCATGACGGCGCCGGACTGGACGTCGGCGCGATAGAGGACCGCGAAGTCGTCGAAGGAGAGATCAGATCCGCCGCCTGCAACCCGGCCGCTGTCGACCGAGTAGTAGGACGTTCCGCCCAGGAGCTGCTCGATCGAGTGGGCCACGAGCCCGGCCTCGGCGCGCTCGCTCGCCGCCTCCAGAACCACGACCGGTTCGGCTTCGCGATCGTCGACGGCGCGCAGCTCGCGTTCGGCGACCAGGCTCGCCGGGGCGATGGCCGAGGTCGCCGCGCCGACGATCACCCGGCTCGAACGATAATTGCGCCCCAGGTGGACGACCCTGCCGCTCGGATAGTCGCCCTGGAAGCGCAGGAAGAAACCAACCTGGGCGCCGCGAAAACGGTAAATCGACTGGTCGGGGTCGCCGATAGCGCACAGGTTCGCGTCTTCGGGCGCCAGCAGCCGCACCAGGCGGTACTGGAGAGCGTCGACGTCCTGGTACTCGTCGATCGAGATCCAGCGGTAGTGCTCCCGGTAGGTGTCGCGCAGGTCGGCCCGTTCGCTGAGGAGCCTCGCGGGCAACACCAGCAGGTCGTCGAAGTCGACCAGGTCGCGTGCCCACAGGGCCGTCTCGTAGGTGGCGAGCTGAGCGGCGACCGTTTCGTCCAACACGGCTGATGCTCGGTCGCGGCGCGCACGGGAGAAGCTCGTGAGCAGCCTCGCCGCCCGGCTCGCGGTGAGGCCGAAGAGCTCACGGGCCAGGCCCAGGCGCTCGGACTCCTCGGCGATCCGGAAGCCGCGGTGGAGTCCGAGCTCGGCGCGCTCGGCGCGCAGGATCCGGAGCCCCAGACTGTGGAAGGTGTGGACCGGTACCCGCCCGTCCACGGCGCCCAGCAGGTCTTCCAGGCGCTCCCTCAGCTCCTCGGCCGCCCGGCGGGTAAAGGTGATCGCCAGGCACTGCTCGGGGGCCGCGACGCCCGAGCCCACCAGGTGCGCGATGCGGTGGGTCAGGGTGCGGGTCTTGCCCGTCCCCGGCCCGGCGATGATCAACAGCGGCCCGTCCAGGATCTCCGCCGCCGCCCGCTGGTCGGGATCGAGCCGGTCGAGCACGGAGGCCGGTTCTCCCACCGGGGGATCGAACGGCAACTGTGGGTGAACCTCCGTGGCGCTGGATTCTCTGCCTGCCAAGCTGTCGGACTCACCTCCCGAGCCCCCCTCTCCCCCTGGGAGAGGGGACGGGGGTGAGGGTTCTGGGGCTGGCGGCGCGGGCGCCGGCACCATCTCCCCGAAAAGATTCGGCACAGCCGTCCTCGCCGCCAGCTCGCCGGGCTCGAACATCCGGATAGTGCCGTACTCGCCGTCGTAGCCGCCCTCGCGGACCACGTGGCCCCGCCGCAGCCGGTCGATCGCCTCGGTCAGCACCGGGTCCGTGTGGCGGCCCAGATCCTCCAGGGGCAGGCGTTCCAGGATCTCGAGCTCCGGCCCGAGGCGGGCGACCAGCGACGCCACCCGGGCTCCCACCGTCTTCGACTTCGGCCCCACCCCGCAGATCTCCGACATGATCTCGGGCAGCGGCACCAGGCTGCGGAAAGGCGCCGCCTTCTCCGGCCGGATCGGCTCGGTCCGGTCCGCCAGGCTCTCGACACGGTGCATCACGCCCACGGTCACCGGCTTGCCGCATTCCGGGCAGCGACCGTCGTGCCGACGGGTCTCCTCGGGCTCGAGCCGTACCTGGCAGGCGCGGTGGCCGTCCATGTGGTACTTGCCCTCTTCCGGGAAGAACTCCACCGTGCCCTCGTAGCCCTCGCCGTTCTCGAGCGCCTGACGCATGGCGAAGTAATCGAGCTCGGTCGAGAAGACGCAGGCCTCGCGGCCGAGCATGGGTGGCGAGTGGGCGTCGGAGCTCGAGACCAGGGAGTAGCGGTCGAGGAGCGAGACGCGCCAGTTCATCGGCGGGTCCGACGACAGGCCGGTCTCGACGGCGAAGATGTGGCCGGCGAGGTCGCCGTAGCAGTCCTCCACCGTGTCGAAGCCCGATTTCGAACCCAGAACGGCGAACCAGGGCGTCCAGATGTGCGCCGGCACGAGGTAGGCGTCCGGCCCGCTCTCGAGCGTGATCTCGAGCAGGTGCCGGGAGTCGAGCCCCAGGATCGGCCGTCCGTCCGAAGCGATGTTGCCGATCTGCCCCAGCCGATCGCGAAACCGCGACGCGGTGTCGATGTCCGGAGCGTAGATCAGGTGGTGGACCTTGCGGGTCTTCTCGCCCTTCTTGTAGATGGTCGAGATCTCGACCTCGAGCATGAAGCGTGTCGGCCCGGCGCAGCTGCCTGGCAGCCTCCGGTCGATCTCACTTTCCAGATCGGGTCGCAAGCGGAACAGCCCCGGTTCCGCCGGCACCAGCTTCTCCCGGATCTCGTCGAACCAGGCCGGATGCGTGAAGTCGCCGGTCGCCACCACCGAAATCCCCTTGCGCCGCGCCCAAAGGGCGAGATGCTCCAGATCGCAGTTCTTGCTGGTGGCGCGCGAGTACTTCGAATGGATGTGGAGGTCCGCGTAGAAACGCATGGCCGCCCCGCCTACCCTCGATACGCCACCGGCGGATGCCCGGTGATGAGCTCCACCACCTCGTCCACCTCGTCGCTGATCGCGATCAGCTCGCCGTACTGCCGCCCCGCCGCCAGATCCTCGAGCAGCGGATAGACGGGCTTCTCCTCCGTCCAGTACTGCCGCCCCAGAAACACCATCGGGCTGACGTCCCCGAAGGTGCCGTAGTGGTTCTGCGCGGCGTCCTGGAAGATCTCCTGGATGGTGCCGGCCGAGCCGGGGGCGAAGACCACGCCGTACCTGGCGATCGCCAGCAGCCCGTCTTCCCGCAGGCTGTTCGAGAAGTACTTGGCGATGTGGGTGGCGAACAGGTTCGGCGGCTCGTGGCCGTAGAACCAGGTCGGGATTCCCAGGGCGTCGCTCGAGCTCGGATGAGCGTCGCGAACCTCGAGCGCGGAATCGAGCCAGCCGTCGTCGGCATAGCTGGGGGCGCGCGCGAGCGTCCGCAGGGCTCGATCGATCGCGGCTTCGCCACCGTCGGCGAGCCAGGCGCCCAGAAGGCAGGCTTCCATCGCCCCCGGCCCGCCGCCGCTGGCCATCAGGATCCGCGGGTCGCTGGCGGCGAGCCGCTGTCCGATGAGGGCGACCTTGCGATAGTCCGGATCGGTGCGGCGCATGGAGTGCCCGCCCATGATGGCGACGACTCTGCGTGGGTCTTCACCGTTCCGGCAGTGCAGCAGATCGTCCAGGGCGTCGTCGATGGCGTGGTCGTGGAGCCGCTGCGCCAGCGCCTCGAGCACCGGCACGGGGCCCGGGCGGCGGCGATGGTGGTCGAAGTGCGCGTAGATCCGCTGATCCAGGCAGTGGCGATGGCTGGCCGGATCGCCGCGCCGGTATCCCGCCATGAGCTCGTCGACGGTGTAGAGGTCGGGACGATAGGTCCTGTAGGGCAGGTCGGGCAGGCGAGGGAAGATCAGACCGCCGGTCGCCAGCACGTGGCGAGCGGTCGCGTCCTCGAGCTCGCAGCCGAGAAAGACGGCCCCCGCGCAAGGTCCGCTGCACAAGATCGCGCTCTCCTCTCGCAGATCTAGGCCCTGCACGACGGCGTCGGCGAGACCGTGACTGTGGGTCCTCTGGCGAAAGCCCTCCAGGGAGTCGATCTCGACGCGCATGACGCCGGAGTATAGACTGAAGTCTCCGCCCAACCTCTCCTGCCCACAGCAATCATCGCGCGAGCTCACCTTGCCGTACAAGATCGCCATCGACGCGCGCAAGATCCGCGATTTCGGCATCGGCACCTATGTCCGTAACCTGATCCGCGGGCTGGCCGAGATCGATCGCGAGAACAGCTACTTCCTGATTACCGGGCCGGCCGGTCGCGACGCGCTGAAGAACCTACCCGAGAACTTCCGGGTCACCATCCAGCGTTCCCCGGTCTACTCCATCCGCGAGCTGTTCACGCTGTCACAGCACCTTCTGCGACTCCGGGTCGACCTCTATCACGCCACCCACTACGTGATGCCGTTGATCGTGCCTTGCCGCGCGGTGGTGACGATCCACGACATCATCCACTTGCTCTATCCGGAGTTCCTGCCCAATCGGCTGGCCTTTCTCTACGCCGAGCGCATGATCCGGCGCAGCCTCAAACGCGGCGACCGGATCCTGTCCGTGTCGAAGAACACCAAGGCCGACCTGAAGAGCTACTTCCAGGTGGACGGCAAGAAGATCGAGGTCGTATACAACGGTATCGAGGACGTTTACCGTCGCCAGCTGTCGAGCGAGGATCTCGAACGGTGGATGCGCAATCTCGGGCTGCAGCGGCCGTACCTGCTGTTCGTCGGTAATCCGAAACCCCACAAGAATCTCGACAACGTCGTCAAGGCCTATGCTCGCGCGCTCGAGCTGCACGATTTCCCGCACCCGCTGGTGTGCGTCGGCGACCGGGACGGGATCGAGTTCAAGATTCGCCAGCGGGCTCGGCAGCTGGGGATCGAAGACCGCATTGTGCTGCTCGGCCACGTCGCCCAGGAGGCGCTGCCAGCGATCTACCAGGGCTGCGCGGTGTTTCTCTACCCCACACTCTACGAGGGTTTCGGGCTGCCGGTGGTCGAGGCGATGGCGTCGAGAGTGCCGGTGATCACCTCGAACACCTCGGCGCTGAAGGAGATCGCGGCCGGATACGCCGACCTGGTACATCCTCTCGATCTCGAGGGCATGGCCGAGGCGATCGTACGCTGTGTGTCGGACTCCGATCACCGCCGCTCCCTGCGCAAGCTCGGGGGCCGTCGCTCCGAGGACTTCCGCTGGCGCCAGGCCGCCGAGCAGACGCTCGACATCTATCACCAGACGCTTGCCGGCAAGGAGCCCGGCGGCGGGAAGTAGGGATGCCTCTACCCGAGTCGTTGGCGGACCGCCGTGTCGCCCTGGTGCATGATTGGCTAACCGGCATGCGCGGCGGCGAGAAGGTGCTCGAGGCGATCGCCGAGCTGTTTCCGGACGCGCCGATCTACACCTTGATTCACCTGCCGGGCAGCGTCAGCGATGCGCTCGAGAGCCACCCGATCCACACCAGCTACCTGCAGCGGGCACCCGGCGTCAGGCGCCACTACCGTCACTACCTGCCGCTGTTCCCGAGCGCCATCGAGGACTTCGACCTCGGCGCCTACGATCTGATCCTGAGTACCAGCCACTGCGTGGCCAAAGGCGTGATCCCGGCACCGGACGCATACCACCTGTGTTACTGCCACACGCCGATGCGCTACGCCTGGGATCAGGAGCACACCTACTTCCCCCGCCGCCGTGGCCTGGTCGCCAGGCTGCGCCAGCTGGTGCTCTCCCGGCTGCGGGCGTGGGACGCCGCCGCGGTTCCGCGGGTCGACTGCTTCGTCGCCAACTCGCGTTTCGTGGCCGGCCGCATCGGCCGCTACTACGGCCGTGAGGCCGAGGTCGTGCCGCCGCCGGTGGACGTCGACTTCTTCCTGGACGAAGACGACGACGCGGGCGGGGAGACCGGCGACTATTGCCTGGTGGTCACGGCGCTCGCCCCCTACAAACGTGTCGAGCTGGCGATCGCCGCTTGCGAGAGGCTCGGTCTCGAGCTCCGGTTGATCGGCAGCGGTCCCGAACGTCGCCGGCTGGAGCGCCTCACCGGCGCTCACACCCGTTTTCTCGGGCGGGTGAGCGACGATGATCTCAGGCGCCAACTGCGCGGCGCGCGCATGTTCCTGCAACCCGGCGTCGAAGACTTCGGCATCTCGTCGGTCGAGGCCCTGGCCTGTGGCACTCCGGTGGTGGCCGCGGGGCGCGGCGGCATTCTGGACATCGTCGAGAACGAGCAGCACGGCGTGCTCTACGAGCTGCCACCCGGCGGCGAGGCGGAAGCAGAGACAACCGCGCTGGCGGCGGCGATTGACAAATCTCGGAATATGAGGTTCAATAAATTGAAACTGAAAGACCGCGCCCGGTCATTCTCTGCTCAGCGCTTCACCCAGCGAATTCTCTCCACCCTGTCCGAGCACCTCGTGGAGCCGGACCGATCACCGGGCTCGGAAGGTGCCACCCCTGGCCGGAACTCTCGGGAGACCTCTAGCCGATGATCCAGAAGCGCCGCCGCAGCACGGTAGCCATCTATCTCGCCGGTGATCTGCTCGCCACTCTGGCAGCCTTCCTGCTCGCCTGGTTCGTGCGTTTCGAGCTCGAAGTGCCGGCGCTGACCAAGGGCGTGCCCGACATCGGGCTTTACCTGGTCCTGCTGCCCGTCGTGCTGATCATCTGGCCGATCGTCTTCTACTTTCACGGCCTCTACCAGAGCCGCCGAGACCGCAGCCGCGTGGACGACGCGCTGACCATCCTGCTGGCGGCGGTGGTCGCCACGTTCGTGCTCTCAGCGCTGCTGGCCTGGTTCCGGCCGACGCTGGCCGGCGGCACCGAGCCGTTCACCTACAGCCGTGCCTTCACCGGCATCTTCGTGGCACTCGATTTCCTCCTGGTGCTGGCCACGCGCGTGATCACGCGGGAGATCCTCCAGCGGTTGCGGGTCAAGGGCTACAACCTGCAGCGCATCCTGGTGGTGGGCGCGGGCAAGCTGGGCAAGGAGATCACCTACAAGCTGCAGGCCCACCGTGAGCTCGGTCTGGAGGTCGTGGGTTTTCTCGACGACGATCCTGGCAAGACCGGACGCCGCTTCTTGGAAGTGCCGGTTCTCGGCAACCTCAAGGACGTCGAGCGTGTCATCGAAGAGCGCCGGATCGACCACGTCTACGTCGCCCTGCCGCTCGAGGCGTACCGCAAGATGATGCAGGTGCTGAGCGACGTCGGGCGGGCCTGCGTCGAAGTCAAGCTGGTGCCTGACATCCTGCAATATGCCACCCTGAAGTCGAGCCTCGAGGATCTCGACGGCATGCCGGTGATCAACCTGTCGCAGGTGCCGCTCCAGGGTTGGAGCAGCCTGGCCAAGCGGGCCATCGACTTCGCCATCGCGGCGGCGGCGCTCGTCGCCTTGCTGCCCTTCCTGCCGGTGCTGGCGCTGCTGATCTGGTGGGAGGACCGCGGTCCGATCTTCTACCGCCAGGAGCGCATGGGACTGGACGGCAAGTCGTTCATGATCTGGAAGTTCCGCTCGATGCGGGTCGACGCCGAGTCGGCCACCGGTCCGGTATGGGCGCGCCGCGGCGATTCCCGCCGTACCCGCGTCGGCGAATTCCTGCGCGCCTGGTCGATCGACGAGCTGCCGCAGTTGTGGAACGTGCTCAGGGGCGACATGTCGCTGGTCGGCCCGCGCCCCGAGCGACCGACCTTCGTGCACGAGTTCAAGCACAAGATCCCGGACTACATGCTGCGTCACCGGGTGAAGTCAGGCATTACCGGCTGGGCCCAGGTCCACGGCTGGCGCGGCAACACCTCGATCCGCAAGCGCATCCAGTACGACCTGTACTACATCCAGAACTGGTCGCTGTCGCTCGACTTCAAGATCATCTGGATGACCCTGCGTAGCGGCATCTGGCACAACGCTTATTGAGGCGTCGGCGCCTCAGAGCCCGTATCGATACCCCCTGCGCGTGCGCACCAGCACGCTCTCGTCGCGCGCCGTGACCTCGATGCGCTGGTAGCCGATCTCGCCGGCGGGGTGCTCGCTCTGGTAGCTGAGCACGTAGTAGGCGTAGCTGTCGCCGCTGACGTCGCGCAGCGGGTGGAGGAAGCCGACGAAGTCCTCGAAGTACGAGCCGCCGGTGTCCTCGGCCAGCTGGGTCAGGAAGTCGGTCTGCCGCGTGCCGCGGCCGGCGGGCGAGGTATCGATCGGGTAGACCGCGACATTGTGATCGTTGAGCGCCGTCTCGAGCTGGGGGTAGTAGCGGGGATCCGGCTCGGCGTCACCGAAGCGAACCTCGCGGCCGAAACCGATCGTGAACATCAACAGGTTCTTGCGGCCGATGACGTAGCCGCACGCCTCGGCCACCACCTCGAGTGCCTGATAGACGTTGTTCACCCGATCGCGCAGCTCGCGGCCCTTGGGCATACGGCTGAGCAGAGAGAGCTCGAACGAGCCCGGTGAGCGGCGACGGAGGGGCGCGTCGCTGGCGGGCTTCCTGCCCGAGGCGGCGCTCTTGAAGGCCTTCTCCAGGGCTTCCCTGTCCTGGGTGAAGTCCTGGTGGAGCTTGAGCTTGCCGCCAAAGCTGACCACCGCCACCCAATCCGACGGCAGCATCTCCTCCTCCAGCCAGCGCCGACTCTGCAGGCCGGCCCGCAGTTGTTGACGCGTCAGGTCGCCGCCGAAGTGGCCGAGCTGCCACTGGTTGTGGAAGAAGAAGACGAAGTAGCGGCTCGCGGGAACCTCGTCCTCGGCTGCGTCTTCGCCGTAGCGGGTGGTGTAGTAGCTGACGCTGGTCAACTCCACCGGCTGGCCGTCCTCCTCGATGATGAAGTCGTCCTTGCCGAGCCCCTCGATGACCTGACCCTCCTCGTCGGTCGCCAGGACGTCGATCAGAACCTCGGAGACCTCGACCAGCTCCTCGAAGTCGATGTCGAGCACCGGTTCGTCGCTCAGCGGTGGTGAGTCTTCGGGCTGCGCCACGGCGGGCGCGGCGAGAGCCACGACCATGACAAGTGGCAGGACGATGTTTCGTCGGCGCGCCTCCGGCGCGGTGTTACGTTTGCGCGCCACCGGCGCGACGGTTCGGCGCATTGAGGTCTCCTTCGAGGTATGGACAGCCATCATATCGGAGCTTGGCGGTGACATCTCGATTCGGAAGCGCGCGCCGCCGGTCTCCGCGTTCTCGAGCGAGAAGGCGAAGCCGTGACGGCTCAGGACCTCCTTGACCACCGTCAAGCCGAGGCCGCGGCCGTTCTCCTTGGTGGTGAAGAACGACGTGAGTTGGGCGCGCGCTTCCGGAGAGATGCCGTCGCCGGAATCCTCGACCGCGACCCAGCGGTGGCCGTTGTCGCTTCCCAGACGCAGGGTGATGGTGCCGCCCGACGCCCTGCCCGAGCTGCGACGGCTGCTGAGAAGCGAGGATCCGAAGCTGAAGGCGTTGACCGAGTGGGCGATCGGGCAGATCGACGTCCTCGAGGTCTGAGCCAGGAAGACGGCACGGCTCATAGAACGAGACGGTTGGGTGTTGACGTAGACATGCTTTCGTAGCATTATCGGATTCATGTCTCCCTCGCTCGCCGTGCTCCTGGTGATCTCGTTGCTCCTCGCCGGTTGCTCGCTCGCGGCCGGATCGAAGCAGCCGGCCTCGGATCCGACCGGCGTCCTCGGTCCTGCTCAGCCACGCGCGGCCCGAGTGGCGGAAATCCTCGAAGATCTGCCGCGCGGCGAAGTTTTGCCGCCACCGGTGGTGCACGGCGACCGCCGGCTTGCCCTGGTGTTGCTGGAACAGGGTCGGGCCGAGCTCGACTCCGGGCGCCGGATCGCGGCGCTCGAGCAGTTCGTCCGGGCGGTGAACGCGGCCTCGGACCTGCCGGAGGCCTGGGAGCATGTGGCAAGGACGTTGCGTACCCTGGGCAGGTCCGAGCAGGCCCTGGCGTCGTTTCGACAGGCCCTGCGGCTCGATCCCTATGGTCTCGGGGCCCGGGTGGGCCTGGCGCGCACCCTGGAACGGCTCGGCCGGCGGACCGAGGCGATCGATCGATGGCAGGACGTCCTGGCGCTCGATCCGGCCCACGGTGCCGCGCACGCTCGGCTGGCCGTGGGCTACCACTACCTGGGCGACCGGGACGCGGCGCTGCGCCACCTGGAGGCGGCGGAAGCCCAGGGGGGAGCCGTCCCGGTGGCGCTGCGGCCGATTCTGGAATCCGGCGGACCGCCGCGGGCGATGACGCGGGGCCCGACCCATTCGATCGAGCGCGGCAGCGCGGGCATCGTAGTTGGACCGAGGGTCCGCGTCGATGCCGGGAGCGGCACCAGCCACTCGGCGGAGACCTCGGTGGTGGCATCGGACGGAGGTTCGAGGGGCGCCGGCTCGAGCGCCGAAGTCGTCGCGGCCTGGAACGATCTACGTGACGGTGGAGGAGTCGGCGCCTGGAGTCTGGGCGTCGGCGTGAGCCTCGACGGTGGCGAGACCTGGACGGACTTCTTGCTGCGTCCACCAGGTGCGCCGGTGACGAGCTACGAAGCCGATCCGATGACCGCCTACGACCCGCGGACCGGCTTCATGTGGGCAGGCGCCATCACCTTCGGCTCACCGGGCAACATCTACGTCGCCCGCAAAGCGCCCGGTGCAGCCGTCTTCGACCCGGTGGTGTTCGTCCACCAGGAGAACCTGCTGGACAAGGGGTGGATGGCGGCCGGACCGGCTCCGGGCGATCCATCTGCCACGCGGCTCTACGTCACCTACAATCTCGGGCTCCAGGCCTCCGCCGACCTCGGCGCTACCTGGTCCGGCATTCTGCCGCTGGACTTCGGCGTCGGCTATCTGCCGCGTGTCGGCCCGGGTGGCGAGCTCTACATCGCCTATTGGGACTTCGAGGACGGCGTGATGCTTCAACGCAGCCTCGACGGCGGCGCTACCGTCAGTGATCCGATCACGATCGCCCAGCGGCTGGACTTCTGGGACGCCCAGGACGGCTCCCGTTTCCCCGGCCGTTTCCGAGCCGCCGCGCTGACCTACCTGGCGGTGGATCCGATCGACGGCGTTCTCTATTGCGTCTACTTCGACACGACCGAGGTTGTCGAGGGCCAGGCCAACGTCGATACCTATTTCACGCGCTCGAGCGACCAGGGAGATACCTGGGAGGTGCCGCGGGTGATTCACGGCGACTCGAGTCCTCCAGGCGACCAGTTCTTTCCCTGGCTCGAGGTCGACACGGACGGTCGCCTGCATTTGATGTTCTTCGATACCCGCAACACGCCGCAGCTCGATGATGTCGAAGCGGGCTTCGTCGACGTCTACTACGCGACCAGCTCGGACCGCGGGGACAGCTGGACGGAGGTTCGCCTGACTCCGGTCTCGTTCACCAGTGCCGGCACCGAGGATTTCGGCTTCGAACAGTTTCTGGGCGATTTTGTCGGCCTGGCGGTGGCGGGGGACAAGGTCGTGGCGGTGTATCCGGCGACCGTGAACGGCGACCTGGATATCTTCGCCCGGTCGATCGAGCTGAACGGGTCGATCTTCGCCGATGGTTTCGAAAGCGGGGACACCAGCGCCTGGATGCCGTGATCAATGATCGGCGAGGCTCAGAGCCCGAAGCGGTCGATCGCGCCCAGGCCGTAGAGGATCAGGAGAGCGGCGAACACGAGCAGCAGCGCCCGGCCGAGCCAGGAGCCGCCGCGGGCGATCCGCGGGCCCAGGCGCCGGGCGAAGGTGAAGAGCGCCAGCTGCAGGGCGAGCAGGGCGATCAGGGTGCCGTAGAAACCGCCGAGGAAGGCCAGGCCGCGGCCTGGCGAGAGTCGCCACTGCTGAATCAGGAGCGGTCCCATGACAGTACCCCAGAAGATCCACGGTCCCGGGCCGAGCCCGTTGATCAGCGCCGCGCGGACCAGCAGCGCCCGGCCAGAGTGACCCGCCGAGGTGGCGGAGATCTGCTCGTCGGCGGACCGCGCGTCGGGCCGGGCGCCGTCGGCGCGCAGCGCGCGCCAGCTCTCCCATGCCAGATAGATCAGGAACAAACCACCGCACAGAGCCAGGCCGCGCAGCAGACCGGATCCAGCCTGGCTCAGCACGGCCAGGCAGACGACGATGATCGGACCGTCGCTCAGTAGCGGCGCGGGTAGGATCCAGGCCCCGCCCCGTGGCCCGTGACGCAGGGTCTGGAGCAGCAGGAACGACTGCAGTGGGCCCGGCATGATGCCGGCGATGAAGCCGAAGCCGAGAGCGGGAACGAGACTGTCGAGCATCTGTGGAGACCGGCCGGGGGCTACCGCAGAACGTGCATTTCGTCGCCATCCGCGACGTTGAACAGGCGGGCGCTGCCGTCGGCGCAGGCGACGCTGGAGTTGCCGTCGACGTCGACGAATGCGATCTCGAGAGCCTCCTCACAGTCCGCCTTCGCGGTTTTCGAGGCGGTGCCGTCGGCCGCTGAGCACTTCCACACCTGGCCGTCGCTCGACAGCGTCAGGACGATGGTGCCGTCGGGGCTGAAGGTGGCGGAGACGAGGTCTGGGCGTTTGCCGTCGCAGGTGACAGGCGGTGCGAACAGATCCTTCAAGTCCCGGATCAAGACGTCTCCGTCGGCGTCCGCCGTGACCAGCCGCCGGCTGTCCGGGCTGAAGGCGGCGGCGGTGACGTCGTCCCGGTGGCCGGCCACGATCAGCGGTTCGCTGCCCGAGCCGGTGTGCCAGACGGCGACCTCGCTGCCGCTGGTGGTCACGGCGTAGCGGCCGTCGCGGCTGAAGGCCATGTGCGTCACCTCGCTCTGGTGGCCGTCGAACTCGACCAGCAGCTTCGGCTCGCGCGCCCCGGCGTCGCGTGGCGCCGCCGCCGGCAGTTTGGCATCGAGCATGTCGACGATCAGCGACTCGATGTCCGGCAGCGACCACAGCCTCACGACGTCATCTTCGGCCGCTGTCAGGGCGTGCCGGCGGCGCTTGGCGTCCTCGATGAAGGCCCGCATCTCGGCGAGACCTCCGGTGGGCGGCCCCTCGACCGCCGCCTCGTAGACCCGGGAATCGTGCGGCAGGCGCACGGACCGGCGGCCGTCGTAGGCCCATCGGATCTCGATGTCGCCTCCGTCGGCCGCCCTGGTCACCACCAGCATTGAGTCCGGGCTCTGGCTGAGCAAACGATCGTCCTCCTCCAGCTGCTCGAGATCCAGGCTGTGGACGTAGAGCTCCGGATGGTTGAGCTGCAGCAGCATCGTGGCGCCCTTGGCAGCTGCGTCTCGACGCCGATCTGGTGACCCCGGCGCGTCGTCGGCGGTGAGGTTGCGCGCGTGGGCGAGGATGGTGACGTCGTGCGAGAAGGCTCGAACCTTGTCGGCCAGCAAACGCTGGAGGTGGGCCCAGCAGGCGATCGCCGCCAGGATCAGCATCGCCACGGCGACCAGCGCGACCATCAGGCGCCGGCGGCGGCGAGCGGCGCCCAGGCTGGCCCGCAGGTAGGTGCGCTGCTCGCCGGTCAGCAGATCGTCGCGCATGCCCATCCAACCCTCGGCTTCTTTCAGCGCCGGGCCGCGCAGCAGCGCGTCCCGGTGGTTCTCGGTGCGCTCCCATTCCCGGCGGGATTCCTCGACGCGCCGTCGCCACAGCAGAAAGGCCCGGTCTTCCTCGAGCCAGGCCACCAGGCGGTCCCAGGAGCGCAGCAGCGCCTCGTGCGCCACCTCCAGCCGGCTCTCGTACTCGTCGCCGCGCGCCACCAGCAGCCGCCCCTCGACGAAGCGATCCAGGAGATCCTGCACGCTGCGCGGCAGCCTCGAACGTGCGGCCTGCCGGCGGACGTACTGTCCGTCTTCGTTGATGCGTACCATCCCCAGGAAGGCGGTCCGCAGATCGGTCTCCTCTTTTTCCGAGAGCTTGCGCGAACCGTGCACCGACTCGGCCGCCAGGGCGACGGCTCCGTGGAGCCCGCCGAGCTTGTCGCGGTACTCGTCGACGTCCAGCCGGGAGTCCTGGCCGTAGCCCTCCCACAGCTCGCGCAGGGTGAAGGCGAGCAGCGGCAGGGCGTCCTCGGTCTCGGTGTCCTCGACCATCGCCTGCACCAGGCCCGACCCCAGCTCGATTCCCGCAAGCTCCGCCGGCCCCTCGATCACCTCGGCGAAGCCCTCGACCGACATCGGGCCGACGTTGAGGGTCTCGAAAGCGAGGTCGCGCAGTGACTGGTGGGCCTGGAAGTCGCCGAGGAAGTCCGAGCGCAGAGTGGCGAGCACCCGTACCGGGCTGTTCTTCTCCTCGGTTGCCGCGCGCAGGAAACCCAGAAACCGTTGGGCCTGCGGCCCGGTGTCGCGCCTGAGCACTTCCTCGAGCTGGTCGACCAAGAGCAGCACACGTGCCTCGGGGCGTCCGGCGGCGAGGCGCAGCTCGTCCGCCATCTGGTTCAGCGTCGCGCCCTTGGTGACGCCGGTCGGCGGATAGAGCACGCGCTGGGTCTCGCTCTCGTCGCGCGGCGCGCGCTCGAGCTGGAAGGCCTCGGCCAGCACCCGCGCCAGCTCCACGAACGGCTCTTCGAGCGGCCGGAACGGCCGGGTCACGATCCATGAATCCGGGTCCCGCTTCAGCCGCGGCGCCAGGCCGGCGCGTACCAGCGACGACTTGCCGCTGCCCGAGGAGCCCAGCACCAGCGTCCAGCGGGCGCCGCCGAAGCGCTCGACGCGGCGCAACAGCGACAGCCCCTCGCGGGTTTCGCTGTCGCGGCCGAAAAAGATCGCCGCGTCTTTCTCCTGGAAGGCCAGCAGTCCCGGGTAGGGCGGCCGGCTGCCGTCCCAGTCGAACATGTTCTTCGGATCCAGCCCGGCGATCTCGAGACCGCGCCACAGCCGCGTGTAGGCGTCCTCGGGGTCGGCGGTCAGGTCGAGGATCTGGAACTCGCTCAGCAGCGACCGGATCTCGCAGGGCGCCACCTTGATCGGGATCACGTATTTGCCCATCGACTTGGCATGGGTGATCTCGGCGAAGCACCAGTCCGAGGCCATCGAGTGCTCGCTGCACAGCACCAGGATCGCCCGGCAGACCTTGAGCCGGGCGTAGAGCTCCTGCTCCCAGCTGCGGCCCGCGGGGATGCCGTCGGCGGGATCGAAGTCGAGGAAAACCGAGCGGTGGCCCTGTGCCGCCATGCGGTCGCGGACCTCCGCGGCGACTTCGTTGTCGCGGCTGCTGTGGCTGATGAAGATGGCGCTCATTCAGCGGCAGAATAGCATTGACGAGAGCTACCCGAATGAAACTCGGGCTGATACCGTCAGCGCGTCGTGGAACCCGGAATCACCAGCCTGGCGGCGATCGACTGGCCGACGTGGACGCCTGTCGACCGCGCGACCCTGCTGTTCGTCGTGCGCGACGGCCAGATCCTGCTGATCCGCAAGAAGCGCGGCCTCGGCGCCGGCAAGATCAACGGTCCGGGCGGGCGCATGGACCCAGGTGAGACGCCGCGTCAGTGCGCGATCCGCGAGGTCGAGGAAGAGCTGATGGTCACCCCGATGGGCCTCTCCCAACGGGGTGAGCTACTGTTCCAGTTCGCCGACGGATACTCGATCTACGTCTATGTCTTCACCGCCACCGATTGCCATGGTGAGGCGCGGGAGACCGAGGAAGCGATCCCGCTGTGGACCGACCTGGACGCGATTCCGTACGAGGAGATGTGGGCCGACGACGAGATCTGGCTGCCGCTGATGCTCGAGGGCAAGCACTTCAACGGCCGCTTCGTCTTCGACGGCGACGCCATGCTCGACCATGATGTCGTGGTGAGCTGAGGCTCCCCGGCTCGTCAGAGAATCGTGTGCCACTGGCGGCTTGCCCGCCAGTGTCTGCCTGCACGATGAAACACACTGGCAGACAAGCTGCCAGTGGCACCCAAGCCTCGTGAGCCGAGCTTGCGAGCCAGGCTCAGCGCTTCAGCCTGAACAACAGGAGCTTCGTCGGCCGCATCTGCGCCAGGCTGGTGGGCGGCTGGCACTCGGTGTTGTCATTGTCGCCGACCACCAGCAGCGATTCGCTGCCGTCGGCCAGGCGCGGGCCGAGCGTCAATCCCTCGAGGTTGTCGAGCAGGACCGGCAGCTTGCCGAAGTCGAGCAGCGGCCGCTTGTCGAGCACCGGCAGGCTCTCGGCTTCCGGGGATAGGCGCGAACGGTCGGGGTCGGCACGGTGTTGGCTGAAGTGGACCTCGTAGAGCCGGACCGTCAGCCCCCGGTCGTGGGCGTAGGTGCGCTCCATGGCGAGCAGATGGCCGTCGTCATCGAGCGCCAGCAGCTCCACCAGCCCGTGGACGACGACGTCGCCCTCCGGCATGACGAGCGGATAGAGCGCCTCCTCGAAGCGGCGCGCCTCGGATCCCAGGTCGACGCGTAGCACGCGGGCGAAGTGCTCCACTCCCGTGGCGAGACCGCCGGCGTCCTGGGCCAGCGCCGACTCGCTGGCGGTGAACAAATAACGGTGGCCCGGGCTGAGGGTCAGCGACTCGAGCCCCAGGTTGTTGCGCACGCCCGACACCTGGTCGTCGCCGTCGTGACGGGGGCGGTAGGACGCCGGCAGCGGCAGGGTCGAGAGCCAGGAGCCGGTATCGACCTCCACCAGGTCGACGAAGGGCGGCACGCCGTCGCGGGCGACGCCCTCGCTGGACAAGAAGGCGGTCCCGGCGTCGACCAGCGCAAAGCCCTCCGGGTCGACACGGCCGTCCGGATAGGGCACGCCTTCGCGCGTCGAGAGTCGGACGACGGTTTCGAAGTCGACGCCGGCGATCCGCGGACCGTCCTCCGGGTGCTCTTCGATCTCGATGCGCAGGGTGTAGATCCTGGCGTTGGTGCGCGAGTCGGAGACCGCGAAGTAGCGATCCTTCGCGTGATCGTAGAAGAGCGCAGACAGCCCGCCGAGGCAGGTATCCCCGAACCGGGTGCCGCCCGGAATGTCGTGCACCGAGAGCAGCTCGAGCTCCACCGTTGCCGGCTCGGCGCCCGACGTCGCGGCTGTCGCTAGAAACATCAAGGCGACGAGGAATCCCTCCAAGAACAACGATCCACGAGCACGGGTACGTGTTCTCATCGTCACTCCCGCCCGGCGTCGATCGCGAAGCTGTCGTCGTCGTAGACGCGGTCGAAGAGGTCGGCGTACTTTTCCTCGATCGCCTTGCGCTTCATCTTCATGGTCGGCGTCATCTCGCCGCCTTCCTGGCTCAGGTCGCGGCCGAGCACGAAGAAGCGCCGCACCCGCTCCACCCGCGCCAGCTCGCCGTTGCCCCGGCGCACGGGCTCCGAGAACAGCTGCTGGAACTCCGGCTCTTCCACCACCTTCGCCATGGCGTGTCCGAGCGCCTCGGAGCGCGCCGTGGGATCGTGCTCCAGCTCGGCGCGCCGCTCGGCGGCCTCGGCCTCGCTCAGCACGCCGTGCTCGGCGCCCCACTCCAATGTCTCGAGCGGGCTCGGCGCGATCAGCGCCGAGATGTAGTTACGGCGGTCACCGTGGGCATGGACCTGGGAGATCAGGGGACTCTTGGTCTTGATCGCGCGCTCGATGTTGGCCGGGGCGACGTTCTTGCCGCCGGCGGTGATGATCAGGTGCTTCTTGCGGTCGGTGATGCGCAGATAGCCCTCGTCGTCGAGCTCACCGATGTCGCCCGAGTGGAGCCAGCCGTCGACGACGGTCTCTCGCGTCACCTCCTCGTTCTTGTAGTAGCCCTTGAAGACGAACGGTCCGCCCAGCAGCACCTCGCCGTCCTCGGCGATGCGGCAGGTGGTGGGCGGCACCGCCCGGCCCACGGTCCCGAGCTTGACCTTGCCTTCTCGCGTGATGTGGGTGAGCACCGTGGCCTCGGTCATGCCGTAGCCCTCGTAGACCGGCATGCCGGCTCCCCAGAAGAACTCCAGGATGTCGTAGGAGATCGGTGCCGCGCCGGTGATCGAGGCGCGCACGCGGCCGCCGAAGGCGGCGTGGACTTTGGCGAAAACCAGCCGATCGGCGATGGCGTACCGGAGTGCCAGCCATTTCGGTACTTCCGCGCTATCGAGCACGTAGGGCAGCCGCTCGCGGCCCACGTCGCGGGCCCACGCGAACAGGCGGCGCACCACGGCCGGCTTGCGCTCGATCTCGGAGAGAATTTTGGCGTAGGCCTTCTCGAACAGCCGCGGCACCGAACCGAAGACGGTCGGCCCCACCTCCCGGACCTCGGCGAGCACCGCGCCGACGCTCGACGCGAAGGCCGCCGCCACCCCGGTGTTGATCCGCAGGTAGAAGAGCAGCACCCGCTCGGTGGCGTGGGCCATCGGCAGGAAGCTCAGCAGCAGGTCGTCGCGGTAGAAGCGAAAGATGTCCGGCTCGCTGCGCAGCAGGCTCAGGATGTTGGCATGGGTGATCATCGCCCCCTTGGGCGGGCCGGTGGTACCGGAGGTGTAGATCAGGATGGCGGTGTCGGACGGATCGACCCCGGTGAGCCGCTCGGCGACGGCCTCTTCGGTGAGCGGCTCGCCCGCGAAGTGATCCGGGGAGAGCACCCGCTCGTCGCCGGCATGGCGCGCGGCGAGCTCGGCCGACCAGGGGACGATGGCGCGCAGATGCTCGTTGCCGTCGGCCGCCTCCATCACCGTGGCAAGCTCCTCCTCGCCGTCGACGAAGATCACGCGGCTCTCGCTGTGCTCCAACAGGTAGCGGATTTGCTCGACGCTCTGGTGGGGATAGATGCCGGTGGTCACCAATCCCGCCAGCTGCGCGCCGAGGTCGTAGGTGCCCCAGGCGGCGTGGGTGGGGCCGAGGATCGCGACGCGATCACCCACTTCGAGGCCCAGCTCCAGGAGACCCGCCGCGACGCGGCGCGTCTGCTCGTAGAGCTCGTTCCAGGTGGTGGCGATCCACGCGCCGTCGCGCTTCTCGAAGTTGGCCGGCGCCTCGGGGGTCGAATGCACCCGCAGGCGCAGGACGTCGCCGAAGGTCCGCGCCTCGCCGGCGACGGTCTGCACCGGTTCGTGGGCCGCGCCGAGGTCGATTCCGCTCACGAGCCGGGCTCTCCTGGTGGCTCGTTCTCCGGGGCCTCGGCGGCCGGCGTGTCTGCCGGCGAGGCGGGAGCGGTGCCTTCGACGGGAGCGACGCCTTCGAAGCGCAGCGCCTGGCCGCCCGACCCTCCCATGCGGACCAGGTGGTTCACCGGCGCGTACCGGTCGGTCAGGAGCAATGCCTGGGTGAGATCGAAGTCGACGTCGCGAAGGTACCCGACCATCTCTTCGAGTGACGGATCGAAGTCGTGTTGCGGATCCAGTCTGCGGGCGGTGGCGAGCATCCGGTCGCGACCGGGCGGCTCGGGGCGGTCCGTGGCCAGCAGCAGGTAGTTGCCGCCCGGCACCACGAAGACGTAGAACTTGTCGAACACCGAGCTGATGCTGCGCACGATCCCCTGGGCGAAGGGATTCTCCAGGTTGGAGATCAGATTGAGGCCCAGTACCCCGCCGGGGTTCAGATGCCTCTTCGCCTCGCGGAAGAACTCGACGGTCGAGAGGTGGAAGGGGATCGAGTGGCCGATGTAGGTGTCGACGTAGATGTAGTCCCAGCGGGCGTCCGGTTTGCCGGAGAGGAACCGCCGGCCGTCGTCGACGTGGACGGCGGTGCGCTCGTTCTCTTCGAAGAACATCAGCTCACGGGCCAGCTCGGGAATCGCCGGATCGATGTCGACCAGGTCGAGGCGCATTCCCGGCACGCGCTGCTGCAGATAGGTGCCGACGCTGCCGCCGCCCATGCCGAGTACCAGGAAGCTGTCGAGCTCGGGCTCGATCAGCAGCGCGGCACCGGCCTGCCGGGTGTAGTCCAGCCAGGGCTCGCGGCTGTCGATGATCACCGCCGCATGGATCGTGCCGTCCGAGTGCAGGAAGCGCACGCCGTCGCTCTCGGAGACGCGTAGGCTCTGGTAGGGCGTGATCCGGTTGGCAAGGAGCTCCAACCCGGCTTCTTGCGTCATAGTTCCAGGCACCGCCGCCAGCAACAACAGGCTGCCGCCCAGCGCCAGGCTGAGGCGCTCCTGGCGCGGCCTCGAGAGCATCGCGGCGATAGCGGTCACGGCGGTCACCGCCAGCAGCAGCCTCAGGATCGACTCCAGGTCGAGGTAGGGGATGAGCACGAAGGTGGCGCCCAGCGTGCCCACCAGGCTACCGCCGGTAGACAGCGCGTAGAGGTGGCCGGCGGTGCCGCCCAGCAGTTGCAGATCGCTGGTCGCCAATCGCACGGCATAGGGCGAAACCGCGGCAAGAAACGCTGTCGGCGGCCCGAACAACAGGGTGGTGGCGACCAGGGTGCCGGTGGGCGAACCGCCGGTGAGGTCGCCGAGCGCCGCCACGATCCTGGCGCCGGCCAGCAGCACCAGGGTCTGCGCCAGGCCCGCGGCGAGCACCAGGCGGCCCAGGACCGCCAGGGTGGGCTGCCGGTCGGCGAGCTTGCCGCCCCAGAAGTAGCCGATCGACATTGCGGCCAGGAAGACCCCGATGATCGAGCCCCACACATAGACGCTGCTGCCGAAGTGCGGGGCCAGGATCCGGCTCGAGACCATCTCGAGGGCCATCAGCACGGCGCCGGGGGTGATCACCACGGCGTAGAAGTAGATGCGAGACAGGTCTTTCAGCTTCGACGTCATGAGCGGCCGGTGAGTATATCCGCCAGTGCCAGCACCAGGTGGACGGCGCGCTCGACCTGGGCGATCTCGACCCGCTCGGGCACGTCGGAGAGCTGATGATGGTCCTTGTGGAGGGCTGTCGACAGCAGCACTGTCGGCAGGCGCTCGGCCAGGACGTCGGCATCGGAGATCATCGGCCTGAGCTTACCGAAGCTGTCGAGGTCTCTGGCGTCGACACCGGCGATCTCGGCGGCCCGCCGGACGAGCGCCGAAGTGTCGTCGGTCGAAGTCAGGTAGCCGATCGCGTCCGGCGCTTCGCCGGGCAGCGGCCGGCCCACCATGTCGAGATTGACCGCCAGCGCCACGCCAGACAGATCGAGCGGCGGGTGTCGAATGTAGGCATGCGAGCCCATGCGGCCGGCTTCTTCGGCGCCGAATGCCGTGAACACCCAGCCGACACGGGAGTCGTCGCCGGGGTCCGTCAGTCGGGCCAGCTCGAGCAGCGCGGCGATTCCCGAGGCGTTGTCGTCGGCGCCGGGGTAGATCATGCCCGCGGGGTGCTTGCCCTGGCCGTCGTAGTGGGCGCTTACCAGGATCAGCGGACGGCCGTCGCCCGGATCAGACAGAACCGTTCCCGAGCGATAGCTCGCCGTGACGTTGTAGTCCTCGCCGTCGAAGAACGGGAAAGCCTGGCAGGCTCCCTCCGCCGGTGGCTCGAGGCCGAAGGCCGCCAGTTGCCGGGCCAGTAGGTCGGCCACCGCCCAGGCGCCAGGCTCACCGGCGTGCCGGCCTTCGAGCGCTGGTGAGGTCAGGAGGTCGATCCAGGTCCTCAGGTTGGCTTGCGAGACGCCGGGGCTCGCCAGGTCGAGCGCCGGCAGCTCGAGCGCCGGCTCAGGTACGTCGGGGCACCCTCCGTCTGCCCGTCGCGTCTCCGGCGGCCGGCAAGCCACCGAAGAGAGAAGCACGGCCGCGGTGAGGATGAGGCGGGTCCGTTTTCGGGCGAGGGCGGTCACGAGAGAGCTCCTTTCGGCATGCTAGCAGCAGACCCTGGAGGAGAACCTGTCCTCCAGCGGGGCCGGTAGGGTCCTTGCGGGCGGTCGCCTCGGTGCGCGAATGCGCCTGGATCCTCGGAGAATGCTGGGTTTTTCAGGCTGGCATCAAGCTTGCTCTATACCAAAAGTGCGGAGGAAGCCGGGCATTCTCCCTGTCGTTCTGCCAGTTCTTCCAAAACGGCTTCCTCCGCGATTGATAACACCGAATAAATGGAGGTCGTGCCATGAATCGTACAACCTTCGGAAAATTGATCGTTGGAATATCGCTGGGTTTCTGTTCCCTCGCCGCCATGGCGGCGAGCAACGGAAAGGAAATCGATCTCGAGCTGGAGCGCAAGAGCGTCGGTCGCTCCTCGGCCGAGGTGTCCTCGGCCGCCCGCCCCTCGACGTCCAGGCCCGCCGCTGGTGTGCTGCCAAGGGCGCTCGTGATCGAGGTTCCCGACGTACCGTCGAAACCGAACGATGGCGCTGGTGCGTCTCCTGACGCTCCGCAAACGGATCGCGAGCTCGAGACGCGTGCGGCGGTGGCCGCGACCTGGGCTGCCCGGCAGAGCGTCGATCATTCCGGCCGCCGGGAGATCTACAGGGCAGGCTTCTACGAAGGTCTGCAGTCAGCCATGCGTGATCCGTTGCTTGGCGCCTGGGACTACCGCCAGGGCACACGCGCGGGCGAGTCGGATCCGCGTGCTCGCCTGGCCGGCGAAGAGGTCGGCACGGAAGACGCCGCGCGCGTCGCCGGGCGGTCCGCGCGTCTGCGGGTGATCGATCAGTTCCGCGATCTGAGCCGGGAGCCGGCGCTCGATCCCCGGGCGGCCGTGCCCGCCTTCACCGGCGCGCTGCCGGCCATCCGCGAGCCACGGATCGTCGACGTGTTCAAGGATCATCCGGTCGAGAGCGTCGTCGCTCACGATTTCGGGAGCCTGGACGCCTGGAGGCTCTATCGCTGTGACGACGTCGACGATCTCTACGACAGCGGTTGGGCCGATGCGAGCCGTGGTTTCGATCACTGGCTGCGCCACCATCACGACAGGGCGTTCTGGAACCAGCTGAGCACCACGGAGCGCGCCCGATTCGAAAGTCTTTTCAAGTGTGCCTACAGCCATCAGCTCGAGGAATTGATCCATAGCGTCGGTGATCGCGTGTACGCCCGGGGCCACGAAGACGGCTGGGACTACGGTTCACAGGTCGCCTACGAGTGGAGCTTCCGCGAAGGGTTTGCGCAAGGTTTCGAAACGGCGGTCAGGGACGGCGCCGAAACGGCTTTCCATGGCGCGTATCCGGCGCTCTACGAAGATCGGTACCGCCAGCTCTTCAGTGAATGGTCGACGTCGGCCAGGCCGGAGATCCGAGAAGTCGCGCTCGCGGACGGCAACGACGACGGCGTGTTCGAGCCCGGCGAGGCCCTCCTGGTGCGCTACGAGTTGGCCAACTACGGCGGCAGCGGCGACCGTTTCACCATCCGGCTCGACGGCGGAAGCCTGAGCGAGAGCATCTCGTCCAGCGTCTACCTGCCGCGGCGCCAGATCGTGCGTTCCGGCGAGCCCCTGGCGGCCCGCGTCGATCCGGGCGTGCGGCCCCACACCGCGGCCGAGCTCGAGCTCACAATCGCCGGCCTCGAGCATCAGGTGCCGTTCGAGGTAGCCTATCCCCTGGAGATTGGGCCGCGCCTCACCGTGGGCTCGCGCGATACCCTGGCTGGCCGGGTGACGATCGAGATCGCGGTGGCCAACATCAGTCGGTTGCCGGCCGCCGGCACCGTGCAGCTGCTGGTCGACGGCGGCTCGACCTATGTCGCCCCCGGCGAGATCGGCACCGTCGGGCCCGGCGTCTCGCATCGGCTCGCTTTCCGGATCACCGACCTCGATCCCCTGGATCTGCTCGCCGGCGACGTGGCGCTCACCGCCGTGGTCCGTGGCCCGAACGCCGCCGGCGTCGAGACCGTCCACGACCAGCTCGATCAGCGCCTGCCCGAGCTCGCCTCGGACCTCGACAACCGCGACCTGGTGGCCTTTATGCAAGAGGTCGCCGTCGGCGATCGCCGTATCGGCCTCGGCGACATGGAGCGCGCCCAGGCACTGATGCTTCGGCGTCTGCGGGTCGATTGGCAGGCGGCCGTGGCGGCCAGCGGCAATCCCTACAAGAGAGACTTCAAACGGGGCTCTCGTACCACGGCCCTGGGAGATCTGATCGGCACCTATCGTTCCGAGACCGCACGGATGGCGAACCAGGAAATCTTCACGGCTCTCGCCCCCGAGATCGAAGCACTGGCGGAGTCGATGCCCGGCGTGCATCCGTTCCTGCGTCGTTACATGAAGAAACTGGGGAGGGAACTGCGCTCGTAGGTGCTCTCACACACGTCCCGGGGGCATCGAGCCCTGGAAGGACGGCATCGGGAAGCGGGGATCACGCGTCTTCGGCGGAGCCCATGGAGAGGCTGACGCCCCGTCGGCTGAACGATGTCGCCCTTTCAGGGCTCGATGTCCTTTCCGGTAGATTATCCTCCTCTGGATGAACGACCTCGTCATCGAGAGCTTCTGGGACCTTTCCTACGAGAGCGGCGACTATCTGGAGCACTGGGAGAGCCCCCACACTCCCCAGGAGCTGGTCGCCGTGGTGGCGGCGGGCCTGATCCCGCCCGGCGGCACCGTGCTCGACGTCGGCTGCGGCGCCGGCGCCGAGGCCCTCTTCCTCGCCCGCCAGGGCTTCCACGCCATCGGCGTCGACTCGAGCGCCAAGGCCCTCGACATCGCCCGCGCCCGCGCCGCCGAGGCCGGCGTAGATGTCGACTTCCGCCACGCCGCCGCCACCGACCTGCCGCTCGAAGACGCCTCCGTCGACTTCGCCTGCGACCGGGGTTGCCTGCACGTCATCGACCGCGACCTGCGCCGCGCCTACGCCCGGGAGCTCCGCCGGGTGCTGCGCCCCGGCGCCCGCTTCCTGCTGCGCGGCGCGAGCGCGGGCAGCGACGAGGAGGGTGTCGTGGCGGTGGACGAAGTGGAGATCGACCGCTGGTTCGTCGGGCGGGGATTCACGCGTGGTCCGGTGGTGTCGATGGACCTGGTCGCGAAGTCTGGGAGGCTGGCGGGGAGCCTGGTGGTGTTGCGGCGAGGCGTGCAGTAGCGGAGCCGGACCTGGCGGCTATGCCGCGAGCATTCTGGGGTGGCCTGGCTGCACGGTGAAGGGAGCCACGAAAGACGAAGCGTTAACGCGGCTGCGCCAGGCGATCGCCAACCGGCTGTCCAGAGTAGAGATCGTCCCGATCGAGGTCGAGGTCCCCCAGAACGGCCATCCGCTAGCCAAGTTCGCAGGCATGTTCAAGGACGACTCATCAACGCCCACTCCGAGGCCCGGTTCAGTCACGGGCTCTGCCCCGAATGTCTGGTCGAACCCGCCCGAAGAGGAGGCCTTCGGCGAGCTGGTGCGCGACGCCCTGGCGGAGCTCGCCGCTCAGGTTACGTCCGCGACAGCGGGATGGGCATCGATCCGAAGTACCATGAGAAGATCTTCGGACTGTTCGAGCGCCTCGACCCGGAGGCGTCGGAGGGCACCGGGATCGGCCTGGCGTTGGTCAAGCGGATCGTCGAGGTCCACGGCGGGCGGATCTGGGTCGAGTCCGTCCCCCCGGAGGGGGGCAAGCGTATGGCCGGGCGGTATCAGGGATCGACGTTCTGTTTCACGCTGCCGGCCGCCGGCCAGCGGTCCGCGGCAGGTGACGCCGGAACAGCCGAACGGTTCGAGTCGAGCTCAGATCCGGG
>JAAELT010000169.1 GCA_024226315.1 bacterium | reverse complement strand
GGTCGGTGACGTACTCCACCCGGAAGCTCTCGCCTTCCGGCAGCTCCATGTGGACCTCGGTACGCTCGCGGCAAGCGTCGATCGCCTGGCGGAAGACTTCGTCGAGCTTCGCGGGCGGGATCACGAACTCGCCACGGAAAGCCTCGTAGCGCTCGATCAAGGCACCGTCGTCGTAGCCCTCGCCGGCGAGCAGTGCGTCGAGCTCGTCGAGGGTCTTCTGGAAGGTCTCCTCGCCGAGCGTCGGCGGCCTGGCGTCGTAGAGGGCGAGGGCCTCCTCGTCGAAGGTCCGGCTCTCGCCGCCGAGCATGCCGACGCGCGCGGCCAGCGCTTCGAGTTGGCGCTTCAAGTAGTGCCAGCGTAGCGCAACGATTTCCTCGGCCCCGGCCGGCGCCCCCGAGCCCAGCTCGGCGATCAGGCCCGCGGCGCGCTCGCCGAGGGCCTCGAGCGTCGCCGGCTTCGCCGCCGCCTCGTCCTTCCACTCCTCTGGGCCGTAGTAGGCGTCCACGTAGTCGGCGTCGTGCTGGCCGACGGCGAGCACCAGCCGCACGTAGCCTTCCGCCACTGTGTCGAGTTGCGCGAGATCCGCCGCGGCTTCAGCTCCTTCTTCGGCCGGTGGCTCGGAGCCGTCGCGATCGTCCGCCGCGCAGCCGGCGAAGGCGAGCGCCGTTACCAGTGTCAGTCCGATCCTGATCTTCATCGCGATCCTCCTTGCTCCCCGCTCCGATCGGGAGTGGGCAGCACGAGATGGTACCTGAGGGTGCAAGGTATTGCGCGACACGGCCCGCCGGAAGACGAGAGTCAGAGGCCCGAGGGGAACCGTCGCCCCTCGAGTCATGCTTTGTCGGTTAACCGCAAAACAATGCACTGCTACAATG
>JAAELT010000168.1 GCA_024226315.1 bacterium | reverse complement strand
TAGGCGTCCGCCTTTATGGAGGGAGTGGTGAGATGGGAGACGATTTCGGGCGAGCGCTGGATGAGGAGATGGAGGGGGCGAGGGCGGACTTGGAGCGGGATGCTGCGCGGATGCGTCGTTGGTCGGGTCGTTTTGGTTGGCTGAGGCGATGGTTGGAGACGCGACGCCGGCTGGGTCGTTGGCCGTTTCGTGGTTCTGGGGGCGTATAGGCGTCCGCGGTTGCGTTCGAGGGCGGCTACACCGAGATTCCCGAGATTCCTGAAGCAACCGACTCTCCCGGAGCGCTTCAATAGGAGCGAGACTGAAGGGGGGGCCTCTCCGGGAAGGAGGCCCCGTCCTGGGGAGTACTTGCTGAGATCCTAGAAGAAGGGCGGCCGCCCGAGCATGAGGCTCGGGCGGCCGTTGTATTTCAGACGAGCTCGCGCGCGTCAGCCGGGCAGGTTCCCCTTCCGGGGGTCCTCGATCACCGTCACGCTCGAGTACCACTTGCCCTTGGACACGCACTCCTTGCCAGGCGCCATCGGCCTGCGCTCGTTCACGACCGTGTGGTTCCACGGTTTGAACTCCTCGATCATCGCCTCGTCGCGGCGCACGCTCGCGCGCACAGCGTTTCCGCACCTCGGGCAGAAGATCAGGGGGCGCGTCGGCTTGTGCTTGTGCTTCTTCTTGGGGGCCTTCTCGGGATCAGCCATCGATCGGCTCCGGGAGCCAGAGAAGGGCCGCCTCGAGCAACGTGTAGGCCTTGCCCCGCGTCGTGTCCTCCGCGATCGGGACCAGCGCCCCGTCGCGCATCTGCATGACCGTGATGGCGCCCCCGAGGTTGTAGACCCGGATGTCCGTGTCCTTGACCGCGCTCACGTGCCGGGCGAAGGCCTGTAGGGCCTTGACCGTCTTCCCGAACTCCAGCTGACCCGTTTGGTTGATGCTCATGGCCGCAAGATTGCCGTTTTGGGGACCCGGTATCCATTGGGGAAAACCCGTAGCTGGTCGTGCTACGCTGCGGCGGGTCGTCACGCAGTGGCGTGCCGAGTGGCGGCCCCTTGCCATGAGAGCTCGGCACGCTCTACAAACCCGAGAACGGAGACCTGAATGGCCATCACCCTGTCGACTGCGGCCCGCAACGGCGCAACCAACGGAATCGTCGACCTTGCCGACGCGGGCGCGGGTGCCGGCAAGGTGCAGGTCTCGACGACGCAAGGGGACTACGTCGGCGCCGAGCTGCTCGTTGAGATCGCGATGGACGCCACGAACGCGTTTGGCGCGTCCGCGACCGGCACCGCGTCTGGTACAGCTCTGCCCAAGACCGGAACCGCCGTCGGTACCGGCACCGCCGCGTTCGCGCGCCTCGTCGACTCCGACGACAACGAGCTGTACGAGGGCACGTGCGGCACGTCGGGCACGGACTTCATCATCGACAACCCGTCGATCGCCTCCGGCCAAGACGTCAACCTTACCGCCATCTCCTACACCACCCCCGCGAGCTGATCCGATGCGCAAACTGCTCTCTCTGGCAATTGCACTGCTCGGCGCCGCATGGGGCATCGCCGAGATCGAAGACGCCGGCATGCGCGAACGAGGCGACGACCTGCGCAGGCGCAACCTCGAGACTCGACTCGAGGCGGCCGAAGCGCGCCTCGTGCGCGGCGAGGACCTCTTCGTGCAGGACCCCGAGAACCCGGTGCACCACTGGTCGCCGGCGGGCACGATCGTGCATCACCCGCCGGTCACCGACCCCGACACGGGCGACGTCATCAAGGACGGGTTCATCGGGCCGCTCCTGCACAGCCGCATCTACACCTACCTCGCCGACGACGCGGAGGGCAATCCGATCGACGTGAATGTTCCGATCGCCCACGTCGTAACGATCGTCGTTCCTGGCCTGCCGATCTGCGACATGGACGTCGACTGCGAGCGGAACCGACACGACCCCGAATGCGAGTGGGTCAAAGCGTTCCGCGTGCGCGCAGACGCGGCCGCGACCGAACGGCAGCTCAAGAAGGGCGGACTGCTCGCCCCGGTGGACGACTGATGGGGCTCATCGAGATCATCGCCGGAGAAGAGGTTCGGCCCCCCGACTCGAAGGGGCTCAGCCCGCACCAGTTCGTCGGCATAATCCTTCAAGTCAACCTCGGCCGGCTCACCAGACAGCAGGCCGCGACGCGCATGAATATCTCGGGCACCATCGCGGCCGAGATCGGGACCTGGCTCGACGGGTTCCCTCGCGATGACCCCGACTTTAACCCGATCGACGCCACCAAGGTCCACTCGATCCTCAACATCCTCGAAGGGGGCCTGATCACCGTCGCCGAGGCCAAGACCGAGCTCGACTGGCCGTAAGGTAGGAGCCTAGGTGGGCGCCAAGATCAAGGTCGGCTCGTTCGTTGCGGCAACTTCTGGCAGCAGCCAGAACGTCACCGTCGAGACCGGCTTTGGCGCTCCGTCTGGAGTCATCTTCTGGGCTGGTTCGGCAACCGCCGACGACACGCTGACGGCGCACGTGATGACGTGCATCGGCGCGATGGCCGAGCAGGGCGCGTCGTTCCAGAACTACACGGCCGCCGTCGGCTGTGAAGACGCGCAGGGCACCACCGACATGATGTCGCGCGCGGCGAACAACGCCGCGCTGCTGATGATTGACCCGGTCAATCACAACGTCGAGCTGGAGATGCTCTACAGCTCGACGGCGCACACCGACGGATTCCAGGTGCTCTGGAACGTCAACCCGCCGAACGGGAAGATCATCAACTACATTGCGTTCGGTGGTGACATCGAGTGCAAGCTGGCCATCGTCACGCCGATCGGGTTTCTGAACTCGACCGTCAACGTCGACGTCGGCTTCGAGCCGGACGGGCTCGTCGTGTTCGGAACCGGCAAGGACCAGTTCACCGACACCGAGACGACCGACGCTGAGCTCTGCGTCGGAATCTGCGCGAACGACGGTTCAGAGACGCAGAAATGCGCCTCGTACAAGACGCGCGACCAAGTCGGGTCGGGACAGGCCGGAGCGTACAGCCGTGGCGATCGCGTGTACTCGGTCGCCAAAGCGCAGCCTGGAACGGAAGAGGTCAGCTACGAGGTCACGGCGTTCGCCGCGTCGCCGAACTCGTTCACCGTCGCAACGCGCACGGCTGGCGCAACGCGGAAGTTCGCCGCGTTCGCGTTTCGCTGCCCGTCCGGCGAAGAGGTCCTCGTCCACGAATACAACACCGGGAGCTTGAGCCCTGCGACGGTCACGCTCACGACCACAGAAGAGGCTGACGCGGCATTCATTCTCCAGGCCGCTGGACTCCTGACCGAGATTCAGTACACCGCCGCCAACAACTGCAACTGGTTCTCGATCGGCGCCATCTCCGTCGATCACGCCGGCGAACGCATGCTCTCGTCGCAGTCCGGCGACGCGATCGGAACGAGCATCGACAAGAACCGCACCGACGCGGACTACTGCTCGTACATCTTCGTCGAGAACAACGGGAACCAGCTGGAGCGGCAGCGCTACGGCGACACCCGCACCGCCACCACGTTCGAGATCGACACCGACTCAGGAGATAGCTCGGGCGGGCCGCGTGTCGGGTTCGCCCTCACGATCGGGCGAGAGGCGTCTTCGGGCGCCAACCTGTCGTCCGCCGTTACTGGACCGGCCGGTACATCTGCCGCGACGTTAGAGGCCGACCTCGAGCTGACGTCGTCTGTGACAGGGCCGGCGGGTACGTCAGCCGCAAGCCTCGAGGTCGACCTCGATCTATCTTCCGCTGTCACCGGTCCCGCCGGTAGTGGCGCAGCTACAATCGACGTACAGGCGTCGCTCTCATCGGCGGTCGTTGGACCCTCTGCCTCGGGATCCGCGTCGCTTGCTGCGCTGGTCAGCATCGAGGGCGCCGCCACTGGACCGGCAGGCGTCGGCACGGCGACTCTAGATGCGGACGTGGCCATCACGTCGGCGGCTGTCGGTCCTTCTCCGTCAGCCGCAGCCACGCTCGATGTCGACCTCGAGCTGTCGTCCGCCGCGATTGGACCAGCGGGAACGTCCGCTGCGACCCTCGACGTCCAAGTCGACCTGTCGTCCGCCGTCAGCGGACCGGTCGGGTCCGGTGCGGCGCAGCTTCGGCTCGGGGGCTCCCTGGCGTCCGCCGTCACGGGGCCCCCTGGTACGGGCGCCGCCACCCTGGAAGCTGAGCTCGAGCTCAGCTCGGCTGGCGTCGGCCCCGCCGGCACCGCGGCTGCCGTGCTCTCGATCGACGACACGCTCTCGCTCTCGAGCGCGGTCACGGGCCCAGCGGGCACGGGCGTCGCCGACCTGGAGGTCGAGGTCGATCTCAGCTCTGCCCCGGTGGGCCCGGCCGGCACGGCTGCCGCGACCCTGACCGTCGTCACCGGCGATCTGGACCTCACCAGCAACGTCACGGGCCCGGTCGGCATCGGCGCCGCGTTGCTCGGCGTGGAGAACGACCTGTCCTCCGCGGCCGTCGGCCCCGCGGGCCAGGCGGCGGGCGTCTTCGGAGACATCGAGGAGGAGGGGCTCGATCTACTGCTCGGGACGAACCTGGCCCCGGGCGACAAGTACCGCCTCGAGCTCACGATCACCGAGTCCGCCCTGACCGCCGAACAGGTCAACAACTCGTCCGGAACGGCCTTCCCCGAGAGCCCCGCGCAAGGCCGCCGCTTCACGCGCACCGACCTCGACAACACGACCTTTGTCTACGACGCCACCCTCGATATCTGGCTCGGACCGCCCTTCCAGCTGTCCTTTGGGACCTCCGGCACCGGGCTCAACAACGTCTACCTGAACCTCGCTGGAGGCGCCCCGTCGGGGGCCAACCGCGGCTACCCCGCGCCGTTCGATCTCTCGATCACCTGGATGACCGGGCTCTGGCAGGTGGCGTCCTCGGGCACGTTCGAGGCGCGCTCGGCCGGCGTGCTCGTCTCGGGCTGCTCGGTCACCGTCACCGCCGGCGCGCAGTCCTTCTCGGCCCAAGGCGCCTACGGGACCGTCGACGCCGGTGCTACGATCGAAGCGTTCATCTCGGGCATGTCTCCCGCGATCGACCACCCGTCCATGACCTTCTACTGTCAGAGGCGCGAGCCGCCGACGTGATCCCATGAAGAAGCCCAACAAGGCCCCCACAAAGGCCCCCCAGAAGCTCCAAAGCGTCAAGAAGCCCGGTCCCGGCACCAGGAAGACCGCCGTCGACGACTACGGGCTGCGCCCCGGTCGGCCCAACAAGCCCGGTCAAACCGCCTTCCCGCACGGCAAAGGCACTCGCTAGGGGTTTTCCCCAATGGACTCGGCCGCGCGCGGTCTCTCTGATGGGCTCCTGTCCCGAGGCACAAAAGGAGACCCATGGACGACCGAACCCGAATCGGCCAGATCGACGAGGCGCGGGAGAAGACCAAGAAGACCGAGGCTGTTCTGCGCGTCGCAACCGAAGGCATGAAGGCCGCGCGCAAGAGCCACGAAGCCGCGGTCGAGGAACTGATGGACGCGATCGACGACGACGGCCAGGAGCCGTTGCCGTTCGAGGGCGACCAAGACGAGGAAGGCTGAGAGGCAGAACATGAGCAACGTTGACATCCAACCCCTCGTCCAGGCCGCGAAGGACGACCTCCTGTCCGGGCCGCTGGAGCCGTACACGGACGAAGATGCGGTCTTCAGCATCACCGACGAGAAGCTGACAGCCGATCTCGGGCTCCACATTGCTAACGCGGTCTTGAGGGGCCAGCAGTCGGTGGAGATCGATCCGCCCGCCGAACCACCGGACTGCTCAGCTCTCCGGGCCGAGCTCGCCGAGGTGACGAAGAAGCTCGACAGCACCCAGGCCGACCTTGCGGCGTCAGAGCAGGCCGTGGAAGAGCTCCAGGAGGATCTGTACACCCTGACCACCGCAGCGCAGCACGCGCGCGATACCCTGCAACGGGGGCTCGACGGGGCTTCGGACGATGTGCGGCCGCCCGGGGGCGGCCCGATCACGAAGCCCGACCCGGACCCGCCGACGAAGCCCGACCCTGGAGGCGGGCCCATCACCAAACCCAAGCCCGACCCCGAACCCCCGACCAAGCCCGGCACGAAGCCGGGAACGAAGCCGGGCACGGGATTCGGAAAGCCCTGAAGGAGACCGATATGCCGAAAGGCGAGTTCAACAAGACCCACGTGTCCGGCGGACACTCCGTCGTCAAGCCGCAGCCCGAAGTCAGCTGCCACAAGACGGGGCCGCGCGCACTCGGCGCCACGTCCCGCGAGGGCAACACGCTTACCCCCGGGACCGTCTCGGGATCGCGCGTCGTCAATCAGGGCGGCGGGCACGGAAGCGGGCGTGGCGGTATGCACGCCTCCGGCAGTCGCAAGATGCCCGGCCGTCAGGACAACCGCTCGTACTGAGCAAGCTCGATCTCGTTGGCGGGAAGGCCGGCGGGATCAAAGCGGGGGGGCGCGCGCTGTGTTTCGTATCTCTCCGCAACGCGCGACCCCCCCAACCTCAACGCCATGGGACTACGAAACGACAAGGCGCCGAAGAACATCATCGACCTGATCGAGGCGGTCAAGGAGCGGCTTAGGGCCAGCGGCGAGCTCGACGGCATGGCGGTCGAGAAACTGGCGACGTACATCGACCTCGAGATCCTCGAGTTCGGTCGGCCGCAAACGCGCCAGAGCGCCATGAACCGAATCGAGGGGCGCGCCAAGAAGGCCAAGGCCGAGCGCGAGAAGGCCAACCCCAAGCCGAAGCCTGAACCGAAGGTGAAGCCGCCGACCAAGCGCGAGAAGACCAAGAAGGCTTCGGATCTACGCAACGAGTGGGGACTCGTGGACTGATGGTCAAGCTCGACTCGCACAAGAAGTCCACGCTGCACCTAATGTTCGGCGCGCAGCTCACCGTCCGCAACATGAACGGTTGGGTGGAAGAGCATCGCTTCGCGAAGAGCCTCAAGACGCCGACGGGCCGTCCGCGTCAATGGCGGTTCGACTGGTGCAATCCAGAGCGAATGATCGCCGTCGAGATCGAAGGCGGAACCGCCGGCGGCGTTTGGGCGTGGAAGAAGGCGCGGAGCATTCTAGGCGGATCGAAGCAGCGCGCGACGCATGACGAGCTCTGGGGCACGCTGCAATCGATCACGGGGGCCATGGGCCGGCACGTCAGCGCGCAGGGATTCGAGAACGACTGCATCAAGTACAACGCGGCGGCACAGCTCGGATGGACCGTGCTGAGGGGAACCGGCGCGATGGTCAAGAACCTTGCTCTCATCGAGCAAGTCAAGGCGGTAATCGCCTCGAGGAGCTAGCGATGGCAAAGGTGTTCGTTGCCCCGATGATGGGCCAGTCCAACATGTTCGGCCAGGACGCGACGCACGCGCAGGTCATCAACCCCGAGTACTCGACCACCCCGCCCGATGCGCACATCTGGGACAAGGTGGACTCGCTGACGCTGGTAACGCACGTCGACGACGGCGCGTGGACTCCGCTCGTGCTCGGCATGGGGTTCGACAACCCGCCGGGTTCGATTCCCGACGCGATCGGTCCGGAGATGGAGTATCACCATCGCCTCCAGCTCGACCCCGAGATCAACGGGCCGATCTACTACGTCAAGTGCTGCCTGGGCGGTACCGAGCTTGGACCCGAAGGCGCGCAACAGGACTGGGATCCGGACTCGAGCGCGGAGATGTTCGACCTCTTCAAGCTGTACTACTGGAAGCCGGCGATCGAAGCGATCTACGCCAACGGCGACGAGCCCTGGCTGATCGGCGTCTTCTGGGGGCAGGGTGCCGCCGACGCGCAGACGACGCTCGCGCTCTCGTACGCCAACAACCTGATCAAGTTCTACAAGGCGATCAACGACGTCATGGGCGTACCTGGCGCCAACTGGGTCATCCAGCGCGAGACGATCCTCAGCGGAATCACGTACCCGTACCTCGACGAGCTGAAGCAGCAGCAGGAGCTCGCGGCGCAGCAGATCCCAGCGATGGAGTACTTCGACTCCGAGCAGCGCACCGAGTACGGCGTCGCGCAGTTCGTGCAGCACGACGGCGAGCACTTCAACGGCGAGGGGCAGCGCTCGTTCGGATTCTACTCCGGCATGCTCATGCGCGACCTCATCCGCAAACAGACGATGCGCCGCATTCCGCGGCCCGCGTACTGAGACCCGAAGACCCCGAGAGAAGGAATCTCATGGACAAGATCCCGAACGAAGAGCCGACCCAAACGGAAGCGGGAGAGGACCTGCGCTTCCCCGAGATGCGGCGCATCCTGCGCTATTTCGTCTGGGGCCATCTGCCCGAGCGGCTGCAGGAGATCTCGAAGCCGTTCTCCAACCTCGCGGACGAGGTCGCGCGACGCAAGCCCGGCCACGGCGAGACGCTGATCGCTCTGCGCAAGCTGCTCGAGGCCAAGGACGCGGCGGTGCGCGCCGGACTCGATTAAAAAGAAAGCCGCCCGCTGTAGTAGGCGGGCGGCTTTTCTCTCAGGGACCGCCAGAAACCGCAAAGCTCGGAAGTCACCAAACCCCGACCAGCCATGAACGGAAAGACCGGAGCGCACCGACCAGCCATGAACGGAAAGACCGGAGCGAGACATGAAATCTAGCACACCCGCCAGCACCCCCGCCTACTTCTACCAGCGCAAAACCGTCCGCGGCCTGCTGGCCGGCCTTCCTGGAAGGGCCATTCTGCTTCTGGAGGAGCTGTCCCGCTGTGCACATGCGGACAGGACGTGCCGGATTCACCCGAGCGTCTTCGGCCGAATCCTGGGCGTGTCCGTTCGTCAGATCCGGCGCCACCTGGCGGCGCTCGAGGACCGCGGGCTGCTCCGGCGCGACTACCAATTCCACGGTGGAGGGGGGTCCTCGATGACGGTCCACCTGACCCCACCCGGGGGGGACGCCGATGTCCGCTCGTCTTCATCTCACCCTGAAGAGCAAGTCCAAATACCCGCCCCCACCAAGCAGACCCCATCCAGGGCCCCTGTGGAGGACCTTTCAAAGGACGGGAGGTGGGGGAAGGTCGAGCGTTGCGCGCGCAAGCTCGGCGTGAAGCTGGTCGCGGGGCTCCGGACGCTGTGCGAAGATCGCTTCATCGAGCGACGAAAGGACTGCGACATGCCGGGGGCGCCAGGTTTTCCCGAGATGACCGTGATGGAGGGCCTCGTAGAGACGTTCCACCTTGCGCGGGAGCGCCGCGCGCACAGCACCGAGGGGTTCATGGCCGCCTGCCTGCGGAGCGAGTGGGCATGACCGGCGCACCCGTAACGAACCTGACCAAGGTCGAGCGCGAGGTGATCGGCTGCATCATGGGGTCCGAGCGCGCGGTCTCGGAAGCGCTCGAGATGCTGCGCGACGACGACCTACAGACCGGAGCCTGCCGGCTGATCCTGCAAGCGGCGCGAGCCATCAGCGCCCGCGGTCACCAGGTTGACCTCATGTCCGTGACGGCCTGGCTGAAAGAGAACCACCCGAAGATCGAAAAGATCGAGGTCAATCTCGCGGCG
>JAAELT010000167.1 GCA_024226315.1 bacterium | reverse complement strand
GAGCAGTCATTGACGATTGGCAACGGCCTGGTCTTTACCAAGCGCAACTATAACTTTAGCGTGGACCGAGACTATGACCAACGGGTGACCGTGGCGGTGCGCAACGAGGATAGCATCTCTCACACCTTGCTGCTGACCATCGAGGTGCCAACCGGGGACGATGAACTCATCGTCGGCTTTGTCGGTTCGGGGAGTGAGGACCAGGTCATCACCCTGGAACCGGGCGAGACGCGCGACGTCACCCTCGCCATCCACACCCAGGACGCGGAGCCTAACGGCGAATACGACCTGGTGGCCCACCTCACCGCCGATGGGGAAGAGGAACCGATCCTCGACTATGCCGGTGTCCACGTCACGGTCTATGTGCCGGTGGTGGACTATACGTTGGAACAGATCGACTATGACCCGAGTACACTGGTGCGCACCTTCCGCGTCACCAACAACGGCAACTTTGCCCTCACCGATCTGGCCGTGGATTACGAGGTGGTGAGCGGCACGGGGGCCTTGCTCATCGCACCCTCGCTCAACCACGCCCGCCTGAGGGTCGGCGCGTCCCTCGAATTCTCCGCCATCCCCATCCTGGACGAGAACTTTGACCAACTGAGCACCCGACTGGTCGCCACAGCGGCCGGAGCCGAGCGCAGCGTGACGTTCGACGTGGCCTGCGATGAGAATTGCGACGTCCTGCCGGGCCAGACGGAAAACGTGATGATGGAAGCCCGCAACGGCGACTGGTACTGCACCAACCGGCCCCAGATCACCACCTACGTGGACCTGCCGGGCGGCTTTCGCCGGGCCAACGTGTCCAGCGCCGAACTGCGGGTGACCATCAAGAGCATGTGGCCGGGCGTGCGCCCCCACACCGCCGAGTTTTACGTCAACGGCTACCCGGTGGGCGGCTATTACGAGGTCGTCCCCGGCGGCGTCTACATCTTTCACGTCGATCCGGCCTATCTGAACGAGACGCTAGCGGGCGTGAGCCGCAACGCCGTCACCATCGTCACCACGCACATGAACGGCGGCCACTACGTCGTCAGCACCGACGTGGCCCTCTCCATCTGCCTGACCGAGTACACCGAGTGGGTGTGCGCGGTGGACCAGACCCAGGCCGACGAGATCGTCTCCGGCCGCAGCTACCTCATCCCCGCCGCCGACGCCATCACGACCCACATCCTGGAGCCGCGCGACGGCGACCGTTTCCCGGTCGGCTCTACGATAAAAGTCAGCGCCCAGGTCACCGACAGCCTCGACAGCGGCCGCATCTATGCCGTCATCGGTTCTGCCGACAATGACAATGGCGGACTGATGCTCTACGACGACGGCGGACACGACGACGGTCTGGCGGGCGACGGGACCTACGCCAACACCTGGACGCCCCTCGCCCCCGGCCAGACGACGCTCACCGTCGAGGCGGGCAACTGCCAGATCGCCGGTTCCGACAGCGCCACGATACACATATACACGGACGAGTCGCGGGTAGACCTGGCCCACGGCGTGCCCACCAGCGGCGCAATCGCCCTGGACGCCACCTTCTCACACCCGCCGCTCACCGGCACCCTGGGCAGCGAGGACGTGACCTACAACTGGACCTACGTACTCTCGCAGACGGAGCGCGCGCGGGTCACCACCTTTGACGTCGCGCTGCCCGGAATGAGACCGGGAGAAGTGCGCCAGGTAGGCAGCGGCACGGTGGTCAGTTACACTACCGCGGGCGGTCACGGCGTGGCGACGCTGCCGCCGTTGTACGTGGCGGCAGCGCACCTGGTGTCCATCGCCCCACCCGCCCGCGAGACCAACCCCGGCGGAGCGGCGAGCTACCAGGTGACGCTCTACAACCCACAGACCAGCGCCGACGTGTTCACACTCGCGCTCGAAGGACTGCCCACCGGCTGGACGACCGGGACCTTTGGCGTGCCCATCGGCGCGGGCGCAAAAGTGGTCGTGCCGGTGACCGTGTCGGTTCCCGCCGAGGCCGCGTTAGATGACTATATCTTTGCCGCCACGGTGGAAACATCCTCCGGCGGCCAGGACAGCGCCCAGGCCCGGTTGACGGTCGCCGAT
>JAAELT010000166.1 GCA_024226315.1 bacterium | reverse complement strand
TGCCAGCCGGCGCGCGGCGTTCTTGAAGGCGACCTCGGAGATATCGAGGGCCGACAAGGCTTCGTCACGTCTAAAAACGTAGGTTCCGGAAGACTGCAGAGCATCGACGAGCTCGGCCAGGCTTCGGTAGCTGATGATTGCCGGGAACGGCGCCGCGATCGTCTCGACAGGCACAACCATTTGCGGAACGTATCACCAGACGCTACTTTCTGCAAACAAAACCGCAGCATCGCGGCTGCGCTTCTGGGGGCTGACGTCTCCCGGTTGCATCGAGCCCATGGCCCCGGCCTCAAGCCACGGTGGCCTGCGGCCGCCGTTGGGACCCTCGGCCGACAACCAGGTCGACGCCGCTTGCCGGACCGGCTGTCGGCTGGCATGCTGACTCGACCCCGGGTGTTCGCCGTGCTCATCCTCGCCGACCTCGCCGACGGTGCGCTCCTCGAGCGCGCGTTCGACTGGCTGTGCCGCCGCCGCCGGCAGTACCCGGCGGACACCGGCGTGTGGACGCTGCGGCGCCGGTGGGGCGAGGAGATCCGTAGGCCCACCGTTCTTGAGGTCGGCCGTAGGCCGGCATGGTGGGCCAAGGCCCACCCTACGTCGCTACGTCGCGGACCCGAGGATCTTCGACCTCGTACGGCAGTACCTGCGGCGGACGACGGAGCGCAGCGGGCTGTTCTGGGACCACCGGCGGGGATCTCCAGAGGGTGCCCGCTGAGCCCGCTGATGGGGGCGTTCTTCCTCCATGAGGCGGATGGCGCGCCAGGCGCCGCCAGCGAGCTCTCCGAGGAGCTTGCGGTCGTAACGGAAGTGGAGGTCTAGTGTCCCGTTTGCCTATTCCCTCCAGATCTTCCGGCCCTTCTCGCTGGAGGTTCCAAGACAGACGGGACATTGGCCTGGCTAGGCGGCCGATTCAGCCCATCGCGGGTCTGCTGATCAGTATTCCGAGGCGGACCTGGCGGGACGCGAACCCCGCGAGCTTCGCGGAGACCTCCCCTGCTGAGATTCAGCGCATCATCCGACCACCTGAACGGCGACGACCTCATGCTCACCCACTACTGCATCGCCGGCAACCAGCCCCGGATGGTGTCGGAGACCTCCGGTGATTCCGACACCCTGGTCTTCTCCTTCCACGACGCC
>JAAELT010000165.1 GCA_024226315.1 bacterium | reverse complement strand
TCGAGCGGCAGATCGCGGAGGACCTGGCGTCCATCGGAGGCTTCCCGCTCGAGGGCCGTCTGGAACTGACGCGCCACTTCGCGGGCGGCGAGCCCAGGGTCAGCGGCAGGACGGTGATGCTCGACCGGTTCGAGAAAGTCGACGTCCCCGCGTCGGCATTTCGCGTCCCCGCCAGCTTCGCCGAACGAGCTCCCGAAGTCGATCCTCCTCGAAGAAGCCTGCCGAGGTGAGCGCGGCGGCACGAGCCGCCGTCGATACTGCCGACTGACCGAGGCGGCTGACACCATGGGGCGGCGACCCGGCCAGGGGCCGGGTCGTCCGAGCGGACTCGTGGCGTGAGGCGTGCGGGTCCACTCTTTGGAACCTCAGTGGATTGTCTGGAACTGTGCCCATGGTTGGCTAGCCTCCGGGAACGTGTTCATCCCGAAGCCCCCTTCCATCCACGTCTTTTCGTACTTGCCCCACCAATCCAAGACAGCCCGGTTTTCCTGCGCTCGCTCGAACGCCCCGGAATCCACCCATTGGAAAATCTCAAGGATGAGTGTGGGGTCTGCGTTACTTCGCATCCTGAGAATGGGACTTGTGGTGATCAAGCCTTCCTCGCGCATGGTGGACTCGCAGCCTTTCAAGAGGCCGATGAACTCAACCTGTTTGTCCAGTTCGACACGGTAGGTAGCGAGCGTGAATTGAGGGCCTTTCATCGTCCTGACTTCTTCGGCTGTTGAAACACCGCCGAGGCAGAGCAGCAGGCCCAGGTGGGTCAGCTTTAGCCTCATTTTCTGGTGGTGATGGCGCTCGACTTGTCGCAACTGCCCCTCAGGACTCTGCCGTTGGAGTGATTGAACAGATTCGAGTCGCCGTTGTTGTAGAAAAAATTTGACGATCCTGGGGTGACCAGCCGCCCTTCTGGCGCTTGATCCGTCCACTGCCCCCCACTGCTGGCGAGGTAAAACGGGAACCCAGGGACGGCCATCAGAGCCGTATCGATGACGACGGGGCTCCCGACTGGCGAGCCGCCGTCATCTACCCGTTGAATCTCGAAGAGGGGATAGAGCGAAGTCGATGAGCGGTACGATCCATCCGCGTTGATAGTGACAAAGCCCTCCGAGACTGCGTTGGGGGAGAGAGACGCTCTGATCTGGAAATGCTGGGGACCAGTCGCGGATTGGACGGTGAGGGGTTCCAAGGTTCGATTCTGGAACCGGAGCAGCCTGACGGGTACCGTCCCTCCCACGGCCACATCGTGGAGGCGCAACATCACCGTGTCCACGTTGTTGACGTCCGGCATAAAGGGATCTTCCCCGAACTCCACCATCCCGCTGAAGGCTTCGACCCCAATGCCCAGGAAACCGGCTGGGAATTGGATGAACTGGCGCGCTGACCGCGTGCCGAGAAGATCCTCCCCCGCCTTGATCACCATTGCGCCCTTCCGCGGTACGAAGCTCGAGGCGCCGATGATGCGTGAGGTAGGCGTCGAAGGTTGGCCCAACAGGATCCGCGTGAAATCGAAGGGCGTATTGGACCTGACCTCGAATCTGAATGTGTGGGGAAATCCGGCCTCCGGGCTCGCCACGATATACGTCAACCAGGTGGTTGTATCGTCGGGACCAGGAGGCATCGTGGCGCGTTGCTTGATCTGGTTCAGTGTCCTGGTGCCGGTCGGCGTCGTGACAGTCGCTTGCGCTCGTTCGACACCCCTGGGGACTTCGATTGAGACGGTGATTCCTCCGTCGAAGTCTACGGCGTACTGCGCCAGGTCAAGAGGTGGGGTCGTGATGACGTGTGAACCGCCATCGAGTTGCATTTTGGCTTGATGCAGGTCAAGGGCCTGAATCGGGCAGACAAGCAGGATCATGGTCAGCACAGCTAGGGTGCTGGTACGCACACGCTTAGGCATAGATTTGCCCCTCCATTGGTTGTCGTGCTCCCGTGAGCACTAGATTCTGAGAATTGAATTCGACTGTATAGACAGTTTGTCGGATCTGTCAAGAGGTGGAGAGGAAAGGAATTCGCCGCAGGCACGCCCCTGAAAGATGCTGAGATCCACTGGCACCAAGGACGGCCAGGCGGACGAGCCCCCCCAGGAGCAGGGCAGGTTGATTCTTGTCTTCGTGTACCTCTGAACGCGCCCTGTTTACGCAGCGATCCCGGACTCGTGCCTCGCTCGGACGAATCAGTCTTCAGCGGCTACGGTGCTGTAAACAGCGAGAGACTCACGGCGGCCGGCCGCGGCAGCGCAGCTCCGTCGCTTCTCCACAGTGCTGGGCGGTGGGCTCCACGACCGGGATCTCGCCGCGCTCGACCGCACCGGACTCCAGAACCGTGATGGCACGCGTCGGTGGCGACAGTGGTCGACGAGGCGGCGGCGGTCCGACGAACGGATACGCCGGTGGATAGCAGCCTTCAGGGAACCACGCGGCAGCTTTCAGGTTGCCGCACAGCAATTCCTCTGACGCGATCCGGTATTCAGCCAGGAACGCCGCCATCTCGGCCTTCAGGTCATCCCTTGCCCTCAGAAGTGGTGGCCCCTCAGAAGTGGTGTGCGGCACCACTTCGTGCGAGGTGAGTTGGAACCCTTCTCCCTCTTCAACGGTCCAAAGATCTGTCGCCGCCACCATCGCGGCGCGCGCGACGAAACCCCGGCCAGCGCGGTTCGAATCCAGGACCACGCTCCCCAAAACTGATGGCGGAGACCGATCGATATGTTCGGAAGGGTAGTGGCTTGCCTGTTCCTCGTGACCTGTGCTCCGGCGCAAGGCCCTGCCCCGCCGAGTCCCGGGGCACTCGAGGTCGACGGCCTCACCAGGCGACTGGTCGATGCGGCGATCGAGCGCACCCGGCAGCGGGTCAGATACGACGGCTCGTACCGCCAGATTCCCTATCCGGGGGGCGACGTGCCGGGCGACGTCGGGGTCTGCACCGACGTCGTCATCCGAAGCTACCGGGCGGTGGGCATCGACCTGCAGAAGGAAGTCCACGAAGACATGGGCATCGCCTTCTCGGCGTACCCTGGAAACTGGGGACTGCGAAGACCCGACCCGAACATCGACCATCGGCGGGTGCCGAATCTGCGGACCTTCCTTCGCCGTCGCGGCGCGGAGTTGCCGGTGACCGCGGAGTTCCGGCCAGGGGACGTGGTGACCTGGATGCTGGCCGGCAATCGGCCCCACGTCGGCCTGGTGATCGACCGGCTCGCCGCGGACGGCACCAGGCCGCTGATCGTTCACAACGTCGGCGCCGGTCCACGAATCGACGATGCTCTCCTAAGGTACCGAATCACCGGCCACTACCGATATCGCGGTGGCTGAGCCATCTAAAGAGGTGCCCCGACTAGTCTCGCACCCGGGCGGGCGAAGAGGACTGCATTGAAGGGGGCCGAGCAATGTGGAGTTCTATCCCCTAACGAGTAAGCTGTGCTCAAGCACCCGGATCAGGCGCAGCACCGGACTGAAACCCGCACAGCCGCCCCACCGTCATCATCAACTCCAGACACGCCTCCCTGCCGGCGGTGTACCGGATGATGATGTAGATCTCGATCGCTTCCATGGCCATGACCAGGAGATTGACCAGGATGGCCGAATCCTCGTTCGGTGGCTCCCGCGAGGTGAAGACGTCGCGCTGGTGGCGGATCGGCCGCAGCAGCGCGCGGTCCTCGTCGTCCAACTCCACGCGCCCCTCCGGCGGTCGATCAATCGGGGGTCGAACGTTTCAGCTCCAGGGTGCGTCGCAGGATCGGCAGCGTGGCTCGATCCTTGTCGCGGCCCGCGAACTCCTTGCTCTCGATGACGGTCTCGAGATCGAGGACCTTGAGGCTGAGGTCAGCCACCTCGTATTCGATGGTCCGATCAATCAGTTGATCGTAGCTGAGGTCTCGACCGATGCCGACCAGGACGTCGAGCGGCCCGAGATCGGTGAGCAACAGATGGCGATTGATGGTGGCGAGCTTCTCGACGTCGGGCACGATTCGGCGACCAGCGGGATCCTTGTAGAGCGCATTGAGCTCCCGCAACGCCGCGGCGAGGCGCGCGTTGTTGTCGTCCGTTCGGTGGTAGACGACATCCACATCGAAGGTAGAAATGGGAGCGCCTTCGAGAATCGCCGCGACACCGCCCACGACCACGAAGTCGACCTCGTGCCGCGTCAGGGCCCTAAGTATGTCCAGAAACCGGAGCTCGGCGTCCACTTCTGAGCACCCTGATGCTGTCGACGAATCCCTGCGCCACCTCCAGCCGTTTCGCCGGACTCAACGTAAGCATCCAGCGGATCAGGCTGTCATCGTGGTCGACGGTCTCTGGGCGCCAGCCTTCCGGAGACGTGTCGAGGGGCTGTGCGATTTCGGTCCCGCTCTCGGGGCTCTTCATTCCACTATCCTACCATGCGCCCGACAGCGGGCCTGCCACAAGTATGGACTCTCGGGCCTTCCCTCGCCAACGCTGCGAGACCTGATTCACCCCGCGCCCGGAACCCTGAACCCCACCGCCTCCCTCTCCCCCGCCTCCGGCACCCCGAGCAGCGCCTCGACGTGCTCGAACAGCACCGCGATCTCGCGGTCGTGCCGGTCCACCTTGCGCGCCAGCTCCTCGTCGGTGGCCAGGGAGCGGCGCAGGCGCACGAAGGTGCGCATGATCGCCACGTTGACGTCGGCGGCGCGGTCGCTGCGCAGCACCGAGGAGAGCATGGCGACGCCCTGCTCGGTGAAGGCCCAGGGCGGCGTGCGGCGGCCGCCGCGGCCCTTTGCTCTTGCACCCTGCAAGCGCAAAGCCCCGAGCTCCTCCGCCGTCAGCTGAAACACGAAGTCCTCCGGGAACCGCCGCCGGTTGCGCCGCACGGCCAGGTTCAGGTTGCCGGTGGTCACTCCGTAGAGCACCGCCAGGTCGGAATCCAGCAGCACCTTTTCGCCACGGATCAGGTGGATGCAGTGGGCAACGATCTCGATCGGCAGCTGGTGGCTGACCGAGGTGGCCGGCTGACCGAGGTGGCTGGCACCCCGGCATCCCGGCACCGGCTGGGGTCACGGGTGCGGCGCAACCTCACCGACCCCACCTTCCAGCTGCCGGGCGTGCGGGTCGACATCGGCACCACCAGCCTGGCCGGCATCGCCACGAGCCTCGACGCTCCGCTCCAGGATCTCGGACTCTCGGTGCACGGCGTCGACCTCGGCACGCAGTCGTCGAACGCCGCGCTGGCCAAGAAGGAGCGCCGGCTGCTGGACGAGCAGCAGCAGGCCATCTTGGCCGGGAAGGTGCTCGAAGCCCTGACCGCCTACGCCGGCCACCCGGAGGTCGCCAAACGCATCCGGCTCTCGCGCCACCGCGCGCGCGACGAGCAGGAGACGCCCGAGGCGGCGCAGGAGCCGGCGGCGCAGCCGCCGGAACCGACCAACGAAGCCCCGACCACCGATTCCACCGCCGATTCCGAGGCACCGGACGCCGACGCGCCCGACGCCGAGGAGCCGGTAGCGGAGGTCGACTCCTAGAACCACTACCGAGGTGAGGACGGAGGGGCCGGGCCGGGCAAGCGAGGGCAACCCGCTGAGCCGACCTTCCCTGCGGCTTGGCGGCCCGGCCCCTTCCGTTCTTCACCTCTTGGAGCCGAGATGCCCAGAATCACCACTTTGCAGTTTCTCGAAGCGCTCTATCCGGGGCCGCTGTCCCTCAGAGCCGGTGTCTGGCACCACTCTTCGGAACTCTTCGGGGCAGAAGGGTTTCCGGCCGGACCTCTAGCCGAAGTCGCTCAGATGAGGGAGAATCTGGCCATGGATGGGACTCTCTCACTGAAGCAGATCCTTTCGCGGCTTGCCGGACACGCTGCCGTCCTGCAGGGTCGAGGGGTTCTCCACGCGGCGATCTTCGGGTCCGTGGCACGCGGTGAGGCGCGGGCGGATAGTGACGTCGATGTTCTCGTCGAGCTCGATTCGAACGCTGGGCTGACGCTGCTCGACTACGTGGCGGTCAAGAATCTGGCTGACCGAGGTGGCTGGCACCCCGGCATCCGCGTCAACGGCTTCAAGGCGAACCGGTAGTCGCTCTCGGGAAGCTACCTCCCGTCGCCGTCGGCGTCATCATTCGAGGAGAATTGAGGGAAACTGCATGCACCAAAGACTCTCGCTTCAGCCCGGCCGAATCCTCGGTCCCGCGCTCATGACGCTCATCTTCTTGATAGTAGGTTGCCTTCCGAGCGAAGATGGCGTGTCCGCGTTTCCGGGGACCTACGGAGTGTCGCTGAAGTGGGTCGACCCCGACGACGCGATACACGCTCGGACCGCTATCTACTCCTTCAGGAGCG
>JAAELT010000164.1 GCA_024226315.1 bacterium | reverse complement strand
TGTATCCTTGAAGAATGGGAGGGTAGCAGTGGCAACGGACGCTGCGGAGTTCGTTGTGGGTCCAGAGCAGGAAGGTACTGTGGACCGGGGCACCTGTGCGGCCCAGGGTCCATGGCACCAGAAGAGAGCCCGGTATGCGAGCGGTTAGGGGAGTAGTTGCTCTTGCCGCACACTGACCATCGCTGCTGAGACGTGAAACTCCGGACGCTCCGGGAATGGTCTCAGCGGTGATGGAGGCCCCCTGATGTCGAAGAGCAGAGCCTACGGCAAATACACACCAAAGAAACGAAGCGAAGTCGGCAAGGACGCCATGAGGTTGGGTGTCGGCGCGGCGATCGAGAAGCATGGCATCCCCAAGAGCACTGTGTGTCGTTGGAAGAAGCTCGCCGAGGCAGACGAAGCGGCGAAGCAGAAAGATGTCGAGAAAGAGCCGGAAGCCGGTCACGCCGTTGAGGAGCCCGAGCTCGACGAGCAGGGATTGCCGACGATTTACCGCAGGGGCGCAGGCGATGAATCTGGCAGAAAGGTTGCGCGAAGGTACACGCCCTCTGAAAAGGCCGCGGTGCTCGAATACGCTTGTCTCCACGGCGTGAGCGAGGCAGCGAGGAAATTCGGGGCGAGCCGCTACAGCATCTACGACTGGAAGCGCAAGGTGGAGCGCGCCGCAGAAGGACAGGGACCGAGTCCGACGAGCGGCCCTTCGGCCGAGGAGCTCGAGGAGCAGCGGGACCGCGAGATCCTCGGCGAATGGCATAAGCATCCTGGGCTGGGGCCGAGCCAGATTCGCAACCAGCTCCGGCGTAGGAGCGTGAAGGTGGGCGTGCAAACGGTCCGTCGGGTGATGGAGGACTCCGGCTATCGGCTGCCGAGGGTGCGCAGTCAGCGCCATGACGAGCGCTTCGAGGCGGTTCGTCCGAATCACATGTGGCACCTCGACTATCTGCACCGTCACATCAATCGAGCCCAGACGCACACGCTCATCCTGCTCGACGACTGCTCGCGCTACGTGGTGGGTCACGGCACCGACGACGCGGAGCGGGCCGACTTGGTGATCAAGACCTTCGAGGAGGCGGTGGAGCGCCACGGTAAGCCGGAGATGGTGCTTCATGACAAAGGCTCGGCCTTCTGGTCCTGGCGGGGCATCTCGCGCTTCACGACGCTCTTGACGGAGATGGGAGTGGATCAAATAGCGGCGGAGCACAAAGAGTGGAACGGGAAGCTCGAGGTCTTCAACGCCAACCTCTCGAAAGAGCTGTTCGACGTACACCGATTTTACGACGTGGCCGAGATGCGGCGCCGGCTGGCCTCGCACCTGCACTGGTACAACCACGACCGGACGAGCCACGCGCTGGGCGGGCTGCTCGCGCCGGCGGACCGCTACTACGGGCGCGCTGAAGAAGTTTTGGCCCGCATCGAAGCCGGCACCGGCCGCGATGGGCTCGACTCCGTCGATCTTCGGCACCGCTGCCTGGAACTGTTCAAGGTGGTGAGCCAGGGCGGCGTGCCCGAGGTGTGGCTCATGGGGCAGAAGGTGCTCGAGCTGAGGGAATAAGAGAAGCGGTCCCTCTCGGATCGGAGTAGGAAGAGTTTGCCAACTACTCCATGTCCGAAACGAGAGAGGACCGATGTCCGCTGTAGCCCAATCCGTCCAGAATGTCTCCCCCGTCGTGAAGGCGGCTCTGCTGCTGGTCGCCAGAGCGCTGCTCGTGCACCTCGGCTTTCCCTGCCCAAAGGTCTCGGAGATCCTCGCCGTCACCGGCGCCGGTCGGTCTCGGGCCTACGAGCTCGCCCGAGCGATCCCCGCCGCGGTGACGGGACTGGTCCGTCCTCCGGGGCGGCCGGCTCTCGAGCACGAGTCATCACCTCCCGACGTCCGGTGTGAGCTCAGAGACAAGGTCATCGCCTTTCTCATCGAGCACCCCGGCTGCGTCACGACTCGCGGTCGGCGTCGACGCTACAGCGACGACTACCATCGTTTCGTCCTCGAGCTGGCCGAGAAAAGTGAAGAGCTGAGCGAGGGCGCTTTCGCCGACTTCGCAGAAGCCGTCGCGGTCCCGCTGCCCACACTCCGCGACTGGCTCCGTGCTCCGGTCCCAGAGGCCGAGCCGCCCGATGACGAGACAGTCGACCAGCAGGACGCGGCTTCGGCTCGCATCGAGACTGTGCTCAACGAGTGGAAGCAGTGGACCGGCGGCTTCGTCCCCTTCTGCGACCATCTGCGCGAACACCTGCGCATCGAGTGGGGCCTCACGATGATCGCCGGCATCCTCGAGAAGGCCGGCGTGAGGCTGCCGCGAAAGCGAGGTCGTAGCCGCCGCGACGGCACCCTGCGCGGCGCCTTCGAGACCTTCTTCCCCGGCGCTCAGTGGGCAGGCGACGGCTCGACGATGACCGTCGAGATCGGTCCTTGCCGCTTCACCTTCAACGTCGAGCTTTTGGTCGACGCCGACTCCGGCGCCTTCGTCGGCTTGTCGGTGCGGGACGAAGAGGACGCCGCTGCCGTGATCGAAGCTTTCGATGACGGCGTGAAGACCGCCGAATCATCGCCCATCGCCATCGAGCTCGACGGGAGGCCTTCGAACCACTGCGACAAAGTGAAGGAGGAGACGGGCGAGACGATCGTCATCCGCTCCACGCCGAAAAAGCCGCAATCCAACCCCCATGTCGAAGGCGCCTTCGGGCTCTTCAAACAGATTGCGCCACCGCTGGTCGTCGTCGGCAACGACCGAAAGGAGATCGCTCGACAGATCGTGGCTCTCGTGTTCGTCACCTGGGCGCGAACCCTCAACAACAAGCCGCGCTCAGACCGAGGCGGAGCAACCCGCGTCGAGCTCTACAACGAAACCGAGCCCACAGCCGAGCAGGTCGAGCGCGTCCGCAAGGCCCTGCTCGAGCGGCAACGCCGTCAGGAAAGAAGACTCGAGAAAGCAAAGGCCCGCATGGACCCCGCGGTCCGCGCGGTCGTCGACGAGCAGTGGAGCAAGCTCGACCTCGACGACCCCGACGGCAGAGTTCGCGACGCCATCGCCGGCTTCCCGCTCGACGCGGTCCTCGCCGCCATCGCCACCTTCGAGGCAAAGAAGACAAAGGGCACCCTGCCTCCAAGCGTGGACGCGAGATACCTGCTCGGCATCGTCCGAAACATCTCGCAGACCGACGAGGGACAGGCCATCACCGAGGCGCTCCTGCGTATCCGACTCGAGGCTCGAGATTCGATGCTTGCACGCCTCGCCGCCGCTCGTGACACCATGCTCGCGTCGACAAAAGACACCGACTCTCGGATTCGAGCCGCCATCGCCCACGCCATGGAAGCACACCGCAACCTCGACCGACTCTTCTGGCTCCAGCTCGCTGCCAATCTCATCACGGAACAAAACGACTCCCCCCACCTCGACTTGGTCCGAAGCGCATCGCGGCGAATCCACGCCTGCTTCGCCGTCCCATACTGGGACCGACTGGCTGCTGTCCGCTTCCTCGCTGAGCAGGTGGTCTCCCTTGCGTAGCTCCTCACAAGACAGAAGCCCTTCTGGTCTCGGGCCAGCCGGGCAAGCGGGGACGATGCCGAAGGACGACGGAGCGAAGCGAAGAGCGAAGAGCCCTTGGGATTCACGACCGAAGCGGTCGTCCGAAGGCATCGGGAGGGCCCCCGCCCTCATTGGTCGAGCACAACCGGCGGCCGGCCGGCAGCTCTCGGCGTACTCGGCTCCCGCTCACCTTTTCGACGAGCTCTTCGAGCCTGGCCTGTCAGGTGTGAGGCAACCGAACGGTTTCCTCACACCTCACACTGATACGGCCCGAGCGTCCGGAATTTCTGGATGGTAGGTGGTTGACAACCGCAGCTAGCGTCTAGGAAAAAGCGTTTGAGGTCGTTGATGAGGGTACTCCCGTGGAGCGAGACACCTCGAAGGGAGCCGCTGACCTTTGGGTCGGCGGCGTGTGTCCTATTGGGGGACCGAAACTATGCGGGAACACTGGTGTCTGGTCGACGACAGATCAAAAGTTCTCAGAGGCACGGTGACCTCGTTGAGGGATGCGCTCAACGAGGGTCTGCTGGGCGATTGGGGTACTCATGACAGAACGGAAGAGACTTGCGGTTGTACTGACAATGGTGAGCGTAGCGATGATGCTCCCCGCACTATTCTCCGGCTACCTCAACGA
>JAAELT010000163.1 GCA_024226315.1 bacterium | reverse complement strand
TCTGCAATGTCGTATTCACCACTGACATTTAAGTAAACTGTCCAACGCTCACTAACCTCATCCGGCAGACAAGCGGCATAAGCTGCTAACTGCGGGCCGTGTGCAAAAGACTTAACTCCGGTTTTGATGTCCAGTAGGATATTTTTCTCTCCGATGTAACCCAAACGGTCAAGGGTTCCGGCATAGTGTAATTTGGGATTGAAGACTCGCTTCTCAATCAAAGTGAACTCCGGCTTGAAGTCATGGCGAAAATATTGCCAAGCTCCAAAGTAAGCGGCGACCTCTTCATCAAGGCTGGCAATATCAAGCCTTTTGCAATCAAACAGCTCACAAGCCTGATGAACATAGCTGCCACGTACTGCTGCCAGTTCCAAAGTTTGTGGTTTCACTTGAGAGAAGTCCGATAACCTCGCCGCTTCCAGAACTGAAGTAACTCCGGGAATTACTACGCCGTTCAGGCGGTATTCGTGGTTTGTGGCATTAAACTCAAGCATCTAAGTTTCCTTGTTCAATGTCCTGACAGATACGTTCATACAAGCGCCACGGTACAGCTCGGCTGC
>JAAELT010000162.1 GCA_024226315.1 bacterium | reverse complement strand
TCCTCATTCTCATCCCTCATTCACTTTTTCACTCACTCCCTACTCACTCACATACTCACTCACTCACTTACCCACTCACTATATAGCTTAGTATATATGCACTGCACGAGCAGCCGTCCGCAGGACACAGTGCATACGGCATATAGGATATGGGGGGAGCGCAGTACTAATTGCACTCAAGGTTGGTGGGTACCAACATTGCAATGCGACATGGCATGCCGAGGGCGTGAATCCGTGGCGCTGGTGAGTTGTGATGATATCAGTGGAAAAATGGGGGTAGTTGGAGCAATGGGGGCCATGGGGGCAATGGTGGCCATGCTGCCACAGGGGGTCATGGTGGCCATGGTGTATGGGGGCCATGGTGGCCATGGGACCGTAGGGGCCACGCGGGCCATGGTGACCATAGGGTCCATAGTGGCCATGGTGGCAATGATGGCCATGGTGGTCATTGTGGCTACAGTGGGGACCATAGTGGCCATGGAGGCCATGCGGCCATGGTGGCAACGAGGGTCATAGTGACCATGGTGGCCATGGTGGCTATGGTGGCCATGGTGGCCATGGTGGCAATGGTGGCTATGGTGGCCATGGTGGCTATGGTGGCTATGGTGGCTATGGTGGCTATGGTGGCTATGGTGGCTATGGTGGCTATGGTGGGTATGGTGGCTATGGT
>JAAELT010000161.1 GCA_024226315.1 bacterium | reverse complement strand
GTTTGAGCTTTTGAGAAAATGGTACCCTTGGCGAGACCAATTTCTGCCAAAATTATACCCTTGGCGTGACAAATACGCACGAAATTGTTGATCTTAAGGCGAAAATTTCAAAGGTCGACTTTTTTCTTTTGTCAGTTTCTTTAAAAATGGGTAGGACGAAATTTCTACTTTCCAAGACTGCTAAAGCTGAAAGCATGACCGCTTCATTGTCAAATATGATAACCTTGGCTAGACCAAAATGTAAAAAAGTATACCCTTGGCTAGACTAGAAGTCCAAAAAAGTATACCCTCTTGCGCGGCACATCCCCAGGTACCTTTACTATGGAAGAGCCCCCCCCTCCGTCTCACACTCTACACCGTTTGCTCACCTCTCTTTATAATAAGTACCACATCACACTGCATCGTTCTAATTCTTACTCTTTACACCCTGTATTCAGCTTTCTCCTGCCCCATCACAACACATTTTCCTCTCTTCTCACACTCTACACCGTTTGCTCACCTTTCTTTATACTAAGT
>JAAELT010000160.1 GCA_024226315.1 bacterium | reverse complement strand
TTTATCTTTAGTTCGTTCTTTGTCTTTTTTGTCTTTCTTGTCCTTCTTCTTTTTATGCTTTCGTTGTGATGTTAGTTGTGATAACTGGTCGTGAACCAAAATGAGCTGAAAGGAAAGGTTTTATTTCTGATTCCTTTTCGGTGCACTGAGGCTAGTAAAGCCTTACTGGACAAGTACACTAGGCACATGATCAAGATGTCCGATGGTTTGAAAGTTATAATCGGATGGAAAGGCATAGCTAGGGAGATTACACGTTTTTTTTATAAGAAAGTCCTTTTTGGGGCCAGTATTGAAACTTTCTTTGATATTCATGTTTTCAGTACAAAAACTTTCTTGTTACTTTCTTAGCAAAAATTTTGGAATGATGTATTTCTGCGCATTCATAGTTAAAGGCACTGTAAAAATTGCACAAATACCACGTTTTCCATAAAAAATAATCATAAGACTTGTTTAATAGCAAGATGAACAACTGAAGAAAAGCGAAAATAACATACAGAACATTAAGAGTGAAAAAACGAAACAGAACT
>JAAELT010000159.1 GCA_024226315.1 bacterium | reverse complement strand
TCCGGAGTCCCGGAGGGACGGTAGATAGTAGCCCGGGGTTTCAACCCCGGGTGGATGTTCGGGGGGTGTGGTCAACCCCGGGTGGGCAACCCCGGGTGGATGTTCCGGCCCCCTTACCCCGCGAGACGCTCGGCCATCACCCCGGGCACCGGGGCGATGAACGAGCGGCGGAAGCGCACCAGCTCCTCGAAGGCGTTCTCGGGATAGCGATCGAGGACGTCCTGCATCTCGCCCAGACCCTCGCGGTGGGCGGCGTCGAGGTCGGGGCGCCGTTCGAGGGTGCGTTTGACGAGCTTGAGGGCGTTCACGGCGGCCTTGCCGTGGGGCTCGTCGCCGCGGCAGACCAGGATGCAGCGGTCGGTGGTGGCGGCGGTGATCTCGCGCGCCAGACCGGACTGGAGCAGGTAGACGTAGGCGCTGGTGATGCGGCGCCGGGCGGCTCGGTAGTCGTCCAGGCGGGCGCTCACCTGGGCGCCCGCCCAGGTGACGCGGCCGCGCAGGTCCGGCCAGCCGGGGCGCTTGCCCTTGACCCGGTCGAGCAAGGCCTGCAGATGACGCTCGGCGGCACGGTCGTCCTTGCGGCCGCCGCCGGCGACGTAGATCGGCACGAAGGCGCCGAGGTCGAGGAAGTAGCCGCGCGGCGAGGTCAGCGACAGGCCCTCGATGGCACGGCCGGCGTCGGCCAGGGCGCGGGCGCGGTAGCCCAGGAAGTGGTAGGCGACGGCGCGCACGTAGTAGATGCGGGCGCGGGCATCGGCGTCCAGGTGGTCGGCGCCCTCCTCGAGCGCGCGGTTGAGGGCGGCCAGCGACTCCTCGGCCTGGCGCTGCTCGCCCAGCAGGTCGCCCTCGCGGCGCAGGAATTCGCTGCGGCAGGGCGGGCAGCAGGCCAGGGCGCGGTCGCGCACCATGTTCAGGACCTTGCCCGCCCAGAACAGGTCGCCGCCGACGATGTAGGCGTGGGACAATACGCCGTAGCTGCGGTGGAGCAGACAAGGTCTGCCATCCAGCTCGGCGCCGTGGCGCTCAGCGAACTCCACGGCGCGCAGCGCCAGCGCCAGGGTGTCGGGCGAGAGCACGAAGGCGCGGTGCTCGCAGCGGTCGAAGAACTGCTTCAGGAAGCGGGGGTCGCGGAACCAGCCTTTTTCGAGGGCGGTGACCGGCCGTGCCTCGGTGCGGTTCAGACGCTTGGTCGAAGAATAGTCCATATCAGTGGATACTACTCCGTATTGCTCTTTCTGTCCAACAGAAACAGAAACCCCGCCCCCAGGAGGGGGCGGGACGGAGATCCGGTCAGAACCTTCTACTCCGACTGCTGTTCATTCTGCTCGGCGGGCTCCTCCTTTCCTTCGGTGGTCTCCGCCGGCTGCCCGGTGTCGTCCTTCTTCCGAGCCGCGCGCTGAGTGGCCCGGATCTTGTCCGCCAGCTCGTCGAGACCGGCCAGGCGGTAGATGCCCTCCTGGATGCGGGCGACGTTGGAGTACACCCTGCGGTGCTTCTTGCGCGTCTCGTCCCGGACGGCCTTGGACTCGGTGGCGCGCTTGCGGGCACCACGGACGTCCTCCATCCGGTCCTCGAGCTCGGTGATCTCACCCGTCCGGGCTTCGACCAGAGAGTCGATGGCGATGGCGGACTGTCCCGCCCGCGGCGCCGGCAGAGCACCGACCATCACGGGATCGCTCATGCGAGAGACGACCTCCCCGATCTGCTCCCGGAACGCCAGGTGGGCACGTGCCGGTACGCCCTCGAGGCCCATCAGAGGCAGAGACTCCCCGCCATAGGTGCCGTTGAACGAGCTGCGCATGACGCGGTGGGCGCCCTTCAGCTCGCCGAGCGTCTCGTTGCGGTCCTGGCGCGCCTGGTTCAGGTGCACCAGATTGTTGCGGTAGGCGCGGTCGGTCTTCTTGACCTCGGCAGCGGAAGCCTCCAGCGCGGCGACTCCCCAGTCCTGGACTTGGTTCCAGTCGGGAGCCGCCGGCGCCTCGCCTTCGACACCGGCGAAGATCTCGATACCGGCCTCGCCTATCCTGACGGTGACGGTCGGTTTGTGGGTCTTGATGGAGGTGACCAGGAACTCGGTCTTCCCCATCATCGTCAAGGCTTCTTTCGGTAATGAGTACGACATCTGTCTGTCCTTTCTTCGGCCCTCTCGGGGCCAGTTTGGATTTGTTGGCGGACGCCCGGCGATCGGTGGCCCGCCGCGAGCCCGGCTCGGTGTCTCGGCCGCTGACGCCTCGTCGAGCTCGGGGAAAAGTGTAGGGAGCGCCGACCGGCTTTTGGGAAACGGACCGCATTTGCATAGTTCCGGGCGCCGGCGCGAGGGCGGTCGGAATCGCGGAAAGCCGTGCCAGCAAAGGGTTTGGGCGTTTTCGAGCGTCGGCCGACGGACCGCATTTGCATAGTTGCGCGATGCTCGCCGTCCGCCCGGACGGAGGACGAAACGGCGGCGAGAAGGTCGATGTTCGACCGTACGGAGAATGAAATGGCGTCGAGAAGGTCGATGTTCGGGCGGACGGAGGATGAAACGGCGGCGAGAAGGTCGATGTTCGGGCAGACGGAGGATGAAACGGGGGCGGGAAGGTCGATGTTCGGCCGTACGGAGGATGAAACGGCGTCGAGAAGGTCGATGTTCGGGCGGACGGAGGATGAAACGGCGGCGGGAAGGTCGATGTTCGGGTGGACGGTGAACGAAACGGCGGCGGCAAGGGGCGATGTTCGGGTGGACGGCGGCGATCCCGATCCACGATCACCGGGGGTTGAAACCCCGGCGCGGATCCCGATCCACGATCACCGGGGGTTGAAACCCCCGGCTACTATCTATCGCCCCTGCGGGGCTTGGTCAGTCCCGGAGGTTGTGGCGGTCTCGGAGTCGGTCGAGCTCGTGGTCGACGGTGTAGCGACGATGGTGGTGTTTCTGGCTGCGGATGTAGCGACCGATCACGGGCACCTGTGATTCGGAGACGGAGAAGGCGGCGTATCCCCTCTGCCAGCCGAAGACTTCGTCGGTGAGATGCTCGGAGTTGATCCAACGCGACGATCCCCCCTTGATTCGCTGAACCATCTCCGCGACGGTGATGTCCGGCCGCATGCTCGCGAGCAGGTGCACATGGTCCGGCATCCCGTTGATCTCGATCAGGACTCCCCCCTTCTGCGTGATGATGCCGCCGATGTAGCTGTACAGCCGGGGCTCGAGTACTTCGGTCAGATACGGATGACGTTTGTTCGTACAGAAAATCACGTGAACCTTCAAACTCGTATGGCTGTTCGGCACCGCAAACCTCCGAGACTTTCCGAGCCCCCGCCAGGGGGCGTTAGAGAGTAGCCGGGGGTTTCAACCCCCGGGGTTTTGGCGCGGACGGCACGCCCGTCACACACCACGCCCGGCGCGGACGCGGGCGACGCGCCCGCAATCCGCGCCACACACCCCACATAGACGTGATCCACCCGTCCGATCTCGCGCCGACGATGAAATCCGTCGAGATCGGTCACCCACACCCGTCCGGTCTCCCCTCCCCGGAGACGATCGCGCCCGCCGAATCACCATGTCCGAGAAACCCACCGGAACACGGAGACTCCCCTCCCGATCCCCCTCTCCGGCCAACCGAAACGGGCACGCACGCTTAACATTCGAGCTGCTCTTTCTGTGCTATGGTCCGCGCGGGAACCCATCCTTTCGGGTAGGTTGAATCCGCCCCACGGGGCGGGCGATGGATCCGCTGTTCCGGCGACCGCCTTCACATGGAACCGGGCACCGTGTGAAGGACGATTTTCGGGGCGCAGGAGGCGAATCGACAGGGTGCAGCAGTTTCGGGTGTCGCCGATCGGGATGAGGGCCGGCGACATGTGTGCGGGCGGATCTATCCGGTTATCCACATATGGCGACAGGCGGCCGACGGTAGGCCGGC
>JAAELT010000158.1 GCA_024226315.1 bacterium | reverse complement strand
GGAATCGGCCCGTCGGCGAACTGCGAATCGCTTAGACGGGGGCCCTTCGCTGTTGCCGGACGGCCTCCGCCCGAGGTGGTTGGAACCTATCTAGCCGGACGGCCTCCGCCCGAGGCGGACGGCCTCCGCCCGAGGTGGTTGGAACCTATTTAATTCACCGCCCGAGGTGGTTGGAACCTATTTATATGGAACCTATCAGGAACCCCCTTGCCGGACGGCCTCCGCCCGAGGCGGACGGCCTCCGCCCGAGGTGGTTGGAACCTATTTAATTCACGCTTATCTCCGTTGGATCGTCATCCATCGTCAGGGAAAGGCGCTCACCCCTCGGACGCCCTGAAGCTTCCGAGACCTCATCCCGGCCCTGCCGATCGGGCACGAAGCCTTCGAACGCCTCATCCACGTTTCGTCCGTCCGCACGAGACCCCGATGAGACTCATCCTGATCCAGCGGCAATCCTTGCTGGATCTGATTGAGGCTCATCCCCATCCAGCGGCAAACTCCGCTGGATCCTATCGAGGCTCATCCTCACCCAGCGGCAAACTCTGCTGGATCTGGCTGAGGCTCATATCCATCCAGCGGCAAAACCTTGCTGGATCTGGTTGAGGCTCATCCGGATCCAGTGGTAACCCGTGCCAGACCTGGTTGAGGCTCATCCCCATCCAGCGGCGACGCCGGGTTTTCGGTTTCGGGCCTGACCACCCAAACGGACAGGCGCGGGCCACCTCGGCACGGCGCCGAAACTACCCCATCCGGCGACACGTTGCAGGGTGCGGCTCCGGTAGCCTCGGATCGGAGTTGCCGCGACCCCGCGGCGACTGCGAGGACAAGCAAGCCTGGAGGCGCCCCATGAGCGACAAGACGAAGGACCTCGCCGGACCCGGCATCGGCGACTATCAGGAGCTGGAACAGATCCTGCCGCACGATTATCACTCCCTGCTCGACCCCAAGGAGACCCAGCAGGCGATCACCGCGGCCAAGACCTACATCGAAGAGGGCCTGGCGCGGGAGCTCGACCTGATGATGGTGACGGTGCCGCTGATCGTCGACGTCGACAGCGGCGTCAACGATTACCTCGACCGTGACGGCTCCCGTACGCCGGTGGAGCTCCACATCGCCAACGACTATGAGAAGCACCCGATCGACGCCCAGGTGGTGCAGGCGGCCACCAAGTGGAAACGCATGGCGCTGGCGCAGTTCGGCATGCTGCCCGGCAAAGGCCTGAACACCGACATGCGCGCGGTGCGAAAGGACTACTTTCTCGATCACGACCACAGCGCCTACGTCGATCAATGGGACTGGGAGGTGGCGATCACCGAGAAGGAGCGCAACCTGGCCTACCTGAAGCAGGTGGTCGAGAAGATCTGGAAGGTGCTCAAGGGCGCCGAGACCCACGTCCAGGAGCTGTTTCCCCAGCTGGCGGACGACCGCTACCCGAGCCTGCCCGACCAGCTCGAGTTCCTGCACGCCGAGGACATCCTGGCGCGCTACCCCGACCTGCCGCGCAAGGAGCGGGAGACCCGCATTCTGCAATGCTACCCGGCGGTCTTCATCTACGGCATCGGCTGGACTCTCGACGACGGCTACCCCCACGAGATGCGGGCGCCGGACTACGACGACTGGGTGACCGAGACCGTGTCCGAGGACGGGAGGCCGATGCACGGTCTGAACGGCGACATCCTGGTTTGGAATCCGGTCACCCGGCGCCGTCACGAACTGAGTTCGATGGGCATCCGCGTCAATGCCGAAACGCTGCGCATCCAACTGGAGATGAGCGACCAATTAGAAAATCTTCAGCTTCCCTATCATCAGGGTATCATCACCGGCGCTTATCCACTTTCCATCGGCGGCGGCATCGGGCAGTCGCGCACCTATATGTTGCTGCTGCGCAAGGCCCACCTGGGCGAGGTCAGCGTGACGCTCTGGCCCGACGAGCTCAAGC